>DATKYQ010000100.1:0-20124 GCA_035528415.1 Myxococcota bacterium | reverse complement strand
GGCCTGACCTTCAACAAGCGCCACAAGCGCCTTGGCAAGGTGGCCCATGACCGGCCCAAGACTTTGCAGGTCCAGGACGACGAGCGGCTGAAGAACCTGATGTTCTACATGGACTGCAACCCGGTGCGGGCCGGGATCATCAGCCGGCCCACGGACATCCGCTGGAAGGAATTCTCGAGCTGCCGCTTCTATTGTTTTGGCGAGAAGAACTCGTATGACGACATGTTGACCATTCCCGAGTGGTACAAGAAGCTCGCTCCGACCGCCCGCAAGCGCCAGCGCAAGTATCGTTCGATGCTGGACAGGTACATGGTGGAGCACGGCATGAAGCGCGACCCGACCATGGGCAGTGGTTTGTTTATCGGCGGGGAGCTGTGGGTGGATGAGATGAGGAAGAAGCTGTCCAAGCTGCTCAAGAAGAAATCGGCGGGCCCGGACCCGCCCGACTCCGGCTAAATCGAATACAAAAAGCAGAAAAACAGGGGGAGCAAGGGAGACGTGTGTTTCCTTTTTGCGTTTCGACGGGGATTCGGCACCTTTCGACTGCTGGAACCGAAGATCTGAAGCTCGGTGATGGCAAAACCAGGTCTTGATCCGGCGGTTGATCGGAAAGATCCGAGAACAATCTGATCCGAAGCGGGTCGCCGGCCGATTTGACAGTGTCAACGATTGGTTGCGCCTCCGTCCCTGCCTTTTCTGTCCCTGCCTTTTCTTAAAAAAGCGTTGCTTCCTGCTGGAAGGCAAAATATGCTCAGGCCCGGTTTTAGAAACGGGCGGCACGGCAGGCAGGAGACAGGAACGTGGCTGGCGAGAAGGAATTCGAGCTGCAGATCGAAGGCCGGAAGTACAATGTCCGTATCCTTAGCCTTGGCAGCGAGACCGCTAGTGTTTTGGTCGACGGTAAGAAAATGGAAGTCGCCATCCGCGATGTTTCGGCGAAGGTCGACACGCCCTCTCCGCCGGCCGAACAAGCGCCGCAATCATCGGCCGCCGCTCGCGCCGACGCTCCTGTTGACGGCGCCCTGTGCGCCATGATGCCCGGAACCGTGCTGAAGTTGCTTGTCTCTGAAGGGCAAAAAATCGCCACCGGCGACGTGCTCCTGGTTCTCGAGGCCATGAAGATGGAAAACGAGGTCCGTTCCGACCGCTCCGGGAACGTTGCAAAGATTCACGTCTCGGCCGGTCAGCAGGTTCAAACAGGAGACCCGCTGATCTCTTTCACATAGGCGCCGGAATCTGAATGCTGGTCGTGGCCTTCATCCTGTTGTTCATCGTCCTGGTTGGTGCCTGGGAGTACCAACTTCACATGCACAACCTGCGCCGGGTTCCGCTTCGCGTACACGTCAACGGAACCCGCGGAAAATCATCCGTGACCCGCCTGATCGCCGCCGGGCTGCGCGCCGGGGGCGTGCACACCTGCGCCAAGACGACCGGCTCACGGCCACGAATGATCCTGGACGACGGCAGCGAGTACGATATCCAGCGCCAGGGCCGGGCCAACGTGCTCGAGCAATTACGGTCGATTTCAGTGGCGGCGAGGCGCGGCGCCAAGGCCGCGGTGCTCGAGTGCATGGCCCTCAGCCCGACTTTACAAGAGTACACTGAACGTAAGATGGTGCGATCTTCTTTCGGGGTGATCACCAATGCCCGGGCCGATCACCTCGACGTCATGGGACCGACTGTCAACGACGTGGCCCGGGCACTGGCGGGCAGTACGCCGCGGGGCGGCCCGCTGGTGACCGCCGAGACAAACCCGGAACTCTTGTCAATTTTCCGCACCGCCGCCGAACGCAAAGGTGTAGAGCTGATCAGCGTCACTCCGGAGAGCGAAGAGATAACCGCCGAGATCATGCGGCGCTTCAGTTACATCGAGCATCCCGAGAATGTCGCCCTGGCCATCAAGGTTTGCGAGCTGGCCGGCGTCGCTCGGAAGCAAGCTATCGAAGGCATGTACACAGCCGATCCAGACATTGGGGCGCTGCGCGTCATTCACCTGGCCTTCTTCGCCAAGCAGATCGACTTCATAAACGCCTTCGCGGCCAATGATCCCGACTCGAGCATCGTCATCTGGCAGCGCCTTCTGGAGCTGTATCCCGACGATCGCCGGCGAGTGGTGATCCTCAACTGCCGGTCCGACCGGACTCAGCGCAGCGCCCAGTTGGGCCGCATCCTGCCGGACTGTGAAAAATTAGACCGGGTGCTTGTGACCGGCCGGGGAACCCACATGGCCCTCGAAGCGGCCCTCAAGGCCGGGCTGCCCGGCGAAAAAATCATCACCATGGAAGATGCGGCCCCGGGTCAGATTTTCGAGCGCGCGGTGGCTCAGATCGAAAAAGCAGGATCCGTCTTCGGTATGGGCAACATAGGCGGCGGGGGTTTGGAAATCGTCGAGTATTTCACCAACCGCGCCCTGCCTCCCGGTAATGACGCGGCAGGAGGATAAAACTTGGAAAACCTGGCACCCGAAGTAGTCGTCACCGCCATAGCCATGGGCCTGGTGGTGAGCTTGATTTTTTCCGAGACGCTGGGACTGGCGGCCGGCGGCATGGTGGTACCCGGCTACATCGCCTTGAACCTGCGCCACCCAGTCGCAGTGGTCATGACCATGGCCCTTGGCTTGTTGGCCTTTCTGGTAGTCAAGTTGCTCGACAACTTCATGATCCTCTTCGGGCGGCGCAGAACGGTGGTCATCATCCTGGTAGGCTTCCTGCTGGGGTGGTTCTCGCGCGGCTTCCTGGTGTTCGACATCTTCGGAAAGACATTCGTTTTGTCGGCGATAGGCTTCATCATCCCCGGCCTAGTAGGCATGTGGATCGATCGCCAGGGAGCGATCGAAACATCGGCCACCCTGATAACCTCGGGCGTGCTCGTTAGGTTGGCTTTGATTCTGGTATACGGCGGGGAGATGTACACATGGCACTGATGTGGAGACCCGGGCGCGCCTCGCGCGGCGTGCTGGTTCTGATAGCCGCGATCTCCATAATCGGCTATGTCCTGGTCGAGCAACTGCCGTCCAAGCAGCGCAAGAAATACTACCGCGAGAAGATGGCCGCCGCGAAATTGATGGACGCCGGCATGAAGGCCATTCGCGATAAAAAACTCCTCATCTTCGGCCGCATCGACACCGAGCACGATCCCAACGGAACCGGTATGATCGGCTCGGGATTGACGCCGATCACCTCAAAAGAAGGATCGCTCGCCGCCAAGCAGACCTCGGCCAACCCTAATTTCGCGGCCGTGCTAGTGCAACTTTACAAGCGCGCCAGTCTCAAGAAAGGCGATGTCGTGGCCATGGGTTTCTCGGGTTCTTTTCCGTCTTTGAACCTGGCATCGATGGTCGCCGCGGAGGTGCTCGGCCTCGAGCCAATTGCGATATCCTCGGCCTCGGCGTCACGCTGGGGGGCCAACAATCCTCAGTTTAGCTGGCTGGACATGGAACGTCTGCTTTACGAGAAGGGCATCATCCACCACCGCTCCGTCGCCGCCTCGCTCGGCGGCGAGAGAGACAGGGGCGGAGGCATTCCCCCCGAAGGAATCCGGCACTTGAGAAAAATCATCAAGCGCAACGGAGTCGAACTGATCGATCCCGCCAGCCTGGAAGCGAGTTGGGACCTGCGCATGAATATCTACCGGGAAGAGGCGGGAAAGCGGCCAATTTCTTGTTTCGTCAACACCGGTGGCGGAGCCGGCAGCGTCGGCAGCCCGCTCGTCAAGAAGATGTTCAAGTCGGGCCTCAATCGCACAACGCCAGTCCCGGACAGGATCCGCGACTCGGTCATGACCCGCATAAGCCGGGCCGGCATTCCGGTGATCCACCTGATCAACATCGTCCGCATGGCCAAGCGCTACGGCCTGCCGGTTCAACCAGACCACTACCCGGAAGTCGCCGAGGGCGGTATTTTCACCGACCTTGAGTATGACACGACACTGGCCTGGGTCGTTCTGCTGGCCCTCATCCTCGCAACCTTCATCCTGCTGAGGATGGACGTCGCCCACTACTTCCTGCGCATCAAAAGCAACATGCAGCGCACCGGGCGCCCAAAAAACAGCTGAAGATTACAGATTGTCCAACAGAAAACGTGTCAGCAACTCTTCATCGGAGGGCTCCTGGTCGCCGGAGTCCATCTTCTCGGCCGGAGCGGCAGCGCCGGCAAGACTGGCTTGCAGCGGGGTGGCGTGCAGCGGAGCTGCACGTCCTTCTTGCGGCGCCGTGATTTTAGCCTGCGTCGCCGCCGGTAGAGGAGCACGGGTGGGTGGCGGGGGGGGCGGGGGGGGCGGCTTCACGGTTTCGGCGGCCTTGAAACCGGCGGCGGCCGCCGTGTCCGTTTCTTTCATGAACACCTCGCCGATGAAACCTTCTTGCACCCTGTAGGCGACATCTTCGAACAGCACAGAATCGCGGTAGCGCTCCGCGCCCATCTCCTCAAGTTGCCGATTGGTCTTGACCCGACCCAGAAGACCAGGTTTGTCCTCTTCGTCGCCCTCTATCTTGACGAAGCGCACCGCCTCGATCAGCTTGAAGGTACGCCCGTCCGCTTTGATGGTCATGACGTTGTGATCGAAGTCGATCTTTTCCTGGTCCATCCAGGTGGCCAGCGTCTGCTGGGCGATGAAAAGATGACGAGCCACGGTTTTCGCTCCAACTCCCCTGTTTTTCATATTAAATTTACAATGGAGAGCCGCTCCAAGTCAAGTTCGCGGATTTCGCACAAATGCCCGTTGATCACGGGGCCACACTGTATTAATGTTGCTGCTCGACGACACACTAGCGGAGGTCTTACTCAATGAGCGAAAAAGTAGTTGCCGAGGTCATCGATGCCAACTTTCATCAAGAGGTGGTATCCAGCAAGCTTCCCGCCCTGGTCGATTTCTGGGGGCCGATGTGCGGCCCATGCAAGGCCCTTGAGCCCGTGATCGAAAAGCTGGCAAAAAGCTATCGCGGGCGCGTCAAGTTCGCCAAGCTGAACGTGAGTTCCAGCCCCATGACCGCCATTCAGTACTCCGTAAAGGCCCTACCGACGATTCTGATGTTTCACAAGGGCAAGGTCGTAAACCAGTTCACCGGCCGACCCACGCCCGAAGCGCTCGAGAAATTCATCAACAAGGTACTTTGATTGTATTTTCTCAGAAATTGTGACGCCTGAGCGAGATGGACAGCAACAGGCCAATCGCTACCATGGTGGCTAAAACAGACGAGCCGCCATAGCTCCAGAGCGGCAGTGTTATTCCAACCACCGGCAGGACTCCGATCACCATGCCTATATTGATCGCCACGTGCCAGAAGATTAAGGCGATCACTCCCACAGCCACCAGGGCTCCGAACCTTTCCCGCGCGCTGCTGGCTATGTTGATCATCTGCAGCAGCCAAAAAAGAAACAGCCCCAGCACGCCCGCGCAGCCGGTAAACCCCCATTCTTCGGCCCAGACCGAAAAAACGAAATCGGTGTGCTGCTCCGGCAGGAACTTGAACTGCGTCTGGGTGCTCTTTCCGAAACCCTTGCCCGACACCCGGCCCGAACCTACAGCCAACCTGGACTGCCAGGCGTGGTAGCCGCTTCCCTTGATGTCCGCGCTCGGCTCGATGAAGGCAAAAACACGCTTCTTCTGATAGGGCTCCAGCACGAAGAACCAGGCGCTGGCTGCCGCCACCATGATCGCCAGCCCCGCAATGATCAGGCTCAGCGGCTTGATCTTGACGAAAAGTATCATCGTTCCGGTGACTGCGAACAGCACCAGTGTCGTTCCCAGGTCGGGCTGCCTGAGTATCAGAACCGCCGGCAGGGCCACCAGGATTACCGGGCTCAGCAGATCGTGCAGACTGCTGCGGCCCCTGCGCAACGAATACAGGAAACAGGCCGCCGCCCAGATCAGCAACCCCACGAGTAACGCGAAACGCCACCCCCCGAGAAACGGCAGGCGCTCCCAGTACAGGGTAAGGGCACCCAGCGCCCCCAGGGGATACAGAATCGTGGCCGGCTTGATGAGTTCGCGCAGGTTGTAGCCTCTTTCGGGCAGGGATGGCTCGTCGTTGAAATACTTGGCCACGCACAGGACGACCGCGATCTTGGCCATCTCCGAGGGTTGAAAATTGAACGCTCCCAGGTGCAGCCAGCGTTGAGAGCCCGATATCACCCTTCCGGCAAACAGCACAGCCAGCAGGAGAACCAGTGTCACGATCAGGATGGGATAAGCCAGACGCTCGAAGATGCGGTAATCCAGCACGGTCAAGACCACCGCCAACCCCACGCCCACTCCGAGCCAGATTCCCTGTACCATGGCCAGGTTCGAGGTGGCCGTTCGCGAGGCCGAACTCAAATTGACGATACCCAGGCCGGCGACCGCAAGCGTGGTCAAGAGCAGAGCCCAGTTGAAAGATCCCGTGCGCGAGAGGTTTCTCATCTTTTGCCCGCCTCGGCCCTGATGGGATCTGCCTCGATCTGCTCGAGATAGTATGTGATCAGTTCCATGGCCAGCGGTGCCGCACCGCTCGATCCGTGACCCCCGTGCTCGTTGAAAACCACCACCGCGATGCGCGGATCGCCGACGGGCGCCCAGGCCGCGAATACGGCGTGATCCCGGAAGTCATAGGGCAGGTTCTTGCCGCGATCCTGCCCCTGTTTCACAACCTGGGCCGTACCCGTTTTTCCCGCCACGCGGAACTGCACCCGCCGCGGCCTGCGGTAGTAGCCCGTCCCGCCAGGCTCGTTGACGACTCCTTCGAGAGCCTGCTGCATGATCTCGATATTCTCGGCGGAAGCCTTCACCCGCCATCTGGCTTGAGGCTCGAAGACGCGGACGACCTTGCCCTCCGGCGATTCCACCCGCAAGACAACCTGCGGCCGGTAGAGCGTGCCGCCGTTGGCAATGGCCGCGTAGGCCAGCGTAAGCTGCAACGGCGTGACGTTGACGTCTCCCTGGCCAATCGAGTTCGAAATTACGAAACCCGGTAAATAGCCGGTCTTGGTGTGCTGGCGATACCAGGTGCGATCGGGCAAGATGCCGGGCACCTCCTCGCCGGCGTCGAAGCCGGTCAGCGAACCGAACCCGAAGCTCCAGCACATCTGGGCCAGTCGGTCCTGGCCGGCCTTGTAGCCGGCGCGGTAGAAAAACACGTCGCACGACTGGACGATCGCCTTGTGAATAGCAACGTTGCCGTGACCGCCGGCTCGCCAGCAACGGAATATGTGTCCGCCGAAGTTGAGGCTGCCGGTACATAGCTGCTTGGTGGTCTCGTCCAGCTCGCCTGACTCCAAGGCCGCCAGGCCGGTGAACGGTTTGAAAGTGGAGCCCGGCGGGTATTGCTGCTGCGTGGCGCGATACGTCAACGGCCTGTCGGGATCGGTCACCAGTTCGTTCCAGACCCGCGAGCCGACGCGGCCCGATAGCACGTTGGGATCGAAGGACGGCTTGGAAACCATGGCCAGGATAAAGCCTGATCTCGGGTCGAGCGCCACCGCGGCTCCCTCGGTTCCCGAAAAGCGTTCCTCGGCCAGGGCCTGTAGTCTCGCATCCAGCGACAGCACCAGGTTGTTCCCGGGATGCGGCGGCTCGACTGCCTGAACGTTCTCGAGTACACGCCGGGCCAGCGACTCGGGAACCCTCTGCTTGCGTGAGTCGACCACAACCTGCACCTGGCCGTTTTTTCCGCGCAACTTTTCTTCCCAGTAATGCTCGATGCCGAATTTACCGATCATGTCCCCCTGGCGGTAGCCGTCCTTCTTCATTCTCTTCAATTCACCCGGGCTTATCTCACCCACGTATCCCAGCAAGTGAGCCGCGAGCTTGCCGCCGGGATAGGCTCGGCTGGTCTCCGGGCGCACCTCGACACCCTCGAGCAAATCCATGTGCTGCTCGACCGCCGCCAACTCCGGCCAAGACATGCCACGTCGCACCAGGCGCGGCAGCCAACGTTTGAGGCGCATCGTCGATCGGAAGTACTCGCGGGTATCGTCGACTTCCAATTCGCTCAGGCCGACGTACTCGGTAAGTCTGGAAAGCGTCGTTGAGAAAACCTCTTTCTTGCAATAGGCAGCGGTGAAATAAAGGTTGAACGACGGTCTGTTGTCCGCCATCAGGCGACCATTGCGGTCGAAGATCATTCCCCTGAGGGCGACTTCCCGCCTCTCGTCCACGAAGTTTGCCAGGGACAGGGCCTCGTATTCAGACCCGTGCGAGACTTGCAGATAATAGAGACGCACGGCGAAGATCGAGAAAACACAAACGATCAACGCCAGCATGATAACGTAGCGCTTCGAGAACCTGGACAGTTCCGGCTGTGGCTTGAACAGGGGCAAGTTCTACTCCGGCGGCGCGAGCGTTCAGAAAGGTGATGCCATGTTGAATTCCCGACTGTCGTAGCGCGGCCATATCCTGCAGGCTACTGCCCAGACGGGCGGCGCCAGCAACAAGTGAATAAACGCCAGAGGGAAGGCGGCCTTGAAATTAATCCACAACACCTGGCCATTGACGTCCATGGCCAGCAAGTAAACAGGGAGCAGCAGGCTCAACAGCAGACTCATGGCGAAAAGCACGCCTAAGTGCGCCGCAACCTGATTTGATAGTACGAACCTGCGCGCCCAGCAGGCTGCCAGCCAGACAAGGACATGGGCCGAGACCATCATGCCCAGCGGGGTTCCCGCAAAGCTGTCTGCAGCGGCGCCCAGAAAAAATACCACCACCAGCCCTTCGCCGGAGCGCAAGTTCAGCGCCAGATACACGGACAGAATGAGCACGGGATCGGGGCGAACCCATTCAACATGGAGAACATGCAACAAGGCTCCATCGAGCGCCAACAGCAGCAAGCCGTAAAACACGAAAGCGATCTTTCTCATCAGCGTTCTCCCTCGCTTACGGGAGAATTCGAGAAGATCACTATGACTTCTTCCAGTTTCATAAACTCGACAGCGGGTTTCAGAGACGCCTTGCGGAAGACCCCCACGTTGGGGGAAGTCACCCCGGATACTGTTCCCACCAGCAATCCGGCGGAGAAGACCCCACCGATGCCCGAGGTCACGATCCTGTCACCCGACGCGACATCGGCCGTCCTGACCAGGTAGTCTATCGAGCACTCTTCGTCCTCGCCCTGACCCCTGACGATGCCGCGGGCTCGTGAACGCTGGTCGACGACGTCCACCGCGCTTGATCCGTCCACTATCAGGCGCACACCTGCGTACCCGCCCGTAACCACCCAGACCCGTCCAACCAGCCCGCCATTGGCCACGACGACATTTCCTACACGGACGCCGCTCGAACTGCCGGCGGCTATACGGATGGTCCTCTGTACCGGTGAAGTGCCCACGCCGATCACCTTGGCGGTGGCGACCTGTGCCGACCCGAGAGACTCGCGCATGTTCAATAGCTTCCGCAGGCGTTCGTTTTCGGCTTGCAGTTCGGCCAACTGGGCATCCTTGCCAATCTCGCCGGCCAGCTTATTTTTCAGCTCATCATTCTCTTCGCGCAGCCCCACCAGGTAGATATAATCGTGCCATAATCCGGCCACGCCTTCTATACACCAGACGGCGGCGCTTTCTATCGGGGCCGTCACCCAGATCAGCGCCCGATCCAGGAAGTTGTGATGCCTTTGCTCTTTCATGTGGGCGACAAAGAGCAGCAGCGAGAAAAACAAAATCCCCGCAACGAGGAGGCGGAACCGGTTTCTCCGCAACCACTTCATTTATCAGTCGATGGAAATTTGTTTCAGAAGGTCCAGTTCGTCGAGAGCCTTGCCGCAGCCGTAGACCACGGCCGACAGCGGATCGTCTGCCACCATCACCGGCAGGCCGGTCTCCTCGCGAAGCAGGACGTCCAGGTTCCGCAGCAGAGCCCCGCCCCCGGCCAGGACTATGCCCTTGTCGGCGATGTCGGCCGACAGCTCCGGCGGTGTACGATCGAGAACCACGCGCACGGCGTCGACAATGGCGTTGATCGGATCGGAAAGGGCATCGCGAATCTCGTCTGAGGACACGGTAATTGTCTTGGGTACGCCGGCGACCAGGTCGCGGCCGCGCACTTCCATGGAGAGCGGTTCCTCCGTCGGATAAGCCGTTCCGATGTTGATCTTTATTTTTTCTGCGGTCGACTCGCCGACCAGGAGGTTGTACTTGCGCTTCATGTGCTGGATGATCGAATCGTCCATCTTATCGCCGCCGATGCGAACCGATTTCGAGTTGACTATGCCGGCCAGGCTGATCACGGCCACCTCGGTCGTACCGCCGCCGATGTCGACGATCATATTGCCCGAGGGCTCGGTTATCGGCAGTCCCGCGCCGATTGCCGCCGCCATCGGCTCTTCGATCAGATATACTTCGCGGGCCCCGGCGCTCAGTGCCGATTCCTTGACGGCCCTCTTCTCGACCTCGGTGATACCGTAGGGTACGCCGATGATGATCCTGGGCCTGACCAGCATCTTGCGGTTATGCGCGCGCTTGATGAAATAGCGCAGCATCTCCTGGGTAACCTCGAAATCGGCGATCACACCGTCTTTCATGGGGCGGATGGCCATAATGCTCCCGGGAGTCCTGCCGAGCATGTCCTTGGCCTCTTTGCCTACCGCTAGAACCTTCTTGACCCCGTGGCTGTCCTTCTGGACGGCCACCACTGACGGTTCGGCGCAGATAATTCCCTTGCCCTTGACATACAGGAGTGTATTTGCGGTTCCCAGGTCAACCGCCAGGTCCTGTGAAAACATGGCATACAGCCAGTCGAACAGCATTCTATCGCTCTCCGCCTCTCAACAAACAACTCGTAAGTGCCAGTAACAGAATGTCCCTGTTTTGGCAAGCAAAATCCCATATGAAAAAGATCTTGCATACAACTCCCGGACGGCTATCATCGTCCGTCTGTAAAACGGTGCCTTCACCGGTTTGGCCAGCATAACGTGGCACTAACGAATCAAAAGACGATTTGTAAGTGCCACTAACAAGGAGTTTTCAATGCTCGAGCAGATGCGCAAACAATCCCAATCGACGCTGGTAGTCCTGTTGTTCGGCTTTATCATCTTCGTCTTCGTTTTCTCGTTCGGGGCGGGTTCGGAGGGCTTTCGCAAGGGCGGCTGCGGCCGCGCCGGCCTTATGGCCGAGGTAAACGGCGAGGAGATCAGAGATACCGATTTCCAGTACTACTACGATCAGGCCCTCCGGCAGGAAATCAAGCGTCACCAGCAGGAAAAACCCATGACTCAGGAAGACAAGATCGGGCTGCGCCAGCAGGTGCTCGACGGGATGATCGAACGGGCCCTGCTCATCCAGGCGGCCCGTAGCCTGGGCCTGCACGTGACAAATCAGGAACGCAACGAAGATATCCGCAAGGCCTTCATGGGCAAGGACGAGAGCTTCGACTTCAAGCGTTATAAGTACTACGTGACCCGCTACCTGGACACGACCCCGGTGGTTTTCGAGGAGGCCTGGCGCCGGCGCATGCTGGCGGAGCGCATGGCGGGCATCATCCAGGACACCACCCTGATAACCGACGACGAACTCAGGCAGGCCTACCGAACGAGCGAAACGAAGATCAACCTTGACTTCGTCAAGATCATGCCGGCCGGGTTCAAGAAAGGCATCAATCCGACCGAGGCCGAGATCGACAAGTTTGCAAAAGATCACATCGATCGAGTGGAAAACTTCTACAAGTCCCACGACTCACAATACCACAAGCCCAAGAAGGCCAAGGTTGCGCACGTATTCTTCACAGTCCGGGCGTCTTACGATAGCGAGCAGGTGAAGGACAAGAAGGACCAGGCCGAGTTGACCGTGGACGATCTCAAGAAAGGCGAGGAGTTCGCCGCGGAAGCCAAGCAATACTCCGAGGACAACGACACCAAGGAAAAGGGCGGCGAACTGCCCATGCTGACGAAAGAGGCCATGGTCGCTCGCTGGGGCACCGCCTTTGCCGAGGCGGCCTTTGCTCTGGATGAAGGCAAGCACTCGGCTGTGGTCAAGTCGGACAAGGGCTTCCACGTCATCAAGTGTATCGAGGTGCTCCCGGCTGAAGATCACAAGCTCGACGAGGTCAAGCACGATATCGCGGGGCAGATACTGGCAGAAGACAAGGCCGAAGCCGAGGCCGGACAGCGGGCGGCACAGATCCTCGCAGGCATCAAGACCGGCAAGAAACTCGCCGACCTCGTTCCAGAGGCAACCAAGGAAAGCCCCAAGGATCCGAACGCCATCGAGGTGCGGGCCTCGGGCATGTTCTCGCGC
Source organism: Myxococcota bacterium (assembly GCA_035528415.1). GTDB lineage: Bacteria > Myxococcota > B64-G9 > B64-G9 > B64-G9 > DATKYQ01. Next base: position 7,927 of record DATKYQ010000100.1, on the reverse strand, counting down.
ATGGGTGCATTCGTCCCTTCGATCGGTATCGACGAAGACCTCGCCCGGCAGGCATTCGCCTTGACCAAGGATCATCCTTTCCCCGACAAGCCCAAGGAAATCGACTCTCCCATGGGAGGCAAGGCATTTGTAGTCATGGTCCTTACGGAGCGCCATGAAGCCGACATGCAGGCTTTCGACAAGGCCAGGCAGGATATGCGCCGGCGCCTGCTGGCCCAGCACCGCAATGGCCAGCTTGCGGCCTGGCTGAGTCACAAGCGCAGGACAGCCGCGATCAAAGTAAACCAGTCGCTGCTTGCAGACGTGACGCCACCGGGGATGAAGAACCGCGGGCGATAGCGCAAGAGTCTACTCTCCCACGAACAGCTTCAGAGAATGCCCGCGCTCCTCGTAGAAGGCGATCATGGGGATGGACGGACCTCCTCTGGAGCTTGTCGACTACTTCCCCGGCAAGAAGCTTTGCTGCACTAAAGTACCGCTCCATTGATTGTTCTATAAAATGGAGTCTTGTTAAAAATTCCTATGAAGTCATTCAGTTCCCGGGAGGATGAGATGCACAGGACGGTAGCGGAGGAACGAAGCACAGGGGCCGGCAGGCGGCCCTGGTTCATACTTCTCGTCACCCTGGGGGGTGTAGTGCTCTGCGCGGTTCCCTTCATCGGCGGCCTGGCCGGGATCATCGCCGGCATAGCGGCGATCACCTTGAATCGCCGCGACAAGGAGTGGGCCCAGTTACACACCGGGGATTTTCCGCTCCGACAGATCGGCGAACTCGCTACAGGCCAGTGGGTCCGACTGCGGGGGCGCGTGATCTCCAAGGCGACCGTTACCGCGCCGGTGTCGAAGCGGGCCGTCGTCTTTGCCGCCGTGACCGGCACGAGCACGAGCTCGTATGAGCCAGGCGACAACCAGCGGAAGCTCCCCCCGCGGTGCTTCGGCGACTCCGTCGAGATCGAGGACAGTTCGGGGCGCGCCGAAATCACTCTCCGGAACGTCCACATCCTCAGCCGGCACGTTCACCGGCACGACGAGCACAACCAGGGCCAACTGTCCGCGCTGCGCGACGGCTGCTACCGGGTGCCTGCCGGCTGGTATCTGGACGTGGAGGAGATGACCATCGATCCCGATGACGAGTTGTGCGTGGCGGGGCGAATCGAGGCGGTGGAGGACATCGCTGAGGATTGCTCCGGAGAGCATCGCGATGGAGTTGCCATGAAACGGGTGAGGATCGGTAGCCAGGCCGGCGGGGACATCCGGGTAACCAACCTCACCGCCGATGAGCTACAGCGGATGCTGGCGATGTCGCCCGGCTTTAAGGCCATGGGTGTGGTCTGGCTGGTTGCTGCTGCGGGCTGCCTGGTGTTCTGGGGCTGGCGCTTCCTCTCCTGATCCAGGTTCAAGATCTACTACGACTACTGTGCACTACCGGGCCCTCAGGAAGCACCGGGGTCGCGACACGGACACCATCAGTGTGGATGCGGTAGAGTTCATCGCAATACATTGATTGTTCTGTAAAATGGAGTCTTGTTAAAAATTCCTATGAAGTAGACGTGACGCCGCCGGGGATGAAGAACCGCCGGCGATAGCGCAAGAGTCTACTCTCCCACGAACAGCTTCAGAGAATGCCCGCGCTCCTTGTAGTAGGCGATCATGGGGATGGACGCCGCCGTGAGCGTGGCGTCGAGGTGTGTGCCCGATCCCTTTTCGGGATCGACGATAAAGCGGCTCCACTTTCCGCTTCTGCGCACGGCAAAGCACAGGCGGCCCTTGCGAGGATCGGCCCCCGCCAGTTCCTCGAAGGCCAACAGCAGATTGCCGGAGGCATCGGCGACAAGTGCCATGTTGTATACTTCATCCAGAAGCGGCGTGATCTTCCAGCCCCCGGCACCGGGAACAGCTATTGACAGCCTGTTTTTCCTGGCTTCTCGAAATACGATCCGCGGTTCACCCGCGCTCGAGAAAAACAGGGCGCTCGATTTGCCGGGATTGTCCTCACGGGCCACGACCTGGATGGACCACTTGCCGTCTTTCTCCTGGACGGCCAGGTGCAACTCGGATGTCAACCCGGACCAGTGCAGGTAGCTGGCCGCCAATCCTCCTCGCGGCTGCTTGACGAACGAAATCTGCACCTTCTCCGAGCCGTTGGCCCGCTCGACCCGCTCGCTGCCCCAGATCCCTTCGGTTTCCTCGCCGGGAATACCCTTGTGGCCGTCTTTTCCCTTCTTGACTGCCGCCTTGCGCTTGCCGGGCTCCTGCTTGCGCAGCACTCTCCAGGCGTGCATCAGCCAGCCATCGCCGGAATAGTACATTGCGTGCAACTTGAAGTCGTCGTCGAACAGCAGGCGGGCGCCCATCCCGGTACTCTTGCCCCACTCGATGGGCTCTTTCTTCCACTCGGCATTCTTCTTGTATGCGTAGGTGAAAGTCTGGGTCGCGTCGCTGTAGTAGGCTATATGGGGTTCGCCGTTACCGGTGACCCGCAAGGTGGCGAACAGACAATGTTGACAGCCGGCGTCGACCGTGGCGATGGCAAAACCGGCCGCGGACTGCCTGACGTACTTGAGAGCCTTGTTCTTCTTGTCGTAGTAGACCATGTGGACGAAATCGTTGACGTCGATGTCCATACTGACAAACTGGCCCGCGTCGCCGGAGTTGTCCACGGTGTATGTCTTGCCCTTGGCCCGCCCGGCGTCTTTCACCTCGATGCCCTTCTTTGAGCAGGACACACAGGCACAAAGCACCAGTGACAAGAAAGCGCAACAGCATACCCGTGTTTTCATTTCATTACCTCCAGGACACGTGACTTGCTCGAAACGTATCATAGGACGGGAAAACGAAGAAAACTTTTTTCGAATATTAACACCCGGGCAGCGGTCTAATATCAGTATTGACTGTAGCACACCATGGCGGGTAGTCTTTACGAAAATGAACTTTGGGTAATGTTGTCTAACCGTTTCGATAAGGAGTCCAGGTCATGAAGAGTTTCAGGTCTATATTGGTCTTGCTGTCCGCGCTGCCGCTCGTTTTCGTGGTCGGCTGCCAGGGCGCCGCCCGCCAGGTGGAAAGCTGCGACGAGTGCCACGAGAATGCTAGCTCGGACTACAACGAATACTGCGTCGAGGGCGAGCCGAATCAGCTCTACTGCGCCAACCCCTGCCTGAGCAATGCCTCTTGCAAAGCCGCTTTCTGGTGCGTGCCTCTCTGGGACGAGGGAACCCCCTGGACGACCGACGGCGTGGACACGCGCTGGGTTTGCATGCCCGACTACTACTACAGCAGTTATAACCGCGTCTGGTACTGGGGCGAGACATCCTGCCTGACCGGCGATGGAGACGAGTGCCCGGGCGGCATGCAGTGCCTGTTGGACGACACCGGGATGACGGACATTTTTTTCTGCTCGGACCAGTGTTCGACCGACTCCAGTTGCATAGGCGGCTGCTGCTACGACACGGGCGACGGTCTTTACTGCGCCCCGTACGACCCCTACTGCATCTAGATCCCGGTCAGCGGGTTACCAGCAGGGCCAGAAACCTCTGAAGCGATCCCTCCAGCGCAAGCCCGGCCACCGCCAGGCCGATTAGCGCTTTCAGCGGCATGCCCAGAAAGAAGACTTGTATCTGCGGGGCCGTGCGGTTGATGAATCCCAGGCAACAATCGGCCACAAGCAGCCCGGCCGCGGCCGGGGCGGCTATCGACACGCCCACCCGGATCGCCTGCGCGCTCAACGCAAGCGCCAGTCCGCCGATTTGCCCTAAGCTTTCTGCGGCCGGAAAGACATCCAGCGGAAGCTCTGTGAGGCTTGCCAACAGGGCCTTCAGAAAAAGCCCCGGGCCGCCGGCCGTAAAAAAGATCAGCACGGCCAGCAAAAGGTAGATGTCGCCCAGGGGAGAGGTGCGCTTGCCCGTCTGGGGCACCAGCGCGCTGGCCTGGGAGGCTCCCCTGAGATCGTCGATCAGGCGCCCGCCCATGCGCAGGCCCTCGAACATGCAGTCCGCGGACAATGCCAGCACCGTGCCCACGGCAAGTTCCTTGAGCAGCAATCCACCGAAGCGCAATCCGCCCGGCGCGGCAGCGGCCGTTTGCGCAAGCGGAAAGACGGCCATCGCCACGACAGCGGTCAGAGCCAGGCTAGCGGGAACCGGCAGTCGCCGCCCGCCGAAAGCCGGCACCATGATAACAACCGGCAGGATCCTGCCGGCCAGCAGGATGCCCCACCACAGCGCTTCCATGTCAGTAGGCTCCCGAGAGCGCTGCGCGCGCGAAATTGACCAGTTGCTCGCCCATCCAGGGCGCCGTCAAGGCGAGTACAAGCAGCACGGCCAGGATCTTTGGCACGAACGAGAGCGTGAACTCCTGCACCTGGCTTGCGGCCTGCAGGATGCTGACTACCAGGCCCACTCCCAGCGCCGTCAATACCACCGGCGCCGAGACCACCAGTACCAGCCACAACGCCTGTCTGCCCAGCTCGATCATGCTCGAGGCTTCCACGCTGTCCTCCCTCAGACGTACGAGCCGAGCAGGCTGGTGCCGATCAGCGTCCAGCCGTCGGCAAAGACGAACAGCAATAACTTGAACGGCAACGAGATTGTCGTCGGCGAGAGCATGTGCATCCCCAGTGACAGAAGGACGCTGGCAACCAGCATGTCGAGCACCAGGAAAGGCAGGAAGATGACGAAGCCGATCCTGAACGCCTCGTGCAACTGGCTGATGACGAAGGCCGGCACGAGCGCTCTCCAACTCGGCCCTTGTGCGCTCTGCCGGTCGCCAAGCAGATCGGCAAAGGCCTCGACCTGCTCGGGCAGGGCATGGCGCGCCAGAAACTCGTGCAGCGGCTGCGCGGCGTTGGAGATCGCTTGACCCATGCGCGTAAGCGACCCGCTCTCTAGATCCGCACTCGAGGCCTGCAGTCTCTGGCCGGCCTCGTAGGCCACCGGGGCCATGACGACGAAGCTCAGCACCAACGCCAGGCCGGTGACCACGCTGTTGGGCGGGATCTGCGGGGTGCCGATGGCGCTGCGGACTATCGAGAGCACCACGGCCATCTTGACGAAAGAGGTCAACATTACCAGGGCAAACGGCAAGAGTCCCGCGGCGATCATGGTGGCCGCCAGCGCCCCGGTCGAGGAGATCATGACGCAGCCTCGCAATCTGTGGCCGGCCGGGCGTCCTTGGCCGGATCCATCCTGTAGACCAGGCGGATCCCGTTCTCCGAGGACGACACCAGCAGCCGCTGGCCTTCAAGGTCGATCAAGTGCAGCGTCCTGCCCGGCTGCAGCTTGAGGCTATCCAGGCTTACCAGGCTGCCTGCCGACCGGCGCTCGTCGCGGGCATTGCGCCTGCGCAACCACCAGGCGATCGCCGCCGGCACGCCCACGACCAGCACGGCGGCGGTCGGAAAAGCCGCTTGTCGTCCGGCGCCGCCTTGTGCGCGCAGCAAGAAAAGTCCCAGCAAGAGGACGGCGCCGAAGGCGGCCCCAAAAATCTTCAGACGATTAGAGAGAGCCTTCATCATCCACCCCGCGAACGAGCGCAAGCTCGCACAGGCGCACACCGCGCTTGCCCTCGACGTCGACCAGTTCGCCCCGGGCCACCAGGCGTCCGCCGGCACGCAAGTCGACAGGCCCCAGCACCGCCGCGGGCATGGTCAGAACGTCCCCGGCCCTGAGCCCGGCTAGCTGGGAGACGCTCAGTTCCACTCTCCCGGCCTCTACCGTAAGCTCGAGCGGCAGCCCGCCGAGTTGGGACGCGTCGAATCCATTCGCGCCGTGGTTGGTAACGATATCCGCAGTCTCCATGACTTCACCTCCCGTGTTGTATTCGAACCTGCTTATTTCGAAACGATCCCCTTCGACCCGCCCGTTTATGGAACAGGCGCCCGCCGTGAGGCTCACATCCCCCAGCGGATCGATCTGATCGAAGAGAACCACGTCCCCCGCCCTGATCTGCTCGATCTCTTCGCCGGACAACTCGGCCCTACCCAGCCGCAGGCCGAATGACACCTTCAGATCGGTCAGGGCCTTCCATTCTTCCAGGTCGTCAGGCGACACACTGTAGGGCGGCCTTCTTTGAACCGAGGAATCCGGCTCGAGCCAGACCGCGAAACCCTCATCCCAACCGGCCCGCACCTTCAGCCAGGTGCCTACCAGTCTCTCCTGTTGAAAACAGATCCTGCCGACCGAGCCTGCCGAATCGCACAGGCCGCAGTACCTGTAACCGTTCCAACCCTGGCCGTCTTCCTGTTGACAGAGCACTTCCAGGGCGCTGGCCAGCAGCCAACCGACAGCGCCGTTCTCTCCCGTCCCGGCCGCGAACCAACCTCGCCCGGCCTCCCCTTTCCCGGAAAGCAGCGCCTGCAAGCGCCCGCAAAGGACGGGATCCAGCGCCAAAAAGCCCAGCCTCTCGGCCGTAGGATCGGCAAGGATCGCGAAGCGCCAGCGCCCGGGAAATTCACGGCGCAGGTCTTCCAGACTGACGGCCGCAACCCGCGCCAGATCGAGTTTCGCGCCACCCAAGCCCAAGCCGCGGGCCAGTTCACAAGCCGCCCGGCGCACGCCAGCGAGCCAACCGCTATGTCCGCTTTTCGAAAGCAGTTCGATCTCGGCCCGGCTGACGCGCCTGAGTTTCACGCCCGGAAATGGCCTGATTGCCGGTCTCATCTGCTCACCTCGAACGAGTCGAGCAAAAGTCCGCGGGCCAGAAGAGCGCCGCCCACCCTGGCCCGGCCGCCTTCGATCTCCCTCCTGGCCACCGCCCCGCGCGCCTTGAGCCGGCAGCGCACCTTGCCGGAGGCGACGCTCACCTGGCAGGTCGCGCCCTCGAGCATGCCGCCGTGGAAAGTCACCAGCATTACTCGGGTGCCCTGCGCCAGAGACGGCGCGGCGGCCGCCTGGACAATTCGCTGAGCGAGTTGCGCGCGAAGATCCAGCCCATCGGCCGCCTCGGCTGCGGCGCAGCCGGCAGCCAGCGGCTTCTCGATGCCCGAGGCCGGGTCCGAGTCGTGGGGCACGAAAGCGGGGCGGTTGTCTCCTGAAACGGGGATTGCGGGCAACCCGCGCCGCCTGTCTTTTTCAGGCGGCCATTTTGCTGTCAGCAGACTCAAAAACTTTTTCCGGCCCCTTCTGGCCGAGGACGGCTTTGAATGTCCGGCCGGAGCGCTGTGTCTTGTATTGTTTGCCTTGACTCTCATCTCTTCCCTCACGCGTCATGCACGTCGCGCCAACTATTAGCAACCGCCGTGCCAACAAGGCGAACTGGGACAACTAACTGTTTTTGTGGCAATTTACTTTCAGGCCGGACGCAGCGGGTAAGGCCGTGTACGAGATTTCAAGTCACCCTGTCCAGGTTCTGTACACACCGCCAGGACAGGTTGTCCTCAACCGTATCGTGGAAAATGAGAGAACACGAGTTCTCCTCAATTCACCCTTTTGCCGTTTTCCCAGAATCCCTTTTCGACCCTTCCGTCCGGCCAGAAAGTATAAAGGGACGTTGGTACATTAAGAACATTAATCCAATAAGTTCCGATCTTCATCACCCAGGGAGGTCTTCCGCCGCTCGATTCCCCGCGCTCATACACGATGAATAAGCCAGGCGCATCCAGTCTCGGTCCTTGTGGTATATGCCTAACGACAGATCAACCCAGAAAGAGAAGCGCCAGAATAATGTTCTTAATGTACCAACGTCTATGAAAACGCCTGTCAAGGGAAAACACCTCTCCCGATCTGTCAGGAATGGATGAATGTTTCTGACAGTGCGTCCTTCGCGTTTCGAATACTCGTAGCCACTCGGATGACTCTCGGTTCCAGTGACGATCAACATCCATAAAACGGTCCATATTTTCTCGGCAGCGACTAGCTCCCTGGTTGCCTGGCAGAACGTCAGCTGCTTAACGACACGTTCACACGTCTATCTGGCTCTCATCCTGCCCGGT
>DATKYQ010000099.1:0-43693 GCA_035528415.1 Myxococcota bacterium | reverse complement strand
TTCTGCAGGGCTTGATAACCGCTCTTCGACGATCTCAAGCCTGCGTCACAAATTTCGCGATGTGACTCAGAAAATCAGGCAATTGCTGCGGGTAGAAATTTCCTGTGTTGAAATACAGGCTTCCTTCTCAGGAATCAAGTGTCGGGGTCTGACCCCATGCTTAGCAGGAATGCGGCAGGTGGCGGTTGCGGGCCAGGGGCATCAGCTTGATCAGGCGGGCCGCCGCCTCCTGGGCTTCCTCGACGATCTCCTCGATGATTTCTCGCATCGGTTTAATCTTCTGCGCCAGGCCGATGCCCTGCCCGCAGGCCAGAAGACCGCCGTCGGAAGCGGCGGCGAACTTCTCCTTGGTGATCATTCCGGAAATCAGCGGCAGCAACTCGTCCAACCCGGCGCCCTGCGCTTCCAACTCGGCTATCTTGCGTGAGGTCTCGTTGTCCATCACCCGGTGGGTGTTGCCGATCGAGCGCAGCACGATGCGCGTGTCCAGCTCGCTAAGTTCGAGCAACCGTTTCTTGATGTCGGGATGCAGCGGTGTCTCTTCGGCCGTCAGTAGACGGGTGCCGATGATGACTCCCTCGGCGCCCAAGGCCAGCACTGCCGCCATACCCCGCCCGTCGGCCACCCCGCCGCCGCCGATGACCGGGATGGAAACGGCGTCGACCACCCGGGGGACCAGGCATAGCGTGGTGATGTCCAGGTTGCCCGTCGCCCCTCCGTTCTCGTAGCCGACTACCGTGACCGCGTCGGCGCCGATGCTCTCGGCCTTCTTGGCGTAGCGCACCCCGACGCACTTGTGCATCAGCTTCATGCCCGCCTGCTTGATGCGCCCGATGACGCCCTCGGGCGCCTTGTGTCCGGAAGTCTCCACGATGGCGACGCCCTCGGCGATCATCACGTCGAGGTAGAGGTTGTTGTCGATCTGGTTCAGGGCCGGGAAGAAGTTCAGGTTGACGGCGAAGGGTTTGGAGGTCTTGTCCTTGATCTGCCTGACGGCGTCTTTGAACTCGTCCATCTGCTTGTAGTTGGCCGAGGCCAGCACCCCGAGGCCGCCCGCCTCGGAGACGGCGGCCGTGTAGTCCACCCGCGCCAGGTGCATCATGGTGCCGCCGATGATGGGATACTCGATTCCGAAAAGGTCGCATATTTTGGTCTTGAACATGGGTTATCTCCCTATCCTGGTTACCTTGAAACCAGCTTTTTGCAGTCGGCTGACGATGCCCTCCGGGCCTGGCAGGTGGCCCGAGCCGATGGCGAAAAACTGGCTTTTTTCCGGCGAGGCTTTCAGCTTGGCCGCGATACGTTCGGTCATGCGCGTGTTGCGATCGGTGAACAAAAGCTTCATCATCTTTCGGTCCAGCGGATCCGTAGGATCGTACTCCTCCGTTATTTTATTGAGCAGTTCCTTCTCATCGCCCCTGAGATAGATGTCGATCAACACCTTGATGAAGTCCACACCCTTGGCCTTGTACTTGTCACGTTCGTCCAGCGCGTCACGCAGCATCTTTACCTGTTCTTTTTGCGACAGTGAATCGAAGACCGCCAGTTGTTCGGCGGTTGTCTCTAGTCCGCCGACCTGCTTGCCTGCGTCGCCGGCCTGTTTGTAGATGTACTGGTCGAGCGGCTGCTTGGAGGCAAACTCCATCAGGTGATCCAGCAGGGTTACCTGTACGGCGATTGCCCAGATCTTGAAACGCCCAAGCATCATCATCGGCAGCCCCTTGGAGGCAAACAGCTTGTCGATCTTCGCATACAGATCCTTGGGCAGGACGTCTTTCAGGGTCTTGCCTTCCGGCAGCATGGATTTCATGGCGATCTTCATCTGGGTGCCCATGTCCATGGGCAGCTCGGTGAAGACGGCGTCGGCGCCGTCGAGCGCCGCACGCACCGAGGGGTTGAGCTTGAGCACGCGCTCGTCAGGAACGTGGATGGTGCCGAACAGGTAGGATGTCTTGGCGCCTTCGATCTTCCAGAGCAGAGGCCGCGAGGAATCCGAGGCTCGGGCAGCGGAGGTTGCCAGGAAGAAAGCAAAAACAGCCACTCCCCAGGCAAAACGCTGTTTCGAAAAAATAGGTCGCATTTGATCTCCCTCGCCCGGCAAACGGGCGCTATTCTGTCGGCCGTTTCAGGTACAATATTTCGAGCCGGCCGTGCTCGAACACTTCGGTGGTGACCGCAACGAGCTCCCAGCCCTTGTCTCCGGCCAGGTTCAGGTATTCCCATACCCTGGGGCAGTGGTCGGCAATCTCCTCAGGTTCCTTGAGTTGCACCATGGGCATGTCGCCTTGCCAGGCGCCGTTGACGAAAGTAACGGCCGCACCCTGCACCTGGCAAACCTGGTACTCGAAGCGGGCCATCCCGACCTCCCGTGACTGCGGCCTTGCCTCGTCGCATTATATTGATACAATGCCCGAGACTCGTTGGCAAATGATAAAGCAGTAGAGCTTGTGAGGAGGTCCACTGATGAAGGCGGTTGTTGTGATCTTGATTGCCGTGGCCCTGGGTTTCGGAGGCTACATTCTCATGAACCGTCCGGCGCAGATTCCAAACATGACCTTTGTCGACTCGGAGCAGGCAAGACACAGCCTTGACGATATTCGGGGGAACAAGGATACGCTTCTAATGGTGGTGCTGGGCTCGCAGGATCTGATGAGCAACTACGCCGTCAAGAAGCTGAACGAGTGGTTCCCGAAATACTCGAAATACGTATCCTTCGTGGGCCTGATGATCGGCGACAATAAGGCGGCGGATACATATCAGCAGGAGAAGGGTGTTCCCTTCGATATCTACTCGATCCGGTCCGGAACCAACCAGCAGAAGCTGGACGAGTTCATCAACAAGTCGGGCAAGAACTATGGCTGTGCCGGATCGACGGTCTACACCGGCACCGTGGTCGTGCTGGATTCAGAGCGCTTCATGCTTTTCAAGCTGGAAAAGGAACAACTCGAAGAGCTGCCCGGGAAACTGGATGAATTGGGGTACTGATCGAAATCAGGGGCCTTCCCAGCGGTAACCGGCGCCATGAATTGTGCGAATGATTACCGGGTTCCCGGGGTCGAGCTCGATTCGTTTTCTCAACCTGGAAATGTGCTGATCGAGCGTACGGGAAGAGGGCAGGTAGCGCTGGCCCCAGCAGGCGTTGAAAATTGTGTCGCGGTCGAGCACGACTCCCGGGTTTTCATAGAACAGTCTAAGTAGTTTTATCTCGCGCAGACTGAACTCCAACTGTTCATCAGCGCGCCGGCCGCGCAGCTTGGCCGGGAAGATCACAAGCTCGCCCAGGCGAAACTCCTTGGACTCGGGTTGGTGCTTTTTCGCAAGGCAGCGGCGGGTGATTGCCCTGACGCGGGCGACGACCTCCTTGACCCCGAAGGGCTTGACGATGAAATCGTCGGCCCCCAGTTCGAGCCCCAGCACTTTGTCCAACTCTTCGGACTTGGCGCTGATGAAAATCAATCCGACGCTCTTGTCGCGGGCGCGAATCTCGCGGCAGACGTCATAGCCCGAGGCAGCGGGCATCATGATGTCCAGGCAGACGAAATCGGGTCGCTCGCGCTCGAACAACTCGATGGCCTCACGGCCGTTGGCGGCGGTTATCACAAGGTAGCCCTCGGCTTCGAGTATCTCTTGCAAACCTTCCCGCGTCAGGCGGTCATCTTCGGCGACCAGCACTTTCATCTCAGGACTCCGCTTTGGTATCGAGCGTTACCTCGAAGGCGGCGCCGGAGTCGCAGGGCAGCAGTCGCAGATCGCCGCCGTGCAGCCTGGCAAGGTTACGGGCAATCGAAAGACCGATGCCGGTTCCGGCCGCGCCCTCGGAGACGGCGGAGCCCAGCCTGAAAAACGGCTCAAAGACGCGATCTCGGAAGTTAGCGGGCACGCCGGGGCCCGAGTCGCTAACCGTAATCCTGGTGTGGCTCTCGGTCTGGGTAGTGCGGATTTCGAGCGGGGCGCCCGGGGCGTATTTCTCGACGTTGGTCAGCAGATTGTTCATGATTTGCTCCAAAGCATCGGTATCCAGCACAACTTGCCGCGGGGCGCCGGCTTTGAACTTGACGGAGATCTTTTTTTCTTCCAGGGCGCAAGAGAGATGATCGAGCAGGCGGCTTATGACTTCATCCACTACTCCAGGAACCCTGCGCAACTTGAGCGTGCCCCGCTTGTGGCGCGAGAATGTCAGGACGTTGTCGATCAGCCGGCTCAGGCGCTGCGACTCCGCGACGACAACGTCGAGATGACGCCTTGCGCGTTCGTCCATCCCGGCCAGTTGCTCCTGCAACAACTCCGCGTACATGCGTATGTTGGTCAGCGGTGTCTTCAGCTCGTGCGAGACGTGGTTGACGAAAGAAACACGCTGGCCGGCATCGCGCAATTCGCGCGCGCTCTCGCGGTAGAAGTAGATCGCCAGGCCGACCAGTGCAAGACCAAGGGCGCAAAGCCCCAGGATCAATAAGTAGTGGGCGCCGGACTCGAAAGGTCCGGACACAGGAACGCTTCTCGTGAAAATTGCCAGGCGCCAGGGTTTCAAAGGAGCGCGAAGAGCCAGTGTGGCGGCGGGAGCCTCTCCCCGGCCTGGATTATAGTCGCCCCACTGGTAGAGGACCCGCTCGCGAGAGTCGATCAGGGCCAGCCTGGCTTTTTGCGCCGAGGGGGGCCGGGTGTCAGGCAACTCGGAGATGATGTCGGCGATCAGCCTGAAGCGATCGAGTTCGAAACCCAGGATGCGACCGCCGCCGAGCCGTTGCCAGAGTAGGATGTTAAGGCCGCTGCCCCAGTACCAAGTGTACCAACCGTGATCGGCGGGAGCCAGGCGTTCACCTGTGGGTTTGAAGAAAACGTCCCGATCGTCGAAGATCTGACCGGCCCGGGTGATGAAAGCCCGCTCCGCCTGGCTGAGCGGCCCCGCCGGGGGCGGGTGCAGCAGCCTGCCGTCCCGATCGATCATGAACAGCTGCCTGATCCAGGGTTCGTTCCTGGTGATTTCTCTCAAGGTGCTTACCGTCAGAGACAAGCTGCCGCCGATTCTAACCAGCCGCTGCTCGCGCCGCGCGAGGACCTTGCGGATTGTGGCGTCGACGTCGGCGAGTTTATCTTGCTGCAGCCGCAGGAAAGATTGTTCGATGGCAGCCCGCTCGCCCGCTATCAGGCGTGAGCCGAGCCAGGCCAGCAGGCCCAGGGGAACGCTGACCAGTAACAGCAAGATGATTATCAGCTTGGGTTTCACCTGATGTTTACACCTCACCAGGCCTGCTGGGCGTCAAACTCGTACTGCATCTTCCTCATCCGTTTGCGCTGTCGATCCCATCTCTCGGGAGACAGGTTGTCAGCATCGCCCCGGTTTCGTTTTCCGAAGTTTTTCAAGCGCGGTGACTTGTACTTGACCGCGTTGTCGTTGAGGTAACGCTCGTTGCCCAGCAGGACGTTGCGCGCCTCGCCGATCTCACCCTTGTCGCGCAGGACCAAAGCGCGCTTGTTGGTCTCGTTGGCGACCTGCTCCACGGCGGCGACCATCACCTTTGAGTTGGCATTATCACTGACCAGTTTGGCCGAGCCCGTAAAAGTCACGCTCTTCGAGGCCCCGACGTGCGCCTTGTGCTTGGTTGCCATGTTGGTGTAGTCGACGGAAACAGAGGCCAGCTGTCGAGTGTGGCCGGCCGGAGATCCCTCCACCTCGACTTCGAGGAGGATGTACTTTTCCTGCTGTCCGTAGATCTGATTGAGCCTGGTGTTGATCGTCTGGCCGACGATGTCGGCATCCCGGCCCAGCACACGCACTGGACGAACGCCCGGCGAGCAAGTGATGACGACGTTTACATCGTTGGCCACTACCGAGAGAATATCGCCGAACTCGTAGTTGAAAATCTGGGCCAACTGCTCGGGCCCCTCCACGAAGGCATGGTTGCCGTCCGAGGCGCGGGCCAGCTTTACCATCAGGTCTTCGTTGTAACCCATTCCGAGCCCGATGGTGGTCACCGAGATGCCTTCCTTGATCAGGCTGGCGCCCAGGGCCGCCAGGGCATCGGGAGACGATGGGCCGACGTTGGCCAGGCCGTCCGAGAGCAGGATCACCCGGTTGACCTGGTTGCGCACCAGGAACTTGCGCGTCTCCTGGGCGCCCTTGCTGACTCCGCCGAAAAGTGCCGTCATGCCGCCCGGGGAGAGCCGGTTGATGGCGTTGAAGATAGACTGCTTGTCCGAGACCTTGGTGGCCGGGACGAGTACGGCAACGTTCTGGTTGTAGGCCACAATCGAAACGATGTCGTCGGGGCCGAGGCGATCGATGGCCATGATGGCGGCTTCCTTGGCGCGGCGGATCTTCATGCCGCTCATCGATCCCGAACGATCCAGCACGATGGCCACGTTGACCGGCGCCCGTTCTTTCTCCGTGGCCAGAGTCAGTCCTGTCAGCCCGATCTTGATGTAAGTGGTCTGCTTGTGCCCGGCCAGCAGTATCGGGTGGCTGACGTCGAACCCGAGCCGCACCTGCCCGGCCCGCGCCCCGCAGGCGCCGAGTAGTGTTACCGCGAGAGTTGCTCCCAGGATTGTCTTGAATGTCCGCATGATTCTCTCCTTTCTTCTTTTACCAGGTTTCACAAGAACGAGTCTGTACTTTTTTAAGCATTGCGCAGACGGAGACCCGAGTGGTTGCAAAGTGGTAAAAGATTTGTAAAAAATTTGTAGCCATGAGGCCGCTTCTTGACTTGCACCGGGTTCGCTGGTAGGCATGGCCGGAAGGTTGGTGAGGCGTCGTCTAAGGGCAGGACAGCGGACTTTGGCTCCGCCAATGAAGGTTCGAATCCTTCCGCCTCAGTTTTACGTGACCACGGCAGGATTACTATTTCAAGGAGGGCAGCGATGAAGACTTTCATTTCCTTGGTAATGGCGGTTGTCTTGCTGGGTTGGATCGACTTTGCGCAAGCGCAGGAGGACACAGGCGGGACAGACACCAAGAAAGCAGAAGAAGAGAAGAAGGTGGGCACAGACAAGGATTCGGGCGCCGATACGGCCGCCGATCCCTGGGAGACTCCCAAGGCCACCGAAGAGGCTGAGCCGCAGCCGGAAGAAACTACTCCCGAGGTCGTAGTCCCGCGGGGCTACCCGGTCTCGGAGATCGATCGTCCCCTGGCGTTGCCCAGGATGACCCTCGAGCCGCGGCTGAATTTCGACATCGACTTTTTCAACAAGGGTGACAACTGGTTCTCGACTGTCTTGGGGACCGGCTTCGGTGTGATCGACAACCTGGAAGCCGGCATTGACCTGACACTTTCCTTCGCTCCGCATGTCTACGCGGGCATGAGGCTCTACGGGTTGTACGAATTTGACAGGTTCCTGGACGGCAAGCTGCTGGCAGCCGGGCGGCTGCAGCTGTATATTCCATTTTCTAAAAAGTTTTTCGCCTATTGGGGCGGTTCGGCCGTAACCATGCTTGCCGACGCTCCTGTGAAGTTCAAGCTCAGCGATATATTCGCCGTGATCGGGGACCTGGGTCTGGGGTTTTTGATCGGCCACGACCCCTCTCCGAACTACTTCCTGTTGAAGGTCGATGCAGGCCTGCTGGTTCAGCCGATTGAGCCGCTGGCCATCTCGCTCGAGTTCGGCGTGCTGGCCTACCTGGGCGAAGACAGCGACGCGGCGGTACCAATGACCATCAAGGGACAGTACACCATGGTGGGCGACCTGGATGTCTTTGTCGACTTCACCTTCGCAGACCTGACCCACGGCGCCGACAGGGTGCAACTCATGTTCGGCGCGGCCTACCGCCTGGGACTGTAAAAAACAAGAGGTACGAGCGGGTCGGCTGACGGCCGGGGAGCCCGTGCTTGACTAGGTTGCTAGCAAATGCTAGCATTGGTTAGAAGAAGGTAGTAAACGCCGTTGGAGGTGGTTAGATGGGTCAAGTTCAACTGGCAACTCGTATCG
Source organism: Myxococcota bacterium (assembly GCA_035528415.1). Taxonomy (GTDB): domain Bacteria; phylum Myxococcota; class B64-G9; order B64-G9; family B64-G9; genus DATKYQ01. Next base: position 35,773 of record DATKYQ010000099.1, on the reverse strand, counting down.
ACGGGCGCATCAAGACGGCGATCGAGAAGATCTGTATCTCCAGGGGTCTCAAGATGAATCGTTTCATCGAAGAGGCGCTTTTGGACAAGCTGGAGGAACTGGAAGACATCGAAGAGATTCAGAATATCCGCCGCGAACCGACCCGCCCGCTGGCCGACGTGCTGAAAGATCTCAAGCGCGATGGCCTCTTATAGTATCGAGGTCTCTGCGACCGCGGAAAGACAGCTACGCAAGATCGGTCGAGAAACACTTACACGCGTTATAACGGCTATTGAAAGCCTGGCCGCCAACCAAAGGCCTCGCGGCTGTCGCAAGTTGAAGGGATTCGATGACGTCTACAGAATCCGCGTCGGAAAGTACAGGGTCATCTATAGCCTGGATGAAAAAAACGTGCTGATCTTAATCCTCAAGGTCGGCCATCGAAAGAGCATTTATCGCTGAAACTGCCTATCTGAACAGGAAGATTACTTCGACCCGGCGGTTCTGGGCGCGGCCTTCGGCCCGCGAGTTGTCTGCTATGGGACGCGCCTCGCCGTAGCCGGACGACTTGACGCGGTTGAACCCTAGCTTCTGCTGCTGCACCAGGTAGTCGAGCACCGACTGGGCGCGGCTCTGGGAAAGGGCCATGTTGTTGGTTTCGCGGCCGCGCGAGTCGGTGTAGCCCTCGACCACCACGGGATACTCCACGTACTTCTTGGCAAGCTCTGCGATCTTTTCCAGCAGATAGGTGCGCTCCGGCAGAACCAGGGCCTTGCCCGGGGCGAACATGTCGTGCAGGGTCATCACCACGCCGCGCTTCTCGGTCTTGACCTCGATGCTGCCGATGCTGTTGGCTTCCTTGAACAGATCCTCGCGTTCTTTCAGCAGCTCGGTTTCTTTCTTGCTATTGGCATATTCCGCCTGGGCCTTGGCGGTGGCAATGTCTATCTTGGTGACGGCCATCTTGGCCAGATCGAGCGCGTTTGCAAAGCGTTTCTCCCCGAGTGCCTTGTTCGACTGCTCGACGAAGGTCTTGGCTGCGCCGAGATTGGCCGGATCGTACTTATTGGCGTCCAGGGCCTCGGCCATCTGGATTTTCGAAGACGCCTTGGCCAGCACTTCCTGGACCTCTTTCTCCTTCTTGAGTTCCTCGGCCCGGGCCTGCTCGGCAGCCAGGCGCTCGGCGGCGGCCTTCTGTTCGGCCTCGAGCTTGGCCTTGGCCTCGGCCTGGGCCTTTTTCAGTTCGGCGGCGATACGCGCCTTGTCGCGCTTGGAATTGTTTTTCTCGGCATCCAGCTTGGACTTCAGCACCAGGATCTCTTCCATGCGCCCGGAACGCTTGTCTGCGTCGACCCGGCGGGCTTCCTGGTTGGCCGCGACTTTTTCGGCCGCGGCCAGGCGCTGCTTGGCTTGGGCGTTGCGATCTTCGGCCGCCAGGCGCCGCGCCTGCTCCATGGCGGTGGAGAAATTGATGGCCGCCATGGTCGAGTAGTAGATGCAGTCGTCCTGCTCGCCGTCGTCGAAAGCTTCCTCGGCCAGCTTGTAGTAGCGCTGGCTGAGCTTGAACACCTGCGGGGCCGCCTTGGCCGCCTGCGTGACATACGACTTGTTGAGCACCAGCCCGTCGGCCTTGACCAACTCGGCCGGGCGAGGGCCGGGGCCGCAGAAGCACAGGGCACAGACAGCCAGCAAGGCCAACGTGGAAATTGAGAAATTCTTCATGGCTTGTCCTCCCTAGAGACCCTTGGTCTCGAGCGCCTTCATTTTCTTTTCGGCCTCGTCCGCGGCTTGTTTGGCCCGGTTGGCCTTTTCTTCACTGTTCTTGGCCAGGGTCTCGACTTCCTCGGCCTCATCCTCGGCCGCCAGGCGGTTTATCTTGGCTCGTACGTACTCGGCCTGAGCCTCGATCTTTTTCATGATCGGCTCGATGTCGTCGATCCGGTCGTTGGCCAAAAAGGCCTGGGCCTGCCCTATCCAGGTGCGGATCAACTCGATGTCGCCGGCGGTGCCCTCGGTGACGTCGGCCGCCTTGAGATCGGCGATCACCTTGCTGAAGCGGTTGAACTGCTGCTGGAAGTACTTGGCATCCTTGTCGGCCGCCCCGGCCGACCCGGCCAGCAAGGCTAACAGGCCGAGCACCGGAAGAAAAATACTGAAAAGAGCTCGTACACGCATGTCATCCTCCTCGCGATTGTAAGTACTGGAAAATATCAAGGCGAACCTAGCACCAGGCAGAGGCCGTGTCAATCTGGACAATGGCGGGAGCGCAGCGCGCGGGAATTCGACGGGCGCTGCCTTGTCAGGCCTCTGCCAGCAGGGCGCTCGCCTTGCGCTCGGCCTGCTGCAGGCGGCGGGCGGCCCCGCGTTTTTTGTCGTGGCTGACCTCGCTGGCCGGGACGAAAGTTATGGCCTCAACATCGCAGAAGCGCACGCACTGGGGATCGCCGTCGCAAAGATCGCACTTGATCACCCGGCGATCGGCGGCCACGAAATTCATGGCGCCGAAGGGACAGACCGATACGCAGGTGCGGCAGCCGATACAGACATCGTAATCGATCTCGACCCGCCCCATCTCCTGGTTGCGGGTCAGGGCCTTGGCCGGGCAGGCGTTGACGCAGGGAGCGTCCTCGCACTGCTGGCAGGTCATTGGTATGTAGACGCCCTCGGCCTCCCACTTGATGACCCGGATGCGGCTGCGCTCGGGGTTGGAGACGTGATCGTGCTTGACCGAGCAGACTAGCTCGCACAGCCGGCAGCCGGTGCATTTTTCATAGTCGATCCGCAGTACCTTGTTGCCTGTTTGCATGGCTAATCTCCTCAAAGCGATCACAGCAATCGCGACGGCTCGTCCCGCAGGCCGAGGCGCGTAAGCGTCTCGGGCCGTGGGAGACCCTTGTCGTCGAGTCCCTTGTGGGTGTAAAACTCGTCGATCATCTGCTTGAACTTGACGCGGTCGATCTTGGCGCCGATCACCTCCGGCGCGCCGCGCAGGCAGGGCTCGTCAAAATAGCGATGATTGAGAGTGTCGCCCTTCTCGAGATCCCCGCGGCTGAGTCCCTCGCGCAGGTTGAACAGTCGCTCGATCATGTTGCAGCGTTCGGCCACATCCCAGATGTCGCCGGGGCTCATCTCGAGTCCGGTGTTGTAGTAGATCACCTTGGGCCAGTCCTCGAAGTTGGGCAGGGTGGGCCCCAAGAAGACCGTGTGATACTTGCAGATGCCTAGGCAGTCGACTGCCATGTAGCAGTTCTCCTGCCAGAAGACCTGCCAGGCCTTACCGACGTAGGAGGTGTGCTCCGAGCTTAGCGGCCCGTCGTAGGCGATCGGGCTGGAGTAGATCTTGCGCAGTACTTTCTCTGGCAGGTGATAAAGATCGATTGCCGGCCGGCTGCGCAGGTGATCGGATCCGCGCGAGGCGGTGGCGATGTTCAGGGCCAGGGCCGGGGTGGCCCGTTCGTCGGAGTGCAGGTTGCTCATGCCCTTGACCTGGATCAGATAGTCGAAGGACTTCTTTCCTATTTTCTTCGCGGCCGGGATACCCCCGTCGGCCAGGGTGTCTCCCAGCCAGCCTTTCCTGTTGCAAATGCGATGCACCATCTCCAGTAGCGCCTCGTCGTTGCCGAAGCGCAAATCGAGCCCATCGGTCTGCTCGCTGGTCAGTATGCCCATCTCGTAAAGCTCCATGGCCCAGGAGATGATGCTGCCGATTTCCAGGTTGTCCACGCCGTACTGGTTAACCAGGTGATTGCCGGTCAGCACCGTGACCGCGCTTTTGCAATCCGGCTCGCCGCCGAAGGCTCCCTGGGAGGTGTACTCGGGCCCCTCGTCGTATTTTCCGGCGTAGGGGCCCGAGGGGATCTTGTACTGCGCCCGGCAGTGGACCTGGCAGCCGAAGCAGCCGGTCATGTGGTGCGGGCCTATGGTCTCCGTCGCGATCTCATCGATCCGCTCGGGCTCGATGTCGTCTGCGTACTCGCACTGGTTGTACTGGAAGTTGCGTGTCCTGATGCCGCCCCATGAGTTGGTCGCCCCCCAGATGAAGGGCGTCCCGAGAGTGCCCTGGGTCTGGTTCACCTTGGAGGAGGTGATCTGCTCGATGAAGCGCTTGTTGTACTCGAGGGCCTCGATCGGGTGGGCAATTGCGATGTCGCCGGTTCCGCGGACGGCCACCGCCTTGAGGTTCTTCGAGCCCATGACGCAGCCCATGCCGGAGCGCCCGCCCGAGTTCTTGATACCGGTCATGACGTTGGCGAAGCGCACCAGGTTTTCCCCGGCCGGGCCGATGACCATGCTCTTTATCTCTTCATCACCGAGTTCTTTACGGATCGCCCATTGCGTCTCGGTGGTGGTTTTGCCCCAAAGATAGGCCGCGTCGCGGATCTCAATCTCACCATCGTGGATGAAGAGGTAGACCGGCTTCTCGGCGCGGCCCTTGATCACCAGGTGGTGGAAGCCGGCCCAGGCCAGTTCGGGGGCGAAGAAGCCGCCCATGTTGGCGCTGCCCAGAAGGCCCGTCAGCGGCGATTTGGCCATGATGTGCGTGCGGGCCGTGGCAGAGGCCAGGGTGGCCGTCAGGATGCCGCCGCTTATCAGCAACACGTTATCGGGGCCTAGTGGGTCGGCACCTTGCTTTGTGTGATTGTAGAGCAGGTAGGCGTCTAGCCCGCGGCCTCCCAGGAACTTTTTGCGTATCTCGAGCGGAATGGGTTTGGCTTCTATCTCGCCGCTCGAAAGGTCGATGTAGGCTATCTTTCTCTTTAAAGCCATATCACTTACCCTCCAACTTTTTCCGCGCCTCCTCGGCCAATTTGCGGTTCGTCTCCCAGACCGGGCCGCGGATTCTGGGAAAGTCGGGCCTGATCCAGTAGACGCGGTACTCCATTCCGCACTCGGGGCACTTGACCTGTTTCTCGCCGGCCTCGGGCTGGAGCCTGCCCATGCAACTCGGGTTGTGGCACCTGAACTTGCCGTAGGTGCGCGTTTTGCGCAGGCTCTCGGCTGTCGACGTCTGCTTATCGTCTATGGCCATGATTTTCTCCATAAGGAGTAATAGGAGCGCAATGATTACTATGGCGAACAACAATCAGCATTCGAGCATAGCACGCCTGGACCAGCTGTCAATAAAAAACATATACGACACTGCGTGTTCCCGGATATGGCGATCTTTTCTTGTTGACAGGCGGAGTGTGCTGGTGCAACATACCGATGTCAAGTGTTCATTATAGCGAACAGAAGAGTGACATGTACCGGGCACCAATTATCGCCAAGGCATTTCGTGTACTCGACCTGGTTTCGCACCACCAGCGTGGGTTGAGCATCAGCGATCTCTCACGCGATCTGGAAATCAGCAAAAGTACGGTGCACGGAATTACGGCTGCGCTTCTCGATGCCGGGGCTTTAGCCCGCGACGGGCGAACCAAGCGCTACAAGCTGGGGATGACGCTTTTCGAACTCGGGCGGGCGGTATCGCCGGCGGTCGACCTGGCCGAGGCGGCGCGTCCGATCATGCAGCGCTTGATGGAAGAATCCCGCGAATCGGTGTTTCTCGGCGTGCGCACGGGCGAGCACGTTTCGATCATAGCGGTTACCGAGCCCGCCCACGAGTTGAAAATTTCCGCGCCGCCGGGGACCAGAATTCCGCTTTTAGCCGGGGCGACGGGCAAGGCGCTGCTTGCGGCGCTGCCCGAGGACGAGGTGGAGTCGCTGCTGGAGGCGCCGGGCCTGGCCCGCTATACCGCGCGCAGCATGATCGATCCGGCGCGCTACAAGGACGAGTTACGGGAAGTGCGCCGGCGCGGCTATGCCCTGGACGACGAAGAATACCTGCCGGGCGTGCGCGCAGTGGCCGCGGCCATCGACTCGGGAGGCGGCCGGCTGTGGGGCGGCCGGCTGGCGGCCGTATGGGTGGTCGGATTCACGACCAGCATCGGCGACGAGAGGATGACGAACCTGGCCGCAGAGACAAAGAGCGCCGCCGAGAGAATCGGCCGCCGCATGAACTTCAACGGGTGAGGAGTCCATGAAAACGTCCTTCTTTCAGGTCAACGATAAGTGCACCGGCTGTCTGGCCTGCGTGCAGAACTGCCCGGCGCGGGCGCTCGACTTCAAAGACGTTGGCGATACCCGCACATTGCTGCACAATATGGCCCGCTGTGCGCGCTGCGCGACCTGCCTGCGGGTTTGTCCCGAAGACGCGGTGGAGTTCGAGCATATCCTGGAAAACCGCTGGGACGAGGTCACCAGCTTGAAGCTCGTGCGCTGCGAGGTCTGCGGCAGGCCGGTGCATAGCGCCCGCCTGGAGGCGAATTTTACCGCCGGGCTTTCCGAGCTGGCCAGGCCCCTTTGCCCGCGCCACCGTGCCGCGCGCCAGGGCCGGGCCGGGTTGCCCGGCCGGCAGGCGAGCGGCGAGGGCAGGGAGTTGCCCCGATGATTGTCGCCGATCTGAAGCCGCTCGACGAGATTGCCGCCTCGATCGAAGGCTTCTCGAAGGTCTTGCTGCTGGCCTGCGGGGGTTGCGTTACCGTCTGCCGGACGGGCGGCGAAGCCGAGGCGCACGACCTGGCCCGCGACCTTTCGCACCCCGAGCACTTTGCGGATCAGGCGCCTGATCTCAACGTCGCCGTGATCGAGCGCCAGTGCGAGCGCGACCTGGTCGAGAGTTACCTGAAGATCGAGCCGGGAACCGATGCCGTCCTCTCGCTGGGCTGCGGGGTGGGCGTGCAGACGCTTGCCGACGTCCACGAGGATCTGCCGATCATCCCCGCTTTGAGCACCACCTTCATGGGCGCGGCCGACGAGGCCGGCGTCTGGCGCGAGAAGTGCGTAGGCTGCGGGGATTGCCTGCTGACCTACACGGCCGGCATCTGTCCCATAGCCCGGTGCGCCAAGGGATTGCTCAACGGTCCCTGCGGAGGTTCGCGCGACGGGCACTGCGAGGTGGATCCTGATGTGCCCTGCGCCTGGCTGCAGATTTACGAGCGCCTCAAGCGACAGGGACGGCTCGACTACATGCAGCGCATAACCGAGCCCCGCGACTGGCGCCCGGCCGGCCACTTGGGACCCCGCGAGCGGCAGCGACGCGGCATCGCCCCCGGCCGCAGAATTCGCTGAGAAGCCCGCATATCAGGTGAAAAACCAAGCTGTCTTGCTGACAGCGCGGAATGCTCACGAGACCATTGGGCTTGCAACCAGGGTCCAAGGCGAGCAATATGACCCAGAGTGGCATGCGTGAGGAGATTTTCATGAGACACAGCCTGCTTGTTTTGGTTGCGCTTATCCTTTTGTTCTTGGCCGCGGCGCCCCGGGTCACAGCGGGTCTGGGTGACAATTCGGTCGGGATGAACATACACCTCGGACGCCAGAGCTTCATCGATGCCTGCGCCGATCTGGGAGTCGGCTGGGTTCGCATGGATGCCAACTGGTTCAATCTCAATCCGTCGCTTGGAGTCTACAACTACGGCCAGATGGAAAACTACGTGACGCGGGCCAACGCCGCCGGCCTGAAGGTCTTCGTCTCTCTGGGCTACACTCCCGAGTGGGTCAGCCGCAAGGGCGACAGCGATGGAGAGTTCGGCAACGACTGCCCGGTCGACTCGACCGACTGGGTAAACTTCGTCCAGAACTTCGTAACCCATTTCTCAGCGGCGCCTTACAACGTAACCCACTTCGGCATCTGGAACGAGCCCAACCTGGACGGCTTTTTCGAGGGCACGCTCGACGACTACGCCAACATCATCCTGCTGCCCGGCGCGGCGGCCGTCCGGGCTGCCTGTCCAACTTGCCTGGTGCTCGGGCCGGAACTCGCCAACGTCGGCGACTGTGACGTCTATCTCGAAGGAGTGCTCAGCCGGGTGCCGATCAACACCTTCGACATCGTCACCCACCATATATACCAGGATTTCATCGAGACCGGCTGCCTGCCCTATGGGCTGGGCGGCGACTGTTTCGAAAACGCGCTCGAGTTCCAGCGCTTTCCCTTCACCCGGCGCTCGCTGAAGCAGATACTCGACGCGGCCGGCTGGGCGGGCGAGGTCTGGATAACCGAGACGGGAGACCGGGCCACGCCGGGCGACTCGGGCGAGGAGAACAACCAGGCGACTTTTGTCACCCGCGTGCTCGAAGAGCAGCTCTCGCGGGCCTGGTACACCAACTCGTTCTTCTACGAGATCCAGGACTGCAAGCCCGATCAACCGGAGTGCACCATCGACGGCTTCGGCCTGATGCGGGCCGTTACCGGCTCGCCGGGCTCGCGCACCTTCCCCGGCGACTTCCGCTTGAAACCTGCCTTTTTAGCGCTGCGCCAGTTCATTGATGACCATCCAGAGATCGTCGGCACCCAGCCGCCGCCCCAGTGCGGAGACGGCGCAGACAACGACGGCGACGGGCGCACAGATCTCGACGATCGCGGCTGCACCGGCGCGCTGGACGACGACGAGTCGGACGATCCGCCGAGGCTGCGCCTTAGCGCCTACCGCACACCGGGCATGACTCTTGACGGCGACTGCGGCGAGGTCGGACCGGACGGCTGGCTTTTACTCGGCGAAGAGGCCTGGCATGGGATAGAACCACTTACAGGCGCCGGAGATCTTTCGGTTCGCGTGGCCGTCCGCTGGGCCGGAACAGATCTCTATCTTGCCTTCGAAGTCACCGACGACGTCCATGACAACGATCATGTCGCGGCCGAGCTTTGGCAGGCGGACAGCATCCAGTTGGCCTTCGATGTGGGCGCAGACGGCGGCGACGGCTACGACGACAGCGACGACCACGAGTTCGGCTTCGCCCTGGCGGCCGGCCAGGTCGTGTCTTATCGCTTCCACGGCCCCGCCGGGGCCACGGACGACTTCTCCACGGCGATCGTGCGCCAGGGCACGACGACCAATTACGAGATTCGCATCGGTTCAGCTGCCCTGCCCGGTGTGAGCTTCACGCCCGGTACGCTTGCGCGCTTTTCATTCCTGGTAAACGACGCCGACGGCGCCGGGCGCCTGGGCTGGATCGAATGGACATCCGGCATCGGCGTCTCCAAGATCCCCGAGTGGTATGGCGAGATCGAATTGCTCGACCAGACCAGTCCCGCGGATATTCCCGACGGCGGAGCCGACGCGGGCAATGATGCCGGAGCCGATTCTGGAGCGGACGCTGGAACGGATAGCGGATCGGACAGCGGCGCCGATCAGATTGGCGACCTCGAACAGGATGCCGGCGCGGATTCAGGCTCCGATTCGGGCAATGCAGGTGACCAGGCCGGCGCTAGCGAAGGATGCGGCTGTATGGTGCGCTCACCGGGGAGAGCAGGCGCAATCATTATATTGGCGACAATATTACTGCTAGGTATGACGTTGCGTCAGCGGCCAACAAGAGGGGACCAGAAGGAGAATAGGCGATGAGAAACACGGCGTTTCTGTTGGGGTTGGCGCTGACGCTTTGCGCCTGTGCCGAGGGCCCGTCCGATCAGATCGACAAGAACACCCAGGCGCTTGAGTCCGGGCGTGTCTGGACCAGGTTGTACACCGGCCAACCCGGCAAGCTGCGGCGGCACCTCGAGCAAGACGGCTACGACGTGACCGGCTCGCACCATCGGCTCGGCTTCGTGGATGTATTGACCAGCCCCGACCGGCGCGACCTGATCTTTGTGAAATATGCCAAAGCGATAGGCGCCACCCGGGCGCTGGACATGGACAGGGCCGCGAGGGCGCTTGCGGATTACCACGACCCGGCCGAGGTCGAGGCCTTTCTCGACCAGATCCAGGCCGGCTACCCTTCCATCGCCAAGAAGATCTTGCTGCAAGACAGCCTCTACGAGGGCCACAAGATCTGGGCGATGAAGATCTCTGACAACGTGGCCACCGACGAGGACGAGCCGACCTACATGATGGACGGAGAGATCCACGCCCGCGAGGTGATGACCCAGGAAGTCATGCTGGACGCCATCGACTACCTGACTTCCAACTACGGCACGGACGCGCAGGTTACCCGCTGGGTGGACGAACTCGAGATCTGGATCGTCCCGGTGGTCAACCCGGACGGGGCTGACTTCGTGTTCAGCCAGGACAACTGGTGGCGCAAGAACCGCAACCCAGCCTGCGGATCCGATATCGGGGTGGATCTGAACCGCAACTTCGAGTGGAACTACCGCCAGTGCTCCGGATCGAGCGATTCCTGCTACGATGACACCTACCACGGCAGCGGGCCGGCCTCCGAGATCGAAACCCAGACAATATCCCAGCTCCAGCAGGAGCTCAGGCCGCAGTATTACATCAATTATCACTCCTACGGCGAGTACATCATCTGGCCGACCGCTTGCGGGCGCACCAACGAGCAGGACCTGCTGTCATCGATAGGCCAGGCTCTCGACGCGCGGGTCGAGTGTGACAGCGGGCAGACGGGCCAGTGGGCCATAGGTACCGCCCCGGACGTCCTCTACTCGGCGCCCGGCGGCGCGGACGATAACGCTTACGGAACGGCCGGATCGGTTGGCTTGACCATCGAGGTGAACAGTTCGGGCTTCCAGCCCGACTTCGCCAGTTGGCGCGACGCGACCTGCCTGCGCCAGCGCGCGGCCTGGGGACACCTGCTCGATCGCACCCTTGACTATCCATCGATCGGAGGCCACACCTACGACGCCGACACGCTGGCGCCGCTCGAGGCCAAGTACCAGTACGTCAACCATCCCTTCGAGACCGGCCAGTGGCCGCTGCACGCTGACAGCGCGGGGCGCTTCGGGCGCCCGGTGCTGGCCAACTCCGATCACCTGATGGTCTTCAGCGCAACCGGCTACCTGCCCGAGAGCCGCCAGGTGCACGTAGGCTCGGATCCTATCGATCTCGATGTGCCGATGCACGCAGGCGTCAACCACGCGCCGACGGCCGAGGCCGGGCCCGACCAGTCGGTGGGCGAGGGTGACGCGGTGGTGCTCGACGCATCGGGTTCGTCCGATCCCGACGGCAACGCGCTCATGTTTACCTGGACCCAGACGGCGGGCCCCGCGGTTGTGCTGCAGGACGAAAGCAGCGATCATCCATCGTTCACGGCTCCCTTCGTCATGGCGCAGACAGATCTCGTCTTCGAAGTAGTGGCCGGTGACGGAGAACTTACGAGCGCGCCCGACAGCGTGACAATAGCCGTCCAGGACATCTACCCGTCATTCAGCGCTTCCTCGGAAGACACGCCGATCAACATTCCCGACGACGACGCCAGCGGGATAGTCAGCGTCATCCAGGTCAGCACCGACTGCACCATCCTGCATGCCTCGGTCACTGTGAATATCACTCACACCTACATCGGCGACCTGCTGGTCACGCTCGAAAGCCCCGCTGCCACCCTGGTGACCCTGCACGATCACGAGGGCGGCTCCCAGGCCGACCTGCACCAGACATACAATCCGACCGAGTACGACGGCCAGAGCGCCACCGGCGCCTGGACGCTGCGTGTGGCCGACACGGCCTCGATAGACACCGGCAGCCTGGACGGCTGGAGCCTGATGATCGACTGCCAGGTGTCAAACCCCTGCGGCACGCCGGCCGACTGCGACCTGCCCAACGTCAACCAGCACGGCTGTCTCGGCGGCCAGTGCACGGTCATCTCGTGTGATACAGGTTTCGCCGACTGCGACGCACAGGCGGCCGACGGCTGCGAGGCCGAAGTTACTTCCGATATCCAACACTGCGGAGACTGCCTGACTACCTGTAACTACACCCATGCGGCGGCCATGTGCGTCTCGGGGCAGTGCCAGATGGGAACCTGCCAGGGCGGCTTCGCCGACTGCAACGTCTCGGACGTGGACGGCTGCGAGATCGCCATCGCCGGCGATACCCAGCACTGCGGCGACTGCACGACGGTTTGTGCCTTCGACAATGCCGCGGCTTCTTGCGTCTCCAGCGCCTGTGTAATGGGCGCATGTCTAGCTGGCTTCGGCGACTGCGACGGCAGCGGCGGCAACGGTTGCGAGACCGACACCGCAAGCGATGTCCAACACTGCGGGAACTGCGCGACGACGTGTGCCTTCGACAACGCCGCGGCAAGTTGCACATCGGGCGCCTGTCTCATGGGAGCTTGCGTCGCCGGGTTCGCCGATTGCGATTCCAGCGCTGTCAACGGTTGCGAGGCAGATGTTTCCGCCGACGTCCAGCATTGCGGCAACTGCACGACCGTCTGTTCGTTTGCCAACGCGGAGGCGCTTTGCTCGTCAAGTGCCTGTGTCATGGGCGCTTGCCAGAATGATTACGGCGACTGCGATTCAAACCAGGCCAACGGTTGCGAGAGCTTGCTTACCGATTCGCCGGCAAACTGTGGCGCTTGCGGACATGCCTGTGCCTTCGATCACGGCAGCGGCTCGTGCAGCGCCGGAAGCTGCCAGCTTCAAGGTTGCGATGCTAACTGGGGCAACTGCGACGATCTTGCCGACAACGGTTGCGAGACCGACTTGCGCGGCAACGTGGTTCACTGCGGCGCGTGCGACAATACCTGCGCCTACACGCACGCGGCGGCCACCTGCGTTCAGCAGGCCTGCCAGATGGGCAACTGCGCCCCTGGGTTCGGCGATTGCGACTCGAACGAGGCCAACGGCTGCGAGGCCGTGCTTGCCTCTGATGCCGCAAACTGCGGCGCCTGCGGCACGCTTTGCGCTTTCGATCACGCCGGGGCCCAGTGCGCGAATTCGGCTTGTGTACCAGGAGACTGCCAGGCAGGCTTCGCCGATTGCGACGGCCAGGCGGCAAACGGTTGCGAGGCAGAACTGGGGACCGATACTCGTTGCACGGGGTGTGACGATGACTGCACGGCCAGGTTTGCAAATGCCGCAGGAAGCTGTGCCGCCGGCGCCTGCGCCATGGGCGCATGTATTGCCGGCTTCGGCGATTGCGACAATAATCCGGCCGACGGGTGTGAGGCGTCTCTGAGCGCGGCCGCCAACTGCGGCGCTTGCGGGAATGCCTGCGGTGCCGAGCAGGTTTGCATCGACAGCGGCGGCGGTTACACCTGCCAGAGCGGCTGTCACGACGGTGACGACGACGGCTATGCCGATGCTAGCTGCGGCGGGACGGACTGTGACGACGCCGATTTTGCTACCAATCCCGGGGCCACGGAGAAGTGCGACGGCATCGACAACGACTGCGATTCCACAACGGACGAGGGATTCACGACGCTCGGTCAGGCGTGCGACAGCGAGGGCGACGCCGATCTATGCCCGAACGGCACGTTTGCCTGCAATCCGGCCGGGGACGGGGTCGTCTGCCAGGGAGACGTAGCCATTTCGGAGATTTGCAACAACCAGGACGACGACTGTGACGGCGGGACCGACGAGGACTTTGCCGACCTCGGCCGCGCCTGCGACGGCGAAGACGACGATGCCTGCGCCGAAGGACTGTATGTCTGTAGCCCGGCCGGGGACGGAGTGGTTTGCTCGGAACAAGGCTCAGGTCACGCCGAGGAATGCAACGACCAGGACGACGACTGCGACGGCGAGACTGACGAAGGCGTTTGCGCTGACGACTCTAACGGGTGCGGATGTTCGTCTAGTCAGGCTGGCTCCGGAGGGTTCTTGGCGTTGGGATACCTGGGACTGGCGCTGCTGCGCCGCCGCAGGCGTCGAGGAAATTCAGTAGCGCGAGGTTAAACTCGTCTGCGCGATCTACCGGAGTGGCGTGGCGCGAGCCCGGTATCACCACACGGCGCGCGTCTGGAATCAGAGCCAACTGCTCGTTGCTTACGGACAACGGCGTCTGATCGAGATCGCCGCGGATCTCGGCGAGCGGACAGCGGATCTCGGCAAGCCTGTCGCTAACGCTCCAGTTCACAAGAGCGCGGATACTATCCAGGTAGCAGCGCTTGTCGTTTTCGGCCCAGCGGGTTATCACCTTGCGGCGCATTTCTTCCTGATCGCTTTCGGGAAACATCTCCCGGGCCAGCTTGCGACCCACCGTGCGCATGCCGAGAACGCGCACGATGAACAGCCGCAGCCATAGCATCATCTTGGCCCGGGGTCCGTCCAGGCGCAACTCGGGGCCCGAGTTGACCACGGCCAGGCTGCGGACCGACTCTGGCGCGTCGAGGGCCAGTTGCAGGCCGATCATGCCGCCCATCGATACTCCGGCGACATGCACCGGCCCAGTCTCGAGTGTCTCGATTAGTCCGGCGGCGTCTGCTGCGAAGCCGGCGATGCTGTACGGGCCGGGGGGCTTGTCGCTTTGACCGTGGCCGCGCGCATCGTAAGTGATTACCCGGAATTTTTTCGAAAGCGCAGGCTCGTTGTACTCCCAATCGCGGGTGCTGGATCCCAGGCCGTGGATTAGCAACAGCGGATCGCCGCTGCCGCTGGTCTCGAAGTGTGTGCGGATGTCGCCGGTCTGGATGTAAGGCACCGAATCGCTCCTTGCCGAACGCTCAGTCTTCTTGCGCGCCCATCATCTCCTGCAAGGCGCTGTAGAAGCCCCGCGGGTAGAAGAAGACAAAGCGCGTATCACCGAACGTCAGCTCATCGCCGTCATTAAGCTCGAACGCCCGTCCGGGCAGCACGGCCTTGCCGTTGATGGTGGTCCCGTTGGTCGACTCGAGATCCTCGAGAAGCATGACGCCGCTGGTGCGGACACGGAAGAAGCGCGCGTGCCGGGCCGAGACAGTCTCGTCGGGGATCATGATGCCGTTCTCCTCGGCACGGCCAATGCTCACTTCTCCCGAAGAGCCGCGGCCGCAACGCAGCTCCAATACCGGTAACTGATGACCGATCTTGGGTCGCTTGTTATCGCCTTTCTTCTGGCTGTCATGCATCTGGGTGGCAGCCTGCTGAAAGGTCTGCTCTTGCGGGGATCGGCGCACGATCAGCACCGGCGCGCCGACCTGTTCACAGAACGCTTCGCAATCCAGCTTGATACTTGCGTCGAGATAATCCTGTACAACCGGTTCCAACACGTTGCCACCCCGAGAGGGTAAACCGCGGATCATCTATCACAACAATCGGTGACCGGCAAGGGCGGCGCACCGGCTTGGTGCGCGCCAGGAGCCAATTGCACCGATCTGGATCGTTTTCTTCCCTCCTGATTACTCAACTATCCGGAATGCCCGTGAAATACAGATGGCACGATGGTTGCAGTTTTCATTACCAAGAAAGGAGGCAGTCAAATGGATTCCGCGATGTTGAGAGTTGTCGGTCGGTTGGAAGAAGGGCCCAGCGGGCAGGTTGTCGCAAGAGAAGAACTCGGTTCGGTCAAGCGTATGGAGTTCGCCATGTCGGTGCTCGACTACAACCAGTCATTCGTCAACTTCACCGACGGTAAGGCCAACTCTTTACTGCTTATCAACTCGATCTTCCTGGCCATGGGCGCGGTAGATGCCATGGGCTCGAAGATTAGCATCGCGGCGGTGTTCGTCTCCGCCATGGCCATTCTGATGTGCATGGCGGTGATCTTCGCCAGGCTGCCTGGAATTATGAGGCACGACAGGGCCAAACTGGTTTTCTTCGGCCACGTGCGCCAACGGCGAAACAAGGCCGCTTACATTGACGATTTCAAGGCGGCGCATGCTGCCGAGATCTCTGAAGGCCTGAGCGGCCAAATCTACGACCTGGCCGAGGTGGTCGAACGCAAGTTTATTGCCTACCGGCGCGCCCAACTCGTGACCCTGCTCTCAGCCGGACTGTGGATCGTGGGGCTACTCGCGCCAATGCTTGACAGCGCCAATGTCTGAACTACACTGGGTGCGGCCAAGAACGGCACGGGAGACAGTGTAAGCGATGGGACGAGTAACGGCTCTGGTGATCCTGGTGACGGGCATATTGTCGCAAGGCCCGGCTGACGCAGGTAACTGCAAGGTACTCTCGAAAAAAGGGACCAGTTGGAAATATACCG
The DNA here is from genome assembly GCA_035528415.1 of Myxococcota bacterium. Taxonomy (GTDB): domain Bacteria; phylum Myxococcota; class B64-G9; order B64-G9; family B64-G9; genus DATKYQ01. The sequence goes on along the minus strand of DATKYQ010000099.1, from coordinate 19,955 downwards.
GGGAGTGCCGCGGCGGGCTGGCCAACGGGCACGGCAAGGCCGAGAGCGGCAAGCATCACGTCTATGAAGGCGAGTTCAAAGACGGCGTCATGAGCGGCCATGGAACCTACACCTGGCCCGACGGATCGTACTACATCGGCGACCTGATCAAGGGCGAGTTTCAGGGGAAGGGTACCTTTATCAAACCCGATTCCAGCAAGTACGAGGGCCAGTGGTTGAACAACAAGCGCAACGGCAAGGGACGCTATATCGACCCGCGGGGCAAGGTGTACGACGGCCAGTGGAAGGATGATCACATGCAGGGTCACGGCAGCATGACCTGGCCCGACGGCCGTGTCTACGAGGGCGACTTTGTCAAAGGCAAGATGCAAGGCCAGGGCAGCTACAGGCTGTCCGACGGACGACGCTACCAGGGCGGCTGGAAAAACGACAGGCGCTCGGGGAAGGGGAAATACAGTTGGCCGGACGGGCGAAGTTACGAGGGACTCTGGAAAAACAGCCGCCAGGATGGCCGGGGCGCCATGCGCTGGCCGAGCGGCACGGTCTACACGGGCGAGTTCAAGGCCGGCAAGCGAACCGGCAAAGCGGTCATGCGCTGGGCCGACGGTCGCAGCTACGACGGTGAATTCGTGGGCGGCAAGCCGCAGGGACAGGGCAGCATGACCTGGCCCGACGGGCGCAGCTATACAGGCGGCTTCGTTGCGGGTCTGAAGCACGGCAAGGGAGTCTACACTTGGCCCGATGGCAAGAAGTGTTGCGGCAACTGGAAGAATGACCTGCGCGACGGTATGGGCGGCATGAGCTGGCCGGACGGCTACAGCTACGAGGGCCAGTGGAAGAACGACAAGCGCAACGGCCGCGGGACGCTGACTTCGAAGACGGGTGAGAAGTACGTTGGAGGCTGGAAGGACAACCACAAGTGCGGCCAGGGGGTGCTGACGCTGCCCGACGGAACCCGTTACGAGGGTCGCTTCAAAAACGACAAGCCCAACGGCAGGGGCGGCTATTTTTTTCCGAATGGCAAGAAGATAAGCGGTCGCTGGAAAGACGGCAAGCAGGTACGCTGACAGACAGCTGGTCTATTCGGCCGGTGTGATGACCAAGGCCCATGAGTCGAGAGTGCCCTGGTCGAGGTTGGCCCGGTCGCTGACAGTCAGGGTCCAGTCGCCGCGGATGTTTTGGCCCGCGAAGGCAGAGACGTCGAAGGTCTGGTGGATGTCGTCGGCGCCGCCTCCTGCCCTGTCCCACAGGGCGTAGTTCGTGCCGTCGTGTTGCAACTCGATTTGCAGATCGCCGACGTAGGTGTGCTTTACGTTCAGCTCGATTTTGAGCGCAGCGATGGTCACGGAGTCGGGTACGTTGATCGTGCGACTGATGCCGTTGGAGTCGTTGTCGGGGATGCTCGTGTCCGAGGCGTCCTGGTAGCGCAGATCGTCGCCGGGGTCGGGGTTGCTGCCGTCGTCAGTGGTGAAGACCAGCGTCCAGCCGTTGAGTCGGCCGACATCGGCCCCGGCGTGGTCGCTGACCTGCAAAGTCCATTCGCCCGCGGCGTCAGCCTGGTTGAACCCTCCGGCGCTGAAGGTGTCGTGAATGTTCTCGGCGGATCCACCGGCGCGGTCCCAGAGCGTGTAGCTTTTACCTGCGTGAGAAAGCACCACCTTGAGGTCGCCGACATAGGTATGGCTGATGTCCAGTTCGACCTGCAGCGATCCCACCTTGAACTCATCAGGGGCATTTATCGTTGATGTGACTCCCTCGGGCTGATTGTCTGGAATATCGATCCGCTGGCTGTTTGTGTAGCTGAACTCCGTGGGGTCAGGATCGGGATCGGGATCGCACAGGTTGCCTGAAGGCGAATAACAATTGCCGCGGGCGCCGGAGACGCCGAAACGGGCATGGCCCAACTTGCTGCTGACGGCCTGCATGATGTCCTGCCAGGAGGCGCGCCCCTGGTTCTCGAAGCCCCAGACGAGCTTGGCCAGCACGGTAGTGGTTAGCGGGAAGTTCTCTGAGTAATAGGTGGGGGTCAGATTGGAGATGACGTCGACGCTCGACCAGTCGCCCTTTCCGGCCAGTATCGGGCGTACGTAGTACTCGTAGGACAGGCAGCTGGCGATCTGAAAGATCTGGTAGAAGTCGGGGTAGTCGGCTTGCTCGAAGGCGTAGCCCGTGCCCAGTACGCTATGGCCGTTGTACATGACGATCTCGTGCTCGCTGACAGCCCGCTGCCAGTTGGAGAAGCGCGAGTAGTCGGCAACCGAATTGAATACGTCGGGGCCATAGATGTCGATGACGACGCTCAGCTCGCCCGAGGTTTTCAGATAGCGCTTGCCCATGGGCGCGTCTGGAGTCTCCTCGAAGCCGGCCTCAACGAGCCAGTCACCCAGCTTTTTTACATTGTCCCAGTTACAGTCATCGGCCACGTCGCCGTCGTCCAGCTTGCCGAAGAAAACCGCGGCGGTCAGCTTGCCGTCCTCCCAGAGTTTGTCGTACTCGGGGTAGCTGTCCGGGTTGTCGGGCAGAACCTCGGTTACGGTGAGCGTCATGGTCTGCAGCAGCTCCTGCCGGCATCCCGAGTGCTTCGGGTTCCACAGGTACCAGTAGATGCTCTGGCTGAGCCCGAGGTGAGAGTCCTGGTCCACGCAGTTTTCACCGGCGTCGTTCATGATCGAGTCGGGCTTGACGGGCACCGGGGCCTCAAAGGTCTTGCCGACCTCGATCTGGTCTGCCTGGTAGCCCATGACTACGGCGTTGACTTCCTGCATGCGGAAGTGGGTGAGCTTGCTGCGGTCAATTTGGTTCGCCTGCTCGTGGGTCAGCCACTCGCCGTCAACCAGCCACTCAATGCGTTCGGGGGCCGTGGTGTCCTCGGCCAGGAGTTCCATGTAGAAGCTGTCGCGCTTCCTGAGATAGGTGACCGCGAACTGGGCCAATTCGGCCGGGGCGTCGAAGATGCGCCAGGAAGACGAGACTTGAATGTCGGACTCCAGCGTGACGTGAACCTCGACGCCGCGCAGGTTGACATAGCCGGTGTCCTGTTTGCCGTCGGTAAGCCCCTCGAGGAACGGGTTGCCGCCGTAGCTTTCATGATTAGCGTTGGTTCCCCCACAACCTGTGGTCAGAAGCGCGGCAGAAAACATGATAGCCCAGAACAGTTTCATGGTTGCCTCCGTGGATTAGTTTCAGGCACAAACATGAGCAACTTGCGTGCCACACGTCGCCACGGGAATAGTTTGTCGATCTTTCAATGCGTTACGTCCGAGAGCGAACTTGAGAGAAGGAGCTGGAGTGTATTTCGAAGTGAACATGAATGAGTCTGTTTTCCAAAATGCATGTAACTACTTAATTACAAAGCTATATTTTGTGTATAAAAAAGATTACACTTTGTAGCCTTGATGGATACGACATTTTCATGAACGTTCTTGATTCTTTACGACTTACGGGTTACATATACCCGCAATCCAAACGGATATGGAGTAGTTCGATGAGCAAGCCGAACAGGATGAACAGGATTATCTCAAGTATCAACCGATTGCCGGATATCATCAGGCAACGCATACTGACGCTGACAGTTACCAAGAAGGTTCCCTTCGTCGGCACTTCGTTGATTCGCATCGAAGAACTCACGGCCGAACGGGTGGTGGGTGGAATTCCCAATAAAAAGAGAGTGCAGAACCACATTAAGAACGTCCACGCCGCTGCCATGGCACTGCTGGCCGAGACGGTGTCCGGCTTCGTGGTGGCCATGAACCTTCCCGACGATAAGTTGCCGCTTATCAAGTCGATACACGTGGATTACAAGAAGCGCACCAAGGGAAACATGCGGGCCGTGGCCACGATTACCGAAGAGCAGCGCAAAAAGATGAACGCAGATCCCAAGGGTAGCGTCCCGATCGAGGTCCACGTGACCGACGAGACGGGCAGCGAGCCCATTCACTGCGAGATGATCTGGGCCTGGGTGCCCAAAAAGAAATAGGGCTACGTCTATTAGAGGAACCGATGGAACTACACCCGCTGGCGGGAAAGCCCGCTCCGGCAGACAGCCTGATCGACGTATCACGACTCGTCGACTTGTATTACTCGCAAAAACCCGACCCGGACAACCCGCGGCAAGCCGTTGCCTTCGGCACCTCGGGGCATCGCGGCAGCTCGCTCGATGGCAGCTTCTGCGAGAATCACGTAATGGCAATCGCGCAGGCGATCTGCGACTACCGCGGCAGCCGTTCAATTAACGGTCCTCTTTTTCTGGGCAAGGACACCCACGCGCTCAGCGGGCCGGCGCAGCGAAGCGCGCTGGAGGTCTTCGCGGCCAACGGCCTGCATGTCTTTTTCCAGTCCGGGGACGGGGCCACGCCTACCCCGGTCGTCTCGCACGCCATCCTGGCTCACAACCGGGCGAACGCAGACAGCCGTGCCGACGGTGTCGTGGTCACGCCTTCCCACAACCCCCCCGGCGACGGCGGGTTCAAGTACAATCCACCGCACGGCGGACCTGCCGAAAGCGACAGCACGGGATGGATCCAGCAGCGGGCCAACGAGATCCTGCGCGCGGGCCTAGCGGACGCCAGGCGCATGTCCCTGGAAAAGGCGCAGCGATCGGGCGCCATCCGCGAGCGTGATTTTGTCGCGCCCTACGTTGACGATTTGGCGCAAGTGATCGACATGCAGGCGATCTCCGCATCCGGGTTGAGGCTGGGCGCGGATCCCCTGGGCGGATCTACTCTGGCCTACTGGGAGCCCATCGCCGAACGCTACAAGATCGATATCCAGGTGGTCAATCGCAGACTGGATCCGGCCTTTGCTTTCATGCCGCTTGACGGCGACGGCAAGATCCGCATGGACTGTTCGTCGCCTTATGCCATGGCCGGCCTGATAGGCAACCGCGATAAGTTCGATTTGGCCTTCGGCAACGACCCGGACGGCGACAGGCACGGGATTGTCACCCGCTCCGCCGGACTCCTGAGCCCGACCCAGTACCTGGCCGCCGCGGCCTGGTATTTGTTCGGGCACCGCCCGGACTGGAAGCCGGATTTCGAACTGGGCAAGACCCTGGTGACGAGTTCGCTGCTCGATCGGCTGGCAGCCGAAGCCGGGCGCGGATTGTACGAGGTTCCGGTCGGCTTCAAGTGGTTCGTCGACGGCCTGCGCGCAGGAAAGCTGGCTTTCGGCGGCGAGGAGAGCGCCGGGGCGTCCTTCGTGCGCATCGACGGCTCGGTGTGGACGACCGACAAGGACGGCATGTTGCTCGATCTGCTGGCCGCCGAGATGACTGCTCGCGCTGGGCGCGACCCCGGGGAAATCTACACAGAAATTGCGGCCCGCTTGGGGACGCCCGCCTACCGGCGCATTGATGCGCAGGCAACGCCCCGGCAGAAGGAGATTCTCGGCAACCTTTCGGCGGACGCGGTTACGGCGCGCGAGTTGGCCGGCGAGCCGATCGTCGCCAAGCTCACCCGCGCCCCGGGTAACGACGCGCCCATCGGCGGGCTCAAAGTGGTGGCCAAGAGCGGCTGGTTCGCAGCCCGCCCGTCCGGCACCGAAGACAAGTACAAGATCTACGCCGAGAGTTTCGCAGGCACCGAAAGGCTGGATGAGATCCTGTATCAGGCGCAAGAGATGGTCGCCGGGGTGTTCGGGGCCTAGCCCGCGATCTTCTGCCAGATCTCGTCGTCGAGTTTCTCGAGGGATTCGAGCACCACGTCGGCGCGCAAGAAGCGCTCGTTGGAGGCCAGGCGTCTTTCGGGCACGGCCACGGCTTTCATTCCGGCGGCCAGGATGGCCTCGACGCCGGGCAGCGAATCCTCGAAGGCAACACACTCGGCGGGAGCCACGCGAATACCCTTGGCGGCCAGCAGGTAAACATCGGGGTGCGGCTTGCCGCGCGGCAGTTCCGCCGAGGACTGCAGGTGATCGAACATGGCAAGGATGCCGAGCCGGCCGAGAGCCGCTGCGATGAGTTGCTGATCGGATGCGGTGGCCAGGCCGATCCGGGCGCCCTTGGAACGCACGAATTCGAGCGCCTGCAGCGCGCCCGGCATCGGCCGGGCGTGTTTCGTGACCAGTTCGACGACCCGCCTGTGAATTGCCCGGGCCACCTCCTCGCGGCTGCGCTCGCGAAAGGGTCGCTGTGCATAACGAAAGGCGACAACCTGATCGAGACCCATGCCGACAGTCTCAGCGCATTTGATCTCGTCAAGCTCGATGCCGACCGTGGCGAAGACCTCGATCTCTGCCCGGGTCCAGAGCCCCTCGGAGTCGACCAGCAGTCCGTCCATATCGAAGATTGCGGCGCGAATCATGGCCTGAGTGCATAACATTCACAGGTCGGGATGGCAAATCCGGCCGCGGCGGTACAGGGTCTCCGCCCCTGAAATTCTGTCGTGCAACAGATTTCTGATACACTTGCTGGTTCTTGATTTTCAAAAGCCGTGCCTTTCCCGGGGATTGTCGTTTTAGTCGAATGGCACGTCGGTTGCTTGTAATAGCCCTGATGAAAGTAATCCTGCATCTCACCAAGGACTGCAATCTGCGCTGCAAGTACTGCTATGCCCCGAGCAAAATCAAGGAATCGATGAATGCCCAAACCGGCAGAAAAGCCATCGACCTGGCGCTCTCTTTAGGCAGTAAATCGGCCTGTATCTCGTACTTCGGCGGCGAGCCGCTCTTGCGCTTCGATGCCATAAAGGAACTGACCCGCTACGCCACAGAGCGCGCCGAGGCATGTGATAAAAGCATGCACTTTCGGCTTTCCACCAACGGCACCCTGTTCGATGAAGAAAAGCTTGCTTTCTGCCGCGATCACAACCTGCTTTATGCCGTCTCGCTCGACGGCGACCGTGAGGCCCACAACGCCCAGCGTGTGTTCCCGACCGGCAAGGGCAGCTTCGACGTTCTCGACCGGAAGCTTTCGCTGATTTTGAAATACAACCCGACCGTGGTTGTCACCAGCGTCGTTACTCCACAGACGGTGGATCGCCTGCATTCCTCGATCGAGTACATCTGGAACAAAGGCATCCGCTACTTCGTGCATGCGCTCGACTACACCCATCCCGATTGGCGGCCTGAAGATATCGGCCGGCTCGAGCTGAGCTACCGCGAGCTTGCAACCTTCTACATCGAGAAGGCCCGCTCGGGTGAGCATTTTCATTTTGGGCTGTTCGACGACAAGCTCAAGACCCACGCCGCCTCGCCATACAAACTGGGCCAGACGTGTGACTTCGGCGCCAAGAAGATATCCATTGCCCCCGACGGGCGCATCTTTCCCTGCGTGCAGTTCGTCTCCGACCGGGCGGACGCCGAAAACTACTGCATCGGACACGTCGAGACGGGGCTGACTTCAAGGCGCGACGAGTTGATCCGCCTGAACCGCAACGAACGCACGCAGTGCGCGGGTTGCGCACTGGTGGGCCGTTGCTCGAACTACTGCGGTTGCCTGAACTGGCAGACAACCGGCAAGGTGACCGAGGTGCCGGGGATACTGTGCGCTCACGAAAAGATGCTGATCCCCATCGCGGACGAGATCGGCAACGAACTCTGGGACGAGCGCAACCGCAACTTCCTGAAGAAGCACTACAAGAACTATTCAGACCTTTTCCCGTACGACTTCGATTGATGGGAGGATTAAGATGGCAAATGACAAGTTCCGAGTCGAACCGCTGAGACAGTACCGGCAGGCCCGCTACCCGTCCGCCTGGGCGCGGCAACCTGCCGTCGAGGAGGAAGATGAGAAGAAGTTGAACCCCGCCATGCTAATGGTGGTGTTTATCCTGGCGCTCGGCCTGGTCCTGGGCGTGATCGGCTGCCTGGCCGACTACAAGGCCAAGAGTTGCGGACCGGGCCTGGTCATGGACACAAACGGCAACTGCGTCGGGCCCGACCCCAATGACTGCAATCCGGGCGATCTGGTGTGCGATCAGAACATCCTGATGGCCTGCAACCAGGACGGCCTATCTTGGTCCAGCCAGGAATGCGACGACTACTGCATGCAGATGTACGGTTTCGGTTCCTACTCGAAGGGTTGCGACGCCCTGGCCGAGGATCCTTGCCAGTGTGAGTATGATATAACCGAGGGCATCTGGGTCGAATGCACACCGGGCGAGTTCCAGTGCGTCGACGATGATACCGCCAGCGTCTGCTCCGCGGATTACATGGGCTGGGAAAATGTCGATTGCGTCGAATACTGCACGGACAACTTCGGCGATGACTACTACTCCACCGGTTGCAAGCAAGACAACCCGGAAGAAAACATCTGCGGGTGCGAATACGGCATGGTTGACGGAGAACCGGCGCCCTGATTGAAGCAGCGGTCGGGCGCTATTGGTTCAAACGCCCGGGAATATTTCCTGCAATTGATTCGGATCTTGCCATGGCCGATGGTAAGCTTGCCGTCGGCCTGCGCAAGAGGTTTACATGCAGAGGATCATCGTTTTTCAGCAGCATGGAAGCGGCGAGTACAAGACCAAGGCGCTTGCCGAATACGGCCGGGAGCTGCGCATAGTCGAGCTGGTGTCCATCGACGAAGAACTTCCCGTGGTCATCGATGATCCCGGCCGCTGGTTGCCTGCGAAACTGGACGCCGACCTGGTGATCGATCACCTGTTGCATCCGGATCTGAGCGATGAGCTGGCGCGGATCTGCCGGGCGCAATCGATTCCGCTGATTGCCTCCGGCCGCAAGGGAGTGTCCGGCAGCGTGTTCGCGCCGCCGACCTGCTGCGGACTCGCGCGCCATTCCGAGTTGGGGGCGTATGCCGAGCACTTCGGTGCCCCGGAGCTTACGGCCACGGCCAAGGACGGAAAGATATCAACCATCGAAGTCGTCCGCCAGGCGCCCTGTGGCGCGACCCGGCAGGCGGCGGCGCGGGTAATCGGCTTGCCGCTCGACGAGGGAATCACGCGTTACGGCTTGGAGGCGCAGTTTTTCTGCAAGGCCGATCCGTCTCGCTGGGATCCGATCCACGGAAAGAGTCCGGTGCACTTCGCCGGAAAGATCCACGCCCGGGCGCTGGCTATGGCCCTGGAATCAGGTGGGCAGGTGGCGCGAACGGATCAAAAAAAATAGGTGCAATGGCCCGAATCGCAGGTTGTATCTTTGGGGCAATCATCATTGTCCTGGCAAGTGCGCGTGCAGGTCGAGTTGTAGCATGTATTGTAGGGTTCTGAACATTCGGAGCCGGTTGGGCAATCTCTGTTGAATCCCAGCCAGTCGCGAAAGGCGCAGACACTGCCGCCGATATCCTCGCACTCCAGGCCCCAGGGGCAATCTCCGTCGCTCCCGCAGTTCTCGGTGCAGTATTTAGCAGGGACGGGGACGGCCTCCTCGAACGACACGCACTTGTTGCCAGTAGAACAATCATCATCCTCTTCACAGGGTACCCCGACTCCCCCGGTGAAGGCGGGTCGTCCGCAGGAACTGGGGTGATCGGGGTAACCCGTCTGCATGCACTCGGGAGAACCGGGATGCGCGTTCACGCATTCGAGCTTGTCACTGCAATCGGTTATTGTGGTGCAGTAACAGTTCTCCTCGTCGAGGAAACAAATGCAACCAAGGCCGTCTTCTTCGTCGCAATCACTCATTTCCTGGCACTCGTCTCCGAAGCCGTAGACGATATCCCACGGTTCGCACTTGTTTTCAGTGCCGCAGTATGCAGACTCCAGATTGATAATATCTTTGCATTGGCTGTCGGAAGCGCATTCCTCCTTGTCCCAGGGCACGCAGTAGCTTCTCCCTGCCTTGTTCCAGCTGCATTCATTACCGTCATTGCAGTCAGAGTCGTTGTGGCAGGGCATGCCGGCCTGGCCCCAATCAGCGGGCAAAAAAACATCGCATGAGGAGCAGGTCAGGATGGCCACTAGACAGGAACCCATGTATCTTAGCCCGGCCGACATGTCACCACCTCCCGCCCAGGCCAAGAACCAGGCCCCGGCCGTCCGGGGTTGGCGCGATCGCGGTTGTCGGGCCCGGAGAGCCGGAGACCGCTTCCCAGATCCAGAAGGCCGCGCCGGTGGCCATCAGGGCGAAACCCGCCCCGTACCCTGCCCACATGACTCCCGACCATGACCTGGATCTGTCAAGGGCGTCCAGGCGCGCCCCGTAACTCTGGTTGCTGTCCGCGTACGCGTCGCCGTTTTGCATGCCCACCACCAGGGCGATAGTGCCCAGCACCGCAAGGCCCGTGCCCGACCAGAAAGCGACATGCCCCCAGGTGTTCAGCCAGGAAGGCGCCGCCGAAACGATGCCTGCGGGCGGCGGGGCAGGGGGGGTGACTTTGTCGGGTTGGGTTGCGGCGACGGTATTGGTTGTGGCGGCGGCAGTCTTATCCGGTTCGGGCGCGGGCTTGTCTTTTTGCGGCCGGCCCTCAGGCCGGCCCTCCGCCATGATCGGGCCGGCCTTGGCGAACAGCTCTTTGGCCGCCGCCGAGAGCGCGTCTATCAGTTGACCCTCGCCGCCTTCCACTTTTTTCGAGACTCCCGCGATCACGCGAACGTTGGTCGCGTCCAGGATCTTGATGTTCAGCAGGTAGGCCTCGCCGAACTTGCTGACGTTGCCGACCGTCACCCAGCGAACCCCGAGGGCGCCGCCGACCTCGGCGATGCATGAGTCTTCGTTGCAGCCCATCATGGCCTTGCGCTGCTCCATGTCCAGAGCGGTGCCGATATCCGACTTGCCGATCACGCGGTAGTCGCCCATGGCGCGGATCTCGTTGGCCAGCATATCCCCGAGCGCGTCCATTTGCTTCTGGGTTACGCCTCCCTTGGATGCGAACTCCATGACCGCCACCGTGAGCGGATTGCCGGCCATGGCCGGTCCCGGCAGGGCAGCAAAGGCAAAAAAAAGAGACAGCCTTGCATGCCAGTTCATGTCACCTCCAGTATGTAGCGCCTCTTTTAGAAAACAACAAAACGATGTGCGTAAGCCTGCGATATTTCGCGCTTGGATGCAACGGATTTCGGTTTACAGTATGGATTTTTACGACCGAGACATATTATACTGCTCTACGTGCAAGTCTCTATCCTGCGGCCGGGTCGGATGATCGTCTGCCTGTTCGTTTTTATGGCGGGCTGTTCGGGCTCGGGCGGCGGAGAATCACCACCGTTGCTCGGGCCAGATCACATGGGCTTCAAGAACCCAATCTGCACCCAGTGCCACGAGTTGCCGGTCTCGGGGCATGCCGCCAACCTGCCCCCTCAGTGCGCCCGCTGTCACGGGGCCAACGGGGCCTGCGATCCCAACGGCCCAAACAGCCCTCGCGAGCACGACTCCGGCGACCAGTGCCTGGCATGCCATGGCAACCGGCACGGCTTTGAAAACCGCAATGACTGTGTCGCCTGTCACTTCGCCAAGTCCGGGCTGGACGAGAGCTGTGGCAGCCCGCCGCCAGAGCGGACAGTAAGGGCTAGCCGACTCGCAAGCAACATTTGCCTGCGGCCGCTATTCCATCCCGACCTGGGCGGAAACAGTTACTTTGCTTTCGATCGTTCGGCCAGCGCCTTGAGCCAGGTGGCCGCGGCCTTTTTCGAGTCCTTGAATTCGCGGGCCTTCTCGAATGCGTCTCGGGCTTTCTTGTAGGAGCCCGTCCGGAAATAGGTGATGCCCAGCAGTAGACGGGCGTTACCGGGATTGGTCAGCGTGCCCTTGGCGATGGCGTTCTGCAATGCCTTACCGGCCTTGGGCCAGGCCTCCTGCTCCATGTGGATCTGCGCCACCCTGGTCCACAGGTTGCCCTTGGCCGAGAGCTTGGCGGCCGTGATAAGCGGCAGAACCGCGCGGTCGTACTCGCGCGCGCGCAGCCAGGCGTCACCCAGCATTGTGAGCGTCTGCTCGTTGCGCTTGATGATGCCGTCTTTGAGACCCTTGTCGAGCACCCGGGCGGCCTTGAACGGCGCGCCGACGTGCATCAACAACGAGAACAAGTTCATCTGCTGTCCATGGGTTTTCAGGTAGCCCAGCGAATGGCAGATCTCCAGCACGGCCAGGGCGCGCTTCTCGTCCTTCATATCGAAATAGATCGCCGACAGTTGCATCCAGTAGATCTTCTTGGGAAACAGCTTGATCAGACGCTCGAGCACGCGGGCCACCTGCCGGCTCTGCTTGAGTTCGAAGTGGATGGATAGCAGCAACTGCAGCCAGGTTTCCCGGGGCCGCTTGACTCCGGCGACCGCCTGCCGGGCGAAGTCGAGGGCCCTCTTCCAGTCCTTGACCTGGGTCAGAGCCATAGACAGCAGGTACTTGGCGTCGGGAGAGGGCTTGTCAACCTGGCCGATCCAGTCGGTCAAGGTACTGACCGCCTGCTTGAACTGTCGGTTGGCCATATAGAGTTGACCGAGGTTGTACTGTGTGTCCAGCGCCGCACCCTTGGGAAGCGCCTTGAGCGCCAGGCACTCCTTGAAGCTCTGTATGGCCTTCGGGAACAGCTCCTGGGATGAGTAGATGTACCCGTAGGTTTGCCACATCAGGGCCCGCTCGTGCGGGTTGAGACGCTTCTTGTTCTGCATCGAGTCCATCAGCTTCAACGCGGCCGAGTACTTGCCCTTGCCTATGAAATCATGCGCCTCGCTCAGCCGTGTGTAGGCCCATTTGCCCACGACGTAACTAATCTTCGTCTCTTCCGCCCGTGGCCTGGCGCCGGACGCCAGCAGCAGGGCCGCCGCCAGGGATGCCGTCGCAACGATCCGATTTCCCGTGATATGCATCATGCCCACACTGCGACTCCGTTACTGCTCGTCGAGCTTGAAAGTCAACTTGACCTGTACTCCCCGGGTCTCGACAGGCGCACCGTCGACGATCTTCGGTTTGTACTTCCACTTTCGGATGGCACGCAGGGCCGCACTGTCGAATATTTTCGGCGGTTGGGAATCGATCACGCGCGCCTTTTCGACCGCCCCGGTGATGGTGATGTTGAACTGTAGCCACACCCAGCCTTCGATGCGATTCTGGGCCGCGGCCCGCGGGTACATGGGCTGGATGCGCACCAGCGGGATGCTGCCCGCGTCGCTGGGCGCAGAGGCCATGCTGGGTCCGCCGCTCAGCTTTACCGCCTTCTGCATCATGGGCGGTGGGGCCGAGATCTTTATGGCCTGGCCGCCTGAGGCCGTGGTCGATTTCGGAATGTTGAGCGCCGGCGGCGCCGGCTGTGCCTCGAGTTTCTGCTTCTGGGGCAGTTCCCGTTTCTTGGTCTGGATCTGATCTTCGTGCTTTAGCCGAACGAAGTCGATCACCCGGATGCTGTCGTCGTCACCAAGTCTTACCCGACCGAATTCGATCAGCGAATTCATCAGGAAGAACAGGCTCAAGGTTATCGCAAACGCGATAACGATCGCTATCAGATAGCGTTTGATCATTCCAAAGCGACTCACTTCAGCGGTTCAGCCGCCAGCGAGACATTCTCGACGCCGGCCAACTTGGCAGCATCCATGACCTGCACCAATATGCCGTTTTTCGAGTCACGGTCCGCCTGGATGACTACGGAGCCCTGCGGGTTCTCGGCCAGCAGACGCTCTATGTTGGCACCAACCTGTCTGACGTCCACCTGGCGTCGATCGATCCAGACCTCGTTGTTCGCGGAGATTGCGATGAATATACTGGCTCGACCCTTGGTCTGGGCGCTGATGGCTCCGGGCTTGTTGACGTCGATGCCGGCTTCCTTGACGAAGGAGGCCGTTACAATGAAGAAGATCAGCATGATGAACACCATATCCAGCATGGGCGTGATGTTGATGTCGCTATCGTCTTCTTCACGGCTCAGATGGCGGCGCATGTTTCACCCCTGTCGATCACGAGTGCGTCTTTGACTATCACGATTTTACGATTGGCATAGCGCTCCAGTCGGGCGGCGAAATAGACGCCCGACAGGGCGGCGACCATACCTGCCATGGTGGGAATGGTTGCCATCGAAACGCCGGACGCCAATGCCCGGGCGTTCCCGTTGCCCATCATGGCCATGATGTTGAAGACCTCGATCATTCCGGTCACGGTTCCCAGCAGGCCCAGAAGCGGGCACAGAGCGACAAATGTCTTGATCAGGTTCAGCGAGCGGTTCAGTTTCAACGACAGGATGGAGATTTGCTGCCGGCGGATCTGTTCGGCATTCCAGGATGTGCGATCTTTGCGCGCCAGCCATGCCTCAATCACCAGCTTGGCATTCCTGGGATGGACCCGGGCGAAGTACAACAAACGTTCAACGATCAGAATCCACATGATCAGGGTGGCGACGAAGATGACCACCAGCACGTCGCCGCCGGTCTCCAGGAAGGACTGGATCTTCTCCCAGGACTCAATCAGCAGAGTCGGCACGGCAAAGCTCCTCCCTCCGTTGGGCCAGGATGCCGGTGCTTTGTTCCTCGAGCACCTCGATCAACCGCCGGCTCATGCTCTTCATCCAGCTATGCAGTAACACCAGGGGAATGGCAACCATCAGGCCCAGCATTGTGGTTACCAGGGCCTCGGAGATACCGCCGGCCATCAGCTTGGGGTCGCCGGTACCGAACATGGTGATCGCCTGAAAGGTCTTGATCATTCCAGTGATCGTACCCAGCAGCCCCAGCAGCGGCGCAACCACCGAAACGATCTTGACGGCCCACAAAAAACGATCAAGCTTGGCCGTCTCGCGCATGATGGCCTCGTCCAGTTTGGTTTCCAGAGTTTCGGTGTCCAGATTGGGATTCTGGGCAAAGATGCCCAGGATGCGCCCGAGAGGATTGTTGGGCTTGGCTACCTTCTGGTGCTGCTGGTGGCGGATTTTTATTCCTACGAAAGCGAGCACCAGAAGCCGCAGCAAGGCCAGCGCCAACGTTGCCAGCCCGAGCCCGATGATGATGTAACCGATCAGGCCGCCGAAATCTATTTGCTCCCAGAAAGTCGGTGTCTGCACCAGCAACGACAGCAGCGAGCCCCGCGACGGATCGACCGCCATGCGCACATAACCTTTCTTGACACCCTCCAGATCCTCGGCAGTTGCCAGGTATCGCCGGGCCGGCTGGCGCTGCAACTCCACTAGCTTACCGCTATCGGGCAGCCAGTTCAGGAAGCGGTTCTTGGCAATGGCGTTGAAGGTGCCGACACGGATCACTTCGACCTGATCCTGGTCACCGTCGACTGTGACGATCCGGGTCTTGAAGCGTACTACTTTGCCGGATTCGATCATTTCTTCTTGCAGCAAGTACCACAGACTCTCGAGCTCCTTGATCGAGGGCAACGACTTGCTCTTGGTCAGGGGAATGAGCCGATCGCCGCGCCCGGGCAACTGGGCCGAGACCAGCGAGTTGTCCAGGTAGGTGCGGGTTTCACCGGCCACCTGCCGGATGACACCGAACAGTTCGCCCATGGTTCCCAACCTGATCCGCAGGGTCTCCTCCAGGCGCGGTACCTCGCCTTCGTTGCGGTCGAATTGTTTTTCTAAAGCGTCGGAACGCTTCTGCTCCTTGGCCAGTGTCTCCCGGGCCTGCTTGAGCAGGCTGGTCTGTTGTTTCTTTTTGGCCAAGAACTCGGCCTCGCGTTTCCTGTTCTCTTGGCTCTGCTCGCGCCAGCCCGTCTTGACTTTCTTCAGTAGTTCACTCAACGAAGCCGGCGTGCTCGACTTCGTCTGCTGGGCGCCGGCGGGAAGGCCGAGTCCTACGACTGTAACCAGTATAACTGCCGCATAAAAGGATCTCATTTGGCGTCCTCCGCTGCGAAGACTGGAATGCGAATCAAGTCCGGGGCGGTCTGCTTGCGGGCTATCCGCAGGCCCTTCTTGATCGAACTACGGTACTCGCCGGGCAATTCTTCCCAACTCTTCGTGTCTTTGTTCCACAAGCCGGCTTCCTTTTCGTCGAGGGTCAGGTACGCGAGCGCCACGCGGCCGACGCGCAGGAAGTTGACGGTGCGCTGTTTCTTACCCTTCATGGCCAGTTCGCCCTTGTAGGCTTCTATTGTGCGGCCGAACTCGTTTTCGATCTGGTAGGCCTCGAGGATGCGGCGATACTTCTCCGATTCGGCCACGTCGGCGCGGTTCATCATTTCCTTTAGATCGGCCACGCGCTTGGCCCGTTCTTCCTTCAAGAAGGGAACATCCAGCTTGATGAAGGCATCGAGCGCATCGATCATCCGCAGCATCAAGGGGGTAGCCTCGCGCCCGATCGAGGTGGCGTTCTCGATTTGGTTTTCGAGAGCCGAAATCTCCCCGCGCTGGGAGGCGATCAACGTTTCGACCTGGGCGTTGTAGGACCGGATGGACTCGATCTGCTCCAGCACCGCCCGGTACTGACCCAGCAGGTCGCCGGTATCCTCGCTGATCTTGTCGATTCGGGCCTGGGACTCGGCGGTCGCCTTGTTAGACTTCATGATGAGGTCGATGGTCTTGTTCAGGTCGTCGGCCCCGGCCGGCCAGGTCGTCAGAATCACGACCAGCAGCGGCCAGAGCATGAGCCCCCTACCTGCGCGCAGTAGCTTCATGACGGATCTCCAGGACTGTGCTTGAAAGAAGACATGTGGCCTCTTGTGTTACGGCAGCCACCTTTGCAATTCATGGCTGACTTGTCAATATGTATTGATGAACAATGAGACCTGGTGTTCTCAGTTCGGATTACAATCCAGTTCTTCGACTTTTTCATTGGCTATATTTATTTTAGCGAAATTATTAGCTTTTTTTAACAATCGAAAAGTGTTTTTTTATTGTGTTGTGTATCCAAATTCACTATATTCACCCACAGGAAGTTGTGAGGAGGCCATTCAGGAGGTTAAACAGTAGTAGTTTAAAGAGAAGGGGACCGAACATGCGAAGAACTGGAGAGAACATTAGGTGGTGGCGCAGGACTTTAATGTTGACCTTGGTGATCGGGTTGGCTTTCCCGCTGACCGCGTTCGCCCAAGGTGAAGGAGGGGAGGAGGCACCCGCCGAGGAAGTTAAGCCGGAGGGCGTGGCACCCGCTGAAGAGGCCGTGCCGGAGGACGAGGCGCCCGCCGAAGAGGCCAAGCCGAAGGCCGAGGGCGTCGAGGAGATCGTCGTCACCGGCTCCCGCATCGGGCGAAGCAATCTCGAGGGGTTCGCCCACATCACCGTCATTGACTCCAAGGAAATCGCCCTGTCGGGTGTCAACACCATCGACGAGCTGCTGAACACTTTGCCATCGGTCACTCTCCAGGGCCTCAACGCCCAGAACAATAACGGCGGCAACGGCTGGGTCATGGTCGACCTGCGCAACTTGGGCGTGGGCCGTACCCTGGTGCTGGTCAACGGCCGGCGTTTCATCAAATCGGCCGCCGGCTCGGCCGTCGACTTGAACAACATCCCGGTGCAGATGATCGATCGCGTCGAGGTGCTGCTCGACGGCGCATCGGCGGCCTACGGCTCGGACGCCATCGGCGGCGTCATCAACATCATTCTCAAGGACGACTTTGAAGGCTTCCAGGTCGACCTGGGCGGCGGCATCTCCGGACACGGCGACGGCGCCGAGCTAAGTGTTTCGGGCACCGGCGGGGTCGCTTCCGACAAGGGCCACTTCTCCGCCAACTTCAACTATATGCACCGTGACGAGATCAAGCAGGTTGACCGCAACTGGGCCAAGTACCCGGTGGTGGCCGAGTGGTACAACGAGTCCGGTCCCGGTTCATCGGTCGGCCGGATGTACGGCTCGGGCACCAGCCTCAACGGCCGCTACCAATACTGGAGCGCCAGCGACATCGACGGCGACGGCGTGGCCGGCGGACCCGGCGACTGGGCCGACGTGGCCATGGACGAGAACGGCCAGATGGCTCACCCTTTCAACAACGCCGAATGCACGGTAGGCCAGCCCTGTTTGGATCCCATGGGCGATCGTTACAACTACGGTAACGACCAGTGGCTGATCGGCATGATGGAGCGCTTCTCGGTCACCGCCCTGGGTCACTATGATTTCACCGAGAACACCAAGGTGTACATGGAAGGTACCTTCACAAATCGCTACAGCCGCAACCAGTTGGCGCCGCAGCCGATCGGCTTCGGCACCAACCTTTACCCGAACGGCATGGTTATCCCGACCGACAGCCCGGCCATTCCGGACGTCATCCGCGACGACTTGAATACCGATCCGACCAACACCGAGATGTACGGCCTGCGGCGCATGGGCGGTGTCGGCAACCGTCTCTACGACAACGACTCCAACACATTCCGCATTGTCACCGGGGCCAAGGGCGACATCACCGACTGGCTCTCCTGGGACGTCTACTTCAACTACGGCAAGCACCAACTCAACACGACCATCTACAACTCTGTCAACCGCACCAAGATGGAGGAAACCCTGAACACGACCACCTGCGCGGCCAATGGTTATCGTGGCTGTGTCGACGGTGACTACTATGGGGCGACATTGCCCTGGAACCTCAGGCGCTATATCAGCTACACCGACGTAGAGGTCACCGGCTGGGATATGTACGTGCTGGCCGGCATGCTCAAGGCCGAGCTGTTCGAACTGCCCGGCGGCCCGTTCTCGGTTGTGCTCGGCGCAGAGACGCGCAGGGAGTCGGGTTTCAACCGGCCCTCGTCGGTCACCCAGAGCGGCGACTCGGCCGGTAATGGTCTCGACCCGACACAGGGCAGCTACAATGCCCAGGAAGTGTTCGCCGAGATCAGCCTACCGGTGCTGAAAGACATGCCCGGCGTGCATAGCCTGACGGCAGACCTCGCCGGTCGCTTCTCGCGTTACAACACCTTCGGGTCCGAATTTACCTACCGCACCGGTCTGTCCTACTCGCCGATTGCCGACTTCATGCTGCGCGGCGTGTTCTCAACGGCCTTCCGCGCTCCGGCCATCGGCGACCTGTACGGAGGCGTCGCCGTCTCCTACGAGGCGCTGACCGACCCGTGCGCGATGTGGCAGGCCAGCACCGACCCGAACGTCCAGGCCAACTGTGCCGCCCAGGGCGTACCCAACGACTGGACATCGACCGGTTCACAGCTACGCACCAACATCGGTGGAAACGCCGACCTCGACTCCGAGACGGCCCGGGTCTTCAACGTGGGCATCGCCGTCACCCCGAGCATCTTGCCCAAGTACCTCAAGGGCTTATCGGTGACATTCGACTACTACAACATCAAGGTGGACAACGCCATCTCGGGCGCGCCGCCGCAGTGGATCCTCGACCAGTGCTACAACTCGGCGAACTTCTCCTCGCCGCAGTGCGCTTTCATCGCCGGCGGCGACCCCGCCTCCATGCGCAACCCGAGCAACGAGCTGGGATTCATCGACGCCACCCTGCAGAACATCGCCACCCTTGAAACCAGCGGTTTCGATTTCACCGTGAACTACGGCTTCGACTTCAACCTGTTAGGGCTGAAAAAGGGCCAGGTCAAGTTCGATCTCGGCTGGCACGGCAACTATATGCTCAAATACGACGAGGAGATCGCCGGCGAGAAGGTCGAGTACGCCGGAACGATCACCTCCGGCTCGGGCTCCTGGGCCAATTTCCGCTGGAACCTGATGGCAACCTTCTCCGGTGAACTGGGCCCCGGCATCTGGTCGCTCGGCAACCGCTTGCGCTGGATCGACGGCGCCAAGGTTTTCGGCGTCGAATGGGACGAGATCGAGAGCCGCTGGGACACGCCGACCCATCACGTGGCGGCCGTCACCTACTGGGACGTCGTGGCTTCCTACACCTGGAAAGACCTGACCTTCATCTTCGGCGTCGACAACGTGCTCGAAAAGGATCCGCCGTTCTTCCCCGAGGGCGGCCAGAACGCCAACATCCAGACCTACGACTTCATCGGGCGCTACTTCTTCACCAAGATCGGCTACAAGTTCTAGGGCTTGTTAGAGGACTTCTGATTGATCGGGACGGCCCTGGTTTTTCGGGGCCGTCTCTTTTGTGTGCCCAGCATGGGCCTGGACAGGAGGTGAAAGTCCTCTGGGGAGTTGGTCGCAGCGACCCACACGAACCGCAAGGCGACAATCCGGGAGACCGGTCCGGCCGCGAGGCCGGCGCTGAAAGAAGCGGGTAGTGAA
>DATKYQ010000098.1:0-60984 GCA_035528415.1 Myxococcota bacterium | reverse complement strand
CAAGGGCGATATCTATGAGGTCCCGGCCGCCTACATCCGCCGGCGCATCGAGCTGCGCCACCCGGTCGATGAGTCGACCGAGCTGTACCTGTACGACAACGGGGCCCGGGTCGGCCGGCTGAAGCTGGTCGACGTCAAGGAAAACGCCAGAACCTTCAGGCCCACCCATGCCGAGGCCCCCATCCGCCTCGCCAGGAAGCCAACCCATGCGGAGGACCGGCCGTGAACGACCTGCTGACATGGTTCGGGCTCAAGCGCCACCCGTTCGACAAGCAGATCAAGACCTCGGACCTGTTCGCTTCCGACTCCCTGGCCGAGACCGCCGCCCGGCTCGATTACATCAAACGCCGCCACGGCACCATGTTGCTCACAGGCGACCCGGGCACCGGCAAAACCGTAGCGCTGCGCCGCTTCGTAGACTCCCTCAACGACAACCTCTACCGCCCGCTCTACACCCCGCTTTCCACCTTGAACCGCTTCGACATCCTCAGGCACCTCAACCAAAAGCTCGGCCTGATCCACCGCGGCTCAAAAAGCGCTCTCTACACCCAGATCCAGTGCGAGATACTCGAAAGCAAGGACCAGCGCGGCAAGACCGTTGTGCTCATCATCGACGAGGCCCAGATGCTTCCCACCGGCACCCTGCAGGAGATCCGGCTCATGATCAACTTCCGCATGGACTCCTACGAGCCGTTCATCCTGATCCTGGCAGGCCAGAGCGACCTGCGTAGGCTCATGGAGTTCGCCGTCATGGAACCGCTGGCCCAGCGGCTGCGCATGCGCTACCACATGCCGCCGCTGACCCCCGAAGAGACCGCCGCCTATGTCGAGCACCATCTCAAACTGGCTGGAGCGACCGAGCCCATCTTCGCCGCCGACGCCCTTGCGGCCCTGCACGAGCAGTCCTTCGGCATCCCCAGGCGCATCGGCAACATCGCCACCCAGTCCATGCTCTACGCCATGGTCGAACACAAGCGCACAATCGACGCCGACATGATCCTCAAGGTCAAAACCGGAGGCTGATCCCATGACCGAACAAGAAGCCCGAAAGCTTATCCAGGCGGCTCGCACCGCCGTCTCCCTCATCGGCCTCGTCCACCAGGCGATGTGGGAGCTGTATCCCGACGAAACCCTGCTGCTGTCAGAAAACGGCGAAGACCAGCTCCTAGAAGCGATCTGCACGGCACTTCGCTGCCTGCCCGAGACACCTGAGAACCTGACCGCCGAGGACTCGACCAAATGATCGCAAAACATACCAATGCCCGGGCTCCACCTATCTGAACCGGTCAAAACAACGCTGTCCGAAACTTCACAAACCCGCAGTACCTTACTGTCGCGAACCCCCGCTCATACCCACCCATCGGTCAAATCTGCGACTGAAATCGCTTACGAAATAATGTTGGCGCTAACAGAGTACGAGGCTCACGCCCGTCAGGTTGCCCAGGACGTCGTAAGAATACGTCGTCGTTTGCCCGTTTTCGGTCTTGCTCTGAAGCTCGCCGTTCGGCGTGTAGCCGTAGGTCGCGTCGCCGTAGCCTAGCAGGCGATCCTGATCGTCGTAGGTTCCGGTGACAATGTTGCTGTTCTCGTCAGTATAGGATACCCGGTTCGAGTTCTGGTCGTAGTCGTAGGTTGAAATCGCTAGCCCGTCGCGGTCAACCTCGTGCAACCTTCCGGCCTGGTCGTAGAAATATTCGTAGACGGTCGTCAGGCCCTGTAGCGTCTCGGTCTTTTTCACAATCCGGCCGAGTGCGTCCCTTTCGAAGTCCTGCTCGAAAACAGGTGCGTCGATATGGCTGGCCGTGTAGCCGGCCAACTCGCCGAAAGCGTTGTAGGCGCTTGCCGTCGTCGTGCTCGACAGGCTGGTGCCGGTTACAAGACCGCTCTCGGCGTCACGCTCAATCGTCATGTTGCCCGCAGAGGTCAAGTGTCGGGATCTGATGCCTTTCTTTCAGACTTATTTTCCAGTTTTTTTCTGATATTATTCCTATAATTTCCAATGCCATAAACAAGAAAGACAACAGCATATAACATCGCCGCAATAATGGTAAGATAACCGTACCATTCTGGATGGCTATTCATTATACTAATTCCTATAAAAAACATTGTGACATAACCAAGATGTATAGCCAGCGTTTTCTCGTTTGAAGTATCTTTCATGTTAATTCCTTCCAATGATTCATTTCCAGATAGCTGGCGCAAACGCGCATGTTACTGAACATCCGATTGTAGTACCAATATTCCATGCCGCCATAAGACCACTGGCTGAAGAAAAAACTGAGTTACCAGTATATCTTGCACACAGTGCTCCAATGACACCTCCCAGGGAACCCGCCAGCCAAGGATTTAATGCTCCCATACAGTTATTCATGCAATCACCAAACGAAATGCCACTACCATAACTAGGATACGTAAAGTTGAAAAATGGGTTATTATTTCCATTGGTCAGGTTATAATCAGTCATCAAGCCGGCAGCGTCATGAAAATTCAAAGGATTATTAGCTACATAACCATAAAGGTTTATTTCGCGAGCGTAGAAGACAGCAGGATCCTTAGCCGTCCACCTCCCACGCTCCGCATCATAGTCCCTTGCTCCAAAGCGTATGAGCCCGGTGGATTGTTCGTACAACCCCCCGGCGAAGCCGAAGGGCTGGAAGCCCGGGTTGGTGTCGTTGAGTACGCGCCCGAATTCGTCGTAGTCGAGCTGCTGGATGACCTGGCCGCTCGCGGCGTCTAATACCAGGCGCGGGCTGCCGAGATGGTCTGATATTATCCTGTAGGCGACCCAGGTCGAGCCGTCGGCCTTTTTCGATAGCATGTAGTCGGGTACGTTCACACGACTGGCGTAGATGAACTGGCTTACTGCCTGCCCGTTGATATCCAGCTCGGCAACCGGGTTCAGTTGGTCCTGGTACAGGAAGCCCTGAACTCGGACACCGTTTGTTTCCTTGCCTATCCTCCGGTTGCGGCCGTCGATTATGTAGTGGATCTCGGTGCCCGTCGCCAAGCTCACATCCGTCAGATTGCCTTGTACGTCGTAGGAGTAGGTCGTTGTCTGGCCGTTTTCGGTCTTGCTCATAAGCTCGCCGTTCGGGGTGTAGCTGTAGGTCGCATCGCCGTAGCTCAGCAGTCGATCCTGGTCGTCGTAGGTTCCGGTGACAATGTCGCTGTTCTCGTCCGTATGGGACACCCGGTTCGAGTTCTGGTCGTAGTCGTAGATCGAAATCGCGACTCCGCCACTGTCTACCTCGTGCAATCTTCCGGCCGGGTCGTAGATATAGTCGTACTCGGTCGTCTGACCCGACAATGTCTCGGTCTTTTTCACAATCCGGCCGAGTGCGTCCCTTTCGAAGTTCTGCTCGAAAACAGGCGTGTCTATATGACTGGCCGTGTAGTCGGATAATTCGCCGAAGGCATTGTAGGCGCTTGCCGTCGTCGTGCTCGACAGGTTGGTGCCGGTTACGAGCCCGCTTTCAGCATCGCGCTCGATCGTCATGTTGCCCGCACCGGTCAGAAGCCCGTCTCCGTCATAGCTGTAGTAGATTGAGCTTACTCCCTCGACCCACAGCTTCACAAGCCTGAGATCGTCGTCGTAGTCTCTCGTTATTAGCCCGGCCATATCGCCGGTCCATTCCTGCCCGGTCAACAACGGCCCGTTCCAGCTATAGCTCAACTTGCCCCCGTCGGGCGCCGTGATCGAACTCAACTGACCCGTGTTCGGCTCGTAGTCGAAAGTGTACACACCGCGCGGAATGGTCACGCTGGAGGCCCTTCCGGACGTGTCGTACTCGATGTCTATCGTCTGCCCGTCCGGACGGGTTACCAGCTTCAACTGACCGTCTAGATTGTAGTCGTAGTGGGTGGCGGTGTCTCCAGATCCGGCAACCGGCGGCGGGGTGTAGTCGGACTGCTCATCTATGGGCGTGTAGTCGAAATCGTGCTGCGGTCGGCCGGGAGGGGTTATCGAAGTCAGGTTGCCGTTCGCGTCGTGGCCGAAGAGTATCTCCCGGCCATCCGGAAGCGTCTGGATCGTTACCCTCCCGGCGGCGTCGTGGGCGAAGCTCACCGAACGCTGCAACGGATCGGTCATCGACTCGAGAAAGCCGTCTGGCGTGTAGCTCAGCTGGTAGACTCTCGATGATGAACCCTCGCCCTCGACGACGCTTTGCAGACGTCCGTGCTCATCGTAGCCCAGCTCGACCGGCGCCAGACCCCGAGATTGGTACTTGATTACTTTCTCGTGCTCGTCGAACCAGGTCAGGCTCTCCCGGCCTTCGGGCGTTACAACCGTTTGCAGCCGCTCCGCCGCGTTATAGTATTTTTCGTACTGCCGGCCGTTGATGTCCATCGTCTCGGTCAGGCTGGTGACCGACAAGGGGTCGCTCTCGTCTTCCAGGGTCGCGTCCCGCTCGCCGCTCATCTGCATTTGGTGCGCATAATCGGGTGTCGTGAATGTCGCCTGCGACAGGTAGGGCGCGGCCAGACCCAGGCGCGGATCCGGCTCGCTTTTCACGTCGATACTGGAACCTTCGGTGTAAACCAGGCGCGCCGTGCCGTCCGGATTTTCGACCTTCCTGTTTGCATGCCCGTCCGGAAAACGTACCAGGTCTTCCCTGTCGCCGCTCGAAAGAAGCTGCTTGCGATAGAGCGTGGCACGGCCCATGGCCGTGGTCACCGTCACCTCGTGACCGCCCTCGATGCCTTCCTCGTTGCGCTGAAGAGTCTTGTAGCCCCCGGCCGGATCGCTGTCTTTCGTCAGACGTCCCAGCCCGTCGTACTCGAAGCCATGTTGATTGCCGTTTGGATCGGTCAGGGTCTGCATCAGGCCGGCCGGCCCGTAGCTGAACCGGTAGGCGTTGCCGGCCGCATCCGTGATGTTATCGAGGTAGCCTGATTCATTTACCGCAAGCGCCGTCGGCTGCGCGAAGGGCGGGTGGATGGCTACCGGCTTGCCCGCCGAATCATGCTCGATGGTCGTCAGGTTGCCGTCGACGTCCGTTATCGTCGTCAGTCTGCCAGATTCGTCATAGGCGAACTCGTAAAGCACCGCCCCGCTCAAAGCAGAAACAGTTCGCAGGTGGCGCCCGCCGGAGTCGAAGACGTATAGCTCGCTGCCGCCGGATGCCGGGATGACCACGTCTCCCGCCTGGCTGTAGCCCGGCAGCACCGAGTTGATTTTCCTGATCCGATTATTGCCGCCGTCCAGGACATAGATTTCACCTTCCGGCCCGGTTGCCACGCCGCCAGCGTCGCAAAAAGAGGCTCTCCAGGCGGGGCCGCCGTCTCCCAGCGGATTGTCCATGCTGCCGCCGGCCAGAGTCCTTATTATCCCGTCGTTTCCCACAATCCTGACTCGCGAATCCCATTCCCAACTCGTCATGTACAACTCGCCTTGCGGTCCCACCGCTACACCCACGGGATCGCCGACCTCGGCCTCTATCGCCGGACCCCCGTCTCCCAGGTTGTCGGGGTCGCCCTCGTTTCCGTTGCCGGCCACCGTCCGGATCACCCCGTCGGGCGTCACTCGCCGCACCCGGTTGGCGTCCGTGTCGGCTATGTAGACACTCCCATCCGGCCCCACCGCTACACCTTCAAACGTCGATAGTAATGCATCCCGCGCCGGACCCCCGTCTCCCTCGGCATCTAAACTACACTGACCCGCTCGGCCCGCGAAAGTGCTGATAACTCCGTCCGAGCTCACACGCCGCACAACACAGTTGTCGGTGTCCGCTATGTAGACGTTGCCGTCGGGCGCGGCCGCGACGGATATCGGCCAATCCAGCTTTGCATCCACCGCCGGCCCACCGTCGCCTCCGTAACCGGTCTCGCTTGTCCCCGCGAAAAGGCGCAGGATCCCGTCCGTACCGATGCGCAGGATCTGATCGGTTGCGTACTGGGCCAGGTAGATGCTGCCATCCGGCCCGAACGAGATGTCCGAAATGGCGTCCAGTGCCGCTTCAGCCGCCGGGACACCGCGCCGATAGTCTGTGTTTTGGCCGCCACCTGCCACAAGATGCAGGCGGCCACTGCGCTCCACTCTCCACAGGTATCCTCCGTCGACAAACGTAAGACGGCCCTCGGGGTCAACCGAAAGAGCCATGCCGTTTACAAATTCCAAGGCCACATCGACGGCAAGCCGGCCTTCAGCCGGTTCGGTCCCGCTGTTTTCGCCGTTGCCCGCGGCGGTCGAAATCACAAGCGGCATTCCGGCCGATCTCACACGCCGCCCGTTGCCGAGATACAACACGCGCTTGTTCGGATCATAGACGTGATGCACTCCCAGGCTCCAGCCGCCCATGCCCTGCGGGCGGGCGTCCCAGGTGCCCACCCAGCCCTGCCAGTTCAACCACAATACAACCTCGCCACGCGACCAGTCGCCGGTTATCTCTACCCCGTTTCCGTTGTAGCCGAACTGATCCGTTGCCTGGTAGACACCCCGGTAGACGTAACCTATGGCGATATTTATCGGCACCGACCCCTGCAACTGACGATCGTAGGCGTCCAGGCCGTTCCAGGTATAGGTGTAGTAGTCCCAGTCAGTTTCAGGATCGGGATCCTTGTCGAATTTCAGCTCTTCTTTCTGCCCGGCCACTTCTATCCTCAACCTTATACCGCGCATGCTGCCCGGCACCTCTGGCCCGCGCAGCGGAATCTTGACGCTGTAGTCCGTCTTGCGTCCCGGCACCCGGTCGGAACGGTAGCTCATTCCGTAGGGCAAACCCGCTACGTCAATGTCCTGCCCCAGCACTTGGCGGCTGCAGCCGATTACCGAGCCGCTCTGCTGGCAGCCGTCGTCTCCTCCCTGCTTGGGGGCATTGGCCGGCGCCTCGGCGTCGGACGGCGGGCTTATTCCCCAGTTCAGATCCCAGGCACTGAAATGCCTTACCCCAACCCGCCACAGACTGGTGCCTGGAGCGTAAAGCTCGGCCAACTTGGTACGCTCGGCATCATCGATGCCCAACTCTGAAAGCGCCGACCCCGTATCGGCCGCGCCGTCGCCGTTGATATCCACCGCGGCCATCCCGCCGTCTTTGGAAACTATCCCGATAACCCTCCCGCTATCGGACGGCACCCACACCCCGCGCTGCTCATCGAAGTGACCGGTCGGCACGGCGCTGCCCACCGGAAAACCAAGGAAGTTATCGACGTAGAAATAAACCTGGCCATCAAACTCGACCTGCTCGACGCCGTCTTGTTGTGCCTCATCGAGCCCGAGATTTACGGCGTAGGTATAGCCGCTGGCGTACGGAAGTTGCCCGGGCATGCGCGCCGGACCATCTTCTCCTACAGTCAGTTCGGTGGCCCGGAAGCTCATGCTTGACAGCTCGGTCTCACTTCCGTCGGCATGCACAAGCTTCGCACCGACTCCTCCTGGAAAAAGCAGCGTAGCCTGGCGCGCGCCGTCCGAATCTCTGGACGCCGTTCCCCGGGCTGCTTGCAACCCGGAAGCGCCAGGTGTAATCGACGTCATCCGGCCGTCCGGAACCACCAGCACTACCCCCGGCAGCCAGACATAGTCGCGATATGGCACCCGCACCCGCCTTTGTACCGGCAGGTAGCCCTGCGCACGGACACGCAGGGTCAGATAGCTGCCCCCGTTGACCGCCAGGTCGTAAGCCCCGTCCAGGCGGCTTTCCGTCCAGCCGAATTCGGGATGATCCAGGATGTCTATTGAGGTTCCCGCGAGCGGACTGCCGTCCTCGTCGAGCACCCGGCCGCGCAGCACCGCCACGCGGCGCGGCTCGATTGCATCTTCGCCGACTCCCCGCTGGATAGAATCGTCGCCGCTGAACAAGAAGCTCACGGCCCCGTAGAAATCCGTCACCCGGCTGCGATCCAGCGCCGGTGCCACCGTCTTCGGATCGGGCGGTAGATCCATTGCCGTGGTCGCCGTCGTGCTTGGACCGTCAACAGACCAGTTGCCTGCCGCATCGCCCGCCTGCAGTTGAAAGGCGTACTCCGTCTCGGGCGCGAGGCCGGTAATCGCCAACTCACGCAAATCTGCGGCTACGTCCTGCAGTGCCGCGCCATCTTGAAACACCCGGTAGGCGGTCACACCCGTGTTATCCTCGGCAGCAGTCCACGTAAGGCGCAGGCCGCTCGCGGATATATCGGTTGCCGTAAGCGCGCTGGATGCGGGCCAGTTCGGGGGGCGTGAATCTCCGCCTCCACAACCGGCTTGAATAATGAAAACCGTGCCCGCTAAAAGAACGCAAACCTTCCATGCCCCGCCTGTCATGGAGTCACCCCTTTGTCATGATCGGTCTCAATTTTAGACCCTTGCCGATCGCTTGCAAGATGTTTTCTCAAGTTCCGTGCCAGACAGGCGGACTCTGTGTTTTCAACTGGTTATGAGAACGGGGGGTGTCCGGTTTTCGGTCACATGTCCGAATTTCTGATACACGCTAGGCTACGGAGTCGCCTGGGTTGGTTTTTCTAGGGCTGCATTGATCTCACCTATGAACGCGCGGAGATTGTTGGCTCCCAGGCAACCGGAACGGATATCTCCCGTGGGCGAAAGCTGGTAGTGCTGGTGGGAAGCCTGTCCCTTCTCAATACCTCGTAGAAGTTGAAATCGTCCGTGTTGTGTACGGCCCTATCTTTTCAGGGTGACCTTTCGTTGCCAACCCTTCATGCTCATTCGTCATGATTAGCCAACTATTTGCCTTGCCTAGAGCTGGGGTTTCGAGTCTCTGTGACAAGCGTGAACTCGCCTCCCCGACTTGCACCTCCCCGACTTTTTAGACAGGACGGGATTCGAGCGAAAGTAAACTTTAGGTTTAGTTTCGTGCGTAATAACTTGCACAAAACTAAACCCTGGGTTAATATTTGTGCAACATGAGCAAGAATGTCCACGGTACGGCTGGTCCCGATTGGGATCGTCTCTATGAGATCGCTCTGGCCCAGGAGGGCCATTTTACGATTGCCCAGGCGACTGAGGCTGGGTACTACCCTCAGCTTCTCGCAAAATACCTTAAAAACGGGAAGATCATCCGAATTAGGCGTGGCATCTATCGACTGGCACATTTCCCAGCCGGTGAACAAGAGGATCTCATCGTCGTGTGGCTCTGGACTGAACGTGCCGGCGTGTTTTCTCACGAAACGGCACTCGCCCTCCATGGGCTGTCTGACGTGCTACCCGCTCGTGTGCATGTCAGCCTCCCATCATCATGGAGCAAGCGACGGCTCCGCATTCCAAGGGGCGTCATGCTGCACTTTGCCGATGTGGCCGAGTCTGATCGTAGCTGGGTAGGAGCCATAAGGGTCACGAACGTCAACCGGACGCTGGTTGATATCGTTCATGCAAGGGTCTCGCCAGACCTGGTTTGCGATGCTTTCGAGGAGGCCGCCGATCGTGGGCTCGTGGATCGCAATGCTCTGCCGAGCGTTGTCTCCTATCTTAAGCAGTTCTTCTCGATCTCTCACAGCCGGTCCGGTCCACGATTTAGTTCGTCGTCCGGACGGTCTTCGAGGCCCGAATGACAGAGCGTATATACGAGTCACCCGCAGCCTTCAAACAGGCGCTGGAGCATAGGCTGAGGTCCTCCTCGGAGAGTGGCGTCGACTTCGCCCGCCGCCGGCAACTCCTCGTTTTCGATCGTTTTCTGGCTCGTGTGGTCCAGGTGATGGGAGACACCGTGATTCTGAAGGGTGGTCTCGTGCTCGAGTTTCGTCTGGAGCGTGCCCGTACAACCAGAGACATCGATCTACGTCTTGCCGGCCAGCCGGATGACGTTCTTGAAAGGCTCCAGCAAGCTGGTCGGCTGGACCTCGGCGACTTCCTAGCCTTCGAGGTGCGACCAGACCCGGAGCACTTCAGAATCCAAAGCGACGGGATGCAGTACGGCGGACTTCGCTATCGGTCTGAGGCAAAACTGGCAGGTAAATTGTACGGACAGCCCTTCGGCGTCGACGTGGCATTCGCCGATCCCATTCTCGGCGAACCCGACACGATCGTCGCTCAGGATGTTCTCGGCTTTGCTGGTGTCGAACCACCGACTCTGCGTCTGTATCCGGTGGAATCACAGATCGCCGAGAAACTCCATGCGTACACGCTGCCGCGCGAGCGCGAGAATTCACGGGTCAAGGATCTCCCCGATCTCGCGCTATTGGCGAAGATCCGTGAAATCAACGCACACCGACTGCGCTTGGCACTGGATAAAACATTTGCATTTCGCAGGACGCACGCAATTCCGACATCGGTGCCCGAGCCGCCCAACTCATGGGTGGAAGTTTATCGTCGTATGGCCGAGGATGACGATCTCGAGTGGGGGACGCTATCCGAACTCGTGACGGCTGTGTGCGCTTTTCTAGATCCTGTCCTTTCTGGAGCCTTAGCCGGTCGCTGGGTGCCGGCTGAGTGGGTTTGGAAGTTGTGACAACATGAGTCAATATATACGGCGGCGGGTAAAAAACCCGCCGACTTTGGGGCCGCTATGGGGCCGCAACCCTGCACCAACGCGTCCTGTCCAAAAAGTCGATCGACAGTAGCATCGCGGATTCTTAGTAGTTTTACAAACCGGAAATCCAGCACATCAAGGGTACTAGCAAGCTGGCAAGCTGGAATTTTTGGACAGGACGGGGGAGGTGGAAGATGCTCAGGGGATGCGCACCTGGGTTTAATATGCTAATACTCATTTCATGCGCTCCAGGATGTTAGTTCCACTACTGTTGTCTGGGCTGGCCGCGGGATCGGTGGCCGGGCAGGGGTTGAGCGGCCGGGCCCGGGTTCAGATCGGGCAGGAGTACGATACCAATTCATGGAGGACCTACTCGCCGAACGAGCCTGATGAGTTGGCTCGCATCGTAATCGAGGGCTCGCTGCGCTACGACGCGGGTTCGCAGCGTCTTTCGCTCAGCTACCACGGAGGATTCAAGGCGTTCTATCACCAGACGGCGGAGAGCCTGGTGGCTACCAGGTTTGCCGCGGGCTACCGCTGGAAATCGGGAAAAAACTGGTTAGTGGGCGCGAGGATCGATCTGCACGACACGACCATGAAGGTCCACGACCGCGACTACTTTTTGGCCCGGGGCGAGTTGTTTGCCAGAACGAGGATCTCGCGCTGGCTGGAACTGGAGTGTTTCCTGGGAGGGCGTTACTTCCTGTTCAAACCGGATGACAGCATGGACTACAGCCTCAAGCTTACCCACGCGGGTCCCCTGGCCGGAGCGCGGCTGTACATCAGGGGCAGCCGGGACGTTACCGCTATATTTCAATATGGAGTGGACGTCCGCCTCTTCGGCGCCACGGCCCAGATGCTGAAGGCCGGGGCCATCGTGCCGGCGGACATGACACGACTGGATATTCGCCACAGCGGAAGCATCCGGGTGCGCCAGCGGATCCGCTACGCTGAAAGGCTGCACCTGATCATCGAGGCGGCCTACACGCTCTCGGTCAACGACACCAACTCCTACGGCTCGGAGGCGCACTGGCATCGCCTGAGCCTGCTGCTTTCGGCCCAACTGCCGTTCGACTTCACCCTGCACCTGATGGGGACGCTGCAGTTTTCGGGTTACCTAGACGGCATTTACGTCGAAGGGGACTTGTACGATCCGGACGCCGATGAGAACGAGAACTCATTGATCGTCCGCCTGAGCTATTCGATCTGGCGCGATCTTAGCGTCTTCGTTCACGGCGCCGTCTATAGAAACGATTTTCAATCACACGAACTGGACCTGCCTTCGTTCAGGCGCGAGACTGTAATGGCCGGCCTTGCGTATGACTTGTCATTCTGACGATAAAGTAAAACCGCGCGTCTAATGCCTGTGACGCGCGGTTTCGAATCGGGAAGACAGGATTTGAACCTGCGACCCCCTGGTCCCGAACCAGGTGCTCTACCAGGCTGAGCCACTTCCCGAAATAGTATTTCAAACAACGCGTGCCTACTGCGCCGCTGCCTCGGCAATTCCGTTGCGCAAATCGCCGATGGCCCGCTTGACGTCGCGCTGACCGAAGATGGCGCTGCCGGCAACGAAAGCGTTGGCACCGGCCGCGACGACCCGGCCTATGACTGACTTGTTTATCCCACCATCCACCTGAATGTCAACCGGCAACTGGCGTTCGGCAATCAGACGTGCAACAGCGGATACCTTGGCGGTCGCGGAATTCAAGAAAGATTGGCCGGAAAAGCCCGGTTCGACGCTCATTATCAGCACCATGTCGAGCTCATCGAGAACGTGCTCGATGGTGCAAAGCGGCGTTGCCGGGTTGAGCGCCACGGACGATTTGGCACCCAGGTCGCGGATCGAGCGCAGCGTCCGCTGCAGGTGACAAGTGGACTCGGCCTGGACAGAGACGATGTCGGCGCCGGCCTTTATGAAATCTTCGACGTAGCGCTCGGGTTCGACGATCATCAGGTGGACGTCCAACGGCAGGCGCGTGTGGGCCCGCAGGGCTTTTACCACCGGGATGCCGATGGTGATGTTGGGCACGAAGCGTCCGTCCATTACATCGACGTGTACCCAGTCGGCGCCGGCATCTTCGACGCGCCCGATTTCATCCGCCAGCGCGGCCATGTCGGCGGAGAGAATTGACGGCGAAATGATGAAGGGCCTGTCTGTCATTGCCGCGATCCTTTCAGCTTTTGGCGCGCACCAGGCGTGCGGCGAAGAAGGCGTCCATGTCGTGCAGATCCGGCCGGGTGGACAGGCGCCCCTCGCGGTCGAGGAGCTTGTGCCAGGTCGCCCGTTTTCCCTCGCGGGGATCCATGATCGAGAATTCGGGATGTGCCGGCAACCACTCGTCGAGCAGACCCGCGCCCTCCTCGCGGCTGAATGTGCAGACGCTGTAAACCAGGTAACCGCCCGGTTTGACAGCCTGCGAAACAGTGTCGAGTAGCTTTTTCTGGATTTGTGAAATGCGCGGCAAGTCGGCCGGGAAGAGTCTCCACTTGCTTTCCGGGTGGCGCCGCATGACGCCGAGCGATGAACAGGGAGCGTCCAGCAGTACGCGGTCGAAGTCGCCGACGCCTTGCGGGAGCGACTCTGAAAGATCGTGGGCCAGACGCTCGACACAGCCGATGCCCAGGCGCTCGAGGAGCTTTTTAGCCAGGGCTACCCGGGCGGGATTGACATCGACGGAGAGAATCTCTCCATTGTCCTTCATCAACTGGGCGATGGTCGCCGTCTTGCCGCCCGGGGCCCCGCAAGCGTCAAGGATGCGTTGCCCGGGGCGCGGATCCAGCAGATGACAGACGGCCTGGGCTGCAGCGTCCTGCACGTGAAAAAGTCCCGTCTCGTGGGCGGCCAGGCTGCTGATGTCGCCGGCTCCTGCGAGTTTCACGGCGCCTGGAACCTGCCCATTTTCCGTCGCTTCGTAACCCGAGGCGGCCAGCAGCCCGCAAAGGCCCTCGGGAGTGATGCGCTGCGAATTGGCCCGTACCCACAAAGGCGCAGGGCGGTTGCAGGCCTCCATGATGGCCACGGCCCGTTCGTTGTCGTGATCGTCCAACCAGCGTTGTACCATCCAATCGGGGAATGAATGAATGATGCCAAGCGCCCGAACCGGGTCGAGCGACGGATCCGGCCACTCGATCTGGTCGCGGTGCGCGGCCAGCGAGCGCAGGACCCCGTTTACGAAGCCGGCTGCTCTTCTGCCGCGGATGATTCTGGCAAGTTCGGTTCCCTGGTCGACCGCCGCCCAGGGCGGGATCTTGTCAAGCAAAAGCAACTGGTAGGCAGATAGCCGCAGGATACGCAACAGGAGCGGTTCGATTTTTTCCAAGGGACGGCTGCTATGCGCCGCAAGGCCGAAGTCCAGGCGCCTGCGAAAACGCAAAGTGCCGTAGACCAACTCGGTGGCCAACGCCCGATCCTGCCGCGAAAGTTTGATATGACGCCTAAGGGAATGGTTGAGGCTGAGCTGAGTGTAAGCTCCCTCTGCCTCGACCCGACGCAGCACCTCCAGTGCGATTTTCCTGGCGGCCGCGATCTTTGTACCCTTGCGCGCCTGCATGTTGCACCCGTCTTACCCCGAATGCGGCCGGCTTTCAAGTGTCCCTATAGAAACAGAAGGAACATGCTGGAAAGGAACACCACCAGTGTGAGCAGCATTCTCAACAGCAAGGATCGATCTCCCCGTCGAGGCAGGGTCGGCCAGGCCATGGGCGCCGTGAACAGGTTAACCAGGAAGGCTCCCTTGATCGCCGAAAAGACCTGCGCGGCCCCAAAAGCCAGAAGCACTCCCAACCCGGCACCGGCCAGGCACCAGACCAGCCCGGATCGCTTCCGAGGCAAGGAAAGTCCGGACATGAGCGCCAGGGCGCATCCGCTGGCAATTCCCAGGGGCAGGCCCATTACTACGCCTGCGAAAACCGGGATCCAGCCGTGAAACCCCAAGTGGCAGAAAGTGACTGCAGCCGGTTGGGCCGGAAGCACCGCCAGCGGTAAAACAACCAGGGTCAGAATCACGGGCAACAGCCGATCGGCCTCGTTAGTCAGCCGGCCGTCAAGCCAACGTCCCAGCGCCAGCCCGACCAGTCCGCCGATAGCCAATCCCATGAACGACAGCGTAGCTCCCGCGACCGCCGGGCCACCGCCGAGCAAAGCGCCTAAAAGCAGCGCTATCGTCGCGCTGGGGACTAGACCGCCCAGGGCGGCAATCAGTCTCGATACGGTTTGTGCCCCGAATGCCAAGACTGATCTTTCTTCCGTTGGATTAACGGATGCTAATCCGGCCCGTGGAGATCAGGCCGCCTGTAATCATTCGTCCGTCAAATGTCAATTTTTCGATTTTCGCCAATACCTGCTGCACAAGCGGCCAGATCGTCATTCTGAAACCGATACCGGCCTGTCCGCCCGCGCCCCGCGCCACGGCCGACGAGATACCTTCGCCGAGTGCGGCGAAATCCAGCACGGCGGCAGCGACGCTTCCGGTCGAGGTTTCAGCGGCCCAGGGATGATCGGGGAGAATCTTGATTAAAGAGCGGGCCGTGTTCTTGCCGAAGGTGAAAAAGACGCTATCGCCCTTGATACCCCAGGCCATGTCGATACCCGCCTGGGGGCTGACCACGCTCAGTCGTGTTCCGGAGACCGTCTCGGTCTCGATATGTTTTCCGCTTTTGGAGACGAAGGCGGAGAAACGATCGAGGAACGAGCGCGCCTTGGCTTGCCCGCCGATCTCGGCCATGACGGCAAAACGTATCAACCCGACTATCTGCAAGAATGGATCCCCTCCGGGATCCAGCTTGCCGTCCGGCGGAGGCAGCAAGTAGGCGGCCATGGGTCCCTTTAATGCAGTCAGTCCGTCCTTGAACGGATCGACGCCGATTTCCTTCCGGGAGCTTTCGCCTTCGCGGTCGATGGCGTTTGCGAGCGTGAAGCCGGGGTACAGTACCAGGGATCCGAAGTGCCGCAAGAGCGCGCGGATTTCCAAAGACGTCCAACCGCCGGCAACGGCGGACTCCATCAAGGGCGCGTGAAATGTGGGTGCTGCCGAAACAGCTGGAAGCATTGCCGAAAAAGCTTTGCGACCGCCCGGCCGGGTTCCCAAGAACAAGGTCTGGTTGATGGCCTTGTCCTCGATTCTCCAGCCGGCTATGAAACTCTCGACAAAGTTCAGCAGGAGGAATGAGTTCTTTAACTGCTTGCGCTCCTGCTGAATATACTTCTTCAGGCGGCGCCTCTGCTTGAGAGGAACCTCCTTGCCGATTGCGGTTGCCTGAGCGGCCAGGTCCTGGTCGAGACCGGCCGCCAGCGCCTTGGGATTGACGTAGTATGCGGCATGCAGCAGGGCGGGCAGCTGCGTCCATGCGCGGGTGAAGACTTTGCTGGACGCTAGCTTGCGGCCTTTTCCGAAGAAAGCCAGGAGCGGACCGTCTCGCTGTCCTTTTCTGGCCGCCTCGGGTTGCAGAACACACCACGATCCTTTCAATCCGATGAAGCCGCCGTCCGCGGTGTAGATCTCTACCCCCGCCTTGCGCTTCGGTTTGCGGTCGAAGTGGCTAGCCTTGTGGGAGAGAAGATCCAGCATCTTTGTCCTGAACAGGCCGGGATCGGCGAGTGGCAAGGCCACGACTTGCCCGCTCAGCCCGCCGATCTCGAAAAACGCCGCGCTGCCCGAGGTGTCGATGCCAAACGAGGACAAGCCCTCGCTGGTCAATGGGTTGAAGCCGATTTCTGTGCCGATTTTCGCGCCCAGGCGGGCCGGGTCGATCTCCGGGCTGATTGAAGAGAAGGGCTTCAATAGATGATTGAGAGAGGAAAGCGCCTGGCCGGCATTGGAGACGAAGAAGACGTAGGCGACGTCTTGGGGAACGCGGGCCGCCACTGTCGGGACATCCGCGGCGCCGGCCGGCTCAGTCAAGAGCAGCCCGGCCAGCAACAATACCCACAAAGCGCCGATCGTCGATTGTCTTCGAGGTGATTGCATATTTTCTCCTGCTTACGGGTGATGCAGAAAGGTCAGTCGTCGAAGCGCATCTGGCGCCCTTTTTCTTCCCACCATTTCTCGATCTGCCGAATCGCCCTTTCGCGGTCACTCTTGCTCGAGTCGTAGTAGTAACCGAAATACTCGCCCGTCAGTAGGGTCAATTCCTGAGCCGACGAGAAACGGATGTCGCGGTTCTTCGAGGAAAGTCCGGCAATCAACCACTGCACGCGGCGCTGGCCCTTGTGCGTCTTCCACCACTTGATCCACTTACGCTCGCTGGTGCCGAAATCCTGCTTGGTGATGTAGCTTAAAGACTCGTTTGCCGCCCGGGAGACCATCTTCTGGGGTGCCTTGACCAGCGGCGCCAGGATAGGCAACGCGTCGCAGTCCTTGAAGTTGCCCAAAAGCGCCGCCGCGATGGCCTTCTGGTTGGGATCTGTATCCCTCAACTTGGAGCGCAGGTTGGCGAGCAGATTGTTGAAGGCGGATGTCTTGCGATATTTGAGCAGCGTGTCGACGGCCGTGAGCCTTATCAGTGCGTCACGATCGTAGAGGCGTAGTGACAACTGGGGCACGAACCCGGGGCAATGGATCTCGGCTAGCAGCCTGACCGCGTAGAAGCGGGCAAGCGGATCGGGATCTTCGAGCCTGGCCGCGATGGTCGAACCGGCCCCGGTTCCGATCTCGATCAGGCTACGCAGCAAGAAGCCGTGTTCCTTCACGGGAGGCATGGAATCATAAGAGCCCCTGATATCGAAGAGCAGCTTGCCGGGAAAGTATTTCATGATTGCACCCACGGCCTCCTGGCCGATCGCAACCAGTGCCTCACAGGCGCTCTCCGCCTTGTGTTGCTCCTCGTCGACAAGATCCTGACACAGTTTGTCGATAAAATCGGCCGCGGGTATCTCGGGCTGGGTGGTAACTGACTGGGAAAAGGCGTCCTCGGCAAGCTGGACGCTGGGATGTTCGGCCGGAATCGGTCCCGGGATGCTGGGTGCAAACTCCGTCTCGGTGTCCATTACCACCACAACAGCATCGCTGTCGCCGGCCAGCTGGATCTGAGCATCCTCCTGGGTTGCGCTGTCTAAGAAGCTCTCGTCGACTATAACAGGCTCTTCCTCGGCATGAAACACCGGGGCCGGAGCCGGCAGGGGAAAGGAGTCGGGAGACGGCGATGCAGCCCGGCCTGGCGACGGGTGCGGTATGGAGCCGGCACCAATCGAGTTGATTGCCGCGGCCTCGGCGAGTTGCAGGGCTCCGTGGATTGGCAGCGGAGGCGGCGGTTCATCCGCCGCTTCTTCCAGGGAGAGGCGGTTGACCGTCTTGCGCTTGAGGATTAACTGTTCGAAGGCTGCCGACAGACGGCTGGTGAAGACCAGCAGTTCCACCAGGCGATTTCCGCGAATGGATCTGCTGCCGGCATCCCCGTACAGAAGGCCGATCAGGCGATCTTTCATGGTCAACGGAACAACGAACGCATTTGGGGGGCGCGACCTTCCCATGGCTTTCAGAAGTTCATTGTTCCCCAGTGACTCGGGAATGGGGCCCAGGTAGTAGGCTCTCGTTTGAATAACCGTGCTGAGCACGGAGGATGTGCCGACAGATAAACGGATCTTCTTGATCTGTTCGGTGATGTTATCGGCGCCGACTCCGGCGCCGACTCCGTCCCAGCCGAGGATTGAGTCGTTGTTGATGACGAACAGGGATACGAAGGGACTTATCTGACGCGCAAAACGCAAGGTGGTGTCGATGATCGTGTCACGGTCAGGTGCTTGCATGCAGGTGCGTGTTGCCGCTTCGATCGAGATCCTGCCGGTTCTGGCCTGCTCGCGCCTGGCAGACTCGTCGCGCTCGGCTCGCTCGATATCATCGAGGACCTTCTCCACCCTGGTTTTGTCGATCGAAGCGGCAGACGCCTCTGTTTCCAATGTTGCTTCAGGGATCCTCGGTTCTGTTTTCCCTGGGCCCTGACTAGGTGTCCCAAGTCTGAACTTTCCCAGGCGGTCGAGTAAAACCGCATAGCGTGGCTCGATCTCAACCTCAAACCATGATCGCAAGAAGCCCTGTAGCCTGGCCTCGCAGACTATATGAGATTTGACAGCCAGACTGAGCATGAAACCAATTTCCTCGGCTACCAGCGGGTGAATCCTCGATGACGTCAGCACGAAGACCGATCTGCCGCCCATGGCAATCGGTACGACCTGGTGTTTTTTTGCCAGACGGGCGGGGAAAAGGTTAACCATGCGGGGGTCGCGCTTGGCCAGCAGTTCGCGTGAGGCTAACGGCAGGCCGTGTACCCGGCCA
Organism: Myxococcota bacterium; assembly: GCA_035528415.1. GTDB lineage: Bacteria > Myxococcota > B64-G9 > B64-G9 > B64-G9 > DATKYQ01. The sequence goes on along the minus strand of DATKYQ010000098.1, from coordinate 42,311 downwards.
AGGGCCTCGGCCAGGATCTGCTCATCGAGCAGGCCCAACTCGAGGATGTTGGTGTCGAGCGAGCCCCCAAAAATGACTTGTCGCTGCAGAATGTCGTCCATCAGATCGGGATTGATCTGTTTGTTCTCCACCAGGAACTTGGCCAGGGCAAGGGTCACGTTGGTGCTCCCCGTCAAGTCCGGGTTTGTGCAGGTATACCCTGAGGAGTGATGTGTACGACCAGGGTTCCCCCGACGTGGTCGTGCCAGCCGCGCCGCTCGAGATCGAAGGCCGCCCAAAAGAATCCCGCCAATCCCGGCAAGGCGGCGACCAGCATTCCCCCAGCCCGGCGCAACGCCCGGGATGCCGACAACGAGTGACCGTCGAGTTGAACCACACGGATTCTCAGCAGCATTTTCCCGGCCGACTGCCCGCCATATGCGGAAAACAACGTCAGGTACATCAGCAGGAACCCGAGGTAGATCAGGAAGGCCACCATTACCAGCGATAGTTTCTCAGTGAAAAACGAAAAAGCTCCAGCGGCGCCATCCCCTTGCAAGAGCGAGGACATCACTATCATGGTGACGACCACTGCGGCGACGATCAATGAATCCAGGGCGAAGGCGGCAAGCCGGGTCCAGAAACCGGCAACCCGGACGAGCCTGCCATCGCCGCCAGGTGCTTGCGGCGCGCTCGGCTCCTGTTGCGTTTCCTGCTCTATATCCGGGGACTGCCCAACATCCGGGGACTGCCCAACATCGACAGACGGCTCCTCCCGCACTCCCGCAGTGTCCTCCACGGCCCTGGAAATGGCCTTTTCGATGGATGAAGATGGAGCGGCCCTGTGTTGCGAGGGAGGCCTGCCGGTGAGCGACTCGGCCTTGCGCATGTATTTCTTCGCTCGCTCGGATTTTCCCTGCAGCCTGCTGACCCTGCCCATGTAGCCGTAGAGCGAGGCAAGGGCTTCCTTGGGGATGTCGCCGTACAGGTCGATCAGTAAAGACTGGCAGACCAGGAAAGCGCCACGCAGATCTCCACTTTTTTCTTGAAGACGAGCATCAGCCAAGCAAGCGGAAACCCTATCGAGGATGCCCGCCGGCTGTCCAGCAGCAGTCTGGCTGTCTTCATCGGACGGGGTTGGCAGGTCGTCGGACATCTGTGCTGCAGGACTTGCGGACAATATCGGCGGCGAGGCGGGAGAGCCTGTTGGGTGGAATGGCTCATCGCCCGGGGCCGGCCTGCCGGGAAGGCTGTCGCCCAGGGGCCGCTTGCATTTTTCACAAACACGCGCCCCGGGATTATTGGGAAAAGCGCAATGGGTACAAATCATGGGTTTTTCCTTTGCGCTTCATCAATATCCGACCGTGCGCCGTGTGTCAAGACGGCATAGGCGGCGGCCGCGACGCAAGCCGTCTCCGTTCTCAGGACCGGCAAGCCCAGTGAGGCGACGCAGAATCCCGCCTTAAGGGCCTGGTGAATCTCCTCCTCCGTGAAGCCGCCTTCCGGGCCGATAAGAAGAATTCGCTCCCCGGCAGGCTTGTTCGCAAGCAGGCGGGGAAGTTCAGGCAGGTCTTGCCCGGTGTGCAAGATTACCCGCTGCGGTTCGTTGCGTGCTTCGAGAACTGCCTCAAGCGGACGAATGGGAAGAATGCCGGGCACCGAACACCTGCCCGACTGACGGGCCGCCTGGCGGGCAATGTTTTGCCAGCGCTCGATTCTCGCTGCCAGCCCGGCCCCGGATGGGTGAGTGACGGAGCGCGTACAACTGAACGGTTCGATGGTTTCCACACCAATCTCGGTCAGCATGCGTACCGCTATATCGAGCTTCCTGCCCTTTGTAAGAGCGACGCCAATTCGAACCGAGCAGTGGTTCGCCCGCGTCACGCACCGCTCACCCATGCTAAGCCTCCAGCGCCTGCCATCTTGGCAAAGCCTGGCTTCGCAGGCCGTGCCGCGTCCGTCGAAGGCCTCGACCAGGCACCCTTCCCCCAGCCGCAAGACGTCTACCAGGTAATGGCTTTCAGCCGGCAGTAGCAAGGCGCTGCCGCTCCAGCGTTCGGGCGGGATGAAGATGCGTCGCTTGATCTGCGCCGACATGCCGGGCATGTCAAGATGCGGGATCCGTCGACCCGGTACTCACAGCCGATTTGATGCTTTTCACCAGGGTGTCTATATCGAAGGGTTTCAGCAGATAGTCGTCGGCCCCGGCCAGAAGAGCCCGGCGACGCGACTCGTCGTCGTCACGCGCGGTCAGCACCACAACCGGCAGGCCGCCGGTCTTGCCTTGCGACTTCAATGCCTGGATCGCCTGGAAACCGTTCATGCCCGGCATCATCAGATCGAGCACGATGCAGTCGAAGTTTCCATTCAGGGCGGCCTCGACACCCTTGTCGCCGCTCCATACGGTCTCGACCTGCATGCCGGCAGCCTCGAGACTCTTCTTCAACAGAATCCGCGTCTCCGCATCATCCTCGATACATAGAATTCTGAGCACGACGACCTCCCATCTCCCGTGGAACGGGTACAATGGTAGCTGTCTTGTATGACTCGCGTCAAGATCCATTCGGAGGTTTGCCCGGCCGCACCACGGCCAGGGTGTACGCGTCCAGTTTTAGATATTTTTTCGCTACCCGACTGAGATCATTGGTGTTCACTTCGAGAATTCGCTGAGGGTACTTTTGATATGACAGGTAGCCCAACCCATACAGTTCACAGAAAGCCAAGACCGCCGAGCGGGATGAGGCGCGTTGCAACGAGATGGCCTGGTTGCCGACCAGATAGCGCTGGGCGCGCTTTAGCTCCGTCTGGCTTGCGGGCTTTTCGATCAAGCGCTGCAGTTCGCGCTTGACGGCGGTAATTGCCTGGTCTGCCTTGCTCGGATCGGTCGCCAGATAGACGGCGATGTATCCCGGCTCAATGCCATCCAGCGAGAACGCCGAAACCGTGTACGCCAGAGAAAGACGATCGCGTAGCTCGACGAAAAGGCGTCCCCCCTGACCGGCCAGGACCGCCAGCAAGACTTCCAGCGGGTAGCGATCGTCCGATGACATGGTGGTGCCCCTGAACCCCAGCACCAGGTGCGCCTGGGCGCGGTCGCGGATCTTGACAGCCGTGCGAATCTTCTTGGCCGGCGGCTCCAGCGGAAACACTCTGCGGGTCAGGCCCGGTATTTTCTTAGCCTTGCCGATACAACGGGTACGAACCATGGAAACAACGCGCTCGCTGTCGACGTCTCCGACAACCGAAAACACCATTCGCCGCGGCGAGAAATGCTTCGACCAGTATTCAACCAGCTTGCGCCGCTTTAGACCGGCTACACTCTGGAGGGTTCCCATGGTCGGCAGCCGGTAGGGATGTTTGCGGTACAAGGTGCTCGTGAACAGGTCGAAGGCGGTCCCCGCCAGGTTGTCGCCGCGGGCACGGATCTCCTCGAGAGTCAGCTGCCGCTCGCGCTTGACCTCTTGATCTGGCAAGGTCGGGTGAAGCAGGCAGTCGCACAACAACTCGAGAGCACGATCGAAGTGGCGCGCGGGAATATCGGCCCGCAGGCCGATTGTATTGCGCCCCGAAAAGCCCTCCAGGATTCCCGCCATGCGATCCATTTCTTCGGCAATCTCACGCGCGTCGTGACTTTGTGTGCCGCGTGTCAACATGGCTGCCAAGAGATTGTTTATACCGTTATCGACATCTGTTTCGTATCGCACTCCGCCCGGCAAGACGGCATGCATCGAAACCAGGGCGTTGGAGTGATCCTCCTGGACGATGACCACCGGGCCGTTGTCGATAGCGACTCTCTTGATGTCGTTTTCCAGGCTGTGGCCTGTCTTCTTGGCTGCCTTGCCGGGGCCGCGATCTTCGAGAATACTGCGCGCCAGCCGCGCGTCGAGATCGAGCGTGGCCTTTTCGGGCACCAGCAACACTCCGCTGGCCCTGTGCATCTCGATGTAGGTGGCAGCCACTCGCCTGATATCCTCGGGGGTCTGGGCCAGAACTCGTTGCAGGTAAATCTCACCGTAGGATGGATCGCCGCCCACCACCTGGTGATAGCCCAGCCTGCGGGCCAGACCCTCGACGGTTTCACGGCTGTAAATGGCCTCGCTTTCAATAATCGCCTTGGCCTTGGCCAGTTCCAAGAGCGTGACCCCGTCGCCTGACAAGCGTCCGATCTGCTTGGTCAGGGCGGCCAGCGCACGGCGGGTCTTAGCGGGCGGGCAGGAGCCGCCCACCACGAACAGGCCCGGATCCTTGGGAGTGTAGGCGTAGGCATGAATTTCATTAACCAGGTTCAGACCCCGCTTGAGTCCCAGGCTGAGACGCGAACTTTCTCCCTGGCCCATGATGACCGCCAGCAGGTCGAGGGCCGGAGCGTCGGCGGCGGTAACCGCGGGGATGTGCCAGGCAATGCCGAAATGCGTCTCCTTGATGTCGTCTTTCACCAGGCGCAGCCTGAGTTTTCGCTGTCGGGGCTCAGGTGGGCGCACCCTGACCGGCTTCGTTTTGCCGGTGGGCACCGAGAAGAACTTATTGACCCTGGAAAGCGCCGTGCCTGTCTTGAAGTCACCGGTGATTACCAGGGTAATGTTGGCCGGTACGTAGTTGCGCCGGTAGAAATTTATAAGCGCCTTACGCGTGACATGTGATACCGACCCGCGTGTGCCCAGGATTGGATGCCGGTAGGGATGCACCCGGTAGGCCAGGCCGAAGAGAAGATCTCCCAACCAACGTTCGGGCAGATCGCGTGTGTGTTTGATCTCCTCCAGCACTACCTGTTTCTCACGCTCGAGCTCGCCGGCATCGAAGGTTGCGTTGAAGACGGCGTCGGCCAGCACATCGAGTCCCAGGTCAAGATAGCGGGATGCCAGAACGACGTGGTAGACAGTCTCGTCGAAAGAAGTCCAGGCATTGATCTCACCGCCGGCACCTTCGATGGCCTTGGCGATTTCACCCACGGCGCGCTTGCGAGTGCCCTTGAAGAGCATGTGCTCATGAAGATGGGCCAGCCCCATCTCGTTTTCGGCTTCGTCGGCGCTTCCCGTTTCGACCCAGACCTGGATGGCCACGACCGGGGCGGAATGGTTCTCTTCGAGCACGACGGTCAGGCCGTTTTCCAGATGAGCTCTTGTGACCGGGCCGATCTGTTCGGTTTTCAAGGTTGTCTCCTCGGGAGTGGGGGCGATTAGAGCAGGTTGTTTGTCAGCCGAGCGACGAGGAACGGGGCCGGGGCAGCCGCCGACGAAAAAAGCCAGGCAGACGCAGACGGCCGTCTTGCTGACTGTCCGCAGGTTGCTGATCAAGATCTTGTGCCGGGTGGTCGATTTCTTCTGCCGGCGCCCAGTGGCATTCATGAGTAACCCTCGCCTTATGGGTTACATGATTATCCCGGGATCGAGGGGTGGGACAAGCGAAAACCTTCGTTCAGCTACTTTACTACCTTGACCTTGACAACCAGCCCGGGCTTGCCCCGGCGTATGACCTTGATCGTGGTCTTGCCCTTGCCGATGGCCTTGACGTTGAACTTGTCTGTACCCGCCGGCTGGACGTCGGCCACGTCGGGATCTACAACGTTAATTCGCGTGATTCCCTCGAACCCCAGGGTTCTCTTCTCGCCTATCTTCATCCGCAGACGCACTTTTTTGGTTATGGCCTCTCCTTTGTGTTCCTCGACGGCCTTGTTCAAAAGTTCGGCCGGCAGGGTGGCTGAGACCGACACCTGTAGATCCTTGGTGGCCACGCCTATGCTGCGCACGGCTTTTTTAACCAGCGGCTCGTCGATCGGCGCGAGTTGGGCCAATGCGGCCAGGCCGCGCAGCAGGTCGCCGAGCAGGCCGGCCGACTGGGCGTCGGCGGCCCAGGCGGTGGCGGAGATGTCCAGATCTTTTTCCAGAGAGCCGGTCAGCAGCAGGCCCTCGATCTGGGGAAGCTTATCGGGCATCATGGGCAGCTTGCCGAGTTTTTCTTTTACCTTCTTGAGAATGCTTTCGACGTTGCCGGCCAGCCAGAAGCTCGTACCGCCCGGCAGGTGCGAGACCATGCGCATCAGCTTGGCGTTGGCCCGCAGTCCGGGCGCCTTGCCGGCCCAGGCGGCAAGCGTCCGTTTGATCGAGCGCAGGTCGCCGGCCAGGATGGTGTCGCCGGCCGGCCGCGCGATTCCAACGGTTTGCATGTGCTTGGGATCCTGGTCGAGCGGAATGCGGAAGACCGTCACCTCGACTCCCTGGATGGTCTGCGACTTGAGCAGGAAGTTTTCCAGCTCTTTCTTTTTCGCCTTGATAAGGCTTGGCAGATTGAAGCCGCCGAATTTGCCCGAGATCCGAACAATCCAATGCTCGACCGGCATCGCCTCGTTGTCGGAAAGGCTGAACCCGACCGTCAGCGTGTGCAGGTCGTTGAGCGGATCGAAACCCAGAAGTGACTTGATCTGGCTCAGATCCTGGTTTTCGATCTCGATCTGGGCCTTGAGATCGATCTTCGAAAGCAGGGGCGAAGCCAGCAGTTTCTGCAGATCGACATGCAGCACGAAATCGCACTCGGGAGGCAAGATGGTCGCCGGGCCGAGTTTGGCGTCGTCGGCCCCAGACTCCTTTCGCAAAGCGGCGATGGTTGTCTGCAGTTCTTCCGGACGGCCCAGCAGCTTGAAGATCTCGCCGCGACGCAGCAGGACGGCCTCGACCAGCTCCCCGTCCTCGGCGTCGGTAGCCGCCTCGAGCGCCCGATCGTAGGCGGACAGGGCCTTGTGCAGATCACCGGTTGTGCGTTGCAGGAAAAGGCCTTGCTGGTAAGCCCTCTGGGCGGTGACCAGGTGGGAAGTGGCCGCGGATGCGGTCATCGGCAGTGTCAGCAGCACGAACAAGCAAAGAAAACGTTTCATGGTACTCCTCCTTTCGTGCCGCCCATGATAAGAGCTTCTGTTCACGCCCTAATCACCCATTTGTCACCGGAGTGTCATTTCAACCGTCGCCGCTGAAGCGGTACCCGATGCCGCGTACGGTTTGGAAATGGCGCGGGTTCTCGGGATCTGCCTCGAGCTTCTGGCGCAGGCGGTTGATGAAGTTGTCTACCGTGCGGTCGGTGCCGAAGTAGTCAAAGCCCCAGACGCGGTTGAGAATCTCCTGGCGTTCGAGCGCCGTGCCTTCGCGTGACATGAAGAAACGCAGCAAGTCGAGTTCGCGTGTCGTCAAGGTTACAGGAACGTCGGCCACCCAGACCGCGCGGGCGCTGAAATCCACCCGCACGTTGCCGAACGAGGCTTGTTCGACTGATTTCTCGTGCCGGCGCTTCCTGCGCAGCACTGCCTGGATGCGGGCCAGCAACTCGGGCAGGCCGAAGGGCTTGGTGACGTAGTCGTCGGCGCCCATGTCCAGGCCTCGCACCTTGTCGAGTTGTTCGCCCTTGGCCGTCAGCATGATAACCGGCATCTCGAGTTGCCGGCGCCTTATCTCCCTGAGCACCTCGAACCCGTTCAGCTTGGGCAACATCACGTCGAGCAGGATCAGATCGGGCTGCTTGTCGACCGCCAGTTCGAGACCGCGCTCTCCGTCCTTTGCTACAAAGACCGAGAAACCCTCGTAGCGCAGGTTCTGGTCGAGCCCCTTGGCTATCGATGGATCGTCTTCGACCACCAGGATGCTTTCCATTATTCTTCTTCCTTCCGCTTTGATTTCTTCTCCGCGCCGGCGTGCCGCAACGGAAGCCGGATTGTGAACGTGCTTCCCCGGCCGGGAGAGCTGTCTACTCTTATCTCGCCGCGGTGGGCCTGGACGATATAGCGCACCAGGCTCAGACCCAGGCCGCTGCCCGCGACCTCGGACGCCAGCCGGTTGTCCACGCGGTAGAATTTTTCGAAGATACGCTTATGCAAGGCGCGCTCGATACCGCTGCCGCGATCGCTGACTCCCAGTTCCAGTCCGTCGTCGACTTGGCCTGCGAAGATTTCAATGCGGCGCTCGTCGCGACTGTACTTGACGGCGTTGGAGAGAAGGTTGATCAGCACTTCGAGCATGGCGTCCCGGTCGAGTTCGACTGCCGGAAGCTCGGCTGCAAGCGAGCGCACAATCTCGAAACCGCCGGCTTCAATCATCGGGCCGCAGGATGCCAGGGCCTGGTCGATCAGGCCGACGATTTCTTCCGGCTTGAAGTGAAAGGCCTTGCGGCCCGCCTCCATGCGCGAGAAGTCGAGGATGCGCTCGACCAGGCGGGTCAGCCGCTCGGTCTCGCGGTCGATGGTTTCGAGACAGTCGCGCTCCTCTGCTTCGCTGCGCGTGCGCCCGAGTAGCAGTGTCTGGGTGAACATGCGGATCGAAGTCAGCGGGGTCCTGAGTTCGTGGGAGACGCTGGAGACGAAGTCGGTTTTCAAGCGCGCCAGGCGCGCCTCGCGGATCATGACCTGCAGGGTGCGCCCGATGCCGAGCACCAAGGTGACCACGGCCAGCAGCAGCGCCCAGAAGTAAAGGCGGGTGCGTGACTTGGCCAGGGCGTCGATGGAGCCCGAGTCACGCAGAAGCAGCTCGAGTTTCCAGGCCAGATCGGTGGTCTTGAGGTAAGCAGCAGCCGCAAGAATGCCGCTGCAGTCTTCGTCACATTGCTCCTCGCTCGATCTCAGGCGCGCTTGCAAACTTTCTGATAGACCCATATCGCCGAGAGTTTGTGCCAGGCTGCTTTGGCGCCCGGCGGGCAGGAGCAGGCAGCCAGCGAGTTCCCGGCCGCCCCGGGCCAGGATCAGCCTTCGCCGGCCGGCTGCCCGGACGGTCAGCAGCCGCGCTTCACCAGCCGCAAGCCCGGGCAGGGCGGAGAGCAAGTCTGCCTGGTGGCTTATGGCCTCGAGAGTTTCAGCGGCCAGGGGTTGGAGGCGACGGGCCCCGTCGCCGAGAAGTTCGAGGGCCCGGGCGGCGGCAAAGCCGGCTTGTTGCGACGATGCCTTGAGCATGGGAAGCCCGGATCCCAGCAGCACCGACAGTGCTTCGATTTCTTTTATAAAGCGTGACTTGTCTTGCCCGCGCATTAAAGCCAGGCGACGCAGGCGCGCTCCCAGCGCCAGGTTGTATCCCGTGTGATCGACGTGGTCGGGACAGGCGGATATGAGCGCATCCAGGGCGGTCAGGGCATCCCGGTCGTGCCGGGCGCCGGCTAAGGCACGGGCCAGGGCGTTTAGGACGGGGCAGCGCGCGGGATCGTCTTTGGTCAGTTCGGAAAGTGCAGCACGATATTTAACCACGGCCGCTGACGGATCGCGCTCGGCGAATTCGAGTTGCTGTCCAGCAGAGAAAGAGTCGGGCAGGTAGCCTTGCCAGGTCGGCAGCGGCGGCTCAGGGCGCGGGTAGAGCGCGCGCCCGTCGGCGCCGATGACGAAACAGTCGACCGCGCCGGACTCGGTTGCGAATTTTTCGAAGCGATCTCCGGGCGCGGAGGTTTCCCGCCTGGCGAAGGCCGCCAGATCTTCGAGCGCGGCAGCGCTGCTTTGCGGCAGCGCGGATAGCCAGGCATTCAACCGATCGGCCAGCTTTCCGAGCACCGGCTTGTAGAGATCCTCGATCCGGCGCATGGCTGCCGCGCGCTCGTTGTCGATGGCGATCAACCCGAAGCCGGTCAGCAGCAAGCTGGGCACGGCCACCGCGAAGATGGTAAGCAATACGAAGTTGCGCAGCCTGCGCGCCACGGGATCCGACGGGCGCCGTCTCATGGAAAACTGTATACCACGATTATTGTCACAAGAATATCACCCGGAATGATCTTGCAAACGCGCCATGAATGGTCTGTCATGCGACTAATAGCGGGAACGACGGGAGGGTGAAGTCATGCAACGAATTCCGGGTTGGGCGCAGGCGGGGCTGATCTGCAGCATGCTGCTGGCCGGCGTTTCGCATGCCGGCGACCTACACCATAGAAGACCTGACCACTGGAGGAATCCTGATGCCTGGCAGCCGCACAGTGGTAGTCGAGCGCGCCGATCGACGCTCGATGCTACCGAGCGGCGACGACGCCCTGCCGGTCTGGTCGCTGAAAACGAGCTTGAAATGGGACTACGCCGAGATGCTGGCAATCGTGCTGGAAGTCTACTTCAGTTACGACTACAACCAGTCCCGCTTCGTGTCGGACTATTTCGGGCTGAACATCTGGAATAAGTATGTCGACCCGGAAATCGTGGGACTGAACTTGATGGCCCAGGCGCGTTTCTAGCATGATTAGCCGGGAGCCGGAAAATTTCAAATTCCAGGAGGAGGAACCATGCGGCAGACAGCGGAGCAGTGGGGGTTGTGGTTTGTGATCTGTGCTTTTTTGGTGGCCGCTTGTGGCGGCGGGGAAAAGTCTCATCCCGCTGACGCCGGCGATGCCGGCACCGACGCTGGGCTCGATGCAGGAGACGGCGGCGGTAGCGATGACCACACTCCTCCATGGTGGTCTGCGGGAGCGGTTCTCGACGCCGTCGATCTCGGACCAACTTCGCTGACGCTCTCCTGGCCGGCCGCGGAAGACAATGTGGGCGTGACCCGCTACCGGATCTTTCAGGGCGAGCGCATGCTGGCGGCGGTTACAGGTTCCCAGAACCGCTATGCTGTATGCGGCCTGGCGCTGGACACAGGCTACTCATTACGGGTCGAGGCCGGTGATGCCGCCGGCAACTGGTCGGAGGGCCTGGAGATCGAAGCCCACACGACGGCTTCCTTGCCGTCCGATCCGGCCACGACCGCGCCGCCGCTTTCCGGCACCGAAGCTTCGTCCATGGCTTCGTCTGTGAGTTTTCTCTATAGCGGCCCCGACGCCGTACAGACAGGGGTGGCCGCCGGAAGCATCAAGCCCCGGCGGGTGTCTGTGCTGCGCGGTAAGGCGGTGGACGAGGATGCACAGCCGCTCGCGGGCGTGACAGTATCGCTGCCGGCCTGGCCGGATCTTGGCCGCACGGTGAGTCGCGAAGACGGCGCCTATGACCTGGCCATCAACGGCGGCGGGCTGATCCAGGTTCGTTTCGAACACCCCGGACGTCTGCCGGTCCAGAAGCAGGTGCGTCTCGGCTGGAATCAGACGCATCGCATCGACGACATCGTGATGATTCCCGAGGACGGCCACGTGACCGAACTTCAGATTGGCCTGCCCGTTGCACAGACGGCCCGTGCCGGCGAGGTGTCCGACGCAGATGGTGTACGTACCGCAACGGTTATCATGCCCGCCGGAACAGGTGCCGAGATGGTGCTTCCCGACGGCAGCCGCCAGGCACTTTCCTCCGCCTCGGTGCGGGCCACCGAGTACACCGTGGGAGATAGCGGGCCCCGGCGCATGCCTGCCGGGTTGCCTTCGAACATCGCCTATACCTACGCGATGGAACTGGGTCTGGACGAGGCTCAGGCCGCAGGCAACACCGAGGTGCGCTTCGATCGGCCGGTGTTTTACTACCTGGAGAACTTCCTGGGCTTTCCCGCCGGCATCCCGGTGCCGACCGGCTACTTCGATCATGAGCGCGGCGTGTGGGTACCCTCCGAAAGCGGCCGGGTGATCGCGGTGCTCGACACCGCCGGGGGCACAGCCACTGTGGACACAGACGGCGACGGCCAGGCCGACGCCGCCGCGGTGCTCGATGCCCTGGGCTTCACCGACGAAGAGCTCGCCCGGCTAGCCGAACTGTACGAGGCCGGCGACACCCTCTGGCGGGTGCCGATAGAGCACTTTTCCACCTGGGACTGCAACTGGAACTTCTACCCGCCGGCGGACGCCAAGATCCCTTGGTTCAAGCCGAACGCCAAGCCCAAGCCGGATCCCTGCAAGCAGGGTGGTTCGGTGATCGATTGCCACAACATGACTCTCGGCGAGGACATCAACCTGGCTGGCGTGCCCTTCGGCTTGCACTATCGCTCGGGGCGCACGGGGGGAGATCTGAACTCGCTGGCCGTCTCTCTGCGGGACGCCGATGCGCCCGAAAGCCTCAAGGGCATCCTGGTTGAGGTCGACATCGCCGGCCAACACCACGAGTACTCGTTCGACTCCGATCCCTATCCGGAAACCGAAGATGATATCTTGCCGTTCGCCTGGGACGGCAAGGACGGCTGGGGGCGCGACACGAACGGAGGCCAGCCCATCGGGGTGAGCATCGGCTACGTCTACGACGGGGTGTATGACGAGACCAACCGGTTCGGTGACATGGGCAACGCCGACGCCATCACCGGCTCGGAAACCCGCCAGGAAGTCGCCTTGTGGACCAAGTGGGAGGGAATCCTCGGTGGCTTGCGGGTAAAGTCGCTGGGACCTGAGGGGTGGAGCATGTCCGTCCACCACGTCTACGATCCAGCAGCCAAGGAGTTGTACCTGGGCAGCGGGCAAAAGCGGGGCGCATCCAACCTGGGCGCCATCGTGATGACCGTGGCCGGCACGGGCGAGATAGACCCCAACCCGCTCGGCGGCGACATGGACGGCAGGGTTGCCGTAGAGACGCCGCTCGGCCTGGTCTACGACTTCGATATCGCCCCTGACGGAAGCCTGTTGATCGTCGATGCCTACCGCGGGGTTTACCGCCTGACGACAGATGGGATTCTCAGGCGCGTGGCTGGTGGAGGCACCCGGGATGAAGGCGGTATCCCGGCCACCGACATGCTGATCTTCCCTATAGCGGCCGAGGCAGGCCCCAACGGTGACTTCTACGTTACCGACACCGATCGGATTTGGTGGGTCGATCCGGCCGGGATTGGTCACACGGTGGCCGGCGGCGGCGATGAGCCGCAAGCCGACCGGCGGGTGCCGGCGCTGGAGGCGGAGATCTCGGCCATGAAGATCGAACTGGCCAACGACGGCAGCCTGTACCTGTTGGAATCCACCAAGTGTGCCATCCGGCGGCTGACCACCGACGGGATGCTAGCGGTGGTGGCGGGTAGCTACGGCGTCTGCGGCCAGATCAGCGGCGACGGCGGGCAGGCGCGCGAAGCCACCTTCGGGCAGCTGAAGGATTTCGCCATCGGCCCCGACGGAAGCCTGTACATCATCGAGTTCGCAGACTTCATCGTGCGGCGGGTTGCTCCCACCGGAGTGATCACCACGGTGGCCGGAAACGGAGAGGCCATACCGAGCGGTGACGGAGGGCTTGCGCTTGAGGCGGGCCTGGGCCTGGTATTATCAATCGACGTGGGGCCGGACGGTAGTCTCTACCTGGGATCCATAGATCGTATACGGCGCGTGGCGCCCGACGGTATCATCACCACCCTGGCCGGCGGCGGCGATCCGGCGCTGATCGACAACCTGGTGCCCGCGCTGCGCACCGGCTTCGGCCAGGTGGAAAAGTTGCGACATGGCCCGGACGACAACTTGTACCTGTTCGACCAGAGCCCCTACTGGATCCGGCAGGTGGGCACCGCCTACACCGGCTTCTCGGCGACCGGCGAGATTGTCATCCCGGCCGAAAGTGGCGACGAACTCTACGTCTTCGACGCCAACGGTCGGCACCTGCGTACGGTGCATACCTGGTCGAAGGCAATCATCTGGGAATTCGACTACGACGATGACGGGCGCCTGGCAACCATCAGGGATGCCGACGGTGACGAGACGCTGATCGAGCGCGACGCCGACGGTCACCCGCTGGCCATCCACCCGCCCGAGGCGCCGGCCACCATGCTGGATGTCGACGCCGACGGACGCCTGCTCGGCATCACCGATCCCGCCGGCGGTGTCCACCGATTCAGCTACGACGCAGGCGGCCTGATGCAAACCATGACCGATCCCAACGATGGCGAATATCAGTTCGAATGGAACGTGGAAGGCAAGCTGATCAAAAACACCGATCCCGCCGGCGGCTTCGTGGCACTCGATCGGGTGGACCAGTGGCTTCAGGACACCTTCGCAGTGACCACAACCACCGCCATGGGTCGCACAGCCGAGTACTTTGTCCAGCGACTCGGCGAGGGAAGCGATCGGCTGTTGAACATTTTTCCGGATGGACTCAGCGTGGAAGCTGTCTTCCAGCGCGACGAGAGCTTCTGGACGGTGTATCCCGACGGCACTCGCATCAGCGTCGTGCAGGGACCCGACCCGCGCTTTGGCATGTTGGCGCCAGTGACCTCGGAGCTGGTGGTCGAGACTCCCGGCGGGCTCGGCCAGACCCTCGGCATCGATCGCGAAGTGGAGTTTGGCTTCGTTCATGAGCACTACCTGCTCAACGACAAGGCTTACACAATGGACTACGAGGAAGCCGCGCTGACCGCGACACTGCAATCCCCAACCGGGCGCCTGCGTAGCTGGAGGTTGAACGGGCAGGGACGACTGGCCGAGGCGGCGCTCGGCACGCTCGATTCTCGACGGTTGAGCTACAACTCAGCCGGCCGCGTCGATAGCATTTCCTGGGGCAGCGGTGCTGATGAGCGGCTGACAACGTTTGGATACGATCAAAACGGCTACCTGACCAGTGTCATAGATCCCGAGCAGCGGACCTTCCAGGTCGAACGTGACGCGGCAGGTAGGATTTTACGACGGATTCTGCCCGACGGGCGTGAGATCGTGTACGGCAACGACTCCAACGGCAACGTCACCTCGGTGACACCGCCGGGCCGTTCCGCACATCTGCTGAGCTACACCCCGGTCGACCTGATCGCGCGCCACGATCCGCCGGATATCGGCTTGGCCGATGATGTGACCGTGTTCGGCTACAACCTGGATCAGCAGCTGATATCCATTTCACGTCCGGGCGGCGCCGCGGTGGTGCTGGGCTACGATAGCGGAGCGCGGCTATCCACGGTCGATCACGCATTTGGCCGCACGGCGATGGGCTACGATCCGGATTACGGGTGGGTGAACTCCGTCGAGACTCTCGACGGGATTGTGCTTGGTTATAACCAAGATGGTCCGCTGCTGCTCGAAGAGACCTGGAGCGGACCATTCAGCGCGAGTGTCCAGCGGCGTTACCGCGACGATTTCCTCGTTGACAGGCTGACGGTGGCTGGCACCGTCCTGGACTACGGTTACGATGACGACCGCTTGCTGGTATCTGCCGGACGACTGGACATGGTGCGCGACGAAAACGGTCTGATCGAGGGGTCCGTCCTCGACGGGGTGAGCACTGCCAGCGTCAATAACAAGTTCGGCGAGCTTGTGGGCTTTGTTGCCGAACATCAAGGGACCACTTTGATGGATGTGTCCTATGTGCGAGACAAGCTCGGCCGCATCACAGAGTTGTCCGAGACCATCGAAGGCACTACCAGCCACACCAGTTACCTGTACGATCTGGCAGGTCGCCTCGAAGAAGTAGTACGCGACGGGGTGACCGCGGCCACCTACCAGTACGACTCAAACGGCAACCGCCTGCAGGCAGACGACGACTTCGGAACCGCCAGCGGCAGCTACGACGAACAGGATCGTCTGTTGTCCTACGGCGCTGCCGACTACACCTGGACGGATGCAGGCGACCTGCAGGGCAGGACGGAAGGTGGTCAAAGCACTGTTTACAACTACGACGACCTGGGCAACCTGCGCTCGGTGACCCTGCCCGATACTTCCAGCATCGAGTATGTCATCGATGGCCTGAACCGGCGGATCGGAAAGCGGGTCGACGGAGTACTGGTGCAGGGGTTCGTCTACCTTGACGGGCTCAACCCGGCCGCCGAACTCGATGGCAATGGCGATCTAGTCTCGGTGTTCGTATACGGTTTGAAAACGAACGTGCCCGACTACATGATCCATAGCGGCGTGCGCTACCGCATTCTCTCGGATCACCTGGGAAGCCCGCGGCTGGTGGTTGATGCCTCCAGCGGGGCCGTGGCCCAGCGAATCGACTACGACGCCTTCGGACGCGTGCTGCAGGACACCAACCCGGGCTTTCAGCCCTTCGGCTGCGCCGGCGGAATCATGGATCAGCATACCGGGCTGGTGCGCATGGGCGCGCGCGATTACGATTTTCGAACTGGCCGCTGGACCACCCGCGATCCGATCCTGTTTGCCGGACAGGCTGCCAACCTGTACGGCTACGTGCTCATGGATCCGGTCAACGGGCTAGACCCGGAAGGTCTTAAGAAAAAGTTGGCCTTCGGCGAGAGGCTTTCCAACTTCGCCGCCGGTTTCGGTGACACTATCTCCTTTGGGTTGACCAGCTGGATCAGGGGGCAGATGGGCATCGACGGCGGCGTCGATCCCTGCTCGCCCCAGTACCAGCACGGTGAGATTGCCGGTGCCATCCACGGCCTGGCCTCGCTGCCTGGTACGGTGAAAACGGTGGCCGGGGCGGGCTCGGTAACCGTTGCCGAGTCTTTCAGCTCTTTTGGCAAGGGAGTCGAAACCAGCATGGATCTTGCCACCGTGGGAGGCTCGGCAAACCAGGGTGCCTCTTTTTTCAAGTAGCCTTGGGACACAGATGCAAGTGAGCGCTTCCGACATGCCGCTGGCCCGAAATCTGCCCCTGCTCGTCGGACGGCTGGGGCCGCTGCGGCTTGCCGATTTGCCGACTCCGGTTGCGCGGCTCGACGGGCTGGGCGATTGTCTCGGACGCGACGACCTGTATATCAAGCGCGACGATCTGTCTTCGCCGCTGTATGGCGGCAACAAGGTTCGCAAGCTCGAGTTCCTGCTGGGCGAGGCGCGGCGCAAGGGAGTCACTCACTTGCTGACCATGGGCGGGTTGGGCTCGAACCACCTGCTGGCCACCGCGCTGCACGGCAATAGCCTGGGGCTCAGAACCGTCGGCGTCGTCTTTCCGCAGCCTGTCAATGCCGGCGTCAGGCGCAACATGGCCGCCGACCGCGGGGTGGGAGTCGAACTGGTTCCGATACGATCGAAATACCTGCTGCCGGTTAGCGTGGCCAAAACGCTTGCCCGAGTGACCATCAGAGAAGGGAGGGCGCCGCTATTGATCCCCGGTGGCGGCTCGTCGCCGCTGGGCGCGCTGGGGTTCGTAAACGCCGGGTTCGAACTGGCCGAGCAGGTGCGCCGGGGCGAGTTGCCCGAGCCGGCTGCCGTCTTTCTGCCTTACGGCACAGGCGGTACGGCGGCTGGGTTGGCGCTGGGGTTGCAACTTGCGGGCCTTACGACCAGGGTGCTGGCGGTGCGGGTGATAGATCGCCTGCTGGCCAACCGGCCGCGCATGCTTTTTTTCATGCGCGCACTTACAAGGTTTGTGGCCGGCGCGGGAGACACGCTCGATCTTGGCGGTGCTCCGGCAGACAACCTGAAAATCATCCCCGGTTATATCGGCCGGGGTTACGGGCATCGAACCCGGGCGGCCGAGAGAGCGGTCGAGTTATTCGGCCGGCGCGAAGGCATCAAGCTGGAGTTCACCTATACCGGCAAGGCTGCGGCCGCCTTGCTCGACTTCGCCGCCTGGATGCGCGGGCCGCTGCTCTTCTGGAATACCTACTCGTCTGCTAATATCGACAGTTGGGTTGCCGCGGGCAGTCGGCAGACAGGCAAAGAGTGAGGACGAATGGAAAATGACGTGATCGAATTGATGCTGGTAGACGCCTTCACCGACGAGGCCTTCAGCGGCTCGCCGGTCGGGGTCGTTTGTGAAGCCGACCGGTTGAACGACGAACAGATGCAGAAGGTGGCCTCCGAGTTGGTGGTGCCGGCAACAGGCTTCGTGGTCGGGCGTACTGACGAAAGCGTCAAGATGCGCTTCTACACGCGCAGCACCGCAGTCGAGATCGACGGGCAAGCGGCCCTGGCCGCCGTCTCCGCTTTAGCCTGGGCCGGCAAGCTGGGATCGCCGGACGAATCGTCGACCATAACGCTCGATACCCTGGCCGGGAATTTCGCCGTGGAAATCGGCCCCCACCCGGTTTGCGGGGTGGAGGTCGGGCTTACCTTCGAAGACATCGGCTTCGAGCCCTTCGGCTACAGCCACGATCTGCTGGCCGGAGCGCTGGGTACCAGCCGTCATCTGATTCCCGATCACTGGCCGCTGTCCGTCGTCCGGGCCGGGGCGCGGGCGCTGGCGGTGCCCGTCTCGACCCGCGAGGGGCTCGACGCCGCCCGTCCCGACCACGAGGCCTTGGTGCAGCTATCGGCCAAGACAGGTGTCAGCCGCATCATGCTCTACACCTGGCAGGGACCGACGGATTTGTATTGCCGCGGCTTTGCCCCGGCCATAGGAGTGCCCGAGGAGCCGGTCAGCGCTTGCGGGATCGCGGCCGTGGCCGCCCTGGTCGTCCATGAGCACGCTCTGCAGCTAAGTCCGCCGCTTTCGCGCCTGACCGCCGAGCAGGGAGTTATTCTGGGTCGCCGCGGCCAGGCCAGGATCGAAGTGGCCCACCAGGATCGCGAGATCGGCAGCGTTCGCATGCGCGGCACGGCGGTCAAGACAATGGATGCCAGGCTGCTTCGGCCAATAGGAAAGTGATGAAAAAGTCACAGGCAGCATTGGCGCTGCTGCTGGTCATCGCGGAATGCGCTCCTGCGAACAACACCGACGGCGGCTTCAAGCCCTTTACGCCTCCCGAAACAGATCATCCAGTAATCGATCGTCCATATCTCCAGGAGTTCAACCACACCGCCAATGAAGTAGAGCCGGGCATCGGCGCGCTTGTCTCGGTGTTGATACCTCCCGCCGGTCTTTCCGGGTTCGAGACGCCGACACAAGTTACACCCCGCGGCCTGGTTACTCATGACGATCAGCAGCGCCTGCAGATGATCGAGATCGACGCCGCCGAACCCGGGCTGCTGACGGTCCGATCTATTTCGCCAGCGCCGGCGGGCTGGCATACGTTACGGCCCGGCGCATGACCCTCGAGGAAAAACTCGAACCTTTCATCGAGCGAGTGGTCGCCCGTCACGACCGAGACGGGGCGGTGGCCGACTCGCACCTGACCAGGAAAGGCGACCTGACCGGCACGGACTATTTCCTGGCGCGCTCGGTTATCCGCAAGCAGGGCTGCATGCTCGACGACTGCGACGATCCCGACGACGGGGAGTGGTTCAGCTCGCCGGACGGCGAATGGTGGGTCAAGGGCGACACTTCCAACGACGAGGTCACTTCACACATGTTCATGATGGGTCACGCCTACGACCTGTGCGCCGATGAAGACCAGCGCCGGCGCATCCGCGCCCACGTGGACGGCATCGCCGGCCACCGCTCGGCCCAGGCGATAGCCATCCTCGATCTGGCCTACTACATGACCGCCGAGCAGAAGTATCTCGACGCCGAGCACGAGCTTGTCGACCAGCACCACTACGACGAGAACATCGTGCATGAGTCGGAGTACCCATTCAGGGCCGGAAGCGGCGACGGTGACGAACTGGTCACCCAGGCTTTCTTCGTCCTGCTGCGCTACGAGCAGGATCCGGATTTACGCGCTCTGTGGCTTGCGGGCTGGCGGCGCACCTACTCGAACACCCGCCTGCAGCAGGCCGCCTTCTGGGACATGACCAACGCCGTGTTGGGCGGCGACGAACCCGGGTTCGAAAACGCCGCCCGCTGGCTCAGGCTGGCTCCGCTGGACATGATCCGCTGGAACCAGCACAACTCGCAGCGCCGGGATCTGGCCCCATCACCGGAGTACTATCACGACGACGGGCGCATGCGCTCAGACGGCATGATTCTGCCCTACGACGAGCGCCGCTGCGATCGCTGGAACACAGACCAGTTCAGGGTGGACGGAGGCATGGACGGCATGCGCGAGATGGACGGTGCCGACGTGCTCGAGCCCTACTGGATGGGACGCTACTACGGGTTCATCGTCGCTGAGTAACCAAGCTCGAAGCTCGATGCCTTCTTCACCTCGGCCCGCAGGGGTTGACGGCGCTCATTACCCAGCTGGTGAAGTCTACCGCGTCGGTGCGATTCATCGAGATGCGCTGGAATACGTCCGACGACTGGCCCCAGTAGTTCTGGTGGGCGATTACCTGTCCGCTCGAGGTGGCCGTGGTCAGTTCGATCTGATCGTTGGGATCGGCCAGATCCAGGTACTCGACCGAGGTCACCTCTGCCAGGTTGGTGTAGTTGGAAGACGTGCTGTAGCTCTGGTTGAGGCCGACCCGCAGGTCGTCGGTGTTGCTGCCGTCGGCCCAGACCCAGCCTTCCCAGGTGCTGGAGTGAGAAGAGATGTTCGAGCCGCCTCCGGTTTGCAGGTAGCCGGTCGCGTAGTAGTTGTAGTTGAAGTGAAAGTATGCCCTGACGACCCGGCGCCCGTTGGGCGTGGCCCAGGTGCCAGAGTATGAGGTTCCCGAGGAGTATGGCCCGCTCAGGGTCAGGGTGGCTGAAGGATCGGTCGAGACCGTCTCCAGCGAGTTGACCAGCGAGTTGCCGAAAATGTTGCAGTTGGATATGTCCGGCACAGGATACGGGCTGCCGCGGCTTTCGACCACGATGCCAGGCAGGTTGTTGAACTTGACATTGGTGTAAGTCAAGGTCCCGCTCGAGTTGCCCAGGTAGCGCACGCCTTCCGCCCCGTTGTAGAGCAAGGCGCAATGATCGATGTCCCAACTCGTGTTCTCCAGCACCAACCCCGCGCCGCCGTTGTCGTGGATATCGGAGTCGGTCAGACTGCAGTTGCCGTTGCTGACGGCTTGAATAGCGTCTCCCGGGTTGTTCTGGATCTCTACATAGGTCAAAGCGGCGCCCGTGGTCCCGGTGACTCTCATGCCTACGTCCATGTTGTTCTGCACCAGGATCTGGTCGACCGTGCAGTTGTCGGCGGTGTTCAGGTACAGCCCGTAGAGGTTGTTGCTTTCGAAGGCGCAGTGCTGAACGCTGGAGGCATCCTGCAGTTCGAGCCCGATGTGGCCGTAGGTGAAATCGGCGTAGGAGATCGAGCTGGTGCCGGTGCCGGCCACGCGCACGCGATCGAAGGACGAGGTCGTCGGTGATGAGCCGTGGGGCAAGAACTTAACGGTATTGCCGGCGGCGCCGGACACAGTCAGCGTGCCTGCCACGTACAGACCGTAGTCGCCGATGCCGTCGTAATTCTGGTCGATCGGCACGAACTGCACCTGGGTGCCGGCATCGATGGTCAGGGTCTCTGCCGCGGGAACGTTGGTGTCGCCGGTGATGTAGATTGTCCCCGACCAGGTTCCAGTGGCCAGATCGCCGGCCTTGTAAGGGCCGGTGTCCCATGTTGCGTCAAAGGGCCCGCCGACGAACCCCTGGATGTCGACCGCGGCTGGGGTGTTGTAGTCGATGTGATCGAGGATGTTGGGAAAGGCGCCCCAGTAGTTATAACGGGCGTTGACCTGCCCGGAATGGACCGAGACCGACATCTCGAGACCGACACCCACCTGTGCGCTGTACTCGACCTGGGTGACCTTGACCAGGTTCGGGTAGTTGCTCGATGTGCTGTAGCTCTGGTTGAGGCCGACTCTCAGGTTGGTCGTCTGGAAGGAGTCGGTGTCGACCCAGCCGGCCCAGGTGCTGGAGTGAGAGCTGATGTTCGAGCCGCCGCCGGTCTGCAGGTAACCGGTCGCATAATAGTTATAGAAGAAGTCGAAGTAGGCCCTCTGGATGATGCCGCCGTTTGGTGTGCTCCAGGTGCTCGAGTATGACGTCCCGGACGAGTACGGGCCGGAGAGAGTCAGTGTTGCCGAAGGATCGACGATGGTCTCAGTGGTTCCCCCGACGACCGAGTTGCCGTAGATGTTGTTGTAGTTGATGGCTGGGTGCGGGTGAGTTCCGGCGCTCTCCGCCCTGATGCCAACGTCGTCGTTGTAGGTGATCTCGGAGTGCGTCAGCGTGCCGTCCGAGCCGCCCTTGTATTTAATTCCCATACCGCGGTTATCGGTCACCGTGCAGTCAGTGATGTCGATGTCGGAGTTGAGCAGGTCAATGCCGTCGGCGCCGTTTTGAGAGATGCTGCAGACGGTCAGGCTGCCGCCGTTGCTGCCAGACAGGCTCAGGCCGGCCGAGCCGTTGCCCTGGGAGGTGATGTCGCTCATGGCGACGTTGGCGCTGTTGTTGATGACGATTCCCTGGCCGTCGTTCTGGGTGGCCTGGATGTCGGTGAGAGATGCACTGTCTGCGCCGTTGAGGTACAAGCCGTAGGTCTTGTTGGAACGGAAGATCGAGCTGGTCACGGTCGAATCGTTCTGGATCTCGAGCCCGATATCCGCGTACTCGACGATGGCGTAGTTGAAGCTCGATGGGTTCGGGCCGTCGACCAGGATGCCCTGCCAGGCGCCGGGCGTCTTGTGGGCAGAGCCGTAGACGGTGAACAGCACCGGCTCCTCGCTGTTGCCGTTGACGTGCACCTCGCCGTCGATTGTGATGCCGAAATCTCCGATCCCGTCGACGTCCTGGTCGAGAAACATGACCAGGATCTGGGTATTGGGATTGATGGTCAACACCTCGCCGGCAGGAACGGTGACCGAGCCGGTGACGATGATCGTCCCGTACCAGGTTGTAGTGGTTATCGTGCCTCCGACCGTCTGCTGGCTGGCCAGATCAACAGTGCGGAAGGTCGAGTCGGTCTGCAGGACGCTGTCGCGCACCTCCATGGTGATGGTGTACTGTCCATCGGCGGGGAAAGGATGGGTCAGCACCTTGGTGGTGCTCCAACTAGTATCCCAGTTGCCGTCGCTCTCCCAGTCCCAGCGAACCTCGAGATCGGCCATGACCGTCTCGACGTCCGAGCACGAAGTGGCGTCGACGGTCACCTCGAGGGCGTCGGAGATGGTGGCGGTGAAATCGGCCACCGGCGCGTAGTTCTTTACCTCGAGAAAGACCGGCTGCGACTGGCCCATCCCGATCGGGTTGTTGTTGTCGTAGGCCCTGGCCTGCAGCGTGATGGTCGAGCCGGTCGCCGCGCCGGCCGGGACGGTGTAGTCGAACTCGTAAGGCGCCGTCGTATCCTCGCCCTGTTCCGCGCCGTCGGCCAGCAGCACCACACGCGTGACGCTGAAGCCGCCCTGTCCGTTGGCGTCTACTAAGACGCTGTGATACTGCCCCTGGGTCGTGTCGATCGTGCCCTGGGGCCGAATGATGCGCACATCGGGAATGTCGCTGGAGCCGATGGCCACCTGGCAGGTGGTGCTGGCCGGTGCGCCGTCGTCGTCGGTCACCGTCAGGCTGACCGTGAACGTGTTTTCGGTGGTGAACGAGTGCGAGATGGAGGGATTGGCGCCGTTGTCGTAGTTGCCGCTGCCGTCCCCGAAGTTGAAGGTGTAGTTGACGATCGTGCCGTCATCATCGTACGAGGACGAGGCGTCGAAGCCGAGCGCCTCGCCGATCTGTCCCGATCCGGGACAGAACAGTACGGCGTGGGGCAGGTTGTTGGGGTTGTCGGTGACCATGACTTGCAGGCTGTCCGAGCCGCTGCCGCCCTGGTTGTCGGTGACTGTTAGCACAACGGTGTAGGTGTTGGCCGCGCTGAATGTGTGAACTATGTCCGGATTGGCGCCGTTGTCGATGTCACCCGTGCCGTCGCCGAAGTTGTAGCTGTAGTTTGTGACCGTGCCGTCGGGATCGTAAGAACCCGAGCCCGAGTACGAGGCCGCGACGTTAATCGTGGCGGTGACGTCGCCGGCCAGAACCGCCACCGGCTGCTGGTTGATTGGCGCGCTTATGGTGATGGTGACCGGGCTGCTGTCGATGCCCTGGTAAGAGGCTGTTATCTGAGCTTGGCCCTCGCCGCTGCCGGTGGCCTGACCCTTGTTGCCCGGGGCGTTGGAGACGATCGCCTTGGTGGTGTCCGTTGATGCCCAGTAGGCCAGTTCGGTTATATTACGATCGACGGCGTCCGAGTAGTGGCCCATGGCCGTGTACTGCACGGCCTCGCCGACCGAGATTGAGGCGTCGACCGGCGTTACCGCGATGCTCTCCAGGTTGGGGGCGATGACCTCGAGCCGGACAGAGTTGCTGTCGATAGCGTCCTTCGAGGCGCTGATGTAGGTGACACCAACGGTCAGCGTGGTTGCCACGCCCTTGGAGCCGGCCGTGTTCGAGATGCCGGCAACGCCCGAGTCGGTTGAATCCCAGATGACATCATCGGTGATGGTCAGACTGCCGCCGTCGGTGTAGTGCCCGGTGGCTGTGAAATTCACCTGAGAGCCGAGGACCACCGATTGGTTGTCGGGCGCCACTGTGATCGAACTGAGGCTTGCCGATGTGACCGAAAGCTGAACCGGGCTGGAGGCCACCCCGTTGCCTGAAGTGCACCAGACGGTGGTGTTGCCCACTCCGATGGCGGTGGCCTGGCCGTGATCGCCGGCCGCGTTGCCGATGTCGGCCACAAGCGTGCTGCCGACGTGCCAGGTGACGATGTCGGTCACCGCGGCCTGCGAGCTGTCGTTGAAAGTGGCCATGGCGTTGTACTGCAGGTGCTCGCCCACAGGAAGCGAGGCGTTGTTGGGCGTGACGACAATCGAGACGATCTCGATGTCGCGTACCCTGAGAGTCTGCGTGCCTGTTATCCCGGAAAGCGTGGCCGAAATGGTCGTCGTCCCGTCCGCCAAGCCTGTGGCCAGGCCCTTGCTGGCGTCGGCGTTGGAGACAATGGCGATCGTCTTGTCGCTCGAATCCCATGTGGCGCTTGCTGTGATGTCGACCATGCTGGAGTCGCTGTAGTGCCCGAAAGCGGTGAGCTGCAACTGTTGCCCGATTGGCAGGCTGGGGGCGACCGGAGAAAGCTCGATCGACTCGATGTTTGCGGAACTGACCGTCAGCGTGACGTGAGGGCTCGAGATCGCGCCCAGTTCGGCCCAGATCTCTGCGCTGCCAACCGCCAGCGCATTGGCTTGGCCGGCTTTCTGGGCGTCGAAGACGGCGGTGGTCTCGTTATCCGAGTGCCAAGTGACCATGTCTGTGATCGTCAGGATCTGGCCGTCGGAATAGTGGCCGGTGGCCGAAAACTGTAGCTGGGTGCCCACCGGCACGTTGGGGGCCGCGGGCTCTAAGGAGATTGTTTGCAGGCTGGCCGAGGTGACCGTCAGGGTGACCGGGCTGCTGATGGTGCTGCCGCTAATGGCCGTTATTGATGTCGTGCCTTCAGCCAGGGCGCTGCAGTAGCCTTCTTCCCCTGCCGCGGCCGAGAAATCGGCCACCACCTTGTTGGAGCTCATCCAGGTGGCCACCTTGGTCAGGTCGGCTATCGAGTCGTCCGAGTAGGTTCCGGTTGCCCTGAAGTGCTGTGTCGTCCCTAGCGGCAGGGTCGGGCCGAGGGGCGAGACGGCGATCGACACCAGGGCGACTTCGGTGACGGTGACCGCGGCCGGGTCGCTTGTCAGATCGTCCGCCCGGGCGGTGATGTCGCTGTTGCCGGACGCTAAGCCGATGGCCACGCCCTTGGAGCCTGGGTTATTCGAGATTGCCACGATGGTCGGGTTCGAGCTTTCCCAGATTACCTCGTCGGTGATCTCGTGGCTCGATCCGTTCATGAAGCTGCCCATGGCGACGAAACTCAAAGAGGCCCCGAGCTGAAGCTGGGCCGTTGCCGGTTCGAGGGAGATCGACATCAGGCGGTTCTCTTCGCCCACCACCTCGAGCACGGCCGCCGGATCGCTGGTGATGTTTCCGGCGGTGGCCGTAATCAGCGTGGTGCCGCCCTGGCTCACGCCCGTGGCCAGGCCGTTTGTGTCGATTGTGGCCACCGATGCGTTGGTAGAATGCCAGACCACCTCGGGGCTGATATTGCGGGTGGAGCCGTCGTCGAACTGGCCGATGGCGGTAAACTGCTTTGTCTCGTTGACGGTGATCTTGGCCGACTCGGGTTGCACCGAGATGCCCAATAAGCGGGCGTTCTCCGTGGTGCCCGAGCTACAACCGGCAATGATGATTGTGGTAGCGAACAGTGCGGTCAGAAGTGGCAAAACCCATCGATTCAGCTTCATTTCGTCCTCCTGGTCATACATTGATTTCGAACAGTTTTCGCATTCTCATAGGTTATCGGGCCGCCTGTCAAGGCCCCGCTAAAATGGTCGATAAAAAAGCCTGCGCTTTGGCAGACGGATGAGAAATCAGAATTCCGGCACGGTCTGCCGGCGCCGGGTGTTGCATTCGGGGTTGGCCCGTAGACATAATCCGGCGGAGGTGAATCATGGTAGTTTTAGAATTCAGCATGTATCCATTGGACAAGGGCGAGAGCCTGAGCAGCTACGTCGCCCGCAGCCTGGAGATCATCGACAGCAGCGGCCTGGACTACGAACTGCATGCCATGGGGACGCTTCTCGAGGGCGAGTACGACCAGGTCATGGGCGTGGTTCGTAAGTGTTACCAGGCCATGTCGCAAGACTGCCAGCGGATCGCCTGCAGCATCAAGCTCGACTACCGCAAGGGCCGCCGGGGCCGCCTGAAATCGAAGATCAGAAGCGTCGAGAAGAAAGTGGGGCGCGAGCTCAAGAAGTAGGCAAACCGCCTCAGTCGGGCATGCAGACCGCGACGCCCGAGATGCTCTCGCAATGCCAGCCGGCGCCGCCGTTGGGGCAGTCCTGGAATGGATCGTTGCTGTAGCAGGTGTAGCCGCACCAGCAGGTTGCCTGATCGGTCCACAGGCAGATGGACGGCGGCGGGCAGTTTCCGCCGCTTCCAGAACAATCGCATTGATCCGCACAGAAACCGTTTATGTATTGGTCGCCGAACAGCAGGCAGTCGAGGCCCGGGGCGCAGCCTCCGGTCATGGGATCGCAGAAGTCTCCCTGCCCGCCGTTGCCGCCTACGCATTGTCCCTGCGGGGTGCAGTGCAGCCCAGGGGGGCAGTCCCAGTCGTTGTAGCATTCGCGCGGCAGGACGCACTGGCCGTCCTGGCACTCCATTCCCGGCGGACAATACACATCGGCGCAGGGATCGTAGACGCAGAAGAAGTTTTCGCAGCGGTAGTTTTCGGGGCAGTACGAGTCGTCCAGGCAGGCCTGGACGCAGAAGCCCATGATGCACCACTGTCCGGTGGGGCAATCGGGATCCGAGAAGCATTGCTGCCCCTGGCAGATTCCGTTTATGCAAAACTGGCCCGCCGGGCAGTCGGCCTGGCTGCCGCACGGATCGCGCACGCAGTCGCCGCCCTCGCAGTGCCAGCCCGGCTCGCAGCGCACGCCGGCGCAGGGATCCTGGTAGACGCACTGGCCGCCGATGCAGTGGTAGTACGATCCGGGACAGTCATAGTCCGACCAGCAGTCGGGCGAGTAGGAGCACTGGCCGTCTACGCAGCTGAACTGGTCGGGACAGTCGGCGTCGGAGAAACACTCGGGCTGGAAGATGCACTGGCCGTCGATGCAGCGCTGGCTCGGCGGGCAGTCACCGTCGTTGAAACACTCCGGGCGCGGCAGGCAGATGCCGTCCTGGCAGGCGAAGCCGGGCGGGCAGTCGTTGTCTGTGAAGCACTCGGGTTGCGAGACGCACTGGCCGTCGATGCAGCGCTGGCCGGCGGGGCAATCGAAGTCGTTCATGCACTCCGGCTCGACGCAGCTGCCGTTGACGCACAGGTAACCCGGTTGGCAATCCCAGTCGCTGTAACACTCGGGTTCGACGCAGACGTTATCGATGCAACGCTGGCCGGCGGGGCAGTCCCAGTCGTTTACGCACTCCGGCACGAAGATGCAGCTTCCGTTTTGGCAGACGAACCCGGGGGGGCAGTCGGCGTCCGAGTAACACTCGGGATTGTAGACGCATTGCCCGTTGACGCAGGAGTAGCCCGGCCGGCAATCCTGGTCGGAGAAGCACTCGGGCATGTACTGGCAGTAGCCGTTGACACACTGGAAGCCGGGAGGACAATCTGAATCCGAGTAGCATTCCGGGTTGTAAATGCACCGGCCGTTGACGCAGCTGTAGCCCAGGGGGCAGTCGTCGTCCGAGTAGCACTCTGGCTTGAAGACGCACTGACCGTTGATGCAAAAATAATCCGGCGGGCAGTCCTGGTCCGAGGAGCATTCGGGCATGTACTGGCAATAGCCGTCGATGCACTGGTATCCCGGCGGGCAGTCCTGATCCGACCAGCACTCGGGCTGGTACTGGCAGTAACCGTTGATGCAGTGATACCCCAACGGGCAGTCATTGTCCGAGTAGCACTCGGGGTTATAGACACACTGGCCGTTGATGCAGGCGTAGCCGGGCGGGCAGTCGCCGTCCGAGGTGCACTGGGGATTGTACTGGCAGGTTCCGTTGATGCAGCGGTAGCCCGCCGGGCAGTCCTGGTCGCTTATGCACTCGGGTTTGTAGACGCACTGGCCGCCGATGCAGACGAAGCCCGGGGGACAATCCTGGTCGCTGAAGCATTCTGGGATGTAGACGCAGCGGCCGTCGATGCACACGTTCATAGGCGGGCAATCCCAGTCGTACTGACATTCCGGCTGCAGGACGCACTCGCCGTCGACGCACTCGTATCCCGGCGGGCAGGTCACATCGGCGCAGGAGTCGTAGACGCACTTGTTGTTCTGGCAGACGTAGCCCACCGGGCAATCCGAGTCGTTCAGGCACATCGCGATGCAGTAACCCATCAGGCACCACTGGCCCGGCGGGCAATCCGAGTCGTTGTTGCACTGCTGGCCCTGGCAGACGTTGCCGACGCAGTACTGACCCGGCGGGCAGTCAGCGTCACTCAGGCACGAGTCCTGGACGCACTGGCCGCTCTCGCAGTGAAAGCCGTCCTGACAAGTGATGCTCTCGCAGGGATCGTGGAAGATACAGCGGCCGTTCTCGCAGCGGTAGAGAGGGCCGGGGCAGTCGGAGTCTGAGAAACACTCAGGCGTGTAGACGCACTGGCCGTCGATGCAGCTGTGCTGCGGCGGGCAATCATGGTCTCCGTTGCACTCCGGGTTGTAGACGCACTGGCCGCTCGAGCAGCGGTAGCCCGGGGGGCAGTCAGCATCGGTGAAGCACTCGGGAGTGTGGGTGCACTGGCCGTTGACGCAGTGATAACCCGCCGGGCATTCATCATCGGTCTGGCACTCGCCGTAGTAGATGCAGGTGCTGTTCTCGCAACGGTACCCCTGTGGGCAGTCGCGGTCGGTGCGGCACTCGCCGACGAACAGGCAGCTGCCGTTGGCGCAGATGTAGCCCTGCGAACAGTCCGAGTCGCGGTAACACTCGGGACAGATTCGCTGGTTGCCCTGCCAGTCGCTGCAACTCATTCCCGGCGGGCAGCCGGGCTGGTCGCAGCAGAAGCAGGCCATCCCGTCCGGCGAGTAGTCGCAGCGACCGGCGCTGCAGCACATTCCCTGGCTACAGTCGCAGTCGATCTGGCACTCGGGCTGCACGGGCAGGCAGTGACCGTTGGCGCAGTAGTAGCCGGCCGGGCAGTCACCGTCGCTCTTGCACTCCGGCGAGTAGATGCAGCTTTGATCGATGCAGCGATAGTTGGCCGGGCAATCGGAGTCTGACTTGCACTCGGGCGCGAGTTGGCAGACTTTATCGATACACCGGTAGCCCTGTGGGCAATCGCTGTCAGACACGCATTGCTCGTCGGGAATGCATTGGCCGTTTGCGCAGTGGAAGTCCTGGGGGCAATCGCTGTCCGTCTGACATAGTGTCACATCGGGCACGCACTGGCCGCCCTCACAGATCAACTCGCCGGGGCAGTCGCTGTCGCTCTGACAGCCGCTCGGCAGGCAGCGCATGTGGCCGTCGCCGATATCGGTGCACTCGGTGCCCGGCTTGCAATCGGCGTCGCTTTCGCAAACCTCGGGCAAGGTGCGCCCACAGCCGGCCAGGAAAAAAAGCGCCAAGAGACCGCCGGCAACAGAACAGACATGAAGACAAAGTTTCATCTCACACCTCTTCTTCTTTCTCGGGGAGATCCCATGTTCATCGGTGGCAACCACGCATTCATCGATCATCATCATCAATCCTAATATCTACATTCTAGGCAAGAGTCGGGCCGGGAATCAAGGTCATGATAAATTTACTGCCTACCACATTTGCCTACACATGGCGTTTGACGGACGGGGTGCCAACGACGTACAATCCGCTCTGGCTGGCACAAGGAGTTGTCCATGGTTGACGAAAGCAATAAACGCGGTTCGGCGCGCAAGGCCATGTTTCGGGTTTGCCGTTACAACATCGAGGGACGCGATTACGCCGACCTTTCCACCAACGTCTCCGACCATGGTATCTTCATCAAGAACTTCTCCCCGCCGCCGATCGGGACCGGAGTGACCCTCTCCTTTAAGCTGCCCGAGGAGTGGGGTAATCAGCCGCTCAAGATCAGTGGCCATGTCGCCCACGTCAACAACAATCCCGATCCACACAAGCGCGGCATGGGTATCGAGTTCGTCTCGGTGGTCAGCGATTCCGTGCCGATGATCGAATACTTCGTGCGCGAGATATTCCGGCGCCAGGGCGCCGTTGCAGAAGAGGCCGG
The DNA here is from genome assembly GCA_035528415.1 of Myxococcota bacterium. Lineage (GTDB taxonomy): Bacteria > Myxococcota > B64-G9 > B64-G9 > B64-G9 > DATKYQ01. Next base: position 12,165 of record DATKYQ010000098.1, on the reverse strand, counting down.
CGGAAAAAGCGCCGCCGGTTCGGCAGAGGCTTCGGGCGGGTCGCTGAGCTATGAGTACAGCATCAACAAGAACGACGAGTCCAAAAAGTGAGTGAAGCGGGCGGGTCAGAAAGCGCGGGCGGAGGGGCCGAGGGGCTTTCGCAGCACAGGCTGCTGAGGAGCATCCTGCGGGTGGTCACCGGGATCCTCCTTGGCGGAGGCCTGGTCTTTCTCTTCTTCCTGGTTCGCTGACGTCGTGGCCTACGATCGCAAGGACGGCTGGTACCGCAAGGCCAAGCGCGAGGGCTACCGCTCGCGGGCGGCCTACAAATTGATCGAACTGGACAAGAAACTACGCCTCTTCAGAAAGGGTATGCGCGTCGTCGACCTGGGTTGCGCTCCCGGGGGGTGGTTGCAGGTGGCCGCCGAACGGGTCGGCCGCCGCGGCCGCGTGGTCGGGGTGGACAGGTTGCAGACGCAGCCGTTGGCTTCAGAGCAAGTGAAACTGCTGCTGGGCGACGTCAATCAACCAGGTACCCGCGAGCGGCTGGCCGAGTTGCTGGGCGGAACGGCTGACCTGCTGCTTTCCGACATGGCGCCGAACACTTCCGGAGTGGGTTTCCAGGATCACGTCCGCAGCATCGAGCTGGTGCGCATGGCGGGCGAGCTGGCCGCGGCGCTATTAACCTGCGGCGGCGCCCTGCTGGCCAAGGTGTTCGACGGGCCGGATCTGGATGCGCTGCTCGGCGAGCTGAAAGATTCTTTTGGCCCAGCGCGCAGAATTCGGCTAAAGTCCACCCGAAAAGGATCGCGCGAGATTTACCTCTTCATCCCCAGGAAAGAGGACAAACGTAATGCCGACTGACGCAGCCCGGGAGCACGACACTCCAGCCCGGAAATTTCGGGACGATTTCGACGAGTTGGTCGGCGAGGTCTCCAAGGTCATTGTCGGCTACCGCGATATCATCGAAGCCTTGCTGACCTGCCTGCTGTGCTCGGGGCACGCGCTCTTGGAGGGAGTGCCCGGCATCGGCAAGACGCTGCTGGTCAACACGCTGGCCGATAGCCTGAGCCTGGACTTCTCGCGAGTCCAGTTCACTCCCGACCTGATGCCGGCCGACGTCACCGGCACCAGCATCATTGTTGCGGACGAGCACGGTGTGCGCGACCTGCGCTTCAAGCGCGGGCCGATATTCGCAAATGTTGTCCTGGCCGATGAGATTAACCGGGCCACTCCCAAAACCCAGTCGGCCCTGCTCGAGGCCATGCAGGAGAGCACGGTCACAGTGGCCGGACAGAGTTATCCGCTGTCCGCACCATTCATCGTGCTGGCCACGCAGAACCCGCTCGAGATGGAGGGGACTTATCCGCTGCCCGAGGCCCAGATGGATCGTTTCTTCTTCAAGATCCTGTTTCCTTTCCCGGGCCGGGCGGAGATCGCAAAGATCATCGAGCGCACTACGCAGAACGAGATGCCTGAAGTGGAAAGCGTCATGGGGGCCGAGCGCATCCTGGCCATGCGCCGCACGGTGCGGGAAGTACCTGTCGCCGAGCACGTCGGCGACTACGCCATCGGGCTGGTGTTGGCCACCCATCCGGAGCTGCCCGATGCGGCGCCGATCACCAAGAAATACCTGCGCTACGGCGCCAGCCCGCGCGGCGCCCAGGCGCTGATTCTAAGCGCTAAGGTGCAGGCCTTGTTGGACGGACGCTTCGCCGTGTCGCGCGAGGATATCAGGGCGGTTATGTTCATGGCGCTGCGCCACCGCCTGGTGCTCAACTTCGAGGGCGAGGCCGCCGGCCTGAGTGCCGACGAGATCGTCACCGAGATCGCCGCCGGCTTCAAGTGAGGAGCACCATGAAAGAACAAGACGACAAGGAACGGCGTAATTTCGAGCGGCTGGAGCGCCGCGACGCTATCAAGGTCAAGGAGTTCAGCTACCCCGAGCGGGGCCGATACCAGAAGGCCCGCATCATCGATATCTCGGGCGGGGGTCTGCAGATCGAGACCTCGCGCCACTTCCCGGAAAAGGTCGTGCTCAAGATCGAGATGAACTTCACCGGCTGGCAGCGCTACACGCACGGGTTCTTGAAGTACTTCGGTTCGGCCGCCAGCCGGCCGCTGGTGGTGCTTGCCGACGTAGTACGTTGCAAGTCACTGGTGGCCGGACGCAAATACGAGGTGGCGGTGCGCTTTTCCGGCATCGACGAAATGCAAAGGCAGGCTCTGATGCGCTTCATCAGGGCCGAGATCCTTTCTGGGAGCTGAGAAGATCTTGGCCTCGTTCTACGAGACTGTTTTCATCGGCGGAGGAATTAGCTGCCTGGCCGCCGCGCGTGCGCACCGCGGCGATGCGATCCTTCTCGAACGCGACCAGCGTCCCGGCGGCCTGTGCAGGACCGATAGCGTTGAGGGGTTCTCCTTCGATCGCACCGGGCACCTGCTGCACCTGCGCGACCCGCGTGTGCGAGTTCTTATCAAGCGCCTGCTGCGCGGCAACCTGCGCGAACTGACGCGTGACAGTTGGATCTTCTCCCACGGCGTCTACACTCGCTACCCATATCAGGCGCACTTCTACGGCCTGCCGCCAGGGGTGGCTGCCGAGTGCCTGTTGGGGGTGTTGCGGGCCCAGGGGCGAAAACAGCGGGCCAGGCCTGCGAACTTCGCCGCCTGGGTGCGCGATCGCTTCGGCGAGGGAGTGGCCCGGCATTTCATGTTTCCATATAACCGCAAACTGTGGACCGTAGCACCGGCCTCGTTGACTACCGAGTGGCTGCAGCGCTTCGTGCCCAAGCCCGACCTCGAGCAGGTGGTTCGCGGAGCCTTTGAAGATCTGCCGGACCAGAGCGGCTACAACGCCCGCTTCTTCTACCCGCGCCGGGGAGGTATCGAGGTTCTGCCGGCGGCCCTGGCCCGCGGCGTTGCCAAGATGGAGTGCGGCGTCGATGTGCGGGAAATCGACATCAAGTCCCGGCGGCTGGTAACCGGAAGCGGCGATCGGGTTGGCTTCGGCCGCCTGGTCTCCTGTGTTCCGCTGCCCGAGCTCATCAAGATGATTCGCCCTGTACCCGAGCGGGTCAGAAAGGCGGCCGGCAAGCTGCGCTGGTCATCGGTCTACAATTTGAATATGGGCCTGCGCGGAGTCCGAACGGATCGACACTGGGTCTACGTGCCCGAGGAGAGGTTTACGCTCTACCGCTTCGGATTTGCCAACAATTTTTCAGCGGACGTCGCGCCCCGCGGGGCGGCAAACATCTACTGTGAGGCGGCCTACTCGAAGCGCAGGCCCATTGACCAGAAGAAGATCAAAAAACGCGTGATCGACGATCTTTTGGCCATGCGGGTGATCGAGAGCCGCAAGGATATCATCTTGACGCACGAGTTCCGCTTGCCATACGCCTATGTGACCTACGATAAGAACAGGCGCCGCTCGGTCGGGATATTGCTCAAGTTTTTGCAATCACAGGACATTCATTCCATAGGCCGCTACGGTCGCTGGGAGTACGGCTCGATGGAGGACGCCATCTCCCAGGGTTTGGAACTGGCCGCCACTCTTTCTTGAGTGCTTTTTGTGATATTCCTTGACCCAGGTTTGCCTTCATGATTTATTTCGCGCGATTTTGAATGGAGGGAGTATAGAACTTTAGAATAAATTTATAACACCCTGGAGATTGAAGTGATCAATAGGAGTGTCGCACGTCGCTATGCGCAGGCCTTGATGGATTTGGTGGAGGCCGACCCGGCCCCGGTCGCGGATAAACTCGCGCAGTTCAACCGGATCCTCGAGGCCAATCCGATTCTCAAAGAAGTGCTGGTCAGCCCCGCCTTTCGCCAGGAGGAGCGCCGCAGGGTGCTCGATCAGATCCTGAAACTCCTGGGCTGGGGCAAGCCTGTCGATCGCTTCTTGGGATACCTGGTCGAGCATCGGCGCGTTGTCTTGATGGAAGCCATCGTGGAGTCATTCACCGCGATGTTGGACGAGCGCGCCGGGAGGATCAGGGTGCAGGTCTCGAGCGCCTTCGTCCTTGACGATTCGGCGCGGGCCGGGCTGACAGCGGCGCTTGCCGAAGTGCTGAAAAAGAAAGTTGTACTGCAGGCCAGCACCGAGCCCGATTTGCTCGCCGGCGTCAAGGTCAAGATCGGCGACCTGGTGGTCGATGGCAGCCTGAAGACGCAACTTAACAACCTGGCTGACGTATTGATTCGCTAGCCACAGAACAAACGCATTCGAGGGAGCCCCATGGAAATCAAGGCCGAAGAAATCAGTCGGATCATCAAGCAAGAAATCGCTGATTACGACACCCGGGTCGAGGTGGCCGAGACGGGCACCGTCCTCAGCGCGGGCGACGGCATCGCCCGCATACACGGGCTGCAAAACGTCATGGCCGGCGAGCTGGTCGATCTTCCCCATGGCATCCAGGGCCTGGTACTCAACCTCGAGGAAGATAACGTTGGTATCGCCATCATGGGCGAATACGACAAGATTCGCGAGGGAGACGTCGTCAAGCGTACCGGCAAGATCGCCTCGGTGCCGGTCGGCAAGGAAGTAACCGGTCGCGTGCTGGACGCCCTGGGCAAACCCATCGACGGCAAGGGGCCGGTGTCTACGAAGGAAACCCGCGAGATCGAGATCAAGGCGCCCGGCATCGTCAAACGCCAGCCGGTCAAGGAGCCGTTGCAGACGGGCATTTTGGCCATCGACGCCATGATTCCCATCGGGCGCGGCCAGCGCGAGCTGATCATCGGCGATCGCGGCACCGGCAAGACCGCCATCGCCATCGACACCATCATCAACCAGAAGAATACCGATGTCTATTGCATCTACGTGGCCGTGGGACAGAAGCAATCCACGGTCGCCCGCGTGGTGGACCGCCTGCAGAAAGAGGGGGCCATGGAATACACCACGGTCATCGCCGCCAGCGCCTCCGAACCCGCCCCGCTGCAGTACATCGCGCCTTACACCGGCTGCACCATGGGCGAGTGGTTCCGCGATAACGGCATGCACGCGGTCATCTTCTACGACGACCTTTCCAAGCAGGCGGTTTCTTACCGCCAGTTGGCCCTGCTGCTCAGGCGTCCCCCGGGCCGCGAAGCCTTCCCCGGCGACGTGTTCTACCTGCACAGCCGCCTGCTCGAGCGCGCGGCCAAGATGTCCGATGCCATGGGCGGCGGTTCGCTGACCGCTTTACCGATCATCGAGACCCAGGCCGGCGACGTCTCGGCCTACATCCCGACCAACGTCATCTCGATCACCGACGGCCAGATCTTTTTGGAAACCGATCTCTTCTTCGCCGGCCAGCGCCCGGCTGTCAACTCGGGCCTGAGCGTCTCGCGGGTCGGCGGGGCCGCGCAGATCAAGGCCATGAAGACCATCGCCGGCATGATGCGCCTCGAGCTGGCCCAGTATCGCGAGCTGAAGGCGTTCGCCCAGTTCGGCTCCGAGCTCGACAAGACCACACAAGATCAACTGGCCCGCGGCGAGCGCCTGATGGAGGTTCTCAAGCAGGGGCAGTACCAGCCCTACCCGATCGAGGAGCAGGTGCTGATATTATACGCCGGAACGGCCAGCGACAAGGAAGGCAACAACTGGATCCGCCGCTACCCGGCAGATGCAATCACGCGTTACATCGAGGAGCTGATCAAGTACGCCCGCAAGGAGCATGCCGGCGTGCTCGGAGAGATCATCAAGAAGAAAGTTCTCGACGATGACCTGCAGGCCAAGATGGACGCCGTGCTCGAGGGCTTCAGGAAAGAATTCGCCCAGCTGGTGGACATCTCCGGGGACTAAGCGCTGAGCCATGGCCAATCTCCAGCACATAAAGAAACGCATCCAGGCGGTCCGGAACACCGAGCAGATCACCAAGGCCATGAAGATGGTGGCGGCCGCCAAGTTTCGCAAGGCCCAGGAGGCGGTTTTACGTGCGCGTCCCTTCGCCCGCGAGATGCGCGGCACGCTCGGGCGCCTGGCCAGGCAGCACGAGGAGCTGACCACACACCCGTTGATGGTCGTGCGCGAACCGGCGCTGACCGAGGACCTGTTCGTTCTCACGTCCGATCGCGGGTTATGCGGTTCTTTCAACTCCAACGTGCTACGGCGGGTAGAGCACTACCTGCTCGACAACGACGAGCGACGTGACAATATTCACCTTTCCACCATCGGCCTGAAGGGTTACCGCTACTTTTCCAAGCAGGACGTGTCCATCCGCCAGAACGTGGAAGATATGCTGAACCAACCCAACTATCGGCGGGCGGCCGAGTTGGGCGAAGATCTGGCCGAGCGTTACATATCCGGCGAGATCGACCAGGTTTTTCTGGTGTTCAACAGGTTTCTTTCGGCCGTGCAGCAGGAGGTCGTCTTTCGCAGGCTGCTTCCGTTGGAGACACCCGAAGTGGACGAGAGCGGCGCCGGGCAACGTGATTTCGTCGATTACCTTTACGAGCCGAGCAAGGAAAAATTGCTGGATCGCATCATCCGGCGCTACCTGGCCAACCAGATCTTCATGTTCATTCTCGAGTCGGTGGCCAGTGAACATGGCGCCCGGATGACGGCCATGGAGAACGCAACAGAAAATGCAGGCGAGATGATCCAGAAGTTGACCATGGTTTACAACAAGGCGCGCCAGGCCTCGATCACCAAGGAGCTTATGGAGATCGTCAGCGGGGCCGAGGCGCTCAAGGGCTGATTCGAGACAAAAGAGGAGCCGCAAATGGGCGAAACTGAGAACAAGGCTGAAGGCAAAGTGCAAAAGGTCATCGGGCCGGTCGTGGACGTCAGTTTTCCCCCGGGGAAGCTGCCGTCGATCTACAACGCCCTGAAGTTGACCAACCCGGCCATTAACGATTCCAAATGGAACCTGGTGGTCGAGGTGGCCCAGCACCTGGGCGAAGGTGTGGCGCGCTGCATCGCCATGGATTCGACCGACGGCCTGGTGCGCGGGATGCCAGTCGTCGACACCGGCCAACCGATCCTCATGCCGGTCGGCAAGGAAACGCTGGGGCGCATTCTGAATGTCATCGGCCAGCCTGTCGACGAGATGGGACCGGTGGACGCCAAGGAGTTCTACCCCATTCACCGCCTGCCGCCGGCCTTTCTCGACCAGGACGTGAGCGTCGAGGCTTTCGAGACGGGCGTCAAGGTGATCGACCTGCTCGAGCCGTACATGAAGGGCGGCAAGATCGGGCTGTTCGGCGGCGCCGGGGTGGGCAAGACCGTCATCATCATGGAGATGATTCACAACGTGGCCACCAAGCACGGCGGCTACTCGGTTTTCGGCGGCGTCGGCGAGCGAACCCGCGAGGGCAACGACCTGTGGCTCGAGATGAAGGAGTCCGGCGTCATCAAATCGACCGCGCTGGTTTACGGCCAGATGAACGAGCCGCCGGGCGCCCGCGCCCGGGTGGGCCTGTCGGCCCTGACGGCGGCCGAGTATTTCCGGGATGAAGCAGGCCAGGATGTGCTGCTGTTCATCGACAACATCTTCCGCTTCACCCAGGCCGGCTCCGAGGTGTCCGCCCTGTTGGGTCGCATTCCCTCGGCCGTGGGCTACCAGCCCACGCTGTCTACCGACTTGGGCGAGCTCCAGGAGCGCATCACCTCGACCAACAAGGGTTCGATCACCTCGGTGCAGGCCATCTACGTGCCGGCCGACGATCTGACCGACCCGGCCCCGGCGACAACCTTCGCCCACCTGGATGCAACCACGGTCCTCAGCCGCCAGATCTCGGAGCTGGGCATCTACCCGGCAGTCGATCCGCTCGACTCGACCTCGCGCATCCTCGACCCCCAGGTGGTCGGCGAAGAGCACTACCGCACTGCCCGCGAGGTGCAGCAGGTGCTGCAGCGCTACAAGGATCTCCAGGACATCATCGCCATCCTGGGAATGGAGGAGTTGAGCGACGAGGACAAGCTGGCCGTGTCGCGGGCCAGGAAGATCCAGCGCTTCCTTTCCCAGCCGTTCCACGTGGCCGAGACTTTCACCGGCACCCCCGGGGTGTACGTCGAGCTGAAAGACACCATCGCCGGCTTCCGCGAGATCCTGGACGGCAAGCTGGACCACCTGCCCGAGCAGGCCTTCTACATGGTTGGCACCATAGAAGACGTCAAGAAGAAGGCCGGCGAGATGGCGGCCTGACAGGAGGGTGACGTGGCCAAACCATACATGCTGAGACTGCTCACGCCGGACAAGAGCATCTTCGAGGACAATGTAGAAGCGCTAATCGTCCCCGGCTCGGAGGGCGAACTGGGAGTGCTGGCCGGCCACACCAAGTTCATCACCGACCTGGTCCCCGGCATCCTTCGTTACCTACGGGCCGGGCAGACCGAAAGAATGGCGGTCAGCGGCGGCTTCGCCGAGGTATATCCCGGCGGAGCGACCGTCCTGGCAGACACCCTGGAGCGCCCCGAGGATATTGACCTGGAGCGGGCCAGGAAATCGAAACAGGATACCGAGCAAGCTTTACAAGAGCGCGCCGAATTGGATCCCGCAGAAACCCAGCACCTTGAGGCCCGCCTGGCGCGCGCCGAAAACCGTCTCAAGGTTGCCGGGCGGCAATAGCAAAATGTATCTCTTGTTGGAAATGGCCGGCTAGGGAACTATCACTTCCAGCGCCGGGCCGGTTGTGACTTCCAGGCGCGAGCTTCCGTTGTAGAGCTCACCGTCCATGACGTAAGAAACCGGCCGCTCGGATTCCAGCAGCAGCCTGTCGGTTATGGTGTTGACCTGGTCGGGATGCTCCGGCATGCGTCCCAGCCAATACTGTCCCATCAGGCGGATGAAGTCCCCGGTGCCGATGCGCAAGGCCGCCGCCTGGAACTTGTCCGGATGCTCGTTGGCCCGCGGGTAAGGTTTGAATCCCAATCCCAGCTTCTCCATGCTGGAGCAGGAGATGCCGTTGTTTTCCTTCCATGGAAGCGCCCGTCCGGAGATCGTCACTTTGCCCGGCTCGAGGCGGAAAACATCACGAATCGCCTTGCCGCGCACGATGAACGAAACCACCCAGCTGGCAATCAACCTGGCGACGTTGAGACTGGTGTCATCCAGGCGCGCGTGCAGCTCCTTGTAAAAACGGTACATGAAGCCGGTGGCCATGCTGAATCCGTATCGTACCCCCTTGCCGTCATCGATGCGCAACAGCTTGCGCCGGGCTAGTTCTTGCCCGGTGCCCGCGTGGTGCCTGCCGGCGACGCGCGCGAGAATCAGATTCGCCTGGCCGTGCACCCCCACCGAGGCGGCATGGGCGTTGTGGGTGCCGCCGCACAGGAAGGCTATCAGCGGCAAGGGCCGCTTCCGGTAGAATCTCACCAGGGCGGACAGAACGTGGTGATTCGAGCCGTCGCCGCCGCCGATTGCCAGGATATCGATTTGCCGATCACGAAACTCTTCGATGACCTCGTCGATCTGCTCGATCGAAGAAGTCTGACGCAGACAGTCGCTGCGATCGAGCAGCCGCCCGAGTTTCCAGGGCGCAAGGCCCTTGCCGGTTTTCCTGCCCGCCTTGCGGTTTATAATGACGCCGATTCCCGCCACGCCGAATCCTCCTCCACGCTCGCCGCAGAAAATAGTTTATACGACTCGGTCTGTCAATCCTGGTAGCGTTCGCGGATTTCGCGGGCCTCGTTCAGGACGGAGTGAGTGCAACTATTCTCGGTGACGGCCCGGCCAGCGTCCATCTCATCATCAGGGCTCACAACCGTGACTTTCTCCTGGCCGATCCCATGGTCAAGGCCACGCTCTACCTGCTCCTCTTCATTTACAAGTCCATCTTCGGCATCCTGGTCTACCACTATGCCTTCATGGACTCGCATATCCACCTGATCCTCTACACGCCGAGTACCGAGGCCCTCTCGAGGTTCATGCAGCAGGTCTTCAGCCAACTGGCCCGCTACATCAACAAGCGATTCAAGCGCTGCGGCCAGGTGTTCATGGACCGGGCCCGTACGCCGGTCATCCAGGACGGGCGGCGCTTCATCTGTGCCATGCGCTACCTCGACCTGAACCCCGTCCGGGCGGGCATGGTGGCCAAGGCCAAGGACTATGCCTGGAGTTCGTACCGCTACTATGCCTACGGGGAGCATGATGATCTGATCGATCCCGCCCCGGAGTACCTGGGGATGTCGAAGGTAGCGGCCGTACGGCGCCGGACGTACCAGGAGCTTTCGACGCGGTTGATAGATCGCGGCGAGCAGAGGCTGCCGGAGATGACGAACTGGTACTACATCGGGGATCCGGCCTGGGTAATCGGAAAGATGCTGCGCGCAGGATTCATAAGGCCGCGCAAGCCGCCGGGCATCCTGAGGGCCTGAGCGACCCGGTCACATCCGAAAGAAAACCGTCAAAAATCCCGAGTTGGGCCGGGGTGCGCCTGGATTCGGCCTGGCACGTGGCTTTTTAAACAAGACACGTCCCGGCCGAGCCAGAAAGTGCCGAGTCTCGCCACCGCCGTTGCCGGAAGTCTCACATTCGATACTAACGAAAGTATTTTCGATCGTTCTTGATTCCGGGATAAACAGCAAGTTGGGATTTTCAGTCTGTTTCTACTCCGTCCCTGTTAGTCTCCGGTTTTACAGTCGATTGTAGGCTATAATCTAAACTATTCATAGTCGTAATAGTGCATGATTACCAGTTTTATTTATCTCGATCTTGTAACCTGCATTAAGTAATATGTTCTTTGTTGCTTCATCAAGTTGGTCCTTTCCAACCACTATTGTTACGCCATTTCCCTCTTTCTCTGCTAATTTCTTGATATCTATCACAGGTGACTGGCTTATGTCGAGTGTTCTCAATTTTGGCAGACGCGATATAGGACCTATCTCTCGTATCGGGCAATTCGACAACAGTAATATTTCCAGATTTCGTAACTGTTTAAGTTGTGACAGACTCGTTATCTTTGTTCCAGACATCAATAGTATTTTCAACGATACAAGATTCGCCAATGGTTCTATGTCTACAACATTTGTCCTGCTTATATTTAGTTTCTTAAGTCGATAATATTCTTTTATAGCAGACAAATCAATGACATTCGTGCCGCTGATGTCGAGGAGTTCGACATTTCTCAATTTCGATATTTGCCCAATGTTGTTTACTTTCGTATCGCGCATTGTTAAAATATCAAGCTTATGCAGATTGGAAAGAGGCGATATGTCTGACAACATGGACGATCCGTTAAGATATAATCTTCTCAGTTTTGTCAGACTCTTTAACGCTGATATATTGGTAACCTTTGTATTCAACAGTCGCAACTCTTGAAGTTCTGTCAACTTGCCAACTACAGAAATATCTACAACCTGACGATCATTGCAATTTACAACCAGATCGCCGATTGTAAAACATTGCCCACAAAAGTACACTCTATTGTCAACTTGAAAGACCAATAGCAACGAAAGAAGGCATAAATACAGATGAAAAATAATAGACATGATTACCATCAACCTCCTGGATAACATTCGATGTGTCTGTGAATGTGCCAGTCAATATACTTGTCACATCGTTTTACACACCAACCATCCTCATCAACATCCATCCTAAAGGGATTGATAATCCCTTCGATCCAATAGTGTTTATGTACTTCGTCAATACCAAGTTTGCCGCTGACTCCACAACGATTGCATTTGAAACTGTGTCCACCGTGTAAATATAAATGCTCATCCGTATCATCTGGAAGGCTTGATGGAACTACATAGAATTCGGTACAACGACAATCTCTGTTTATTTCTAGATCATCCAAATTATCACCTATTAATTTTGCTGGAGCCTGAAAGCCGGGATTAAGTCCATCTACATAGACAACAAGAGAAAATACTTCGTATATTATTACCTTGCCAAGATCTGATATGGTGCCACTATCGCTGTCTGCATTCCACTTGACAAGAGGTCCAATTCTTTTATTATTGCATTCCATATTGTCTGGATGATCATCGATATAGAAGTTTTTAGGATGAGCGCAAACAGTAAATTTGTACTCTGCTATCTTCTTGTCATCGTTTTCACAGGTGGCCTTGATGGTAATATCATTGGGCGAAGAGCTCTGAACACCATCTCGTTGGCTGCTCAGAGATCCCCTCATTTATCACTTGAACTATAACTCGTAAGTGATCGAATTGATCCAACAATTGAAGCCGCCATATATAGAAACTTGTTTCTCGTTGTCGAATGGGTATTCTTTTCAGCCAAGGAGGATACCCATGA
>DATKYQ010000097.1:0-241106 GCA_035528415.1 Myxococcota bacterium | reverse complement strand
GACAAAAATGAGTGTCTCTACCGAAGCCCTGGTGCAAACGCTCCGCTCAAGCAGCAGGGAATCAAACTCCTGGAGAGACGCCCTGCCTGCGGGATCCTTCCTAACCGTACCGAGGAGGTGCAGTGTGAAGCGTAACCCTTCTGCCAAGGACTCCTGATCGCTGTGCGCTTGACCTGGATGCTTGAATCACTCAGCCAACCACGCACCTTTTCCGAGAAGATAGAGTCGTTGTCGATGATCATGTAGCGCGAGATCGTCCGCTCGTCGACCTCGAATCCGAGCTTGAGTAACTCTCCGTGAATCCGCGGAGCGCCCCAGTCGTTCTCGATAGCCATCTGCTTGATCAGATCTCGTATCTCTTTGCTGACTCGTGGTCGCCCTACTCTGCTACTACGCGATTTGTACCTCCAGAACAGCCGATAGCCTTGGCGATGCCAGCCGACCACAGTCACTGCGAGTTGCTGACGCAACGCCAGATTCTCGATCGCCAACTCCAAGCGGGACTAAAGGGACGAACACAGGGTCTGGAGACCGATGGAGAGCCATTTCTTGACCGAGCTCATCATGGTGTGATTCTCGGTGGCAACCGGAGCCCCGTCAAGGCCCGGGTACATGCCGAGGGTATTGGTAACTCGCCAACAGGCTGGAATCATGTGCGGATGGAATATTGTCGAGGGACAGGGAGGAGCGGCAACCACCGGCAGCCAGAGCATTCTCGACGTCGAGCCCGAAGAGTTGCACCAACGCTGTTCGATCGTGATCGGCAATAAACAGGAAGTCGAACTATACGAGAAAATGGCGTCCGGGCACTTCGTCCCATCGACCTAGACGCGAAAAGGCTTACCTGAGAACGAACTTGAACTTCTCGTCGCAGATGAAGATCTCGTCACCCTCTTTTATCTTCATCTTTTCGATCTTCTCGCCCTTGTACCAAGTACCGTTGGCGCTGCCGAGATCCTCGATGAAGTACTCGCCCCGCTCGCGGGTGATGATGGCGTGCTCGCGCGAAACCTTGACTGAATTGATCACCAGGTCGCACTTGCTCGAGCGCCCGATGATGTAGATATCCTTGTCGATTTTTTCGGTGTCGCCATCCTCGTTGACGATGTAGAGGCCCTTGGCCTCGGCCGTGCGCGGCGCGGGTCGCGGCGGACGCTTCTGTCGTTCTGCCGGCGCGGACTTGCGCCCGGCTGCTTCCTTCGTGCGGCCCGGCGCGAATTTTTGTCCCGGCGGAGGGCGTCGCGTGGGTTGGGCCGACACGGCCGGCACGTCATCTTTTGCAGGTGACGCCATTTCCTGGGCAACGGGTGTGATGTATCCCAACTTGACCGCCATCTCGAACATCGCCTGGCCGACCAAGTGGTCAAGCCGGTCGCCCGAATCCTCGGCCATGCTGGCGTATACATCCCATAATACCTGGCCGACGGAAACCTGACGCGACTTTGCGGGCGAACTAACCATCTCGCCTCCTGATAGCTCCAGCGCGGGAACTCGTTGAAAATCTGGTGTTATCCCGCATTCGCGGTTGACTATAGCAATGCCCAACATGCCTGTCAACTTTGTGTATCACCTGTCCACAACAATGACCGGGTCGGCTGTGCCAATGACGGTTTCGCCGTCCGGGATATCAGAGGCGAAGGAACCCTCGTCCGCCCAGGGCTCGATAACCACATTCGAGCCCACCCGCAACCCGGCGGGTAAGCTTACGCCCTTACCAATCAGGCTCAGACCCGCAGCATCGCATTTACCGTATTTCGTATTGGACCCTGCCTTACGCCCTCCATCGATTATCACCCCTGAACCCACACAGACATCCTTGTCGATTATCGCCCGGCGGATTACCGCACCCTCGCCGACCCGAACGCCGTCCATGAGCACGGCCTCTTCCACCCTGGCGCCGCCGGCAACCTGCACGCCCGGGAACAGGACGCTCCGGTGTACGCGCCCGTCGATGCGACAACCCGCCGGTACCCGAGTATCCAGCAATTCGGCGCGTGGGCCGAACCTGGAAGGCGGCCTGTCGCCCGGCCCGCTGTACTGGTCGCTGGTGCAGATTTCCCAGGCATCCAGGTCGAGCCCGCTTTTCGGATCGAGCGTATCCATACTGGCCTCGAAATAGGAAGACAGCGTGCCGACATCGCGCCAGTAACCGTCGAACCTGTGTGCCAAAAAATGCTTGCGGCCCAGCAGGGCGGGAATGACGTCTTGACCGAAATCTGTCCCCTTGCCCGAGCCGACTATCTCCTCAAGAGCCGCGACAAGACAGCGCCACTCGAAGATATAAATGCCCATCGATGCCAGGCGAGTGTCGGCCGCGGGCGGCTTTTCCTCGAAACGGGTGATGTTTCCGGCGGCGTCAATCCAGACCATGCCGAAACGCGAGACATCCCGGGCCGCGACCTCGCGCACGGCCACGGTAACATCCGCGCCGCTCTCGATGTGCTTGGCCAGCATACCGCGATAATCCATGCGATAGACGTGGTCTCCTGAAAGGACCAAAACCCTCTCGGGTTTCAGCGGTCGCATAAAATCCATGCTCTGCCAGACGGCGTCCGCCGTGCCCCGGTACCAGTCCGAAGCCGCCTGCCCCGTCCGGGGAGGCAGTATCCTGACGCCGCGGCGATATCCGTGAAAGTTCCAGGGCTCGCCCGTGCCGATATGCGACATCAGCGAGAGAGGCTGGTACTGCGTCAGCACTCCCACCCAGTCGAAGCCGGCATGCATGACGTTGCTCAGCGCCATGTCTATTATTCTGTAACAGCCGCCGAAGGGCACGGCGGGCTTGGAACGATCGTGCACCAGCACACCCAGGCGCGTCCCGCCGCCGCCGGCCAGCAGCATGACCAGGGGCTTGTTCACGACCGCCCCTCCTCGCAACCGGTCGCGCCGGGCACAACGGCAGCGCCTGGGGCTATCCGCTCACCTGCCGAAATGCGGGCGCGTTTTCCGATCACGGCGACGGCTCCGTTCGCGGCTTCAACCCGCCCGATGTGTGCGCCGCTCGCGACCTCGACCTCCTTGTCCAGGATCGCGCGATACACCAAGGCGTCCGGGCCCAGCCTCACGTCGTCCATCAGCACGCTTTCAGCCACCCGTGCCCCCGCCGCAATTCGCACGTTGGGCCCAATGATGCTGCGGGTTACCGACCCGGCGATCGTCGCGCCGCGGGCGACGATCGCTTCCGTGCAGGAGCAACCGCCGCGGAAGAGAGTCGGGGGCAGGTCGCCCAGGCCGCGATACTGGCGTCGCGAACGAACACCCCAGGCATCGAGATCGATCAATGGTTCTTCTCCCAGCAAGTCCATGTTGGCCTGGTGAAACGCGTTGAGCGAACGGGCATAGTTCCAGTAGCCGTCGAAGAGGTAGGCGCATACCCTGTCGCTTTCGACCATGCGCGGGATGACCTCTGAGGAAAGATGAAACGACGATCCCTGCCGGTGGTTCTCGGCCAGGCGCATAACCAGTGCATCAGTTTTAAACATGTAGATGGTCAGCGATGCCAGATTTGAGCGTGGTTTAGCCGGCTTTTCCTGGTAATCCGTCACCTCGTAACCGGCACCGAGTTCGGCGAAGCCGAAGCGGCCATGTCCCGAATCCGGGTCGACCGCCTTGACCGCCATGGTCAAGTCGGCCCCGGACTCGCGGTGCTGCCGGATGAGGGGACGCAGGTTCATTCCATGGATATGATCGCCCGACATGACCAGCACATCGGAAGGTGCGTACCTCTCGATGTAAGCCAGGTTTTGATAGAGCGCGTCGGCCGTGCCCCGGTAGCCTTGCACGGCGCCCTCGCCCTGGTAGGGCGGCAGGATCTTCACGCCCCGGCCCCGGCCGACCATATCCCAGGGCTCTCCGATTCCCAGGTGATCGATCAGCGAAAACGGCCGGTACAGGCCGATGACCCCAACCCGCTCGATATCGGCCCGCATCAGGCAGGTTAATGCAAAGTCGACGATGCGGTACTGACCCCCGAACGGCACCGCCGCCTTGGGGCGCAGCATGGTCAGCACCGAAAGCTCCTCGACCCGTCCTCCGGCCAGCACCAGCGCCAGAATATCACGCGCCATCAGCGGCTCCATCGTCATGGTTGCAAAACTAAACCAGGATGTTATCATAGGAACATCATGTTTTTACGTCAAGCTTCGCTGATGATACTCATATCCGCTCTGGCCGTGTGCTGCAGTGTCAATCAGGCCGAGCTGTACCGGAACTTGCCCGAGAAGGACAAGGAGCTGTACGATCGCTCGATGCAGTTCATGACCGACAACCAGCAGGAGCGCTACCTCATGCTTCACGACTCGGCGGCGCGGGCTGAGATGATCTCCGATCTGCACATAGCCGACCGCCTGGCCAAGTTCCCCGGTTACGTGCGCGACGCCATCATGGCCCAGCGGATTGTCCCCGGCATGGGGTTCGAGTCGGTCATCTTGTCGTGGGGCAAGCCTGAAGAGATCGACCGGCGCGATGTCGACGGCGTGCCGGCCGAGTGCTGGTTTTATTCCCGCGCCGATGGAAACCGGATAGTCACCAAAAAAGTCTTCTTCCTGAGAGGCCTGATGACCGAGGTCTCTCCCTGAGTTGACAGGACAACTCTGCCCCGCCATAATGGGGCGCTTGTGTTTTCTGTCAAATTCTACCTTCTAGGAGTATCGGCGATGAAGCGACTTTTTCATTTTCTCGAGGCAACATTCCTGACAGTGGCGTTTTTGATCATCGGCGGCGTGTATTCTTGCGGCGGCGGCAGCGACCTGGTCGACAAGGACGGCGACGGTTGGCTGCCCGGGCCCACGACCGACTGCGACGACAACAATTCCGAGATCAACCGCGGGGCCGAGGAGATCCCTTACAACGATGTCGACGAGGATTGCGACGGGGTAAAGTCTTTCGACGCCGACAACGACGGTTATAACAAGGAAGGCACGACCGACCCGGACGGCAACGTGGGCACCGACTGCAACGACGGCGACAGCACGGTCCACCCCGACGCACGTGAGATCCCTTACGACAACATCGACCAGGATTGCGACGGTCTCGAAGACGACGGCGACGGCGACGGCGACAGCCACTCCAGCACGTTGGTCGGCGGCGACGACTGCTGCGACTCGGGCATGGAGGCCTCGCTGGGCTGCACCCCTTCTAACGCGGCCGACATTCATCCAGGCGCCTTAGAGATATCGTACGACGGCATCGACCAGGATTGCGACGGCCTCGACTACGGCGGAGGCCCCGTCCAGGGCGACGACGACGGTGACGGCTTCGCCAAGGATCAGCTCCCCGGAGGTATCGACTGCGACGACGCAGACCCCGACATCCACCCGGGAGCCCCGGAGCGCTGCAACTATCTCGACGACGACTGTGACGGCCTCACGGACGAAGACCTGATCGACCTGGACCACGACGGCTGTCCCGCCTGCCTCGACTGCGACGATTACGATCCGCAGCGCTACCCGGACACGGCGGACGTCCCCCACGACGAAGTGCCTTACAACGACGTCGACGAGGACTGCGACGGGCTGGACGTTACCGATGTGGACGGCGACGGTCAGGATGCCGTCGCGGCGGGCGGGCTCGACTGCAACGACAGCGACCCCGATGTCTGGTCCGGGGCCCCCGAGCGTTGCAACCACATCGACGACAACTGTGACGGCAGCACCGACGAGGACTTCGTTCAGGATCATACCGACGGCGATCTGGACGGCTGGCTGGGCGGCGGCGACGAGGCCTGCCCCGACTGCAACGACGGCGACGCCAACGTTTACCCTGGCGCGGCCGAAGTACCCGGCGACGGCATCGACAATGACTGTGACGACTTGATCGACGAGGCCGACGCCGATCTGGACGGTTACTTCGTCACCCCGGCCGCGCCTAACCCGGCGGAAGTCGACTGCTGCGACGCGGGCAGCGAGGCCGGCATCCCGGGCTGCGACTTGGCCAACCGGGCCGCGATCAACCCCGGCGCAACCGAGATCCCCTATGATGGGATAGACCAGGACTGCGACGGCTCGGATCTCACCGACGTCGACGGCGACGGCCACGATGGCCTGGCGGCCGGTGGCGACGACTGCGACGATGCCAACCCCGAGGCATACCCTGGTCACGCCGAGGACTGCGCCGATCCCTCCGACAACAACTGCGACGGCCTAATCAACGAGGACTGCGGCCCCGGAACCGGCGAAGAGGTTGCCATCGATGCCGGCGCCTTCACCATGGGACGCGATATCGACGAATCGGTCTGGAACCCCGACCAGCAACCCCAACATCTGGTAAACCTGGTGGCCTACAACATCGACAAGTACGAGGTGACAGTTTCGCAATACCGCCGCTGCGTCGCGCACGGAACTTGCAACTTCAATGGCATGGGCCCCGAGTCGTATTCCGACGAGCATTTCTGGGAGAACCAGGCCCGCGGCCTTCACCCGGCCGTCAACATTACCTGGATACAGGCACAGGCCTACTGCCAGTGGGCTGGAAAGGATTTACCCAGCGAGGCGCAGTGGGAAAAGGCCGCCCGCGGTTCGGGCAACAGCACGCAGATCTACCCCTGGGGCGATCCCGAGTTCCAGACCGACGCCCAGGGGCACCTGCAACCTGTCCCGGTAAGCTGCGACCTGGCCAACCACACCTACCTGTGCACACAGGAGCAATGCCAGGATGATGTGGTCGAGGTCGACCAGTATGAAGGTGGGGCAAGCCCCTACGGTCTTTACAACATGGCCGGCAACGCCCGCGAGTGGGTCGGCGACTGGTACGATGCAAACTACTACCAGACGTCGCCGGCCGACGATCCTCCCGGGCCGATCAATGGGGCGGAGAAAGTTGTCCGCGGCGGGGGCTTCAGAGACATCGACGGTCTGCTGGAAGTGCCCGCGCGCTACCACTGGAATCCGAGCACCCGTGAGATCAGCATGGGCTTCCGCTGCGCCCGCCTGCCTCCTCCCTGATAGCTAGTGTTTATTCGTCCAGGTCGATACCAGGAGGCAGGGTGGTCTTGGCGCCCGGTATTGCCGGCACGATAGGCTCCTTGCCGGGTCGCCCGTCGTCTTCGGTGCGGAACTGATCTTTCAAGCCGCCCTTGGCCTCGAACACCAGGCCCAGGTTCTTTGCCTCCTCAATGTACGAGCCGTGGCTTAAGCGCAACTCCCCCTGGGGTATCACGAAGATGGCGGCCTCGCCCATCACGGGGCACTTGTCCTCGCACTGACCGCAGCCGTTGCAGCTGGCGGCGTTGACAACCGGCAGGCCTACCTTGTGGTCTGCGTCGTGCCTGAAGACTATGGCGTTGTAAGGGCACTGCTCGTCGCAGATCAGGCAGCGGTGGTCCTGCGACCATGGCAGGCAGCGATCCCGGTCGATCACGGCGGTGCCCACCTTGGCGTGCTGTTTCTCCTCGTGACTCAGGGACCTGATGGCCTGCGTCGGGCAGACCTGCCCGCAGACGTTGCAGGTCTGCTCGCAGGAGGCGTGGCGCAGGCTCATGTGCGGGGCCCAGATACCCTCGAAACCAGCGCGGTACCAATCCGGTTGTAATGTGTTCGTCAGGCAGGCGCGCATACACTCGCCGCAACGCACACAGCGCGAAAGAAACTCCGGTTCGGGCAGCGCCCCGGGCGGTCGGATTAGCCGTCCATGCCTGTATGGCAGCGGCAGAAATGAGCCCGATGGGTGCAGAATGTCGGCTCGGAGTGAAAGACCGGCTGCCAGCCCACCGGCGACGCCGCCCAAGAAAACCCGTCGGCCGGGCACGACTCCCGGGGAGTACTGCGCGGGATCGTTTGCGCTAAACGCGAACCGCACGGCATTCTCGGGGCACACCTTGACGCACTCCAGACAGACGATGCACTCGCTGCGATCGGTGAGCACGCCTTTTTCATGAATGGCCCCGGTAGGGCAGGCGCGCACGCACTTGGCGCAGGCGTTGCAGGCGTCGCTCACCCGCCTGTGGTAGGGGGCCAGACGGCCGACCCAGCCGAGTAGCGCTCCCAGTGGGCACAGGTGTCGACACCAAAAACGCGGCTGCATTCGAGAAAGAAGCAGCAACACGGCGAGCAACCCTAAGGCGATCATGGCCCCCTCGAAAGCTGGCATGATCAACTCCAGGTAGGCCACGTCCACCCAGCCAAGCCAGGCTCCTAGAGGCCTGAGAACCAACAACCCCAGATCCTGCAACATCATCGCCAGCGGGTAGAACAAGGTGGCCGCGAAACGAGTGAAAATCACGATCGGATCGGCGAACCCCAGCAGGTTGAAGCCGGCAACGGCGGCAGCAAGAATCACAAAGAGCACTACGAACTTCGCCTTACGGGCACGCCGGTAGTCAGCGCGGTTGGCCTTGATGCGCTGGGGTCGGGCCAGGAACTTATCTGAGAAGTCCAAAAGCGCGCCCAGGGGACATACGTGTGAGCAAAAGACACGTCCCATCACAGCAGCCAGTGCCAGGAATACCAGTGATACCAGCAACAAGGGGATCAGCACGCGGCCGGCCAGCGTGCCGGCGATGGCCAGCAGGGGATCGCTTATGAGAAACAAATCAACCGGCCAACTGGGCCGGCCCCCGAAGGCCGCCAACCAGAAAAGAGTAATAAAAAATGCCAGACAGAAGACCTGCATGCCCCGGCGAAATGAATAGCGCCGGTACGTCCAGATCGCCAAGGCCAGGCCTACGAGCAGCAGGACGAAGGAAGGATGGAACCAGGAGCCTTGTTCACCCGTCATAGGAGGAAGCATAGGCGATCACCCTAGCCAGGGTCAAAGAAATGGCATCCGATCCGCCGATGATGTAGACTGGCGCCTGCTCGATCCGTGGGAGAGACGATGGGTTCCAGGTTGAAGGGCAAGCAGGAGAAAAAAGTCAATAAGATCGAAGACTGGAGGGTGCTGAAGCTGGTCGTCTACTTCGTGTTGACCGCGGGCGTCCTGGCATTTTTCATCTACAACTTCTACGGCAAGCTTGAACCCGCTGCCAAGCCGTCGGCGGATGCCGGCGCCGGGCGGGCCGATAAGCCATAACAGGAGCAACTATGAAAACCAGATCAACTACGTTGATGCTCGTATTCTCGTCCATTTTCCTCACGGCGCAGGCCGCGCCCCGCAAGAGGGCATCCTTCGACCGTCGGCCGCGGATGCTGGCAGCCATGACGGCCGAGATGAACCGTTCCTTGAAGCAGCTGAAGATGAAGGGGTTCGATCTGCCTTACTTCATCGCCATGGAAATGAAAGAGGTAGAATCATTCCATGTCCGCACTCGTTACGGCGCCGTCTACCGGAGCGACAGCGACCGCGCGCGCAACCTGCGCGTGGAAGTACGCGTCGGATCCTACAAGTTCGATAACATCGGCACCAAGAAGGCCGACTACGATTTTGCCTACGATCCAGGCTATCAGTCTTCGAACTACGGACCGCTCGACGATGATCCCCAGGCATTGCGTAACAGCCTGTGGCTGATGGCCGACAGGTCATATAAGGGCGCGCTCAAGGCATACCTGAAACGCAAGTCGAAGAAAGTCACGGAGGTGGAAGAAGATAAGGAACAACTGAGCTTTTCGATGGAGAAACCCGAGATATACACCCAACCTCCGCTGCCTCTGACTTTCAACCGCGAGCTCTGGGCGCAGATAGACCGCGAGGCGACGAGTATCTTCGAGAAGCACCCGCACATCTTCGACTCTTCGGTAACCATGGACGCCAAGAAGCTCAGGCGCTACTTCACAAACTCGGAGGGCTCGCGCATCATCACCGAGAGAACCATCTACAACATCTCAATCTTCGGCGCCACGCGGGCCGACGACGGCATGCTGCTGACGTCCCAGAAGACTGTTTACGCTCAGACAGAGTCCGATCTGCCGAATAAGAAGAGCATCTTCGCCATGGTCGAAAACCTTTCGACAAACATCGAGGCGCTCAGGAAAGCACCGGTTCTAGAGCCCTACACGGGGCCGGCCATCCTGGACGGTGACGCCACGGGCGTTTTGTTTCACGAGGTGATCGGTCACCGGCTCGAGGGAGAGCGCCAACTCGACGATCAAGAGGGCAAGACATTCAAGGGCCGGGTAGGCAAGAAGATTGTCCCGGATTTCCTGTCGATCATCGACGATCCTACCCAAACGGCGCTCGCCGGCACCGGTCTCAACGGCTTTTACCGTTTCGACGACGAGGGCGTGCGAGCCAGCCGGGTGGTTCTGGTGGATCGGGGAGTGCTGAAAAGCTTCTTGATGTCACGCACACCGGTCGAAGACTTTCAGCGCTCTAATGGTCATGGCCGCTCCGCGCCAGGCCAGAAACCCCGGGCCCGGATGGGTAACACAATAGTCGAGTCGACCAAGAAGGTTCCCATCGAGAAACTGAAACAGATGTTGATCGCCGAAGTCAAGAAGCAGGGAAAACCCTACGGCTTGGTAATCAAAAACATCATTGGCGGCTCTACCCATACGTCCACCTGGGGTTACCAGGCCTACAAGGGCATGCCCGAGATGGTCTACCGCGTGTTTCCCGACGGGCGTGAAGAGTTGGTGCGCGGGGTGGAAATAGTCGGCACTCCAATTGCCTCGATCAACAAGATCGTCGCAACTTCCGATCGCACCTCGATCTTCAACGGGTACTGCGGGGCCGAGAGCGGTTACGTCCCAGTCTCGGCGGCCGCCCCGGACGTCATAATGACCGAGATCGAGTTACAGCGCCAGATGAAGAAATCTGAAAAAAGCCCCATTCTCCCCTCCCCCTGGTCGGGTCAGCCAAAGAAGTAACTTCAGCGCGCTCGAATTTCCATGTGAAATTATTGCCAGCTATCTGAATTCCGCGACAGAAATGTCATGAGTGCAGCTATATGACGCAATACGTCATCACCCCTCTGAATAATTAACACGTTTAACCACAAGGAGTTGACCGGCTCGGGTGAAGGCACCCCGGTTGGCACCGCTGTTGCAGAAGAACAGTACTGAAATTGGTGCCCGCTATAATGATCGATGATGATGGGAGTAATCATGGCCAGGAGACCGAAGGACAGGCATGACAAGTTGTACCTGATAGTCGCGAAGCTTAGATCCGACCCCCAGCAGACATCGAAGCAAAAGCAAAGATACAACTTTCGCGACCCCACGGCGCTCAGGGCGCTAAGGATCCATCGCCACCTGAGGGCGCTCGAGAACGACATCATCGAGCACAGGAACAAGCGATCCATCTCGCTGAGCCTCGATCCAGGCTCAGCACAGATCGTACTGTCGATCCGCAACGACGAGGTCCACTGCAGCCGCATCGCCTACCTGACCCTGCAGGAATTCACCTTCCTGCGCAAGAATCGCAAGGTAGCAAACATCCTGAGGAAATGCCCGGCCTGGAAAGACGTGGCCTGAAAACCAGCTGACCTGTTCCTGGCCTTTTCTCTTGACAGAGAATCTTTGTCTGTATATTGGTAATACGTAATACGTTATCGTGTTACGTCATACTTCATTGGAGGTACATCGATGAAATGCCATTACTCGTTTTTGGCTTTGCTTGCCGCGGCCTGTCTGCCGACCATTGGAACAGGTTGCGGCGACAGCCAGGACATCGCCTATGCCAGCATCAAGAACGATTTTGACAATCCGGAAATGACCTTCAACCCGCCCTGGACCATCTGCAAATCTGCATACATGGGCGTCGAGTTCGACAAGATCGAGATAGGGGCCAGCTCGGGCGAGAAGGAAGTCGTGGCGGGTCTCGACTACGTCCTGATGGTTGCTGCCTGGGATGACCCTTCCTGCGATCCGCAACACTGCCTGCCGATAGCCAGCCGCAACGAGGAGGAAATCGTCTCCGGACAACATCGCGAAATTGCCATCAACCTGCCCAACCACCAGGGGCCCTGCCCGCCCGAGGGAGTCGAGCCCATCCCGCAGGATCTCTACGACCGGATCCTCGCCCTGTGGCCCGAGTTCAACTTCGAGCCCTACGATCAGCGGGCAGACAATCCGCAGTGCCAATGATGAACCGGTTCCCGGACAAGGCCATTGTGCTGCTGGCCGTGCTGATGTCACTGGCAGGCGGGTGCGACCTGGCCTACCCCGAGACAGTGGTGGTCAACAAGCTCGACCAGCATGTCCTGGTGCGTAGCCTGAGCTTCAACGGCTGCCTGTGGAACAGCGTGCTGGCTTATGGGGACGCCACCTCTCCCGGTCGCTGCCTGCCGGGCGAGGACCGGGTACACTTCGAAAAGTTCGACGCCGCGGCATATTGCCAAGAACAGGCAGATGACGGAACCATAGCGGGAGTGTGCAACTGTGATCCGGACCAGCAGCCGGACGACAATCCAATGGACCCCGGGCTTATCAACGAAGTGCCGATCTGGTTCAACTACCAAACCATCTCCAGTTTCAGAGCAGGCTACCGCGAGTTTCACATCTTTGAGATTACCTCCGACGATATAGAGCAAGACTTCTCCGTCCCCGGTCCCTACGGGCATTGAGCCCGTTCGACCGCTGATCTTATAATGGCCGTGATCATCGCATTCTGGATACAGTTTTCGCTACCCGCCGCCCCACCGGCCGCTGAAATCCCGACGCAAGAAATCGTCGTCGTCGCCGCCCGTCTTCCCGGACAGGATTCCTCCGCGGATTCGAGTCAGATCGACGGCGAGCGCCTGCGACGAAGCGCTCGTCCGAGCGCCATCGAGGCCATCTCCCAGGAAGCGGCCGACGTCTACGTATCGAGCCGCGGCGCAGGCATCCACGGCATCGCCTCGGGCGCCTCGGGGTCGATCAACATCCGCGGGCTGGGCGGAAGCCCAAACACGCAGGTACTCGTTGTCGAAGACGGCGTGCCCGACTACCAGGGCATTTTCGGCCACCCGATACCTGACGCATACACGCCTTTCCTGATCGAAGACGTCCGCGTCGTCAAGGGCGGCGACTCGGTGCTCTGGGGCACTAATGCCATGGGCGGCGTGGTTTTAATCAAGAACCGCTGGCTTCATCGCGACGGGCTCGAAATCACAAACGACACCGGCTTCGGAAGCTACCAGAGCCTGCGCGAGAACGCCGCCGTGCTGTGGCGCCGGGGAGATTGGGACATCGCGGGCGCCTTGTCCGTGCTGCGCACAGACGGCCAGCGCGTGGGCGCGGGCGGCGCCAACGTCATAGGTGTAGTCGGCGCCCGCTTGCGGCTGCTGCCCGAGTTGCGTCTTTCTTTAAGCAACAAGTTGCTGCACCTCACCGGCGAAGATCCCGGTCCAGCCTCGCACCCCAATGACGATCACTGGTACGATGTCTGGCGCGACAGCCCGTCATTGCGGCTTGACTACGATGGGGAGAACTACTCGCTACGACTGGTTCCGTACTTCCACATCGGTATTCACAGGCTTTACGACGGCTTCTACTCACAGGACTACCTGGGCGGCGGCAACCTTGTTTGCGATTTCGATCTGATCGAGGGATTTAAGCTCAAGCTTGGGGCCGCTGGCGAGTGGGTCGACGGCCTGGTGGAAGATCGGATCGCGCGGGAGCACCAGCCGGTAGATCCGTCCGGCAACCTGTCCGTGTACGGACAGCTGACATACACTCCGGCCGAATCGTTGACTCTCATGGCGGGCGCGCGCGGCATGTATCATACGAGCTACGGTGCGATCGGGCTCTACAAGGCAGGGGCCCGCTGGGAATTCACACAAGGGTTCTTTCTTCGCTCGCGCCTGTCGCGCAACTTCAGGCAGCCCACCCTGCGCGAGCTGTACTTGCCCTTCCCCACGGCCAACCCCGATCTGAAACCCGAATACGCACTCAACTGGGATTTCGGCCTGGTGTTCGAGCGCGGACGCTTTTCGCTTGCCGCATCCGGTTTTCGAACCGCGGCCGAGAACCTGATCAAGTACTTCGGAGCCTGGCCGAGTGCCGAGGTCGTCAACATCGATCAGATCACAGTCTGGGGCATCTCGGCGCAGATGGCGCTGGAGAAACTGGGGCCGCTGGATGTGCGCCTGAGCGGCGAGTGGCAGAACGTCGGGCGTTACACGCGTCAGAACCCCGAAGGCCGTCTGACTTTCACGGTCGATTGGCTGCACGCCTTCGGGGCCCACACGATCATGGCCGCACTCAGCGGTGAATGGGTGCACGGGCTGTTCATGGGAAACTACGGGCGCGATCCTATTCCGGACGTGTTCTATATCGATCTGAGCGCGCGCTATCGCTACTCCCCGGCCGACGCTCGATTCGTTGTCGAACCATACCTGGTGCTTGCCAATCCCCTCGATCGCCGTTACGCCTACATCAAGGACTATCCCATGCCGGGCTTCCACGTGCTGGCCGGTCTGATGGTCAAGATCTGATGCGCGCTCGGGAATACACGAGAGAGCTCGCGATCTGTGCGCTTTTCGGCGCCGCGGCCTTGCTGCTGCCGACGATCTTCCACCTGGTGCAGCTGGGCCATGTCTTCATGCCCATGTACCTGCCTTTGATCGTTTTAGCGTTCTTCGTGCGTCCCGCTCCAGCGGCGGCCACGGCCTGCGTGACCCCGCTGCTCTCGGGAGCGCTGACCGGCATGCCTCCGTTCTATCCCCCGCTGTCGCTGGTCATGTCGATCGAGTTATCCGCAATGTGCGCGCTGATCTCCTGGGCGCACCGCCTGAGACCCGGGCTGAATGCTTGGCTGGTGCTGCTGCCGGTATTGGTGCTGGGCCGCGCCTTGAACTTTGCACTGGTCTATCTTGCCTCGCTGTGTATCGATCTGCCGGCCGTATTCCTGGCCAGCGTCTCCCTGCTGTCCGGCTGGCCCGGCCTGTTGCTGATTCTGGCCGTCGTGCCCCCGCTGGTGCGCGCGGCCGAGAGCAAAAATGCTCCCCTTGACCCAGGAGGATGCCCATGAGCGACGACAATCCCCGCCGCGAATATTTCGACTCGATCGCCGAAGAGTGGGACGGCTGGATGGACCTCGAGCGGGTCAACGCCGATCTCGCCCGCGGTCTGGACGCTTTCTGCATCGACCAGAACGAGAGCGTGCTGGATATCGGCTGCGGTACCGGCAATCTCACCCGGGCGCTGCTTGGCAGGCTCTCCGACCAGGGTCGCGTGCTGGCCGTCGACATCTCTCCGCGGATGATCGAGCTTGCCCGGCGCAAGAACGCCGATGTGCGCGTAAGCTGGCTGGTGGCCGACGCGGCTCGCCTGCCGCTGCCTTCGGCAACCGCCGATCGGGTGATATGTTTTTCGGTCTGGCCACACTTTCCAGATCCTGCTGGCGTAGCGCGCGAGCTTCACCGTGTGATGGTGCCCGGCGGACGGCTGCATGTCTGGCATATCGACTCGCGTGAAACCATCAACCGCATTCATGCCGGGGCCGGCGAATCCGTCCGTGGAGACATTCTGTGTCCGGCGGCCGAGCTTACGCGCCTGCTGCAAGCGACGGGCTTTTCACCCGAGACGGAAGTGGACGACGATAACCAGTATCTCATAAGCGCACGCAAGGTCTGAGGTTCCGATGAACGGCAGGCTATACCGATTCTATACAGACACATGGTCGAGCGCCGGCGGCCCAGTCGCCGCTCTTGCGCCCGTAACTCGTCTCGCGACGGGCGCCGCCGTGTTCGCCGCCTGCCTCACCAGTGATCCCCGCACGCTGTTTGGATCCGGCCTGCTGCTCTTCACTGTCGGCGCCTGGTTGACGCTCTGCCGCGTCCCTCAGAGAGTCTTGTGGCCGGTCCTTGTCTTCGGGGTGATCGTGCTTGCTCCCTTCTTCGCCTTGTCGGCCTGGATTGCGCAGGACGAAGCAAGCGCTCTCTCCCTGCAGACACTCGCTGTCCCCTGGGGGATCTTCTCGAAAGGCGTCGCGGTTATGCTGGTTACGACCTCCACTTTCGCGAGCATGAGCCTGGCCGAGTTTGCCAGCGGCCTTGCCTGTTTGCCGTTGCCACGCTTCATCGTCCTGTTGCTTGCACAAATGGCTCACCAGGCTGGCATGTTGCTCGGGGAAAGTTCACGAATTCGGGCCGCTTTAACCGTTCGCGGCGCCGGACTTCGCGCGCTGACTTCCATGCCGCGCGTATGGCTGGTGCGGGTAATGACCAGGGCCGAGCGTATCTCGCAGGCCATGCAACTGCGCGGTTACGATGAGGGTGTCACCAATTCGGGCGAGCGGATAATGAGGCACCGTGACTGGATTTCATTGGCGACGGCTGCGGGCTGGTTGGCTTTAGTAGTCCTGGTGCGAGTGAAGGTGCTGCCATGAGCGCAGATGTGCTTGCTTTCAGGGACGTCAGTGTACGCTACCCGGGTGCCGAGAGGCCGGCCATCGCCGGCGTCTCTTTTGAGATCGGATCCTGCGAGCGGGTCGCCCTGCTCGGGCTGAACGGCGCCGGCAAGACAACTGTCTTTCAGGCTGTGGTCGGATTGATTCCGAGTCAGGGGATGATAACGGTGGGTGGAGTTACCCTCGACCGATCGTCCATGCGGGCGATTCGTGACAAGGTGGGTTTCTTGTTCAACGTGCCCGAGGATCAGCTTCTGTTCCCGGACGTGCTCGAGGATGTCGCCTTCGGCCTCACCAGCCGGGGAGTCCCCCGTCCCGAAGCGCGCGAGCGAGCACGGCAGATGCTCGCCAGGCTCGGCGCCCGGGAGTTGGCCGGCCAATCGGTGCACAAGCTTTCCCACGGGCAGAAGTTGCGCGTTGCCCTGGCCGGTGCGCTGGTCGGCGATCCTGAGTTGCTGCTGCTCGATGAGCCCGCATCAGGCCTCGATCCGCCGGGCAAGCGCGGGCTTTGCAAGCTGCTGCAAGAAATCCCGGCCGCCGCACTCGTGGCCACCCACGATCTCGAGTTCGCCAGAAAAACCTGCGGGCGCTACCTGCTGCTCAACGAAGGCCGTCTCGAAGATCAGGGCCAGGATTTCAGTCGGGTTGAGGCGGGTTGGCAATAGGCCGGTATGACCGAGTGAAAATTACTTGCGCCTGTTGCCCAACAATTGATTATACTATTCCCACGCCATATCGAGAGCCGACCAGACAAATAACGAGGAGGCGGGAAATGGTCGAGATCGCCATAAGGAACGGTGTCGCCCAGTGCACGCTGGACAATTACGAGAAGGATTACGCCGATCGTCACTTGCTGCACGGAGTGCTCGCCAAGTGGGCGCGCGAGAAGCCCGACGCATTGGCCATAATCGACGCCGACACCAAAGACGAGATCTCCTGGCAGCGCTTCGATCAGACGACGACCGCCCTGGCCTTGAAGCTTATCGAAATGGGTTTCTGCAAGGGCGACTACTTTGCGACCAGTCTGCCGTTGCTTACGGAACATATCTTCCTGGAGTATGCCTGTTTCA
Organism: Myxococcota bacterium; assembly: GCA_035528415.1. Taxonomy (GTDB): domain Bacteria; phylum Myxococcota; class B64-G9; order B64-G9; family B64-G9; genus DATKYQ01. The sequence continues at coordinate 223,833 of DATKYQ010000097.1, read as the reverse complement.
AGATCGGCGTGATCGTGGTGCCGCTGGATCTCAGGCTGAAGGGCCCCGAGGTAATCCGCTCGCTTTCGCTGGTCAAGGCCAAGGGCTTCGCCTTCCTGGGCCGGACGCCGCTGGCCGATTTCAGGCAACTGGGACAAGCGGTCATGGAAAACTGCCCCTTCGTCAAACACTTCGTCCAGTTCTCGCCCGCCGCCGACACCATCAAAGGAGCCACTTCGGCTTTCGACCTGGCCGAACAGGCAGGGCAACTCGCGGCCGAGGCACTTGCCAACCCTGGCGGATCCGGCCTGCTTTTAAGTTACCGCCAGGCCTTGGAATCCATCGACGAAAACGATGGCGCCTTGGTAATATTCACCACCGGCTCGACGGGCTACCCAAAGCCGGCCCTGTTGTCCCATCGCAACATAACCTGCCAAAACATGTGCCTGGCCCATGGCATCGGCATCGACGAACAGGCTTGCATGCTTGTGAACTTGCCGCCCTCGCACGTCGGTTGCCAGACCGAGCAACTGATGACAACCATCTGGAACGGCGCCACTGCCGTAATCCTGCACATCTTCGACCCGCAAAAAACACTGCAGGCCATCCAGGACTACAAGGTAACCGTCTTCGGCCAGATCCCGGCATTGTTCAACCTGGAGTGGCGCCTGCCCGACTACGACAAGTTCGATCTTTCGAGTCTCAAGTTCGCTATCTACGGCGGGCAGCAAGTTTCGCGGCAATTCCTCGATAAGTTGTCCGGCATGGCCCCGGGATTCGGAACCGGTCTTGGTTTGACCGAGACGGCCGGCTTTTGCACCTACTCGCCCCTGGACGGCACGGTTGACGACATCCTGGCCGGCGTCGGTTATGCCATGCCAGTCTATCCAATCAGCATCCGCGCGCCGATGCGCAAAGGCGGTCTGGCCGGCGACGAGCTGCCCACAGGCCAAACCGGCAATATCTGCTTCAAGGGGCCGCAGACTTTCCTGGGTTACGTCAATAACCCGGAGGCCACTACCGAGACGATAAGCAGGGACGGCTTGATGTACACCGGCGATTTGGGCTTCTATGACGAGAGCGGGCTGCACTTCGCCGGCCGGGCCAAGCAGGTCATCAAACCCAAGGGCTACCAGGTGTTTCCCGCCCAGGTCGAGGATCATTTCTGCGAACTCGCCGCCCTGGTCGCCATGTGCGGCGTGGTCGGAGTGGAACACGAAATATTTTCCGAGGGCATCGTGGCCTTCATCGAAAAGAAGCCCGGCGTCGAGATTACGCAAGAGATGCTTATTAAACACGCCAAGGGCATTGCCGCCTACATGCGCCCGGCGCACTACGTGCTGATAGAACCGGGCGAGTTCCCGCTCAACCGCGTGGCCAAAACCGACTACCTGATGCTCAAGGAGCGTGCGCTGGCCGAAGTGGCCCGCCTGCGCGAGCAGGGCGGCTGGGACAAGTGAACGGATATCCACCAGTGTGAAAATTCCAACCAACATAGTCGGCACCACCCTGGCACCCCGTTCCTGCGAGGTGAGCTGGCGCCGGACTACCAACTTTGCGGCCGGTATTGGAGATGTGAATCCGCGCTACCTCGACGACACCCGCGCGGGCGGGCTGCAGGTGCACCCGGTTTTTCCCGTGACGCTGTCATGGCCGGTCATAGCGACCATCGGCGAACAACTCAAGGGGATGGTGCCCGCCGAGGCCGTCTTTCGGATGGTGCACGCCTACGAGCGAATCGTCTGGCACGCAAGTCTTGCGCCCGGAGACAGTATCCGTCTCGAGGGCAAGATTGTCTCGGTCGGGGCCACGCCGGCCGGCGCCCTAGTTGTCCTCGGCATCGAGGCACGCCGGACGGACGGCGAGCATGTTTACAGCGAGGATATCGGCGGACTTTTCCGTGGCGTCGAAACGAAAGGTATGGATGCCGGCCGCGAAATCGAGCCGCATACAGAGATAGAAAACCGCGAGCCGATCTGGCGCGAAAGCTTCAGCATCCCGGCCGGGGCCAGTTTCGTCTACGACGGTGGCAGCGAGATTGTATTTCCCATCCATACCTCAGAAGCATTCGCCCGGGGAGTGGGACTGCCGGGCATCGTCTTGCAGGGCACCTGCGCCTTGGCCATGGCGACAAGCCGGGTGCTGCGACATGTGTCGGGCGGCGATCCCTCACGGGTGCGTGAACTTTCCTGCCGCTTCCGCAAACCGGTTTTTCCGGGCACTACCGTCTATATCGAGACTCTCACCGAAAGCAACCGGGCAGACGCCGCGGAGGTCGCCTTTCGTCTCGTCAACCCGAACGGAGAGACGGCGATCGAGCAGGGCTATCTGAAACTTGCAGACTTGGAGACATAGGCAAGATGTTTCGTAACTTTTCCGTACACTCCCCGAATGGAGGTGTATCCATGCCACGAAATCTGCCCAGACTATTCGCCTGCGCCATCCTGCTGATCGCGGCGCGCGCACCAGCCGCCGACGAGGGCAAGGTTATTTTACCGCTCTCTTTCTGGGAACAGAAGCTCTTGCAACTGGAAGCGCCAAACCAGCCTATCAGGCCGCCGGTGAGCATTTGTCCCATCGAGCGCAAGATCGACGGCGTCTTCCGCAAGGGCCTGCTGAGCGCCGAGTTGGTAGCATCATTCGAAGTGCTCGATTCGGGCGGCCACATCCGTGTGCCGGTGCTCGATGGAACGGCATCGCTAGGCGAGGTTCTGCTGAACGGCAAACGCACTTCGCTGCTCGTTGAGGGCGGCATGTACACCGTGGGCGTCGACCGGCCCGGCAATTACCGTATTAATCTGCGCTTTTTCTGGGGCAAGGAGCAGGATCGCTTCGCGCGCCGACTGCACTTTCGTCTGCCCGAGGCCGGCGCCACGCGCCTGTCGATCCTGGTGCCCGAGAAGGACATCGAAGCCCGGCTGACGACCGGCGCCCTGATCGCCGCCAGACCCGAGCCCGGCGGAACGCGGCTGGTTGGCAACCTCGACGCCGCCGGGATCGTCGATCTCTCCTGGACGCGCAAGCTGACCCACCGGGCCGCAGGGGCCGTGCGCCTCTCGGCGGGAATTAACGCCCTGCTCACCGTTCACGAAGCCATGGTTACCGGAGTTGCCGTTTTCGACATGGCCGTCCTCGAGGGCGAGACCGACCGCCTCGATTTGCAGCTGCCTGCCGGCATCGAAGTGGTCAATGTCGACGGACCGGCCGTGCTACAATGGCTGACCGAATCCGACGGCGGGCTGACCGTCCTGCTACGCTACCTGGTCGAAGACAAGGCGCGCGTCGCTGTCTCTTTTCAATATCCAATCGAAAACGGCAAACCTGTGCGCCTGAGCCTGCCCTTGCCCAAGAAAGATACTCCGATGTCGGGCGCGCTGGGCGTGCAGGCGCCCGCCGGCCTGGACGTGCGCGTCGCGTCCGTCGAGGCTGCCAGCGAGCTGCGCGATCTGCCGCCCGACCTGACCGAACTGAGCGCCAGCCCCTTGTTGTTCGGCTTCGGCTTCAAGCAGCCGCCGCGCATCAGTCTGGCCGTGTCGCGCCACACCCAGGTCGAGTTGACCAGCACCCTGATTGATGAAATCCAGGCTTCCAGCGTGATCATCGAGGACGGCACCGAGATCACCAAGCTCAAGGTGCGCATGCGCAATAACACCGAACAATACTTGTCCATGCACCTGCCCGCGGACGCCGTGCTGACCCACTCGTTGATCGACGGCCGCCCGGTTCGTCCGGCCGTGGCCGCTGACCAGGCCGGCGAGGCCCTGTTGTTTCCGCTGCGCCAGAGTGAGCGCATCGGCGCGGGCAACGAGCGCTTTCACGTAGTTCGCCAGGGCGAGACGCTCTCGGATATATCGAATTTCTACTACGCCGAGCCCGGCCGCTGGAGGGGCATCCTTGAAAATAACCCGGACCAGCTGGCGAACGAGAACGGTTTGATGGTGGGCCAGCGACTGCTCATACCGGCCAAGAAGGGTCTCATCATGGAGGAATCCAGCTTCACGATCGAGCTGGCCTACAAGCGCCACCGTAAAGAGATGGGCTCGCTGGGCAGCCTGCGCCTGTCCCTGCCAAGCATGGACGTCGACACCATGAAAGTGGTCTGGCACCTGTATTTCCCGGCAGCCCTCACGCCGCTTTCCTTCGGCGGCAACCTCACCCAGTACTCGGCCATTCGATACGATCCATTCAGGCGAATCCGTGATTTTCTCAACCGGGCGCTGTTCACACACGAGGCCTGGGCCGGGGGCAAATACAAGAGCATCCTCTTGCAGCGCAAAGCCATCTACCAGATCGAAACCCAGCGCAAGGGCAAGGGTGAGGTGGTCCTGGCTGCCTTCCCGCTGGCCGGTACTCGCTACCGTTTCAAGCGCCTGCTGCTCGAGCGGGAAACCCCGACCATCACCGTCACCTATGTCTCGCGAGCGTTAGCGCCTGTCGTCCGCTGGGGTGCGTTTCTGCTCTCGTTCGTGCTGGCGCTTTTGCTCCTGGGACAGAGACGCAGTCTCTGGACGTGGCTCGCGGGAGGAGGCGCCTTGCTGCTTTTACTCTTTTTATCCCACTACTTCATCGGAGCGCACCGGCGCATCATCTGGGGCGTCGACCTGGCTCTGCTGGTGGCCCTGGTCCGCCTGCGGGCTGGCCCGCTCTGGAGGGGCTTCATGGATATCCTGCGCTGTCCCTGGCAGTTTGCCGGACTGCTGACGTTTCGCTCCCTGGCCTTGGTCGTCGGTCTGAGCGCTGTATTGTGGATTGCGCTCATGTTCCCTCTACTACTGTCGAGCCTGGCCGCCGTGGTGCTATTCTTGTGGTGGCGGAGAAAAGCCCGCCTGGCCGGGCGGGAGGTGGCCAATGCCTAGCCCAATCATGAAAAAGCTGTTTTTCCCGGCGACCCTTTCCGTTCTGCTGACATTGAGCCTTCCCGCAGCCGCCCAGGTCCAGCGGCAGTACCTGAAGCAGGCGCCTAATGCCGGGCTCCCCGTCGACAACTCGTCGGGATACGAGGATGTCGACGACCAGGACGAGCAGGATTCCGCGGCCGCGGCAGACCAAGTGCGCAAGCAGCAGGCCGAGGCCAACTTCGATTCCATCGTCCTGCCTCAAAACGCGGCACAGGCCATGCCCATACAGGCGGCGCCCCCGGCGCGAGGCATGCAATCAAATTATAACCAGAAATACGCTCCCATGAGCGCCACTGTAGCCGTCCAGCCTTCCGGCGAGCCCGGCGTCGAGGTTCCCTTGCACGAGTATCTCGACGTCCGCAAGCGCCTACTTGCAATTCAGGAAGAGGCCCGGCGACGCCTCGGCCCCGCCGTGGTGCTGGGCTCATCCGAGTACGACGGCGAGGCCGTCCGGGGAGCGCTTCAACTGCGGCTCGCTTTGCGGGTGACGCTGGGGAGAGAGGGTAAGTGGAAGACAGTGCCGCTGATCGGGGACGACGTGGTGCTGGTGAAGGCGGCGGTCGATGGTAAGACCATCCCGGTCTCGCGCCGCGCAGGTTACCACGTCTGGGCCACACGGCGTACGGGCGAAGTCGCCATCCAGGTCGACCTGCTGGTGCCAGCGCGCGGCCCACGCGGCTCGATCGAGTACGATTTCCTGGTCCCGCGCACCCCGGTGACCCGCTTCTCGTGCCGCTTTCCGGTGGCCGGGTTGAAGCCGCGCATCGACGCAGCGGTACAGAGCGAGACGACGGCGGCCGGCGGGGGCACGCTCTTGCGCACCACTCTTAGCCCGACTGCCCGAATCCACCTGGTGGGCTTCCATGAGTTGGCCGGGGCCGGCAGTCTGAAAGCCAAGGTATACGCCGAGAGCCTTAACCTTTTGTCAATCGACGAGGGCGTGCTGGACCTGTTCAGTGTCGTGCGTTATACCATCCTGTACGCCGGCGCCAAGGAGTTCGACATCCTGGTTCCCAAGGGATACGCGGTTGTCGCGGCCGACGGCATGGGAGCCTTCCGCTACACCCTGGCAGAAACCGAGCACGGCACCGTTATCCGCGGCGAGACGGCTTTTCCCATCCGTAACAACTACGAGATATCCATACGCCTGCATCGTGAAACTCCCCGGGAGGGCGAGGAGTTCGCGGTTCCCTTTCCGCGCTGCATGAAAGTGGAAAGGGAGATCGGCTACCTGGGGATCGAGGTACCCGGTAAGCTCAAGCTGGAAGAAGGCCGGCAAAAGGCCGATATCACCTCGATCGACGTGCGTCAGCTTCCGGAAGAGATGGTGCGCAGTGCGGTCAGCCCCATCCTGCGGGCCTACCGCTATCACTCGGCCGGCTCGCGGCTCGAATTGGCAACAACCCAGCTGCCCGAGAAGGAGCCGGCCACGGGTTCGATCGATCGTATCCGGGCCTTCACTACGGTCACCGGCGGGGGCCAGGTAATGACCGACATGCGTATCACTCTGCGTAACCGCCTGCGTCACAGCCTGTCGCTGTCTTTCCCGGAGGGCATCGAGCTTCGCTCGGCGATGCTCGACGGCCAGCCGGTGAAACCCAGCCGCAACGAGCAGGGCCGATACCTGCTGCCTCTGAAGCGATCCGGCGGCATCGAGCGCCTGCTTCCCTTCACGATATCCATCGTCATGCACGGCCGAATCTCTTCGCTGGGTCTTTTCGGCTGCGCTGATCTCTTCCTGCCTGCGGTCGATCTGCCTGTCTCCTCACTGGCCTGGAGCGTCTACCTGCCGGCCAGGAACATCTACACACGCATCGAGGGCGACATCGAGCCCCAGATGTACGCCGGCCGGGGAAGCTGGTACCGGCCGTCGTTTTCCTACCAGTCGTCACAAGCCGCGGCCGTGCTCACGCCCCCGGCCGGAGCCCCGGCTGTGGGTCCCATGACCTCGGCCCACGCCGGCGCCATGCCGGTAAGGATCAAGCTGCCCGCCGGCGGGATCCGCCTCGAGTACTCACGCTACTGGATCGACCAGGGAATCTCCGGAAAAGATCGAACCGAGGACAGTCCCGTTGTGGTCTCTTTTCACTATCTGCGTTCGTGGCTGACGATTCCCGCCTGGATGACGCTGGCCTGTCTGTTGGCTCTGGGCATGTTGCTGGTCTCGACCCGCTTCTCCTCGCTGCCGCCCCGATACCTGCCCTGGCTGGGCGGCGCCTTGTCTATACTTGCGCTCTGGCCGCTTCACAAACTGGGCGGGCTGTTCGCGGTTTTCATTGCCGTCGTGCTGGGATTGCTGCTGATCTCCCTGCGCCGCAAGTGGTTCGGAAAGATCCCCCAGGGTCTTGCCGACTGGGCCCTCACCCTGCGTCAGCGCTTCGCCAAACGCACGCGTGATCCAAAGGCTTGGACCTCCAGTTGGGTGACCCGCAAGATGCTGGCTACCATCGGCATCTTCTTCTTCGGACTGATCCTGCTTGATCTCGGCCTTCGGTTCCTGTGGCTGCTGCTGCACCCGCTGTGAGGATAGAGGTGGGATTCAACAGCGAGAGTGGCAGTCGATGACCGACTCGGTTGTCTTACGTGATTTGCGAAAGTCATATGGTCGCCAGGAAGTCCTCGGCGGGCTGAATCTGAATATCGCCGAAGGCAAGATGTACGGACTGGTGGGTCCCAATGGGTCTGGAAAGACGACCATCTTCAGGATCCTGATGGGATTGACCGATGCAACTTCGGGTGATGTCAGTGTTCTGGGAATGCCGCCCGGCGTAATCGGCGTGCGCCGCTCAACCGGGTACATGACCCAGGCCGAAGCCCTATACAAGGACCTGAGCGTCAGCGAAAACGTTCGCTTCTTCGGCCGGCTGTTTGGGCTTTCCGGCAGGGCTCTCCATGATGCGACTGAAGCCGCAATACGGCTTGTAGATCTCACCGATCGGGCCAAGAGCCGGGTAGACTCGCTTTCGGGAGGCATGCGCCGCCGAACCTCGCTGGCCTGCGCCGTGGTTCACCGGCCGCGTCTGCTCTTGCTCGATGAGCCGACCGTCGGAGTCGATCCCGAATTGCGCGCCCTGTTCTGGGATACGTTCGCAGCCTGGGGCAAACGGGGCACTACTTTGATTGTATCCACTCATCACCTGGATGAAGCCAGTCGCTGTGACACCCTGGGACTGCTACGAGCCGGCCGGCTGATCGCCGAGGGAACCCCACGGGAACTGCTGAGCGAGTCCGGTGCCGACACCCTGGAAAACGCTTTTTTGGCCTTTGCCCGGAGGCGGCAATGAAAGCCGGGCTGGTTATAGCCGTGGCAGGCAGGTTGGCGCGCCAGCTCGTGCGCGACAAGCGGGCCTGCGCTTTGATCATCCTGGCTCCCGTCTTGATCATGTTCTTGTTCGCGGTGCTGCTGCGAAGTGAAGACACTCCGCCGCGGGTTGCCATTGTCGTCAGCGGAACCGCGGCCTTGTTTACAACAGAATTGGAGCAGTTGCTGGTCGAACCCGACGAAGAGGGCCAGGGATTTGATCTGGTGATGATCGAGGACGGCACCAACCCGCAAGATGCCCTGAAGCGAAAGCTTGTGGATGCCGTGCTGGTAGTTCCCAGGACATTTGTCGAAGACCGGGCCTCGGGCAAGCGCTCGCGACTGGACCTGTACGTCGAGGGCGCAGACCCCATGCGCACGGCCGAGATTTTTTCGCGCTTTCGAAAAGCGGTTCCGGATTCGCTTAGCGGCATTCCGACGTTCTTGCCGTCTGACTGCGATGCCCACTGCGCCGAAACCATTGCCGACGGGCCGCCCAAGATAGAACTGAACCGCGTCTACGGTGGCGATATCGACGACAGCATGGATTTCTTCACCCCGGTCCTGCCGCCTTTCTTTGCCTTCTTTTTCGTTTTCCTGCTGTCGGGCATGTCGTTCTTGCGCGAGCGGGTGGGTGGAACGGCCGAGCGCTTGCTGGCCAGCCCTCTCAGCCGGGCCGATCTGGTCGGGGGATATATTCTCGGTTTTCTGCCGGCCGCCCTGGTGCAAGCCGGATTGGTTATACTGTTCGCCCGTTTTTTCATAGGCGGGCCCTGGGGCGGCTGGCCAGCGATCGTGGCCATCATCCTGCTCAGTCTGGCGGCCGAATGCCTGGGGGTGTTCGTCTCGGCTTTTGCCCGGTCGGAGTTCCAGGTGTTTCAGTTCATACCGATAGTGATCCTGCCCCAGATTCTGTTGTGTGGAATCATCTGGCCGATTACCAATCTGCCCGGCTGGCTCAGGGCGATATCATATTGCATGCCGCTGACCTATGCGGTCGATGCCATCCGCGACGCCGCCATCCGCGGACTGGGCTTTGCTGCGATCTGGCCTAATCTTTTGATCTTGCTCGGATTCGTAGTTGTCGGGGCAGCCCTGGCGGCCCTGAGTGTAAGAAGGTCCATCTGACTCAGGATCCTTTTTCATGGTTGCAAATTCGAAGACCCGGTGACATTATACCGATGTCGACCAGACCAGGTGGGGTAATGAGGTCCGGATGGGTACGTCTGTTTCAATAGCAGAACCATCAGTCGATATGATCCAGACTCTGGCGGCCGACTTCCGCCGTTTCGTGGCCGGTCTGCAAACCCAGAAGTTTGCAGACAGCGCCTGGCTGAAGGCAACTCAGCAGCGCTGCCAGGAACTGAGCGAACGTTTCGGCCAGTTGCGCGACAACCTGACTTCAAGACGCCGTGCCCTCTCGGTCACGTTCAACGACATGCGCATAAGCCTGCAGAAGTACGCCGCCGAGTTGACCGAGAAATACAGCCGGCAACACCTGAAAGAGATCCAGGCCGAACTGGTGCGCAAGTACGAGGATTTCGTGGCTCAGGTTCGATCCGCCCGGATCTTCAAGGCCGATTCCCGGCCCAGGTTTCGGTCGTTGCGGCTGCCCAAGTCCACGCGCTCGATCTTCCATGCCTGCATGGGCCTGATCGCGGTGGCCATGTACCAGTTCGTGCTCACCCAGCGAGCGGCGCTTACCATCCTGCTCAGCCTGCTTTCGGTCTTTACTGTGCTGGAAATTTCACGCCGCTTTTCGCACAAGTTCAACGACTTCATGGTCTACAAGCTCTTCGGCGCAATCTCACGCCCCCAGGAACGATACAAGACCAACTCGGCATCCTACTACCTGCTGGCCTTGACCATAATCACTTTTATCGCCCCTCGCGAAGCGGTCTGCATGGCCGTGCTGGCGCTGGCGTTCGGAGACCCGCTGGCTTCCATGGTCGGCAACCGCTGGGGCCGCACGCGCCTGTCGAACGACAAGAGCCTGGAAGGCGGCCTGGCTTTCCTGGCAGTATCGGGGCTGGCAATCTTCGTCTACCTGCTGCTTTTCGCCGGCGGACTTTCCGTCCCCCAGCGCCTGCTTGCCGCCGTCTGCGTCGCCGGCGTCGGCGCCCTAGTCGAGTTATTCAGCCACAAGTTCGACGACAACTTCACGGTCCCGGTAGCCTGCGCCCTGGCTGCGATGATCTGGTTCTGAATACCAGACGTCTCCAGGCTGTTTCCCAGGACCGTCGCCTCCCTGTGCATCCTAGTGTCGGCCATCCGCGTTGAATCCATCATGGAAAGCGACGGCGCCCTGCGGAGTATGCCCGTCGAAAGACAGAGCGAAGAAGACCTCCTGCGGCACTCCCTCATGCATGAGTCCCGGCATGTTTTTGAACCCGAATTTCTTGTAGTAATCCGGGTGCCCCACGAGACAACATCCTCGAGCATTCATATCCTTCAGTCGTGACAGCCCTTCCCGTATCAGGGCTTTGCCGATGCCCTGGCGCTGGCACGATGGCAATACCGAAACAGGTCCAAGGCCGTACCAGTTCCGGGTGCCGTCCGAAATGGTCACGGGAGAGAACGCAATATGTCCTATTACGCGGCCGTCTAATTCTGCAACCAGTGATACCGTGAGGGCCTGGGCCGTACGCAAGGCGTCAATGATGAACTGCTCCGTGTGATTGCTGATTTCCAGAGTCTTGAACGCAGCGACTGTCACATCGGCTATCGCTCTCAGATCGGCATCGGTCTCATCCCTGATGACAATCTTCGGATTCATGGGTTTCCTTTTTCAAACAAGATCCAGCTCGAACATCTGGTAGCGCGCCGGCTGCATGCCGAGCGCCAGGTAAACTGCGTGGGCGCTTTTGTTCTCACGCTCTGCATACAGTCGAATGCCGCATATGCCTTCGCGCTTGCGCGCTTCGGCATATAGGTATGCATACAGCGCACGGAAAATTCCCTGGCGCCTGTGGGACGGCTCGACGTAGACCGACTGGATCCACCAGAAATCCGCGTTGCGCCAGTCGCTCCACTCGCTGGTCACCATCAACTGCCCGACCACCGAACCTCGTCGCTCGGCCAGCAGGTAGAAACCCTTGGCGGGATCATTCATGACCGCGCGCACACCTGCGAGCAAGACCGTCTCGTCCAGCACACGATCCTCGGTTTCCTTGGCCATGGCGCGGTTGAAAGCCACGATGGCGGCCGCGTCGCCGGAGTTCGCTCGGCGGATCTCGACAGCGTTCATGAATCGCTCTCCTTGGGTTTGTCAGCAGGTCAAGTGGAAAGCCCCGGCAACGTTCCGGCCGGCGGCATCCAGTTTATTGAAAAGCTCTACGGCCTTGGCACTGGGCTCTGCGATCAGTTCGACGCCCCGGCGCACGAGTTCTGCCGCCAGCGTACGTTCCACCTGCAACGCCCCGTAAGCCCCTCGTCCCACAACCAACACATCGGGCCGCGCCGCGAGAATGTCCTCTATGTCGCCGGCCACGAGCCTGTGCCCGTCGGCGCGCCACCAGTCGCTGATCACCCGGCCGGCAATTATCTTCAGGTCGTGCGTGTAAGTGCGACCTTCGATTTCCATCTTGCCGAATGAGTAGCGCACGATCATCCTTCCAACATGAAGTCACGATGATAACACCGCCGCAACTGTCTGGAAGTCTTTTTTCGAAAAGGCGAGAAAAACGGGTTCTCATCAATCTCCCAACCGGCGGGCCTTGTCCACCAGCGAGAGGAATTCCTTGCGGGTGCCGTGGGGGTCGGGACCCAGGGCGTTCCGGGCCAGGTCGACGACCAGGTCGTACGAGGCCGCCCCCTTGTAGTTCGAGTCCCGAAGCAGCATGCCGAAGGCGGCCACCGCCGCCGAGAACCGGAAGTTGACAGAAGCGCCCTCGACGCCGTCACCGCGATCCTCAACCATGCCGGTGATCAACTTGCTTTCGGCGGCGGAGGGCGCCTTGTAGCGAAGCTTCAGGGTGAGCAGTTCGTTGCTGCCGGCCGCCCCGGTGAAGGTGCGTTCGGACTGGTACTTGAGCGCATCCACCCGCCCGGTCCCGACCTGCACGTCGGCAGGCACCACCTCGTATAGCGCGGTCACCGTGTGGCCGGCGCCGATCTCCCCAGCATCCTTACTGTCGTCGTGGAAATCCTCGGTGCGCAACAGCCGGTTTTCGTACCCGATCAGGCGGTAGGCGCTCACCCGGGCCGGGTTGAACTCCACCTGGATCTTGACGTCCTTGGCAATGGTCACCAGGGTGGCGCCCGACTCGTGGACCAGCACCTTGCGGGCCTCGTTCAGGGTGTCGATGTAGGCGTAGTTGCCGTTTCCCTTGTCGGCCAACTTCTCCATCGTGGAGTCTTTCAGGTTGCCCGTCCCGAATCCCAGCACGGTGAGGAAAACGCCGCTCTCGCGCTCCTTCTCGATCAGACGAATGAGCTCGCCCTGGCTGGTGGTGCCCACGTTGAAATCGCCGTCGGTGGCCAGGATCACCCGGTTGATCCCGTCCGGCCGGAAATGCTCCCGGGCCACCCGGTAGGCCAACCGGATGCCCGCGCCCCCGTTGGTGGAACCGCCGGCCTCGAGCCTGCCAAGCGCATCCAGGATGGTTGCCCCTTCGGCTCCGGAGGTGGGCGGCAACACCAGGCCGGAGGCGCCGGCGTACACCGCGATGGCCACCCGGTCCCGGCCGTCGAGACTTTCGACGAGCAAGCGGAAGGCGGATTTGAGCAAGGGCAGCTTGCGTGAATCGCTCATCGAGCCGGACACGTCCATCAGGAACACCAGGTTACGGGGCGGCAAGTTGTCTTGATCGAGAGGCCTTCCCTTCAGGCCGATGTGCACCAGTTTGTGATCGTTGTTCCAGGGACAGGCGGCCACCTCTGCGGTCACCGAGAAGGGTTCCTCACCCCGGGGCAACGGGTAGTCATAGGAGAAGTAGTTGATCAGCTCCTCGATGCGAACCGCGTCCGCCGGCGGTCGCTGCCCGTCGGTCAGGAAGCGGCGCATGTTGCTGTAGGAAGCGGTGTCCACGTCGATCGAGAAGGTGGACAGGGGGTTTTCCTTCACAGCGAGGAAGGGATTTTCCACGATGCGATCATAGGCCTCGGTGTGGAACGGCTGGTTCTGTGTTCCGGGGGCTCGATCCGCCTCGGCCTGGTATGCCGGTGCCGGGGCATAGGGGATCCTTCCTCCATAGAAGGCGCAGGAAGCCGTCAGCAGCATCCACCCGGCCAGGGCGGTGATTCCGAATGGTTTCCGTCGGGAAGTTCTGGTTGGCATGATTGCATCCTCCATGATTGGTTGGGTTCTGCGGGTATAACGCCCGACCCGGGAGGAGCTTACACCTGAAAAAAAGCTTTACAGAAAAACGAAGACGGAGGTGTCAATATTGGGAGTCACTTGGTCATCTGGGCGAGCCATTTGAGCAGGTCGGTTTGCGTGACGATGCCGATCAACCGGCCCGCTTCGTCGACCACTGGCAGGCAGCCGATGCGGGACTCCACGAAGATCTGGGCGGCTTCCTGTACCGGCATGTCCGCGCTGGCGGTGGTCACGGGCTTGGATGCATGCGCCATGACCGTGGTCTTCACCATGTACTTGCGCCGCTCCTCGGGTTTTACCAGGTCGGACACCTTCATGCGGACGTCGCGGTCGCTCAGCACGGCGACGGGTTTCTTGTTTCTCACTACCGGCAGGTGCCGGACTTCTCTGGACACCATGGTTTGGACGGCCTCATGGAGGGTAGTGGTTTCTTCCAGCACTACCACTTGAGTGGTCATGAGATCGCCCACGCTCAACTGCTTGAACTCTCCACTGTCGTTTTTGCCCATCTGGCGCTCCGTTTGGAAAAGGTGTACCTTCCCTTTTATTATCAGAGTCGCGGGGTGTAGTCTACGCTTGAGGGAATGCACATGAGAAGAGCGCTGACGTTTGCCGCAGTCGCTTGTTTTCTGGCGCTTGCGGCCCAGGCCGAGCCGCGCGTTTCATTGATCGAGCGTATCGAGGCCGATCTCGCACGCGACAAGGCATTTACCAAGGTCGAGCGTGAAAAATACCTGGCCGAGTTTCGCTCGCGGCTCGGCGCCTACGCCTTCGACGTTATCAAGGGGCATAGGTCACAGGCAGCCGATGTCTTGATGACCGTCGTCACCGAGGGTTCGTTCGAAAAGAACGAGATTAGCCGGACAGTGGCGGTAGCCGCGGCGGCCTACGTGGCGGTGAGCCGCGGCGCGCCGGCAGCGGCCGTCGAAGGCATAGCCCTTTATGGCTTTTCGAAGAAGCTCGGGGCCGACCAGATAGAAGCCCTGGCCAACGGCTATCGCGACCTGACCAATTTCGGCGTGCCGGCAGGGGTAGCGGAGGACCTGATCTACAACGCAGCCTGCAACGACTGGGAGACGAATGTCTTCAACACGCTCAAGTGGGGACTTGTCCAGGCGGCCAAGGCTGGTTTCGACTGCCGTGACTTCTCGCACTACATGATCGGCCACTATCTCGAAGGCCGCAGCCGGCCGGGCGCCATGGTCTCGCAGGCAATGCGAGCCTTTCGCGATGCGTCCCTGGCAGGCAAGAAGCCCGAGTTGCCACCGTATAAAAGCCCCATCCTGGAAAAGCCGGCAAAGCCCGTGCCAAAAGCAGTCCCCCCCCCATCGAAGACTGACGCCGGATTGCCGGCTGCGCCTGCCAAAATCCTTGACGTGCTGGATCGCTCCATCAGGACTTTCCTCGGTGCTCCCTACGTCTGGGGCGGGCGCACGCGCCGCGGTACCGACTGCTCTGGATTCGTACAGACCGTTTTCGCAGAAGCCGGAATCGACCTGCCGCGCAGCTCCCGCAAGCAGTGGAAAAGCGGCGGCAGGGTCGAACGCGGCAAGTTGCGCAAGGGCGACCTGGTTTTCTTTCACACCATCGCCCAGCGCGTCTCTCACGTCGGAATAGTAACCGATCCAGCAAAAAAACGCTTCGCCCACGCATCTTCGAGCCGAGGTGTGGTGATCTCCGATTTGAAATCAAGGTGCTACAGCGCCCGCTACGCAGGTGCCCGGCGAGTCATCTCTCGTTAGCCGAATTTGTTATTTTCCTCCTTGACATTTCCAACGCGTAGTACCTATTCTTCTCTCGATTTTTACAATGTTCACAACTGAGAGAATCCAATGAGAAGATATCTCGGCTCGTCGTTGACAAAAAAACTTGTTGTGTCTCTGGCCGGGCTGTTTCTGATCTTGTTTTTGTTGGTTCATCTGGCCATCAATCTTTTTCTCCTGAAAAGTGATCCGAGTTCTTTCAATAACGCCGCTCACTTCATGGCCAGTAATATTGTTATAAAGATTTTTGAGGTTATTCTTCTGTTGTTATTTGCCGTCCACATTGTCGGGGGAATTGTCTTACAAATTCAGAACTGGATGGCACGACCCACCCGCTATAACATTTCGAACCACTCGCAAACATCATATTTCTCCAAATATATGATTTATCTAGGTACGATTATTTTTATCTTCCTCTTTATTCATTTTCTTAACTTTTATTTTGTAAAAATCGGCCTTATAAAAGGCAATGCCGACAATTTTTACGCAATGGCTCACGATTTATTCAAGTCACCCCTTTACCTAATAATATATATTGTCTCGTTTTTGATTCTCTCATTTCACCTTAATCATGCATTCCAATCCGCCTTTCAAACTCTGGGCCTGAATCACCGGAAATATACGCCTGGTGTTAAAGCATTTGGATTGTTCTATTCAGTCATGGTTCCGGCGGGTTTTACTGCTATTCCCGTAATTATATTCTTTTTCAAATAGAATGACTAACAGGTGAGTCATGCAACAGTTTGGCAGATTAAATGCTAAGATTCCCGATGGTCCACTCAGAGACAAATGGACAAAGCACAAGTCCTCCATAAGGCTTGTCAGCCCCGCCAATAAGAAAAAACTTGATATTATCGTCGTGGGGACCGGCGCAGCGGGTGCCTCGGCCGCCGCTTCCATGGCCGAATTGGGTTATAATATTAAAGTCTTTGTTTACCAGGATTCCTCCCGCAGGGCGCACTCTATTGCGTCGCAGGGTGGTATTAATGCCAGCAAGAATTATAAAAACGACGCCGACAGCGATTATCGTTTGTTTTATGACATGCTAAAGGGAGGCGACTTCCGTGCAAGGGAGGCAAACGTATACCGTGCCGCCGAAATAAGTAACAATATTATTGATCAATATGTCGCTCAGGGTGTTCCATTTGCCAGGGATTATAGCGGCTATCTTGATAACCGTTCATTTGGTGGAGTGCAGGTTTCCAGGACCTTTTTCGCTCAGGGTCAAACCGGTCAACAATGTACACTGGCTGCGTACCAGGCATTGTCCAGGCAAATAAAGGCCGGTAAGATAGAGATGTTCAGCCGTCGTGATGTGCTTGATCTCGTTGTCATTGAAGGAAAAGCAAGGGGAATTATCACAAGAAACTTGTTAACAGGCGAAATCGAACGTCATTCTGCACATGCTGTTGTATTTGCCACGGGTGGATTTGGTACGGTCTACTACCTCTCGACATTGGCCATAAACTCCAACGGGACAGCCGCATTGGCCGCGCACAAAAAGGGGGCCCTCTTCGCCAATCCCAGCATGACGCAAATACATCCAACATGCATTCCGGTTCTCAACGAATATCAATCGAAACTCACCTTGATGTCGGAATCGCTGAGAAACGACGGAAGGATCTGGGTATCAAAAAAGAAAGGCGATAAAAGAAATCCCAACGATATCCCGGAAGAAGAGAGGGATTATTACCTAGAGAGAAGGTATCCAGCATTCGGCAACCTTGTGCCGAGAGATGTCGCTTCCAGGGCCGCAAAGGAACGTTGTGATGCCGGCTATGGCGCCGGCGAAACCGGACTTTCTGTATATCTCGATTTCAAAGATGCCATCAACAAGCAAGGAAAAGAAGTCATTGGCAATAAATATGGCAACCTGTTTGACCTTTACCGCAAAATCACGGGCATGGACCCTTATGATGAGCCCATGCGGATTTATCCGGCTGCCCATTACACGATGGGTGGTCTTTGGGTTGATTACAACCTGATGACTACCATTCCCGGATTATATGCCATCGGAGAAGCTAATTTCTCCGATCACGGCGCTAACCGACTTGGCGCGGCTTCACTTATGCAGTGTTCCGGAGACGGCTATTTCATCTTACCTGTTACCATCGGAGATTATCTTGCCGATGAAATAAAAACAACGAGAATTTCCACCGACGGACCAGAATTCGAAGAAGCAGAAAAGTCGGTCAAGGAAAAACTTGATAAGCTCATGTCCGTCAACGGAACTCAGACCGTTACTTCGTTTCATAAAAGGCTGGGCCAGATATTATGGACTTACTCCGGAATGAAACGAAACGAACAGGGACTCAGGCAAGCCCTGCAACAGGTATCCGAGTTGAAAGAAGAGTTCTGGAAAGACGTCAAAGTGCCCGGCAAATTGGACGATCTCAACCATGAACTGGAAAAGGCCGGCAGGATTGCAGACTTCTTTTACCTTGCACGGCTAATTATCACCGATGCACTCAACAGGAAGGAATCATGCGGTGCGCATTTCAGAGAGGAATACCAGACCGAAGAGGGGGAACCGCAGAGAGATGATGATAATTATTCCTACGTCTCCGCATGGGAATATACAGATGAAGACAAAGAACCCACCTTGCACAAGGAAGAACTCGTATTTGAGAATGTTACACCAACGAAGAGAAGTTATAAATGACAATCCCCATATAACGGACATAATAACATGAAGATTACACTTAAGATCTGGCGTCAAAAAAGCCATCTAGACAAAGGCGGGTTCGTTACGTACAAGATGGATGATGTCTCGAGGGAAATGACCTTTCTTGAAATGCTGGACTCTCTGAATGAAAAGCTCATAAAAGAGAACATTGATCCAATTGCCTTCGACAGTGACTGCAGGGAAGGTATTTGCGGAGCGTGCGGGTTGTATATCAATGGCCGGCCCAACGGACCCCCAAAAGGTGTTACCACCTGCCAACTCAACATGAGTGTTTTCAAGGATAGAGAGACAATAACCGTTGAACCATGGAGGGCCAGAGCCTTCCCGGTGATAAAAGATCTCGTTGTTGATAGAAGTTCTCTTGACAAACTGATCCAGGCGGGTGGGTTTATTTCGGCAAACACGGGCGCAGCGCCAGACGCAAATTCGATACCCATCGCCAAAGAAAAGGCAGAAATAGCGTTTGATGCAGGAACCTGTATTGGTTGCGGAACATGCGTTGCGACTTGTAAAAACGCATCCGCTATGCTGTTCATATCCGCGAAAATCTCTCAGTTTGCGGTACTTCCACAGGGCCGGATTGAGGCAAAGAAAAGAGTTCAGGACATGGTTGGCAAGATGGATGAACTCGGCTTCGGCAACTGCACCAATACAGGCGCCTGTGAAGCCGAATGCCCCAAGGAAATCACTCTGAGCAACATCGCCAGAATGAACAGGGAGTTTTACAAGGCAAAATTGTCATAATCTAAGAAGCGTTGCCTCACTTCTCGACCACCATTTCTATCGCGCCCCGGGGACAAAAGTGGGTGCATAAGCCGCAGCCCTTGCAATACTCGAGATCGATCAGGATGTCCCCGTTTTCGGGATCGCGGGTAATACACTGATCCGGGCAAAGCAGTTCGCATACTTCACAGAAAGTGCAGGTGTACGACATCAGGCAGCGACGGGCGGCATCTTGGGCATCAGGCAGCGTGTAGCATTCGACGACTTCTCGAAAGTCACGAGAGCGGTCGCCGGCGCTTCGTTCCCGCGGTTTGAGACCCGGGCCCGAACCGCCCGGTAACTTGCATACATCACTTTTCACGTTTCGCGCTCCCGCTTTACAGATCCCCGGGCGAGAAAAACCGGATGCAGGCTGCCGGCACGATCTATCATCTTTTGGTCGACCTCGCACTGCCAGCACCGATAGTCGTTCTCGCACCGCGCCCCGGGTGTCAGGCCCATCAGGGCGTAGCGACAGGGACGAGTCTCACCCCATTTATCTCTTAGCCGCGGCAATGCGGTTTCTTCCATAAAGATGGCATCGGTAGGACAAACATACGAGCAGGCCCCGCAGGCTATGCAGCTTTCTGGAAATTCCCCAAAGTACCTTGTGGCAATATTTCGTTTACCACCCCTCTCTACGAACGCAAGCGCTTCAGCCCCGACCACCTCGCGACAAACCCTGACGCATAGTCCGCACAGAATGCAGTTGTCTGTCTCCTGCTCCATGCTGAAGCTGGTACCAGACACCTCGTATTCGGATGCCAAATTCTTGATCTTGGCTGAGTCAGGCGCCATGGACAACAGCAACTCCAACACCATCCGACGATTGCGCACAACCTTCTCGGTGTCCAGGTATACACTGATGTTCTCCCGCAACGGGTAGTCGCACGACGTGCATAGCTTGCGACGTCCGTTCTCCTCGATCTCCACGAGGCATAGCCTGCAGGCCCCGTAGGGTTTCAGGAGCGGGTAATGACACAGCGACGGAACACGAAACCCATGCCGCCGCAGTGCATCGAGCAGGCTTTCGCCGCGTGTTCCAGTGAACGGTTTTCCGTCGACGGCGAAGCTGATTTTTTCCGCATCAGTTTTCAGTGTCGATTTCCTCCAGGAAATCGTTCACCTCGACGGCCGCACGGGAACCCGAGGCGATAGCCGCCACGACGTTACGCGAGCCGGTCACGACTTCGCCCGCTCCGAAAATTCCCCGCCGCGAGGTCATGATCCGCACCGGATCCACCTGCAGACAACCCAAAGGACCCGTCATCTCTTCGGCCCATTCTCCAAGGAAAGAAAGGTCCACAGCACGCTCTTCCGCCGCGATGAAAGTCGCGGCAGGCAACTGCAGACCCGGGTGACGATCTCCTCTAACATCATTCCGCGGCCAGCGACGCCCCATATGGTCAACCGGACCATAGGACACGGGCATAACGAGCAGGCCCTCAATCGCCCTGTCACCGACCACGCGCCACGGTCGCATTTCCTCGACTATTTCGACTCCCTCTTCCCGGGCCAAGCGTAACTTGTCATGATCGCATGGGGACTCCCGCAGGCCGCGGCGCATCACGAGGCTGACCGGTCCGGCCCCGGCACGCACCGCCATCCTGGCAACCGCAACGGCCATATTGCCGCTCCCGGCAACGACCGCCGGCCCGGAAAGGCCGTCCTCCGTCTTTTCATGAAACCCGCGTGCGAAAGACAGGGCGTCAAAACATCCCTCGATATCCTCATTTTCAATACCAAGCCTGAGACCGTTACCGGCTCCCACGGCCAGGATGACGGCCCCGACGCCATCCGCAAACAATTTCTCGAGCGCCGCAGCCCCACTGATTGCCTGGCCACAACGAATCTCGACCCCCGACGCCTGGATGAATTTCAGATCCACCTGCAGGGAGGCGGAAGGAAGATCGAAGGACGGAACCGCGTGACTCAATAAGCCACCGGGGCGCTCCGAGGCCTCATAGACTATTACTCTCCGACCGGCCCGGGCCAGAAAATATGCAGCGCTGAGGCCTGCCGGCCCGGCTCCTACGACCGCCACCGACCCGTTCTTAATTTTCGGCGTCGCTTTCGGCACCCCGTGCCCAACCAGTTCCACGGCCGCCCGCTTGAGTTCGCGAATCGCAACAGGATCGTCCAGCCTACCGCGCACGCAGGCATGTACGCATGCCCGCAGGCACAACCGTCCACAAACCGAGGGAAAGGGATTGGTCCGCAAAATTATTCGCAAGGCCCGATCGAAATCTCCCGCGGCAATCGCCTTCAGGTAACCCGGCACGTCCTGGTCAAGAGGACAGGCTGCCTGGCAAGGAGGCACATCGACATGCCTGTCTGGAAAAAGCATGTTCCTTGCAACGCGTCCCCGCAGGCTGTCTTCCTCACGGGATAACTCCGGAAAAACAGTTACCGGGCATTCGTGGGTACAGGCATGGCACGGCAGACAACGTTCTTGGTGCCAGACAGGGCGATGTGTCCTTACTATCGCCACGGATCCTCCGAAGCGATCAGACTCTTTCCCAGGGAAAAGCCCAGGTCGAAGGCTTCTAGATTGACTTGGATGAATCGCGGGTTTACAAGACTCCTGGCTGCCGCCGTGATTTCCGACGCAACCATCATCCCGGTAAAACCTATCATCGCCCCGAGCATGACGAAGTTGGCAGCCACCTTGTTACCTATTTTTTCCACGGCGCTCGCCGTTCCCGGGATTGCATGCTGCCTGACCCCTTCTTTTTCCACGGGGTTCACGAAGAAGTCGTCGACCATGACCAACCCGCCGGGAACGACATCGGGCAAATACATGTCATAGGCCTCCTGGGCCAGGATAATCAGCAGGTCGGGCTGCAAGACGTGAGGGAAGTCGATCTCGCCATCTGACAGGATCACGTCGGCGCGGGTGACCCCGCCGCGTGCTCTCGATCCGTAGGATTGGGAAGCCGCCACTTTCATGCCCGAACGAAGCCCGGCCTCGGCCAATACCGCACCAAGGGTAATGAGCCCCTGTCCTCCGAGCCCCCCGAAGCGAACCTGCACGGGCCATTCACTCATCGCCAAACTCCCCGATGACGATTCTTGCTGCCAATTGCCCGGGTGACAGATCGCCGGCCTGATCACGGTCGATGCACAACTCGTTAATGTGATCATACAATGCCGTGACATCATCGAAGCGATTGCGGCGTCCGAACTGGGTGGGACACGGGCTCATAACTTCGACAAACGTGAACCCCTTGATTCGCACGGCCTTTTTTATGGAGTCGATCAGACTCCGCGTGCGTGTCACCGGCCAGCGGGCGGCATACGGAGCTCCTGCGGCCCGCACCAGCGCACACAAATCGAACGGGCGATACTTGCTGCCGCTGGGTTCGGTAGCGGTGTGGGAGCCCAGGGGCGTGGTTGATGCCGTCTGTCCACCTGTCATGCCATAGATCTGGTTGTTGGCACAGATGACGGTCATGTCGATGTTCCGCCGTGCGCCGTGTATCAAGTGATTGCCGCCGATGGAGGAAAGATCGCCGTCGCCGCTCACCACCAGCACATTCAGTTCCGGTTTGGCCAGCTTGGCTCCCGTCGCATAGGCCACCGCCCGGCCGTGAAGGGTATGCAGGGTGTCGGCCTTGATGTTGGGACTTGGAATCCATGCGGCACACCCAATGCCGGAGACAAACAGCAACCGGCGCCGGTCGAGAGCCAAATCGTCCACAGCCCGGATTATCGCCCCCAATAAAATCCCGTGCCCGCATCCCGGGCAAAAGGCGGTGTGCTCGACCCGAAACCAGTCCGAGAGAGATCTTGTCATGACTTTCTCCCGAGAACCGTTTCGATTATCGTGGCGGGCTCGATTACCTCACCGTTTACCTGTGTCAGCGATACGACCTCACAGTTGACGTGTTGACGGACCAAGCCGGCCAATTGCCCCATGTTCATTTCGGGAACGAGCAGCCAGCGAACACTGTTTCCCAAGGCTGCTACCTGTTCGGCAGGGAAAGGCCAGATGGTCTTCAAACGCAGCAAACCCGCCTTGACTCCCTTTTGGCGTAGCGCCTTGACGGCTGCGAGTGAACTACGGCCGGTGAATCCATATGCGACTATAGCCACCTCGGCGTCGTCCAGCAAACGGGCATCGAGTTCGCAGATCTCGCCGGCGTGATCCAGGATCTTGTGGTTTATCCGGCCTACCAGTTCGGCATGTGGTGCGGGACTGTCGACACGGCGGTAGCCCCAGCCGTCGTGAGTCGAGCCTGTAACAAGCAGGTTGGCTCCGTCGCCAAATGCGGGCATCGGCGGCACGCCGTCGGCGAGTTCGTGTCCAAAGGGCTGCCTGCCTTGGCTACGATCCCGTTCGGGCATCTCGAAATCGTCGTGCAGCACAACCGCTTCCCGTAGATGACCCACACTTTCTTCTGCCAGGACAAAAGAGGGAACCCGGAAACGCTCGGAGAGCGCAAAGGCCCTGATTGTCAGGTCGTACATTTCCTGGACCGACCAGGGGCAAAGAGCGATTGGACAGTAGTCACCATGCGATCCATATCGAACCTGCATCAGATCGCCTGATCCGACCCGGGTGGCCTGTCCTGTGGCCGGACCGGCTCTTTGGACATCAACGATCACGCAGGGCGTCTCGGTGATGGCCGCATATCCGAGCCCCTCCATCATCAGGCTCAACCCCGGGCCGCTGGTGGCTGTCATGGCCTTGGCCCCGGACCAGGCCGCCCCCACAACGGCCGCTATGGAAGCCAGTTCGTCCTCCATCTGAATGAAGGCCCCGCCCTCGGCCGGCAGCCGCCTGGCCAGGATCTCCATGATCTCGGACGAGGGGGTGATCGGGTAGCCCGCGTAGAATGTACACCCGGCCCGCAACGCGCCCTCGGCGCAGGCCTGGTTGCCCATCAGGATCTTCGCCCCGCTCAAAGCCTGGTCCTTTCGCCCTGCACTCAGTCCTCCGCCACCCTGTTACCCCCGTTGGGCTTGACGAACCCAAGCAAGGCGCGAACGTAGCGTTCGATTTTTCGCAGGCTCGGCGCCTCGATTTCGGAAAAACGGATCCCAACCCCCCAACGCAGGTCATGCTCGATCTCCAGACACCAGGCCACCTCTCCGGAGGCCTGAATGTCCCCGATCCCGCCGGGAATTAAAAAATGTAGATCGACAATGGATCCCTTCAAGAAGTTGCGCTCAATCTCGAAGTATATCCCCCCCGTTGAAATGTTGATCATCGGGTGATGCAGGAGCACCTCGGCCGTCTGAGAAGTTACTTCTACATCGATCGGCAGGCGCGGGGTGCCGCGGCGGTCGACACCCGGCGCCGGGCGGGGGGGTCTATCCCGGCCTCTGGCGGCGACGATCTCCCGCTGTTTCCCGAGGCGCCGGACGTGATCGAGCAACACCTGAGGCTCGATCGGTTTGTGGAGAAAATCATCCGCCAAAAACTGCTGCGGATCGCCCCCGGCCTCCTCGATCTCGGCTACGCCGATGCTTACCAGTATCACCGGGATCGGCGCAGTGCGGCTGTAGTTGCGCAACTTGCGAGCGACCTCGGTGCCCAGCAACCCGGGCAGGATGATATCTATAATGGCAAGATCCGGTAACTTGGAGATAGTTTTTTCGACAGCTTCTTCGCCGGTTGTGGCGGTAAATACCTCGTGACCCGCCGCGACAAGCGTATCTTCCGTCGTTTTCAGGAAAAATTCGTCATCGTCGGCTAAAAGAATCCGCATCAGTTACCCTCACCAGAGCCGCGAATTTACTCCACGTAAAACGGAAACGCAAGAGTCGAAACCGTCCCGTTCGTCTCTATTGGCAGGTCTTGTGCCCATGCGGCGCCGATGTTATACAGGTCGAATGAAAGACGAAAAGGCGCTCCACGAGCTTTTAGGACATACGCTCTGCGAAACCAGGCTAGCGGGCCTGCCGGAGCCGATCCGCGGCAAGGTGCGCGACATCTACGATCTGGGCGACCGGCTGTTGATCGTGACAACCGACCGCATCAGCGCCTTCGACGTTGTGCTGGGTACCGTACCTTGCAAGGGCCAGGCACTCAACGCCATCGCCGCCCACTGGTTCGAACGCACCGCGGACGTCGTACCCAACCATGTAATCGACCTGCCCGATCCGGCTGCCATGCTGGTCATGAAACTCTCGCCCTTGCCGGTTGAGGTCGTCATGCGTCGCTACCTGACCGGTAGCCTGTGGCGTGAATACGATAAAGGTGTCCGCCGGATCTACGGCCACGAGTTACCGGACGGGCTCGAACGTGACCAGCGCTTCGAAGAAGCGTTGATCACCCCCACTACCAAGGCCGAGTTGGGCGAACACGATGAACCACTCTCGCCGGATGAAATCGTCTCGCGCAAACTTGTCGAAGCCGGCCTGTGGAGGCACGTGGAAACGGCCGCCCGCGACCTGTTTTCCAGGGGCGAAGCGGAGGCGCGCGAGCGCGATCTGATCCTGGTGGACACCAAGTACGAGTTCGGCCTGGACGGTGACAGACTGGTTGTAATGGATGAGATCCACACTCCTGACTCCAGCCGCTACTGGGAAAGCAAGGGCCATGCCGAGCGCTTTCAAAAACAACAGCCACAGAAGATGCTCGACAAAGAGAACATCCGTCAGTGGCTGCTCGAAAGGGGATTTTCGGGACATGGCGATCCCCCGGCATTGACCGATGAAGTGCGTGTCTTTCTGGCCCGCACCTACCTCGATCTCCAGGAACGCCTGACCGGCCTTCGGCCGACGCTGCCAGATCAAGCGCCGGCCGAGCGAATCGCGGCCAACCTTCGCCGCCGGGGGCTTGTCAAATGACTTTGCCCATTAGAATAGTCGCCATGGCCCTTCTGCTAGTGATCGCGCAAGCGGGCACACCGAAAGGCACGGCAGAAACCGCCGCCGCACAAACCACGGCAGCCGACGTGGCAAATGAGTTTCTGCTTGGCTTGGCCAATGCCGAAATCGATAAACTGCTAGCGCTGGGCGGTGACCCCTTCGACTTCGACGGAGAGCAGGCCCGGGGCGCCAAGGAGATCGAGGCCTTTTGGAAGCGCTTTCTAAAGCGCAACCGCGCGAGTCTCGGTATGTTGCAAAGCGGCGAGATCAACGTGATCGGTTACACTGAAGCGCTGAAAAGGTTCGGTCCAGCGCCTAAAAAGTTCGCTCACCTGGCGCTGAAGCGTTGCAAGTTCGCGGTAGTGAGCTTTAGAAAGCGCAACGGCTTGATGTTGATTCTGGCCCCCACAAAGCTGCGCGGCACCCTGGGGCACCGCGAAAACCGCGGCTGGCAAGTCGTTGCAGCAACTGACTGATATATCAAGGATATATTGCCAAGGAGATAGTCCCGGGTTTGCCGGCGCGGCACAGGTGTATTTTTTCTTGCTAGTAACTCTTCAGTGAGTTACTATGCGCCGAATTACACGAAAGGCTAGTCAAATGCAAGCGCGCTGTTTACCTGCTAAAGCATTTCTATTGTGGCTGTTGTTTCTTCCTGCTTGTTCGGGCCTGGAGCCTCATGCCTCGATAGCCTCGGACGCACCGATGCTTGCCAAAACGGACGGAGGCGATTCGGCTGATCATGACTGTCACCTGGTACTGCGTTCGGTGATGCGCAATCAGGCTGCGGGCGGCTACGAGACAGACTGCAGCACGGGTGAGTGCTTTTTTGTCTGGCGGGTAAAGATAGAGGTCGCGACCTCTGTGGATCCAGGCGCCGGCGTGCACGTTCTTTATCACCTGACCTCGGATCCCGGATGGTGGGAGGCGCAGGCGACGTACCAGGAAGGCGGAGCGCCAGGATATCGCCTGTTCGAGGCGACCATCAGCGAGCACCTTTTCGGTCTCGAAGACGCGCATTCCGAGGAGCGGGCCATCGAGTTGGTTGCTTTCCTGCGCATGCCTGACGGCAGCAGGCTGTTCGACCACAATAATTACACCAGCGACTTCGCAAACACCTTGCTCGATGCCGCAAGCGCGTACCAAGACGACGACGGAGGCTCTTGCCAACCGCTGCCGGAGAACTGCCTGGACGTGGAGCGTGAAAGCGGCATCCACACCGAGGACGAGCGCATGGTTCACAACCAGGACTATTGTCTGGATTACGACATGGCCGGCCAGTACGATGCCGGCTTCTGCGAGTTTCATGTGCAGGGCTTCGGAAATGGAATGATGGGTCACTACGGCATACCCTACTACTGGCTGGTAGCTTACCTGCAAATCGGGCAACAACAGGGGGCAGTCGTCGGCGTTGGCATGTACACTCGCTACCACGATGCCGATACAGGTGCCGCGGGTCAGCGCTTTTCACTGGGCATCCAGGTTGCGGACGGAGTGTGGAAAACCGGTTTCGTGTACTTGACTTCCGGGATGATGATGGGAAACTACAGCTACCTCGTGGAAGATTTCGCCTTCTTCATCGACGTGCGCCGGTCGTCTGGAGAAGTGGTTCGCTTATGGCAGAGCAGGCACGGAGCCAACTACAGCTTGAGCGATGTTTTCTCGCAACCGACAACAAAAGAATACATTCCTTACGGCAACATCCAGTGGGCCAACGACGAATCCGCAGTCTTCGACTCCCGCCGCATTTGCCAGTGATTCACGGGTTGACTGTTCCCTATTGTGGCTGGCAATCCCATGCTTCGAGTTCCAAGGTCTCTCCCGAGTAAGTGACAATTACGGAAACGGATCCTAGTCGCACCTCGGCCCCGCTCTCATCGGTGGCGTACAAATCCACCGGCCGGCCGACCGGAACGTTGTCCAGTTTGAACCTGACCTCGCCTCCCGTCGCAGACATGCTCTTGCGCGTAAAACGCACGTTCTCAAGTGAGTCGACTGCCGAGAAGGTCATTTGTCCTTGTTTGCCGCTGGTGTCGTAGGCGCAAGATACCTGCCCCACGGGATGCTGGTAGGCGTTCAACTCTACCGCCCGCTGGTCGACAGGAGGAAGATCGAGCGGATCGCTGGTCCCGGTGAAAGTGCTGACCGCCCCGCTTTCGTCCCAGAAGATCGCCAGTTGAAAAACTCCCTGGGTGCAAGTTTGTACATCCAGAGACATCTGGAGGACGTCGCCGTTTTCCCCCTTGATGAGTTGCGCGAAAGTGCCCAGGCCCTGAATGGAGACGTTCTGCTCCTGGCAAGCCAGGTGCAGGCCCAGGAAGAAATTTTGATTGTCCAGACCCAGTTCGAAGGTGCCTTCGAGGCCTTGCTCCAGCCGGCCCAGGTAACCCGTCCAGGCATCGATGTCTCCGCCGTCCGGACTGACACCCAGGTCACCGAGCGCTAACCGCATAGTGAGGTTGCTGCCGTCATCGCTGGCCGGAAAACAACCCGGTGCTGCCAGGCAGGCAAGAAGACCAAGTATTATCGCATGCCGTTTTAGCATCATGGCGATTTCCTTTCATCTGCGGTGAAGGACGATTCGCAAGTCCACCGCGCTCACACCCTGCGCATCCGGTACGACGTTCGGGTTCTCCCAACTGCCGTCTAAGTTGACCGCACCGTCTATACCTCCGTTGGTTACCGCGTCTCCACCGAAAGACGATCGACTGCCACCGGGGCCGTCTCCGGTTTTACCGCCCTCCCCAAAGTCCAGCGGAGGGTCCCTCTCTCCGCCCAGATCAACCTGCCCGCGGAGATTCTCCCGATCAGCCGTCTGGCCCGATGCGCTGCGTGCTCCTGTTCCGGACACAACCAGATGATCGGTCGGGGCCAAACCGACGTTCCAAGCCAGGGCGGTCGGTTCTTGCTCTGTGTCGGTCTCCCGTCGTACCCGCCGAAGTTCGGCTTCAGCCAGCGCTTCGGCCCTGGAAGCTTTTCCATCCGCTTCAAGGCGACTCCCCTGCCCTGCGGCCACCAGCACCTTTTCGCCTCCGGGCCCGCTGAATACAACCGCCCCGCTGAAGGTGCAAATCTGCGTGTCCTTCTCGCCGGCCACCAGGGCAAATTCGGTGCCCCTGACGCCTGCCACGGCATTCGAGGTACGCACTTGGAAATTGGCCCGGCTGCCGGCCACCAATTTCTGAACCAGCGCCCGCAGCTTGCCGCCCACCAGGCGCAGGCGCGTTACTCGCTGTCCGGCCTTGGCGGCGAAAAGATGTTTGGTCACCACGACTTCGCTGTTCGAGCCCAAGGCGATCAAGGCATCATCGGAAAAGAGCACTTTCAGACGCGACTTCTTGAAGGTACGTAAACTGTCCCCTTCGCGAATTTCCATACCCATTACCGCATCCAGTTGTTCTCCACCGCGAATGACCTGCGCCTGGCCCCGAACCGCGGCCACGAACCCGGCCGAATCATGGGCCTGAGCGAAGGTCGAAAGCCCCATCACCAGAATCAGCGCACCAAGCAGGCATGTTCTTCGAAAGATCATGGCATCACCTCAAGGTCTATTCACAAGCACAGCGCGTGCCAATACCGGCCCCGGAGCGAACGACAGGATACAAATGCAAATACAGCAAGTTAGTCAGTCCAGGCACAAAAAGGCAAGCAACTGGATCATCAGAAATCTGAAGAAAACCACGTTTTTCCTTGTCACACATCAGAGCACACCGTTAAAACCAGCCCAACACGGCAACCGACAGCATGTGCCTGGCGTAGGAATATCCGGGCAAATTAGAATCATTGTTTATGTAGTTATAGCTCGCACCAAGCGTTACGTGCCCACCGAGGCGCCAATCTGCACCGGCAGAAGCAGTCCAGCGATCATCAGCGCGGTTCGCGTTCCAGTGCTTCTCGCGATACCAGCCGCCACCCACGCGCATTCCAAGCGCATCGACCACACGGAGACGAACATTCAACTCCACTTGGGGCCCCCACAGATCGTAGAACGAGCCGCGGGCATCCTCGGCCGCCATACCCGCTGAAACTCGCAACCAAAGACGATCGCCTGCCAGCGAGACATCCTGGGCGGCCGTGAACTGGTGATGGAAATTATCACGTTCGGATATCAGTTCGTGAAACAGCGAAGCCTCGAAAGAATAGGTCAGCGTAGTGGCCATGTCTTCGCCCTCGCCGATTCGGAAACGGGCTTTTGCGGTGTGTCCCTGCATGTATACCCCAAAGTCGTTCATCCTGAGTTGCGCCGGACCATCGAGCATGTCGAGACCGAAATGATAGGCCAGAGAAAGCAGGTGATCGTCGCCGATGCGATGATCCCATCCGAGCCCCGCGGCAATCTCGGTCAGATTATATCCCCGGGTCTTCTCGGCGGCATGGAAACTTCTGAACAGGCGCAGGCGCAAATCCAGCCTGTCACGAGTTCCCAGCGTCGGCCGGAAGTAACCTCCCGCCGATACGAACGCCGTGGCCGAGGCCGCATTTCCTGGTTGTTGCGGATCGAGCGTGACGTTGGAATCGTATCCCCCGCCGACCGAGGCGAATGCGCCCCAGGCACGCCGCGATGAACCGGCTTGTTCCCCGGCGAGAATGTAGACGTTCCGACGTGCCAGAGCCGACAGGCGGCGATCCGCGTTTTCGAATGTCGCGGACCGGCGGAATGAACGCAGGGCTTCTTCCTGACGTCCCAACTTGAACTGGGCCATTCCCTGGTAGTATCCGGCCGCGGCGGCGAAACCCTGATCGAGATCCCTGGCCCGTTCGAGCGCTTCAAGCGCTTTATGGTATTTTCCCAACCGATAACGACACAATCCGAGGTAGTAGTGCAACGATGCCCTCGTGTCGAGTGCCTCCTTCGCCGCCAGCAGGACCTCCTCTGCCCCGGAGAAATTGCCGGCTTTCGTCAAGGCCAAGGCGAGATCAAGGCGGATGGCATGGTTCGTAGGACTCAACTCGACGGCCCTGCGAAAAGAGCCCGCCGCAGCTTCGATCTTCCCGAGCCCCAGTTGGGCCTGCCCCAGGTAGTAGACGGCCTGGGCATTGTCCGGGCTTATACCCAGCACATCACGAAAGCGACTCTCGGCCTCGTGCAGGTCACCCCGGCTGAAAGCCACAACACCCTTGGCGAAATTCATCTCGGAGGAAGCGGCCAGGGCCGCTGTTGCCGACAGTGACAAAGAGCAGGCGATAAGAACCGCAATAGATCGGCATGCCGCTCGCATTTCCGGTCCCGTATTGCGCCGCTGTGTCATTCCATGCGCCCGACCAGCGCCGCTATCCGCGAGATCGCCTCTTCGATCACCTCGATCGACGCGGCAAACGAGATTCTAATATGCCCCGGCGCAGCGAACGCCTCTCCCGGCACCACGGCGACCCGCTCTTCTTCCAGGAGCACTTCAGCCAGTCGCAAGCCACTGTCAATTACCACACCGTTCAACTTCCTTCCTAAAAGCGCCTTGAAAGACGGCAGGACATAGAAAGCTCCTTCCGGCTTTTCACAGCTGACACCCTCGATCTTCCCTAGCAGTTCAACCACTCTCTCGCGGCGGGCAGCGAAGGCTTCGACCATTTTCTCGACGACTCCGGGGGGCGATTCGAGGGCGGCCACCGCGGCGTGCTGCACAAAGGTCACGGCATTGGAGGTGGACTGATCTTGTATCTTGCGCATCGCGGCTATCAGGTCGGGCGGACCGAGTGCCCAGCCCAATCTCCAGCCGGTCATAGAGTATGCCTTGCTGACGCCGTTGACCACCACGGTTCGGTCTTTCATTTCGGGGTTGCTTTCTACGATATCCAATGGAGAACAACCGTCATAGGCAATCCGGCGATAGATGTCGTCCGAGATCACGGCTAGATCGTGTTCGATGGCCAGTTCGGCCACGCGGTCGAGATCGTCTCCAGTATCAACGTGGCCGGTGGGGTTGCAGGGACTGTTGAGAACGATCAAGCGGGTTCGCTCGCCGACGGCGGCTGCCATGGCGTCCAGGTTGAGCCCGAAAGACTTTGTGGGCGGCGGCAAGATGACCGGCTGCGCCCCGCACAGGCGCACCTGCTCGGGATAGGAAACCCAGTAGGGCGCCTGTATCAGAGCCTCGCAACCGGGCTCGAGCAGGGACATGCAGGCGTTGTAGAGGCACTGCTTGGCCCCGCAGGAGACAACCACCTGGTCGTCTCCGTAGTCAACGCCCAGTTCTCGCGCCGCGGCCCGTCTGATGGCCGCGCGAAGCTCGGGGATGCCAGCCGAGGGGGCGTAGCCGGTGTGCCCGGCTTCCATCGCCGCGCAGGCCGCTTTGCAGATGTGATCGGGCGTCGCGAAGTCGGGTTCGCCGGCAGCCAGTGAGAACACTTCCTCACCAGCTGCCCGAAGCGCCTTGGCCCGGGCCGTAATAGCCAGCGTGGGTGATGGTTCGAGTCGTTCGACTCTCCCGGATAGCCTCATGTCAGCCTCGACTTACTGTTTCTCCCCGCCTTGGCGCCTGGAGATCAGACGCTTGAGAACCGCCGACGGCACAACACCGCTCACGTCGCCGTTGAAGAAGGCGACCTCCTTGACCGTTTGCGAACTGACGTAGAAATGCTCCTGGCTGGTCATCATGAAGATGGTTTCCAACTCTGGATGGAGCCGTCTGTTCATGTGCGCCATCTGGAACTCGTTTTCGAAGTCGCTCAGCGCCCTGAGCCCACGGACGATCACATGTGCGCCCTTGTGTCGAGCGTAGTCTACCAGTAGCCCGCTGAATGAGTCGATCTCGACTCTGTCCATTTCGGACAATGTCTCCTCCAGCATGGCCACCCTCTCCTCGACGGTAAAGGTCGGCAGCTTGCGCACGTTGACGGCCACTGCCACGACCAGGCGCGGGAAGATCTTTACCGCACGCTGCACGATATCGAGGTGTCCGCTGGTGAGGGGGTCGAAAGACCCCGGGTAGATGGCCATTTTCTCCAAGAATGCCTCCTTGTCGTGTCAGAATGTCCAACTCGCATGCCACGTTAGCCAACTGCCAGAAGGTTGTCAACTCACCCTGCCGAACAGTGTTATTGCCGTGTCGCCATAAGCCCTGCGCTTGATCTGCGCAAGATAGCCGGTTTTCTCGGGCAGTTCCAGTCCGGACTCAGTCTCGCAGACTACCCGGCCTGCCACGGCCAGCCTCTCCCCCTGGCCGAGCAACTCCAGGGTCTTTTGCACCAGGCCCATGCGGTAAGGGGGATCCACCAAGACCAGATCGACGGCGGCGTCATGATCGGAAGTTTCAAGATAAGCCACTACGTCACGACCCACGACGAGGCAGCGATCGGCGAGGCCGCATTTTTCGATGTTGCTCCTGATCAGCGCGAGTGCCAGATTGTCCCGCTCGACGAAAACGGCCGACTCGCAGCCGCGGCTCAGCGCCTCTATGCCCAGAGCGCCCGTCCCGGCGAAAAGATCCAGGACACCCGCGCAGGAAAAGCCAACACCTAATAGATCGAAAATCGACTCGCGGATGCGATCGGAAGTGGGCCGAATTGCGCGCCCGGCCGGCGTCGCAAGCCTCCGGCCGCGCAGCATTCCTCCGACGACCCTCATGGCGTGCGCAAGAGCGTACGGGCCATCCGGGGGGCGGAGCCGGAAGTCATGCGCCCGGAGAGAATGTTTATGGCTTCCATGTATGCCAGCGCCTCGAGTCGATCGGGGTCGATTTGATCGCCTGAAGGTTTCCCGAGGCGATTTCCAGCCACCAGCGTACGCACGAAAGCTCGCTCGATCCGTTCAGGGTCCGGACTGGCGCGGGAGGAGTCGACCAGTCCGACGCCGCTGGGTGCAATCATCGGCGCCACTGTCTCGGCCAGGGCGATTGCATCCTGTCCCAATTCGTCAATGCCGGGCAGCAAGATCACATCGGCGCTGATGCCAACGGTCTTTAAAGAAGCCACCAGGAGCGACACCCGCTCTGCTCCCCTGGCGACGGAATGCTGCCTGCCGACCAATAAACGAATGACAACGCCCAACTCGAGGTCCAGCACCTGCGGCAGCAGGCCGGCGGCGATATCAGGCGCCGACTGAATCTCGCAAGTGCTCAGATCGATCCCGAAAGAGGTGAAGCCCGCATCGAGGCAACGCGAGAGGTGGTCGCGAACGGCTTCGAAGACCGGCCCTGCCGGTCGATCGACGGGCGCCTCGTCGACGTGGAGCACGAACGGGGCCAGGTGATCGACCTGCTCAGCCGCCTGTCTCGTCGCGTTAAAGAAGTTGTTCGGGTTGTGCTCGCTCCTTAGCTGATCGAGATCGCTCGTGCCGGGCGAGAGGCTCAAACCAACCACGGCCCTGCAATGAGCTGCCGCCCGCAGAATCGCACCTGCTTGTGACGGGTGCGCGACACTCGGCATCCATAATACGGCCGCGGTCCCTCTCAGTCCGTCCAGCACCTGGCGGCTGTTGAGCAGCGGCAAGCGGCTCTCTGCGCCCAGTTGATGCACGACGTTCGTCGGTCGAAACGACTGCAGGGCGTTGTATTGAGCATCCGTCGATATGATCAGGTCTCCGGGGCGAGATCAGCCGTCGTCGCAGGCGTCGCCCAGTCCATCACCGTCGCCATCGATCTGTTCGGGGTTGAAAACACTGGGGCAGTTGTCGTCACAATCACGGCAACGGAAGTTGTCGGGCTCTCCTACCTGGCAAGGAGGGTTGTCGCAGCACGGACCGGTCTGCGGGTTGCATGGATGGTAGGCTTCCTGCCCGTCGCCGTTCTCGCGGATCTCGTCTCCGTCCCGGTCGGGGTCGCAGACATCGCCTTTTCCGTCGAAGTCTTTGTCGGCCTGGTTCGGGTTGGGAATCTCGGGGCAGTTGTCGATACCCGAGCAGGTCCAATCATCCTGGCCGGGGTCACAAATCAGATCGCCGTCGTCATCGGCGTCGCAGGGAGCGCCGTCCCCGTCGCCGTCGATATCGCTGTTGTCGTTGTCTGTAATCTCGGGGCACTTGTCACAAGCATCGCCCCACATGTCTCCGTCGTCGTTACGCTGGCCGCCAAAAGCGGCTATCTCCTGCGGCGTGGCAGTCCCGTCTCCGTCCATGTCGCAACGGAAAGCGTACAGCGGGTTGCGGCATTCGATCCCATTTGGCACACCGGGGCAGTTGTCGCATTGGTCACCGACGCCGTCCCAGTCGGCGTCGGTCTGATACAGGACAATGCGCCCCCGGGCATCGAGATCGCTGAAGAGACGCGGCCGGAAGGCGCACAATCCCAGCCCGGGATCGCATTTGAAACTCCCGGAACAGGCGGGAGTCGGAAGGCGCGGATCGGTCGTACACGTATCGACACCCTTCTCGTCGACGGCGCATGGAACCCCGTTCCTGAGCGGCCGGCAGTGCAGGCAACCCTGATCGTCGATGTCGTAACCGCCCTGGTCATCGAAAGTCAGAAAACAGCGCCGCGGGCTCGCAGACCCGTTGTGTTCACCGGACAGGCAGGCGGAGCAACTGTCCTCATTGTCCGTAATATCCCCGCAAAGCGCGTTGGCCGGGGCTGCAGCCTTGTCCTCGGCGGAGACGGGACAACAGTCGTCTGTTGCCGCACAGCCAAACCGACTGAGGATGAACGAGTTTCTCACTCCCTCGCAGTTGTCGTCGCAATTGCCGATTACCTGCTCGTAGACTGTTTCCGTCGCTGTTTCGGGATACACGTTGACGTGCACTCCGCAACGGCTGTCGACCGTCGAACCGCTGAAGTCGCCGTCGCTGCCAATCCCGTCCTGATCGGGATCGACAGAGCAGGCACCGGTTTTGTCAGGATAGGCCCGGCCGTCAACCTCGATCTCGGCGTGAAGGCAAACAAGCCCCTGTTCACAATTCGAATCTGTGATGCAGTCGGAGCCCGCCCCCGCACGACACCCGGACACCCACGGCAGGAGGACAACGGCCAGAACAACCGCCCCCGCTGAACCGATCAGCGTTCTCACATGAACCTCCTCGACGAGAAGCGAGGTATTTCCACATCGATCCGGGACATGAAAAGTCCGGATCATCCAAGTGCACGGCATTTCTTGATAAAACAAAGCCGCGGGTATGTCAAGGCGAAAGCCTGATATCGAAAAGCGTCTGGTTTTTTGACTTGCACGCTGGCCGTGTTTGTTTGTATGCTCCGCGCAAGGCGGGGGGATTAATATGGGAGGAAGGATGGAATTAAGCGCGCGGCAGGCCTGGAAGATAACCTGTCTGGCTCTGCTGGGGATCACGCTGGCCCCGATAGCCACCGGGCGCAATCTGGTCGATGAGGAAAAACAAATCTACATCGCCCAACCTGTTATCACCGAGCCGCCCTGGACCCAGACCGGCGTGTATCTCAAGAGTTTTCTGTTCGACCTTCCCAACGCCGTCTCTCGCCCCAGCGCCCAGGTGGGTTTCGTCCTTAGGCCGGGGTTTACCTGGTCGATCATCGATATGTTCGAGTTGAACGTCGGCTTCCCGATGGTCCTCAATCCGGACGAGACCGGCGACCGCGAGTTGGACGAATTCGCCGCCAAAAAGGCCATTAACGGCAACATTAAGCCGCCCGACAACTGGGACGCCAACCCTGATTTCGACCTGCCTGGTCTACAGATCGGCCTGAAGGGCAACCTGCTTGGAAAGAAACCGGAAGACAGACTGTTTCTTGCAGTGGGGATAAGCGCCAACCTGCCCATCTTTGAAAACTGGGCCACTAACTTCTCGCAGTGGAAGACCAGCCGTTTCCAGACTTCGCCGCTTGTTGTCAGCCCCTATGTTTCAGTCGCCTATGCCATGGGAAGGTTTGCGCCCCAGTTGCAACTGGGAGCGGACGTCAGGTTCAACGAATTCGCCGATCCCGACTCTGGGAATTATTTACTCAACGAAGCCGGGAACCGTGAAATCGAGACCAACTCAGATTTCTTTTTCAACCTGGCGCTGCCGTTCGCTTTCGCGTACGAGGGCACCGTGCCGATGCTGGAGTTGAATGGAGTATACAGCCCAGGCGAAGGAACGCAGTTGTTCATCACGCCGGCGGTTACCTTCCTGCCGACTGGTAGCCCGGCCTCGCTCGGATTCGCGTGCATGATACCGATTTCGGATTCCGCCTTCCGCAAGAGCGAAGGTTTCCGCTTCGTGGTTAATTTCAGTTACGCTTTCGACGCCCTGGGCATTCCCGCACCACAAAACGAAAACGACGGAAGCAACGACACTTCCGATGAGGTTCCGCCGGCCGGCTGGTAACGCTGTTTCCCGGCGTTCACATCTACCCGCGGCCTGTCCAGGAGTCAGGGAGTAAGGTTGGCCGGAAAAACATTCATCGCAGACATCAGCGACCAGAAGCGCTTGACGGGCAGCTTTCTCGTCCAGCAGAAACAAGTCCCGCTCAACAAGAACGGCAAGCCCTACATCGCAATGACATTGATGGATCGCACAGGCGCGCTGCAAGCGCGCGTCTGGGACAACGTCGACAAGTACGAGTCTCTGTTCGAGGCCGGCGACTGTATCGAGATCAGCGCCGTTGGCGTATCCTACCAGGGCCGCCTGCAACTCAAGGTGGAAACCGTAAAGAAATTGCAATCAGAAGAGGTGGAGCTGGACGAGTTTCTCCCGGCCAGCTCGCGCGACCGCGGCCAAATGCTCGACCGACTGCGGGAACTTCTCGACACGATCCATAACAACCCCCTACGTGATATGCTCTTGGTCCACTTGGACGACGACGACTTCAGAAGCAGGTTCACACGCGCCCCGGCGGCCAAGACGATCCACCATGCATTTTTGGGCGGCCTGCTCGAGCACACCCTTTCCGTCGTCGAACTGGCAGACAGGATGGCCGCTATCTATACCGATCTCGATCGTGACTTGTTACTAGCAGGTGCTTTTCTGCATGACGTGGGTAAAATTCGTGAACTGGGATGCGAAACATCATTCGAGTACACTGATGCGGGCCGCCTGCTGGGTCACATCTACATCGGTGCCGCCATGGTCCAGGAATGGGCCGCGGCAGAACCCGGGCTCGATGAGGAGTATGCGTTGAAGCTCGTTCACATGATTCTTTCCCACCACGGCAGCTACGAGTTCGGCTCCCCGCGACGGCCCAAGTTTGTCGAGGCCCTGGTGCTGAACTACTTAGACGAGCTCGATTCAAAAGTTGAAAGTTTTACAGAAATCGCCGAGCGAGAAAAAGGTCAGCGCTGGTCTTCCTTCCAGAGAGTATTTGATCGTTACCTGTTTCTCGGCCAGCCGAAACCCGCGCAACAAACCCGTGAGGATCAAACAGGGGAAACAAGCCGCGACAAGCCCTTGGCACACAATCCCTTCGAGAAACAACTCGAGCAATCCGGCCTGGCAGTGCAAGACGAGAAGAAGATGAGTAGCAAGCAAATGACACTCGGCCCGGCCGCCTCCCGAGGAAGGGAGGATACTGATCCTTGAAGTTCGGCGAGAAGCTCATCCAGGCCGGTCTAATCGATCGGGCACAACTCGATGCCGCCTTGAGCCACCAGGCGCAGACGGGCCAGATGCTGGGCGAGGCCCTCATGGAGCTTGGATACATCGGTGAGGCCAACTTCCTGAAGTTTCTGGCCAAACAATTTTCGACTCAGTATGTCTCCACGCGCAAGCTTTCGCGGGCCAAGGTCGCGCAGGAGTTACTGAACGTGGTTCCGCTGAAATTCGCCGAGCAGAGGCTGATGTTCCCCATTTTGGGGGGCAAGGCCCTGGGCGTAATAACCTGCGAGCCGCAAAACAAAGAGGCAATCGACGAGGTGCGCATTGTCTCCGGCTTCGATGAGATTCAGGTTTTCGTCGCCCACCGCGACGCCATCCGGGCCATGATCAGAAAGCACTACCGGGGAGATATCAACGCCTTCGATATGCTCGAAGACAAGAACAATATTGACTCGGAGGCCGGCAGGGCAATCTCCAGTGCATCGATTCAAATCGAGGAAGACATCCGGCCCGGCGTGCGGGGCCCGGTCGTTGCAGAGGTCGATGATATCGTCGCGCATAAAACATCCTCGTGGACCAAGGCCATCGAACAGGTTCGCGACAGCTCGCTGGTTTCCGACAACGACTTTATCGAAACACTAAACATCCTGGTCGGCCTGGTAGAGATGCAATTGCCAAACCGACAAGGTCACTCGGCCCGAGTGGCCAGGATAACCAAGGCGGTTTCTGAGTGCCTGAGCCTGGACGAGCGGTCGACCAACCACAACATTACATCGGCCTACCTGCACGACCTGGGAAAGCGGGCCACCCTGCACCTGACCCTGTTGAGCATCGGCGCCAGCAAGGAGCACCGGCACCATGCCAAGCGCTACCACTTGACACCTTCCCGGCTCTTCGACTCCGTTCACTTGCCGCGCTCGGTCAACAGCATTCTCAGTCACCTCTACGAAAACTTCGACGGTACGGGCCTGCCCGAGGAGTTGTCCGCGGCTGCGATTCCACTCGGGGCGCGCATCATTGCAGCGGTGGACTCCTTCGACGATCTGGTTCATAACTCGAACAACCTGGTCGGAGCAACCCTTGAGCCGGAACAAGCCCTGGCACGAATGAAGAAAGAGGGCGGCTACTTGTTCGATCAGCAGGTACTAGAAGCGCTGGAGCAAGTGGTGCAGGCAGAGAAAAGCGGGGAATCCGTGGTTGCCGACGACGAAGTCATTCTTTTAGTAGATACCGATCCGAGCGCTGTCGACGAGTTGCGTTCGAAACTGACCGCCGCCGGCTTTGGCGTATGCGAGGCAAGAGACAGTGTGGCGGCCTTAGACTACCTGGCCAGCAAACGGATCGTGGCTGCGATTGTCGAGGTGGATCTCGAGCCGCATGACGGTTTTGAGATCCTCGAAAGCACGGTTTCTCAGAAAATACCTACTTTTCTGATGGCGACCGATCCGCTGCCCGACGTAATCACGCGCGCCTTCAAGGACGGCGCGGTCGATTTTATCACCAAGCCGTTCGTCGCGGGCGTTGTGATCGCCAAACTCAACAAGGAGCTATCGCAACAGGAAGACTCCGGAGACTCCTCCTCTTCAATTTCACGGGCGGTGACCCAGCCGCCCCAGGCCGAACCGGAAGCGACCAACGACGAACCGGAGGTGTACCCCGAAATAGTCGATCCCGAAACTGGCATTACCATCGAGGTCGAAGACGGGGCATCAGTCGTTGACGACGAGAACTTGCCGACTCCATCGGCCGTAACCATCTCAGGCGTAGGCGGAAGCAAGGGCAACATCATCTCCGGCTCGCTGGAGGGCAAGTCCGCCCTGTCCCTGATACGTGCCCTGTCTGCCAAGCGGCGCACGGGCCTGCTTTCACTGAGGCTGGGAGAAAACAAGGGCGAGATGTATTTCCAGGGCGGGCACATCTTCCAGGCCATATTCGGCGAGTCGCAAGGCGAGGAAGCGTTCTTGGAGTTGGCCTCCTGGAAGGACTGTCTCTATCGTTTCGATCCCGAGCAAGCACCCAAGTCGCGGGTAATCAAGACACCCACCGGCAAGCTGCTGCAGATCGCCGCCTTGTCGGTTTGATGTGACTTTTCAACATTCTCACATACCGAACAGACGCCTGGCGTTCGCGGCGGTGATTCTGCCGATCTCTTCCGGCGACAGATCTCTGAGTTCTGCCAGCTTGCGAACCACTTCGATCACATGGGCCGGTTCGTTGCGCTTGCCGCGGTAGGGAACCGGGGCTAGATAAGGACAATCCGTCTCGACAAGCAGGCGATCTAGTGGCACATCCCTGGCCGCAGCCCTCAATTCATCCGCCTTCTTGAAGGTCAAGGGCCCGGCCAGGCCAAGGTAGAAACCCATCTCCAGCGCCGCCCGTTCCAGTTCGGGGTCTCCCCCAAAGCAGTGTATTACACCCCCGACCCTTTCCGCCCGTTCCTCGCGCAGGATGCGGATCGTATCCCGGCTGGCCTCGCGCGTGTGAATCACCAGGGGCAAGCCGCTTCTAGCCGCCAGGCGAATGAAAGATCTGAACAGATCACGCTGAAGTTGGCGGGGAGAATGATCGTAGTGATAATCGAGGCCGACCTCGCCTATGGCTACCACCTTCGGCCTTCGCACAAGCGCTTCTAAATCGCTCAGACTTGCGGCCCGAGCCTTCTCCCAGGCGGCCCGGGCCTCCTCGGGAAGCGGGTCGCAAGGATCCCCCTCGCAGGCGACGCCCAGGTGCGCGTCATGGGGATGCAGTCCCACGGTCGCCCAGATACGCTCATCCATCTCGGCCAGCGCCAGCGCTTCTCGCGCGCCGTCTGCACCAAGCCCGATACAAATGATCTGGGTCAGACCCGTCTTCCAGGCCCGCTCCAGGACGGCCTCACGGTCTGTCGCGAACGAATCGAAATCCAGGTGGGCATGGCTGTCGAGCAGTTCCATCGTCAAGGCGCTCTACCCTCGTTCATTTGCCTGACGGCCTCGGCGGCGGTCCCTGCAACCTCGGCCAGGAGAGGATCCTTCCGTTGCCTAGCTACGCGCTCGAGCAAAGGCAGGCTGCGGGCATCTCCCAGGTGGGCCAGGCCGCGGGCGGCGTCCAGGCGATGAGTGTCGTCCGGGTTCGACAGTACACCCTGCAACACATCCAGCGCCGCTGGCATTTTCAGCCGGCCCCAAAGCTCAAGAGCCAGGCCGCGTTCTTCGGGTTTCTCAGAATCGAGACAAGCCGTGACGAAGTTCGTACCCTGCTCGTCACCGCAGCTATGCAGCGCGGCCGCTGCCTGGAGTCTCTCAAGCGGATGCAAGTGCCAGCGCCCGAAAAAACGCTTGAGCGCCTCGTGAGAACCCCGCGCGCCGAGTTCGGTCAGCGCCTCGAGCGCGGCGAAGCAAAACTCAATGCGGCCCAGCGCCCACAGGAGAGCATCCAGGCCACGCTCGTCGCCGAGCCAGGCCAACGCGCAAGCGGCCTTGAAGCGCACAATGACATCCTCGTCATCCAGTAATCCAACCAGGGCGGTCACCGCCCGTGGGTCGCCTGCACGCCCCAACTCGTCGGCCGCCCTCCCGCGTTCGACCGAATCGGACGCGCCGATCTGCTCGATCAACCTTTCGATGTCGCCAGGCATGCGACAGGTCCTTCCGTGCGGGAGTCGCCTTCCGTGGGAGTCAATGCACCGATTCGCCGGCGGGAAGATCGCCTGCAAACTCGGCCAGCACGACGTTCTCTCCGCCGGGCCCGGAAGCCAGGACCATCCCCCGGGACTCCACGCCCATGAGTTTGACGGGTTCAAGGTTGGCCACCACCAGCAGCTTCTTGCCCACCAGTTCTTCGGGAGTGTAGGCCTTTCCAATGCCGGCCACTACCTGGCGCGGCTCGTCTTCTCCAAGGTCGATCTGCATAACGACGAGCTTGTTGCTCTTCGGCACACGCTGGGCGGATTTGACTATTCCCAGTCGCAGGTCGACCTTCTGGAAGTCTTCGATCGACAGCATCTCTCCTCCCGGCTCGTTTTCTTTCCCCTCTTTCCTTGCAAAGCGCGCCTGAAGTCCCTCGGCCTGCTCGTCATCAATGCGTGGAAAAAGAGGAGGGCCGTTCTTGACCCGGGTCTCGACCTCTAGACCGCCCCAGACCTCGATTTTTTCGTGTGCAAGCTCTTCGGGTGAGGCGGATAGGCCAATCTGTTCTAACATTTTCTTGGCCGTTGCGGGCATGAATGGCGAAACCATCACGCCGATGAAACGCAGTGACTCGATGATATGGTAGATCACCGTCCCCAACCTGTCCCGCTCGCCTCTTTTATAAAGCGCCCAGGGAGCAGCCTCGTCTATGTAACGGTTGGCGGCCCGTACCAGTTCCCAGATCGAACCCAGGGACTTATGGAAAGAGTAATGATCGAGAAACTGTGCGGATTCACGTGCAACCCGCAGGGCCACCTCTACCAGGCGCTCCTCGATAGCTTCCCTCTCCCCCGATCGGGGGACCAGTCCCTGGTTGTATTTCTCTACCATGGTGATCGAACGCCGCAATAGATTTCCCAGGTCGTTGGCCAACTCGGCGTTGATGCGTCCGATCAGTGCCTGGTGGGAAAAGTCACCGTCCAGTCCGAAGGGAACTTCGCGCAACAAGAAATACCTGACCGTGTCGACACCATAGGCATCCACCAGCGCGTTGGGTTCCACCACGTTCCTGAGGCTCTTGGACATCTTTTCACCCTCTACGGTCCACCAGCCATGGGCAAAAACCGTACGAGGCAGAGGCAGACCCGCGCTCAGCAAAAAAGTCGGCCAATATACGGCGTGGAAGCGCAGGATGTCCTTTCCGATCAGGTGGACGGCCGGCCAGAACTCCTTAAAAAGCCCGCCTCCCCCGCTCGACCCATCCCAGCCAAGCGCCGAGATGTAGTTGGTCAGGGCATCGAACCAGACGTAAACCACATGCGCCGGGTCGCCGGGCACGGCGATCCCCCAATCGAACGAGGTTCGCGAAATGCTCAGATCGCGTAGTCCCTCGCGCACAAAGCTCAGAATCTCGTTGCGCCGCATCTCGGGCAAGATGAAATCCGGGTGACCCTCGATGTAATCGATCAAGGGTTGTGTATATTTCGACATGCGGAAAAAGTAGCTTTTCTCTTTCAGGCGCTCGAGCGGACGCTTGTGGATGGGACACAGTCCGTCGTCAAACTGCGACTCCGTGTAATACTCCTCGCAACCAGTACAGTACCAACCCTCGTACTCTCCCAGGTAGATGTCGCCTCTGTCCCGCACGCGCTCGAAAAGCTTCTTGACGACCTTCTTGTGCCGATCCTGTGTGGTGCGGATAAAATCGTCCGGCCGCACGCCGAGTTTCTCCCACAGCGCCAGAAATCGCTCCACAACCCGATCGGCCATTTCGATGGGTTGCAGGCCCTGGGAGCGGGCGGCCTTGTCGATCTTCTGACCGTGCTCATCGGTGCCGGTCAAGAAACGCACCCGCCTGCCCATTGAGCGGGCATGCCTGGCCAGGACATCGGCGGCGATGGTGGTATAGGCGTGCCCGATATGAGGCACATCGTTGACATAGTAGATCGGGGTAGTCACGTAAAACGTATCGGACAGAGAAGTCATCTCTTGTTGCCATTTGGCGGGGTGGGGCGACCGCCGGCCCCGCTACCGTTGCCCTTGCCTGCTGTGTCCGGCTTTAGGCCTGCCTGCGATCTGGTCTTGTTCTTGCGTCTCCGGGATCGGCTGCGCGAGCGGCGCTTGGGCTTCTTTTTCTCGGGTGCAGTCTCGCCTTCCGCCGCCCTTCGTTCTCCTGCTTCAGGCCGTGGCTTCTTCCCGACAGCGGCCTCATCTACCGGGGCGCTTCTCGGTGTTCTGTTCTTTACCCGGTCCTTTGTCTGTTGGCGGGCCTCACGCCCTCGATGCTCTCGATTCTGCCCCACGAGGGGTTTGTCCTCTGTGTACGGCTCATCACCTTTGAGCTCCGCCAGGCTGAAAACAACCTGCCGATCTTCGAGCTGCACGCGTACCCGGCAACCGGGAATATCGAG
Source organism: Myxococcota bacterium (assembly GCA_035528415.1). Classification (GTDB taxonomy): domain Bacteria; phylum Myxococcota; class B64-G9; order B64-G9; family B64-G9; genus DATKYQ01. Next base: position 179,877 of record DATKYQ010000097.1, on the reverse strand, counting down.
ATCGATCACCCTGCCGGATCCAACGGGCGTTTCTATGTCCTTGCCCACTCGCGGCAGCAGCTTTCTCTGTTCTCGATAGACTTTGTCCTCGTAAAGCAGGCAGCACATCAACCTGCCGCACAGGCCGGACAGCTTCTGTGGGTTGAGCGCCAGGTTCTGGTTCTTGGCCATCTTGATCGACACCGGGGAGAACTTGCGCAAGAAACGCGAGCAACACAGCTGCTGCCCGCAAATACCTATTCCGCCCAGCATCTTGGATTCGTCACGCACGCCGATCTGGCGCATCTCGATCCTGACGTGCAGTTGCTTGGCCAGGTCGCGAACCAGATTGCGGAAATCAACCCGTCCGTCAGCAGAGAAGTAAAGGATGGCTTTATTGCCTCCATGCAGATACGCGACCTGGATCAGCTTCATCGGCAATCCAAGTTGCTCGATCATCTTCGAACATATCTGCAACGCCTCTTCTTCTCTCTTCTTGTTGCGCCTGATGAGCATCAGGTCGCCCGAGCCAACACGGCGGATCACGCGTTGCAGCAACCTTCTCCGGGGCCTGTCCGCAATAAATACGACCCGGCCGAGGTTGAGATCCCTGGCGTTGTCCACCAGGACGGGGTCACCGATGCTAAGTTTCAGCCCATGGGGATCGAAATCGTCGACCTTCCCGTCTGCAAAAACAACCCCGACAACGCGGTCTACCCGTGTAGCGGATTTATCCTCATTGTTGGAGGCGGCCGGGGCGGCTTCGTCACCCGCAGCTGCGCCGTTCTGATCGACAGCGGTCGGATCTTTCTCGCCTTCGGCAGTCAAGCGGCCCTCATCGACAGCAGTAAAGACTCCATGGCCATTCGCGGGTTGGCGTTCACCCGCTGCGAATCCCGCGTACGCCTGATCGACTCTATCCAACGCATCAGGCGTCGTGGCGTGGTGCGCGCCACGGACTCCCGGAGGTTGTCGGCCCGGTCGAGGTTGACGAGCATCTCGGCCGGCGCCCCAAGCCTGGCTAACAGCATGTCGCGGCACCACAACTCGAGCAACTCTAAAGCCTGCAGCAGGGCGCTTCTGTCCCGTCCGTGGACCTCGGCGGCCGAAAGCAGATCTTCGAGGTCGCACTCCGAAATCCTGGTCGTCACGTCTGCAATGCTGTCACGCAGGGGGAGTACGTCGCCAAGGACCAGCGCCTGAGCCCTGCCCAGGCTGCCCTGAGCCATGGCCGCGTACACCTGGGCGGTCTTCTCGTCAAGCTCGTGACGCTCGACAAGACATGCCGCGATCGACTCGCGGGCAACCGCTCCAAAGGACAATGCCTGGCAGCGGGATCTGACGGTAGAAAGCAACGCCTCCGACTGGGCCGTGACCAGTATAATCACAGAGTCGGGACTGGGCTCTTCCAAAGTCTTCAGAAAGCGGTTCTGGCAGTGGTCGTTCATCTGCTGGGCGTCGACAACGATGACGACCTTGAAGCGCCCCAGGTAGGGCCGGTGCCGAAACAAGGCGGCCAACTCGTCGATTTGTTCGTTGCGAATTTGCCGCGATGTCGCGCCGCGTCCTTCTTTCTCGATTATTCCCCGATCGATGAGCCCCTGTTCCGAGGCTACCAGGCGCACGTCGGGGTGATTGCCGCTTGCGATCTTTTTGCAGCTTGGGCAGCCCTCGCAAGGCGCCCCCTCGCCGGCCGTACAGTTGAGAGCCTTTGCGAAGGCCAGAGCCAGCAGTTCCTTCCCGACTCCGTCGGGGCCGTAGAACAGGTAGGCATGCGCAACTTTTCCGACCAGCCGTGCTCGCTCGAGCTGGGCAATTTGTCGCTCATGACCCAAAATTGCATCGTACGCCGTCATCGGGCGGCCATTGTGGTCTACAGGGCCAAGGAAGTCAAAGGAAATGGCGGGGCTCGCGCACTCACGGGAGGCGACGGGAAAACCGGTCGGGTTGCATCGCCATGCGGCCCGGGATACACTTCCGACCGTGATCCGTAAGCGATTAGGTTACCGATCTCCGAGGATGCACGCCGCCTCCCGGAAGATCAAGGATCCCGGCAGGGCCGCCAGGTTGCTGGATTTGGCCCGGGGATACCTCGATGCCGGCGCGCCGGCGGCTGCGGCCGACGTGTTGGGCCGGGCCGTGGTTATCGATCCCGACAACAGCGAGCTGCGCATCTGGCTGGCGGAGGCGCTCTACCACAAGGGGGCTTTCGACTCGGCGCTGGCTTGGCTCGATCCGCTCAGCGATCGGGGCCCGGCCAGAGTTAACATACTGCGCGGCCGAATCCTTACTGACCTGCGCCGGGCCTCCGATGCCGTGGGTGCCTTTGGCCTGGCGATTGAACAGGGAGCCTGTGATCATCAAACACGCCTGTATCTCGCGGCGGCTCTGATCGCTTCCGGCCGGCTCGAAGAGGCCGATATCGAAATCGACGCCGTTCTGGATCGCCGGCCCGGTAACAGCGACGGATTGATGCTGCGCGCCACGGCAATGCTCGAGGCGGGCCGTCAGGACGAGGCTCTGCGCAACTTGGCCCTGGTTGACGAAGAAAATCGCTCTGCCGAGCATTTCCTGCTGACCGCCCGGACCGAATTGCTGGCCGGCAAACCGGCCACGCAGATCGAGCGAACTTTTCTTGCCGGGATGCAACGCTTTCCCGCGGACGACAGGCTGCGCCTGGCATTCGCCCGCATGCTGGCCTCGCGTCGCGGGCGCAATCCGAAAGCGGCCTCGCGGGCAATCTCACTGCTTGAAGAAATCGGCGCAGGCCAGGCCTTGCCCGAGGCCTTGTTCCTGTTGGCCCAGATTCTTGCAGACACCCCCGAAGACCGGGAGCGGGCCGCTGTCTGTTATCGCCGCGGCCTGTCACTGCGCCCCGATGATCCGGCGGGCCTGGCCGGCATGGGAGAACTCTTGCTCTTACAGGGCCGGCCGGGTCATGCCGTGCCCTGGTTGATAAATTCGCTGCTTTCGGATCCCGGGCGCTCGGGCACAATCGAAAGCCTGGCTAAAGCCCTGTGCGCCATCGCCGACGACGAGGCCGTGGAGCGCTGGCTGGGCCTTATCACCTCGGCCTTGCCGGCCCGGGCGCCGGCGGTTCTGACTCACCTGCTGCGCTTCGTCCAGGAGGCCGGACGCACGGATGCCTACGAGGACGTGCGCCGCGAAGGTCACCGCATGAAGAACCTGGTTGCGGTACTGGCCAACCGCCTGCAGGCCGAGGCCGATCCACGGTTGCGGGAGCAGTTCGATGGCCTCTATCGCGATTGGACGGATTTCCTTGGGCGCATCAGGTTACCCGTGCCGGCTCCGGCATTGCTCGCGCCCGGCAAGCTGCTCAAACGGGCCATTGACGAAGCAGCAGAGATTCCCGGAAGCGTGCGCCTGTTCCTGCCGGCCAACCTCCCGCAGGTTAAAGGCGACCGGGACGGCCTGGCCGGCGCTCTAGCCAACGTCATCAGGAACGCAGTCCAGTCCGCGCCTCATGACAAGCTGGTGCGAGTGGCGGCCCGCAGCCGGCCGGGAAGCGGTTGGCTGGAGATTGCCATAAGCGACGAAGGCCCGGGTATAGACCTTATGGATCAGGGCCGCATTTTCGAGGCCGGCTTTTCTACCCGCGAAGGCGGCTCCGGCCTGGGGCTTTCGATCACCCGACGGGTGATCATGTTGCACGGGGGAAGAATCTCGGTGGCCAGCGCTCCCGGCGGACCAACGACGTTCACCATCCGACTCCCGGTCGCGGATGTGCCGCTGCCGCAAGAGACCGCGGCCTGGCCGTCGCTTTCTTTCGAACGGCGCATCGGGAAACAATCCGGGACGGGAGCCTGAGGCATGCAGCGCAAGGTATTCGTCATCGACGATCAGCCGGAGGTGGTCGAGCTGCTGTCCGACCTGCTCGCGGAACGGGGCAAGCAGGTGCGCGGCTTCGCCGACGGCGACAAGGCGCTTTTAGCACTCGAGTCGTCTCCTGAAGGCGCGGCGTTGATCCTCTTAGATCTCGACCTCGGTCCCGGGCGGCGCCAGGGAATGGAAATTCTGGCCGACTTGCGTCAGAAGCATGCTGAACTGCCGGTGATCATTTTAACCGGAAAGGGAACCGTCGACGACGCGGTTGGTGCCATGCGCCTCGGGGCCAGCGATTTCATCGAGAAAGATCCACGCATGGGAGAACGACTCGGGCTGCAGATAGACAAGCTCGAGCGCATGTTGGAAGTGCTGGCGGACAACCGGCGCCTGAAACGCCAGAACCAGCTTTTACGTGAACGGGCAGGCCGGCAGGCCGTGATGATCGGCCAGCAAGGGGGTCTTTCCGGGGTAGCCTCCCAGATCAGGGCTTTAGCCGATATTCCGCGGCCGGTTCTGATCCTGGGTGAGCGCGGCAGCGGCAAAGAACTGGTGGCCGCCGCACTGCACGAGGCCGGCGCCACGCAGCGCGGACCGTTCGTCACCATAAACTGCGCCGCCTTGCCCGAAACCCTGGCCGAGGCCGAGTTGTTCGGACACGAGAAGGGCGCCTTCACCGACGCGGGCTCGGCCCGGCCCGGCAAGTTCGAGCTGGCCGACGGCGGAACGCTTTTCCTCGACGAAGTCGGCAACATGGCCCTCAGCATCCAGCAGAAGATCCTGCGGGTTATAGAATACCAGCGCTTCGAGCGCGTGCGCGGCAACGCGGAAATCAAGGTGGACGTCAGGGTAACCGCGGCCACCAACGCAGACCTGGACGTAGCCATGCGCGAAGGTAGTTTTCGCTCCGATCTCTACGACAGGCTGGCCTTCGACACTATCCGGGTCCCTCCCCTGCGGGAACGCCGCGGGGATATCCCGGCCTTGTGTCGCTATTTTATCGAAAATTTCCGCAGCGAGGTAGCGGGTATTCACTGCGCGGACATCTCCGTCGCGGCGCTTTCCACACTCGAGCGCTATTCCTTTCCCGGCAACGTACGTGAACTGAAAAACCTCGTCGAGCGGGCCGCCTACCGGTGCCGGACGGAGACGATCGAGCCTGACGACCTTGACATCGATTTGGCCGAGAGCGGCGATGCCGCCGGTGCGGGTTCGTTTCATGAGCGGGTGGATTTCTTCGCAAGTCGCCTGCTCACAGAAGCGCTGGGTCGCTCCGGCGGCAACATCAGGCGGGCCGCCGGAGATCTCAACCTGGGCTACGACCAGATGCGCCGCTTGGTGAAGAAGTACGGTGTACGGGTCTCGGGAGACAGCAAGCGATGAGCAAGCTGACCGGAAAGATCCTGATCGTCGACGACGATGAGTTTTTTCTGGCAATGATGGAGGATATGCTCAAGGGACACGGTCACGACGTCACGGCTGTTTCCGACGGGGTAATAGCCATCACCAGCGCCGAGTCGGAGCCGCCGGATTTAATCCTGCTGGACATCATCATGCCGCGCATGGACGGCCTGGAGGTGCTGCAGATCCTCAAGCAGAGCCCGCAGACGGCGGACGTCCCGATTCTGCTCATGACCATAGAGCGCAGCGAGGAGATCCTTCTGGCCGGCCTGCGGCGGGGCGCCGATGACGTCCTCTTCAAGCCGGTCTCCTCCGAGGAGCTACTGGCTCGTGTCGATCTTGCCTTGCAGCGCAACCAGAAACTCAATGTCCTCAAGGACGTCATTCGCCGCCACCTCGATCCCAGCGTTGCCTACCAGGTTTTCAAGCAGCCCGCCCAGAGCATGCAGCTGCGGCGCACGCACCTGGCGGTTCTGTTCTCGGATCTGCGCGGGTTCACCAAGCTGGCCGAGACACTGGCGCCCGAGCAGACCGCCGGCCTGCTCAACGCGGTCTTCGAGGAGTTGGTGCGTTGCGTGTTGCGCTACGGTGGTACGCTGGATAAATTTTTGGGCGACGGTCTGATGGCATTGTTCGGCGCCCCAATCGGCTACGAGGACAACGAGACCCGAGCCGTATGCGCCGCGCTGGACATGCTAGAGAGTCTCCAGAAGGTCGATCGCAGCGTAGGTGTGCTCTCCGGCAGGCAAATAGACATGGGCATCGGCATTTGCTCAGGCGACGTCGTTGTAGGCCCGCTGGGAGCGCAAATGCGGGCCAACTACACGGCCATAGGCGATCCGGTCAACGTGGCCGCCCGCTTGACAGCTTTAGCCAAGGGACGCGAGATCATCATCAGCAAGTCGGTAGCCGAAAGGCTTGACGAGAGAATCAAGCTGGAATCCCTGCCGCCCGCCGAATTGAAGGGCAAGCGCAAGCCGCTCGAGATCTCCAGGGTGATTCCCGGGCAGAAGCTCGAGGTCGTCTTCAAGCGCAAGACCTGACGGCACTAGCCGCCGCTCAGGTGGCGAATTCCGCCGATTAGATTACCGGATCGGTGCCTGCGACTCTTGAAAAAACATAGCCTTACCGGAATACCCCGCCTGGGCATGATAGCTGCATTGCATCAGTGCGAGAACTTAGAACCCCATTCAAAAGGAGAAGGATCATGGGAGTTTTATCGAGAATCAACGATATCGTCCGTTCCAACCTAAACGAACTGGTCGGCAAGGCGGAGAACCCGGAGAAATTGCTCAGCCAGGCCATCCTGGACATGGAGAAGCACTTACGCCGTGCCCGCAGCCAGGTAATCGACACCATCGCGGCCGAGAAAACCATGGAGAAAAAGCGCTTGAGCGTCGCCGAATCGGCCTCGCGCTGGGAGCGACGGGCCGCGATGGCGCTGCGCAGCGGAGACGAGGAACTGGCCCGGCAGGCCATCTTGCGCAAGAACGAATTCACTTCGCACGCCGCCTCGCTCGAGGAACAGATCAAGGTCCAGCGCGAGTACGTCGGGGCGCTGAAGCAAAGCCTGGTCTCGCTGGACGAGCGCTACCGTGACGCGCGCAACCGCAAGCAGGCCCTCGTCGCGCGCGCACGCGCCGCCAAGGCCCGCAAGCACAGCGTCAGGGCCATGTCGCCCGACAAGGCGCCGGGTGCGGTGGCCGGGTCGCGGGCCTTCGACACCTTCGAGCGCATGGAGGACAAGGTGCTGGCCATCGAGGCGCAGGTGGAGGCCTACTCCGAAATGGCCGGCTCGGGCGCCTTCGACAAGGAAGAAATCAAGCTCGAGACCCGCTTCGCCTCGATCGAAAACGACCGGGAAATCGAAAATCAACTCAGCGAGCTGAAGAAAAGGGTCGCTTCGGACAATAAAGAAAAGGCCTCGGATTGAAAGACAAAACTCATTGACACAACGGCACACAAGGCCGTATCTTCGGTCATCCGCGCAGAATGGACCGATAGGCGGCCGGGAGTTATCGGACATGGGTATCCTCGAACGAACCAGGCATGTCATTCGGGCCGACTTGAACGATTTGCTCAAGAAAGCCAGTAACCCCCGGGCGATTCTAGACGCATATCTCGACGACCTGGAGATGATCCTGGACGAGGCTGTCAGCATTCGAAACACCGAGGAGACCGAACGAGACATGTATGCCGCAAGGCTGCGGGATATACGAGCCGTCATGGAAACCATGGAGAAAAAGGCCAAGGTCTGCCTGAAAAACAACGACGAGGAACTGGCCCGCACGGCCCTGGAGCGCAAGCTCGATCTCCAGGAAGACGCCGCCGATTTGAAGAAAGAGCTCGATCAGCGCACCGACAGCCTCACGATTCTCGAAGAAAGCGTCCACGGACTCAAGGCCAGGATCACCGAGGTCAACCGCCGGCTGCGCGAGATGCGTTTCAGGCACCAGATCCTGCAGGCCCGCTCCGAGCTGCAACAAACCATGAACCGGGCGGGACACGATCAGGACGAGCCGATGCTTTCCCAGGCCCGGGACGACCTGTCCGAACTGGAGGGCCGCCTGGAGGCCGAGGAATCCTTGCGCAAGGACACTTTAGACGACCGGGTGCTGCGCATGGAAGTGGCCGAGCGCAGGCGACAGCGCCGCCGGGTAGTTGATGACGAGCTTGCGTCACTGCGCCGGAAACTAACCCAGGGACACCAGAAGCAAAAGAAGGCCGGTAATAAAAAGAGGGGCTGATGATGCTTGACCTGGTCCGCGAAGAAGAGCTTGTAACGCGTGCCGCCGGCATGCCGTTCGACCGGGTGCTTGGACTGATCGACGCCGTCAACGCGGCGGATCTCGGCGACGCCTACGACGCCGCGGGCGACCGCTACATGGTCCTTACCGGCAAAGGGCATCGCAGCGGCGGCGAGGCTCTCGAGCTCGACCGCCTCGACTCGGCCTTGCGCCTGGTTCTTGGAGAAAGAGGCCTGTTGGTCTTCGCCTCACACCTGATCTCGATACTCGATATCTCTTACCGCGCTATGACGATTTTCCGCGGCGGGCCAGCAGGCAGCGCAGACCTCGACGATCTGGCCGGGCAACTCGGCTTGGCAGCCGCGATGTGCCGCGAGAGTTTTGAGCGCACGCCCATCCCCCTTGAAGCCAAGAAGCTGGGAGACAGCCTGGCCTGCTCCGCCGTGACGGCATCTGCGCTGGCTCGCATCGTTTCCGGCAACGGAATTTTTTCCCGCATTTTTTACAGGCGTCGGGCCGCTCAGGCCGTCGGCCTGATGACGGACAGCTTAATCGCGCGAGGGGCCGAACAGGCTGCCTGGAAGGGATTCGGCCTGCTGGTCGATCCCCAACAGACATCTCCGCGCGAGAGACACAATCGGGTCGTGCTGGTCTTCCGGCTCAGCGGTTTAGTCGGCTGTTTACGGGCAGTCGGGCTGACAAGTGACGCCTTCGGTAAAACGGCCGAGCTGGTAAATGGAGCACTGGGTGTCTGACAAACCATGCCGCCGCGTGCGGCGTTCGAAGGAGGCCTTTTAGCCATGATGACCTTCTACTTCATATGTCTGCTGGTCGGCGTCATCTTCGCCGCCCTGTCGTTCATTTTCTCGGGCGGCTACGAGGCCAGTGTCGATGCAGGGGTCGACGTCGGCGCGGACGTGGACGTCGGCGCGGATTTCGGTCACGATATCGCCGGCCATGATATCGGCATCGGCGAGGTGCACTTTCCACTCTTCAGCCCGATAGTGATCGCCTGTTTCGTGACCGCCTTCGGCGGCGGAGGGATAATCGGCCTTCAGTTGTTTCCCTTCATGCCCATTCTCAGCCTGGCCGTCGCGATCGGCGCCGGCTTGCTGGTGGGGGTGCTGGCCGGACTGCTGGTGATGAAGATCTACAAGTCGGCCTCCGCCAACCAGGTGACTTCGGCCAAGGACATCGCCGGCACAATCGCCGACGTGACCGAAGCCATCCCGGCCAGCGGCGTGGGGGAGATCTCGTTCTCCGGCAAGGGCTGCCACATAAGCGGCCCGGCTCGGGGCGAGGAGAAAAAGGATATCAAGCGGCACGCCATGGTCACCATCACGCGGGTGGTCGGTGGTCTTTACTATGTACGGGAACACGTCGACGAGAAGCTTCGCGACGTCGAAACCGATTCTGACGAATAACCCCGTCTTCATTTTCAAGGAGGAATAGACATGTTCGAGGATGTTAGTACGGTAACCGTTGTCGCTGCGTTGGCGATAGTATTTGTGCTGTTTCTGCTGCTGATCGCCCTCTTCAAGCGCTACCGCAAGGTAGGACCCAACGAGGCACTGATTGTCTCCGGCTGGACCAAGCGCGGCATTCCCAAGGTGGTCAAGGGCGGAGGCACCTTCGTGGTTCCGATGGCCCAAAAGGCCGACGTACTCAGCCTCGAGGTGATCACTATCGACATCCGCACCCCGGAGGTCTACACCGAGCAGGGCGTGCCGGTCATCGTCGACGGAATCGCCCAGATCAAAGTGCACGCCACCGAGGATGCCATCCGCACCGCGGCCGAGCAATTCCTCGGCCGCGGCCGCAACGAGATCATGAATGTCGCCAAGCAGACCCTCGAAGGCCACCTGCGCGCCATCCTGGGCCAGATGATAATAGAAGACATCTACAAGAACCGCGACATGTTCGCCCAGAAAGTGCAGGAGACATCGGCCACCGACCTGGCCAAGATGGGGCTGGAGATTATTTCCCTTACCCTGCGCGACATCAAGGACAACGAGGGCTACCTCGACGCCCTGGGCAAGCCGAGGCTGGCGGAGGTCAAGCGGGACGCCATCGTGGCCCAGGCCGAGGCCGACCGGGATGCCATCATCCGCAGTTCCCAGGCCAAGCAGAAAGGCGAAAGCGAACGCTTCAAGCAGGAGACCCAGATCGCCGAGGCCAACCGCGACTATAACGTCAAGGTGGCCGAGTACCAGGTGATGGTCAACGACAAGAAGGCCGAGGCCGATCTGGCCTACGATCTCTCCAAGTTCCGCAAGGCCCAGGGGGTCAAGAAGGAAGAGGTCCAGGTCGTAATTGTCGAGAAAGAGCAGCAGATCATCGTCCAGGAGCGCGAGATTTCCCGCAAGGAGAAAGAACTGGACGCCACGGTCAATAAGCCGGCCGACGCTCGGCGCTACGCCGTGCAGGTGCAGGCCGAGGCCGAGAAGTACAAGATCGAGGCCGAGGCCAAGGGTCGCGCCGAGGCTAACAAGTTCCAGGGTTTCGCCGAGGCCGAGGTCATCCAGGCCACAGGAAACGCCGAGGCCACCGCCACCAAGGCCAAGGGTCTGGCCAAGGCCGAGGTCATCCAGGCCCAGGGCCTGGCCGAAGCGAACGCCATGGCCAAGAAGGCCGAGAGCTGGAAGCAATACAACGAGGCCGCCATCATCCAGATGTTCATCGAGGTTTTGCCGGAGTTGGCCAAGAACATAGCCGAGCCGCTCTCCAAGACCGAGAAGATCGTGATAGTCAACTCGGGCGGCGAGTCCGCCGGTGCCAGCAAGATAACCGGCGATATCGCCAATATCATGGCCCAGCTTCCGCCGGTGATCGAGGCAATCTCCGGAGTCGACATCCACGACATGCTCAAGCAGATCCCCGGGCTGGGCAGGAAAAAGCCGGCCTTGAAGACCGATTGAGACGGATGATGACGCTTACAGTAAAAGGACTAGCAGTATGCACCGTATGCGTCTGCCTGGTGTTTTCCGTAGCGGCCTGCAAGTCCGGCGGTAAAAAATCCACCCCGGCTGCGGCAAGTGCGAAGGATCCACTCAGCATGGGAGTAGAGGCATTCAAGAAGGGCCACTACCCGGAGGCCATCCAGCACTACCGCGAGGCCTTGAAAAAGCAGCCCAAATCGACGCAGATCTACAACCTGATCGGGATGGCTTACAGGTTCCAGTTTAACCGTGAAGGAAAGCAGGATCTCAGGGCCAACGAGATCGCGGCCTTCAAGAAATCTATTGAGCTGGATCCGAATTTCGCGGTCGCCCTGGTGAATCTCGGCTCGACTTACTACTATGCCGGCAACAAGAAAAAGGCCGCCCCTCTTTTTAAACGGGCGCTCGAGATCATGCCGAACCACCCCGAGGCCGGTCAGCTTACGAAGATGATAGCCGAGGCGCAGCCACAGGCTGGCGAACCCGAGACCGGAGCCGGAAAGGAAGACAAATAACGATGCCGCTTGCAGATATCTTGAAGAGCAACGCCGCGTTCGTGCGCCGGCAGAAGGGAGCAAGAGGAGAGCGTCCTGTTTCGGGCCGCACGCTTGTCATCACCGACAGCGGCCCCGAACTGACCGGCCTGATCGAACCGGCCCTGGGCCTGGCCCCGGGTGAGGCCAGCGTAATCCGCATTGCCGGCGCCTGGGGAGCCCGCGGAGGGGAAGAGCTATATCGCTCGGTGGCCATAGCCCTGTATGTGTACAACTGCCGCGAGATAATCGTCGTCGGCCAGACCGAATGCAGGTGCTGCCCTGCAGACCGCAGCACCCTGCGCAAGAACATGGGCCGGGCGGGATTGCTTGCAAACCTGCCCGATGAGGGAGGAAATCTGCTGTCAAGTCTGCGCGGCCCCGGCAGTGTGGAAATCGCCTTGCGCGAGACAGTATCTGTTCTGCGCAGAACACTGGTCACCGGCGGCATTCCCGTGTTCGGTTGCCTGCTGGACATCGATACCGGGGCCTTGCGTGTAGTCATCGACGACCCTACCGCCGCCGCGCCGGAACCGATATCAGAGGATGTCATGGCCGGCAGCGCCGATATCCCGGAGATTCCCCTACCCGAGTTACCGGAGATTATACTGCCGGATATCCAGACCTTCGATCTCGATGCCTTGACACAGCTGTCTTCTGAACCGACGCCCAAGAAGAAAAGCCCGCCGGCCGCGAGCCTGGTCGAGGGCAGCGGCCCTGTATCGTTTGCCGACCTGGCCGATATGCCCGCGGCCTTTGCCGCATCACCACGAGCGGCGTTCAGGCCCCCGATCTCTGAAGAAGCCATCCAGGTTCCCCATATCCAGTTCAACATTCCCCGGGCGGCCAAGATCCAGGACACAGGCATGGCCCCCCTCGAAGACATCACGGCCAGAGCCGATATTAGCTCCGGGGCGGACATCGAGGCCATGCGGCGAGTGGATTCCATCCGCGAGACTTCCCGGACCAGGAACGAACCCCCTCGTCCGCGGCGTCCCCGCCCAAAGCGAGCCGAGCCGGAACGACCGGCCGTGACCCCGCTGGTTCCGCTGGCGACCGCGCAGAAGCCGCTCGGCGAACGAGAGCTATCGTTCGACAGCAACGAGGCTACACCGACTGCCGGAGACACGCGGGCCAATCAGACCAGGGTGGATTTGCGCGGCGGCTATGTGCAACATGGAGGTTCGGAGTTCCCCCTTGACCCGCAGCTTCAAGCCGCGCTTCTGAAGGTTGCCCAGTTTCTGGGAAGGGAATTCTCCGGCCAGCAGCGCGGTAAGCTGATTAGCCATGTGCGCCGGGGCGCGTCTGCCGGCCAATCGGTCGGCGAGATGCTAAAGGTAGTCATCGGACCCGTATTGAAGCTGGGCAAGAAACGTTACGCGATTATAAACGAACTACTCAAGATGAAAGAAGAGCTGCCGCGCCAGGACCCATCCATCGCCGAGGCCCTGATCGAGGGCATACTCTCAAACCGCTGAAAAACAAGCATTCGCCAAGGTTGACAATCTCCGCAGAGAGAGAATACACTTCGGGGCAAGTCGTTTTAGCATAAAGAAAAACCAACTCCAGGGAGTATTCCATGGTACGGCGATTCTTCGTTATCTGTATCGCATGCCTAGCAGTCGACGGCCTGCCGGCCTTTGCCTGGGCGCAGCAAGAAGAGAATGCTGCGGACAAGGACACCAGCGAAACCGACTTCGTGAACGTCGATGTTAGTTCGGAACCCGAGGTGAGTTGGCCCTACCAGGAGCCCCTCTTCGCCTTGAGCGCCTTGACGCAAAGTCGCGTGCGCATCGGGATGGGTTTTGCCAACAACCCCGATTTAAACTCGCTGGCCTTCAGCCTTGGCGGTTCTTTCGCCTTCTGGGACATGGCCGTCTACCTCAAGATGCCCATAGGCCTTGCGATGAACGACGAGATGGGCAACTCGTTCAACTTCGGCGACCTGGAGTTTGGCGTCAAGTGGCTGATCAGCCATGAGGAGAAATCGCAGAAACACCTGACCGTCGGCCTGAGTTTCACAGCCCCCCTTTCGCGGGTCGGCGAGGAGAAGGATCTCGCCGGGGTACAACGTGGAGAGATCGCCGATGACAGCAACTTTGGCAAGCGCTACCTGCTGGCCCAGAAGCCGATTCTCGACATGGGCCTGATCCCCAAACTCAATGTCGGTCTTACTCCCTATGTCGCCTTCGGCCAGAATATCGGCCGGGTCAGCCTGCAAACCGACTTCGGATGCCTGATCCTGCTGATGGACAACGTCGACGAACAGATCTACGGCACCGACCGGCGCTATGGTTTCGTGTTGTTCTTCGACCTGGCCGCCCCGGTGGCCATCACCCAGGAGCTTTCCATCGTGGCCGAGTTCAATGCCAGCGTGGCCCTGGATGGTTTGCTGGGAACGGGCTTCGCCTTCACGATCGGCCCGCGCTATACCGTCAACGGGTTCAGCGCAGGCATCGGAATCCAGCTTCCGGTAGGCGTCGACAACAAGCCTCCCGATGACGACAAGATGATCGGCCGCTACGACTCGGCCATCGTCGCCAGGCACCACATCGCGGCAATCCTCGACCTTTCCTACTCGTTCTAATTGGCAAAACGCGGTTTTTGGGGGAACCAGGCTGGTTTCAAGAGCACTTGGAATAGCCGCAGTTTCTGCACAACATGCAACCCTCGCTGTGCTCGACGGTGCCTCCGCACTCGGGGCATGAAAGCATCGCCTTGGGCCTTCCGGCGTGCGACAGCCGTGTTGGCGGGGCAAGGCTGGCTGTCTTTTCATATTCATCAGCCTTGTGGGTCACCTGTGGCTTGGCCTGCTTTTCATGCTCGGCGTCTCGTTGGGCCGTCACTTCACGGTACTTCTTCAAGGCCCGCGCGATCGCGTCGGCGCAGGAGAGAATCATCTCGCCGTCTTTCCATACCGGCGATGGGCAACGCACGCCGGAAAGTTGGCGGACGACATCCTCGGCATCAATGCCGGCGCGCAAGGACAGCGAAATCAGACGGCTTATGGCCTCTGCCTGGGACGAGGCGCATCCACCGGCCTTGCCCATGGCGGTGAAAAGCTCGAAGATGCCCTCGTCGTCCTCATTTATCGTCACGTACAGATTGCCGCAGCCGGTCGTCATCTTTTGAGTACTGCCCCGGACGACCTCGGGGCGCTCACGCGGCTTGAGTTTACCGGGCGCCTGCGCGATTTCCTGACCCTGCGCCCGGTTGACCTTCTCGATGTTCAACACCTGATCGTCGCGGCTGCCGTCACGGTAGACCGTCACTCCCTTGCAACCCAGGATGTAGGCCAGGCGGTAAGCCTCGGCCACGTCGGCCTCGGTTGCCTCCTTGCTGAGATTGACCGTCTTGCTGACCGCGTTGTCCGTGTATTTCTGAAAGGCCGCCTGCGTGCGCACGTGCCACTCGGGAGAGACATCGTGGGCGGTGACGAACAGGCGCCGGTAGCGCTCGGACACTTCGGGAACATTGGCCAGGCTGCCGTGCTCGGCAATCTTGCGCATCAGTTCCTGCGAGTAAAACCCTTCGCGTCGCGCGATCTTGGCAAACAGCGGATTGACCTCGACAAGCTCGTCGTTGTCCATGACGTTACGCACAAAACTCACGCCGAACAGCGGCTCAACACCCGAGGATGCTCCGGCGATGATGCTGATCGTACCCGTGGGCGCGATCGTGGTCGTAGTAGCATTACGTAGTTTCCGCGCCCCGGGCAGGTCGAATACGCTCCCTTTGAAATTGGGAAAAGGGCCTCTCTTTTCGGCCAGGTCGGCGCTGACCGCGCGCGCCTCTTTCTGGATGAATCCCATGACCTCCTCGGCCTTCTTTAGAGAGGCCTCGGAGTTGTACTGGATCCCGAGTTGGATGAGCATATCAGCATAGCCCATCACGCCCAGACCGATCTTGCGATTGCCCTTGGTCACGCGCTCGATCTCGGGCAGCGGGTAGCGGTTTACCTCAATGACGTTATCCAGGAAATGGACGGCAGCATGAACCGTCTTGCGCAGGTCGTCCCAGTCGACCATGCCGTCGCGCACTATCCTGGCCAGGTTGATTGACCCCAGGTTGCACGATTCGTAGGGCAACAACGGCTGCTCCCCGCAAGGATTGGTGCTCTCAATCTCTCCCTGGTCGGGAGTGGGATTCTCCTTGTTCAAGCGATCGATGAAGATGACCCCCGGCTCGCCGTTGCGCCAGGCCTGTGCGATGATGGCGTTGAAGACCTTGCGGGCCTCGAGCGTCTTGACCACCTTGTTGCTGTGCGGATTTACGAGATCGAAGGTCGAGTTGTCCTCGACGGCATTCATGAACATCTCGGTCAAGGCCACCGAGATGTTGAAGTTGGTCAATGCCCTCTGATCGCTCTTGCAGCCGATGAATTCCAGTATGTCCGGGTGGTCTACGCGCAAGATGCCCATGTTGGCTCCGCGACGCGTGCCGCCCTGCTTGATGGTCTCTGTCGCGGTGTCGAAAACGCGCATGAAACTCACCGGTCCCGATGAAACTCCCCTGGTCGAGAGCACCACGTCATTCTTGGGGCGCACGCGCGAGAAGGAGAAGCCGGTGCCGCCGCCCGATTTGTGAATCATTGCGGTGTGCTTGACGGCCTCGAAGATGCTCTCCATGGAGTCTTCGACCGGCAGGACGAAGCAGGCCGAGAGTTGGCCCAATTCGCGCCCGGCGTTCATCAGGGTCGGCGAGTTGGGCATGAACCTGCGCGAGGTCATCATCTCGTAAAAGGTGACCGCCGTAGCCTCACAGTCAGCATGTTGATCAAATACCTTGTCGGCGGCAGCAATCGTGCGCGCTACGCGGGCGAACAGGTCCTTGGGTCGCTCGAGCGGTTTGCCGTCCAGGCCCCGCCGCAGATACCTGCGCTCGAGAATTTTGACCGCGTTTTCGGAAAGCTCGAGCACCTGTTCGAAGCCGTGCTTGATCAGTTGCTCATCGACCAACGAGATGATTGCCCGAGGTGTAACCCGGGCGATCTCTTTTCGCTGCAGCTCGTTTTCCACTTCCTGGCTGATGCGCCGGGCCGCATCGGGTTCGATTGCCCGTTGCTGTATCAGGGCATCCACGACCAGGTTGGAGTCGAAGTTAGTGCTCTCGTCCGCCGCCTGATCCTCGAAAAGAACCAGTGGCAGCGGGTGATCCAAACGGTTTGCTGTTTCCACGATTGTGCCCACCCTGCCTTCCGGGCCAAAACCCAGGAATCGGAGTAAAAACCACATCTTGTAGCATGTGGCACATTATGACACCAGATATTGTAGTGTCAAGACCTTTATCTGGCATTTAAGAATCGTCCACCATTCCGGGAAGCTGCCGCTAGCGAGCCGACTTCCAACCCGCGCTCACCGCGCACACCGGCGTCTGGCGTGCATCCATCAGCATTACTTGCGCGGGGAGGGGGGTGCATCGTATGATGGCAGTACGCTCGTCTCGTTGCGGGAGGATGCCATGACCGGGCAGAAGGTCGATCCAAGAAACGTCTATATCTCGGGCACATCTAGCCTCAAGTCGAACCCCAAGTCGGCAGCCGAACAACTCAACGAGAGCGAGTCCCAGCAGCGCATCGAGGAAATGCGTGCCTTTTTCGACCAACTCCAGCGCGCGATCAAGACCATCGGCATCTACCGCCACAATACTTCTCACTACAGCGAGTACCTCGATCGCGCCTACAACATGTTGGCAGCTTTGCTCGAGCGCTACAGCTCGGTCACCCTCAGGGTGGATCAGCTCGGCTTCAAGTACTATGACGAGACGATCTACGAAGAGGACGCCACCGATCAGAACATCGCCCACAAGTTCTACCGCGACGGCGTACGTATATTGATCTTCCGCAATGGTTTGTGCCCCGAAGAGCTTCTGAATTTCGTGCTGATCTGCCTGACCAACTTTCACGCCTCCGAGTTCGTCTACGACGACATGGTCAGCCTGATTTGGAAGGCGGAGTTCAACTCGATCGAGTACGTGGTAGTGGAAACTTTTGCGGTGGGCACCGAGACTCAGGAGGAAGCCAAGGCCGAGGTGGACAAAATCGTCAACTTTCTTTACAAGCGCCTGACCGCGAATACCGACGACCGCTTCAAGTTCGCCCGTATATCGCTTGAAGACCTCGAGATCGAACTGGACGACGTCGAGCAGGCCAAGGGCCTGGTGATCAAGGGCAACCCGGCGACACCCGAGGAGAAGGCCGGTATTGTTTCGCAGCTCGAGGATCAGGATGACGACCGGGCGCTGCCCAAGCTGGTGGTCATCATCTTCAAGGTGATCGAGGAAGAGCTTGACCAGGACCTGGGCCAGGCGATCGAGGACGTTTTCATCCAGTTGCTCGACTCCTTTCTGATTCACGAGGATTTTCGCGGCGTCAACCAGATCCTGCGCAAGTTCAAAGGAATGGCGCGCAAGCAGCTTCCTCCCGGCAACCTGGCGCGCATCCAACAGATCGAGAGCACTTTCGCGGCCAAGATGGGCGAGGCCGAAAGAATCGGGCGCGTGGCCGACGTTCTCGATACCGCGGCGGAGATCAAAGAGCCCCAGGAGGTGTACCGTTACCTGACCCGTCTCGAAGAGCAGGCTATCATGCCGCTGCTCCAGGCCCTGGAACGCATGGAGCGCCAGGAGGCCCGGCGCCTGATCTGCGACGCCCTGGCCACACTGGGCAAGGATCAGATCGATACCTTCGTGCGCCGCCTGGAAAGTTCCAAGGCCAACCTGGTCCGGGACATGCTCTACGTAATCGACAAGCTCAACCCACCGGACAGGTTGAATATGATTGCCAAGCTGCTCGACCATCCCAACCTGGCCATTCGGATCGAGGCTCTCAACACCATCGGCTCCGGAGGTGACGAGAGCTGCCGCGGCTACGTGCTCAAGTCCCTCAATGACGGCGAGGCGCAAATGCGCATCAGTGCGGCCAGGCTGCTGGCCAACTTCGACATCGCCAAGGCCACCCGTACCTTAATGAGCATTGTCCAGGATGTGGGCTTTTCCAAGAAGGCTCCCCAGGAACAGGCGGCCATCTACGCAGCCCTGGCCATGACGAACATGCCCGACGCCATGGCCCACTTCAGACAGGATCTGCGATCGGCGAGCCTGATCTCGAAAAAGAAGTTGAGTGAGCACAAGCGCAACATCATAAACGGCCTGGCCATGTCCGGATCGATCTCGGCATACAAGCTGCTCAAGGCCGAACTCGAACGCGGCTTCAAGGAAGAAGACGTCGCCGAGGCGGCCGAGCGGGCCTGCGCCAAGCTCAAGGAAAAGCTTCTGGGTAACTGATAAGTTTCGAGATGGACACTGACTAGGAGACAATTCGTGGCCGACAAGATCAAGTTCCAGGGACTGCTTTACGAGGATCCGGAGAAGGTCGAGCTGGCGCGCTCCTATGAAGAGAAGCTGCAGGCGCTGGGCAGGACGTTGATCGGCTCGCTCTACATGCTGGTCAGGAACGTCAAGCTCTACGATCCGGAAAACGAGATCTTCAACAAGCCTCTCGAGCAGCTCAAGGATTGCATTAACACCGTCATCGCCATGGACGAAAACCTGAACCTGCAGGGGGCCGGCGAATCGTTCTACCTCAATAACATGCTGGTCAAGATAGACATCAACTCGCTCGACAACGTGCGTTTCCTGCTCAACGAGTTCTCGCGGCGCAACGTCGGCGGCTTCGTCTTGAGCCAGCCAATCGCCATTCCCGAGTTGCGCGACTTCATCTACATCTTCAGTCGCGAGAGCGAAGAGAACGTGGGCGAAAAGGGCGTCTCGGCCCGCAAGCTGCAGGCCCTGAAGCTGCGCCGCTACGAGAAGATCCAGGAGATCCTCAAGGACCAGCATCTCTCCGACAACCTCGAGCAAGCGGTGGATCGCAAGCGCTATGCGCTGACGGTTTATGCCCGCTCGATCTACTTCATGCGCAAATACCTGGCCGGGTTGCGCGGTGACGGCCCGAAGCTCGCCATTGGCAAGGCCGGGCGCTTCATCCAGGACCTGGTCGACGTCTGCCACGGGCACCGCACCCATTTCCTGGGACTGACCACCCTCAAGAGCGACGACGAATACCTGTGCTTCCACTCGGTCAACGTCGTTCTGATGTCAATCGTCTTCGGCGCCGAAATGGGTCTCGGCAAGGCTCATCTTCGCGACCTGGGAATGGTGGCCATGTTCCACGACATCGGCAAGGTGGACGTCGACGACGAGCTTCTGGAAAAACGCGGCAAGCTTTTGCCGGAAGAACTGAAGAAGGTGCGCAAGTCTCCGATTTACTCGGTAAAGAAGATCCTGCGGGCCAGGCGCCTGAATGCGCTTACCGTCCACCGTATCGTCACCGCCTACGAACACAAGACCGACTTCGGCACCCCGGTCAAAGACCTGAAAGGCAACGTCTCATTCGTGGTGCCGCGCTCTGATCTGGGCGTCTTTTCGAAGATCGTCGCCATAACAGATTGCTACGACGCCTTGACGTCTCGACGTCCATTCCGGGAGGCCTACAGCCCCGATATTGCCTTGACCCTGATGTGGACCGAGCTCAAGCACAAGTTCGATCCAGTGTACCTCAAGATCTTCATGAACGTCATGAAGCTCCCCTCGGTGCGTGTGCTGTCGGAAAAGGGCGAAAAAGTGGTCATCTTCTGACGCCGGCGGCTTTATCCAAGCTCGCGAACGATCAGGCGCGCCACTTCCCGGGAGAAAATAAGAGTCACGTGGCCGCGATAGCGGATAATAAAGTTGTCTCCGCGTGGAGAGAGCGAGCAGTTCCAGGGAATGACCAGATTGTCGTGAGTGCTGGAGATGCCCACAATGCGAACCCCGCTGGGCGCGGAACCGGCATTCAGCTTCTCTAGAAAGGCGCTTCCGCGGCGCATCTGGCGCAACGAGCGTCCGGGCGCCAGTCGCGATAAAGCACTCCCGAGATGCGGCGCGGCGATCGTTACCACTCGGCGGATACGGTTTTTCAACTCTCCGCTTTCAGCCAGGTAACGTGCCAGGATGCCCCCCATGCTGTGCCCAACGAGATCCACCTGCCCGGCCCCGGTCTCATCGAGAAAGGCAGCTATGCGCCGAGAGAATCCCTGGGCCTGATCTTCAAGCCCCAAGAAGTATCTTTCGGGCCGCATGGCGCGCACCGGAACCCCAAGGGCGCGTTCCAGGCGTCGCCTGAGAATTTCCATGGTCAGAGCGTTCTCGAAAAAACCCGGGAGCAAAACCACAGGAACTCTCCCCGGCGACAGCTTGCTTCGCCCGCGCAGCGAGCCCAGTCGCCCGAAGGGCAACAGGTACAGCACCCAGGCATTGGCCAGCCACTCGGCGATAACGACCAGGATGATGCCAACCGTGCGGCTGGCTAAAGTGTCGTGGGGACCGCGTGAGCCCCCGCCGGGAAATACCCACCAGGCCAGAAGAAACGTGATCGGCGTAAAAGCCGCCGAGACAATGAATGGGAAAAAGACTATTACCAGAAGCACGCTGCCCATCGGATCTATATCTCCTTGACAGCGGCATGATAACTTAATCGTTTGCGCTCCCGCAACCGTCAGAACACTTTCTTCAGGCTTGCGCTGAAGCCGTGATCGAAGTCGCCGTCCGAAGCGAACCCCACCGAGTAGTAGATGTCGAACTGGATGACGTCGAGAACCAGCGCGTGAAACCCGAGGCCGAAACTGTCCGCCACCCGCCAGGTCTCGCCGCCGGTCTGGCGATCGATCTCGGGAAAAACGGCCAGATCATGAAACAGGCTCAATTTGAAAAGGTCGCGCGCCAAAGACAGCCTGAACTCCAGCACCAAGTTCGCAGCCTTGGAAGTAAACCACTTGTCCCCGAAAACACCCCTAAGATACTTGCCCCCGATCGGCTCCTCGTCATCAAACAGGTAATGTCCCCACAGGAAAGCTCCTCTCGATTTCACCCACAGGTCGTGCCAACCCAGGTCGAATACCTTGACGTACTGCAGGCTGCCGCGACCGAACCCGTTTTCTCGTTCGGACCAGTAATACCTGGTATCGAGAATCAGGCGGTGCCAGCGATCGCGCCGCAGGTTGCCCGGGTCGAAAACGAACTCCATCCTTCCTACGACGAAGGGTTCGAAGCGCGCGCTTGATTCCTCGGGTGTGCCGGCCGTAGCAAGCTGATCGACGCCAAAGATGAACCTCTCGCTGGCTCCGCCGCCGGCCGAGATCACCAGGCCTTCCCTGAATTCGTAGGCCAGATCCAACGAGGCCTCGGTGCGGGCGCTGTAGTAGAGATCGATATCCAGGTCGGCGCGCTGGCGGCTTCCGAGTTCGGCTCGTAACCAGATATATGGCCTGAGCCGGCCTATCAGCGCGGGGGTGTACCAGCGCGCCTCGGCCACCGCGCGCGAAAGGGAAATGAAAGGATCGCCGCTGTCTAGGTGATTGCGCAACTTGGCGCCTAGCGAGCCCCCCACCATCCAGCGATCGTTTCTGAACATGGCTCCCTCGCCTAGGTAGGCGGCCCCGAGCGCGAGCCCGTCCGGGAAATCGAAATCGAGGCCGAGATCCAGCCCCGCTCCCCAGCCCTTGCGCCCCAGCTGGACATGTAGTTCGTAGCTCCCAGACGGCGGTATGACCTCGTGACCCCAGAGGGCGTCGACGCCAATCTGCGGGCCGGCGTGCCTTACCTTCTTGCACGGCACGAGCTGATACGTCACCTGTTTTACGTTGTAGCGCGCAGATAGGGAGCGAAGCTGCCTCACCAGATACGGCTTGTTGAAGATGTGGTGCGGCAGGCTCAGGCCGATCTTCATCTGCAGAGTGCGCAGCGTGCCCATTCCCAGAAAAACGACCTTTTCAAGCCGCCCCTCGTCCACAAGAACCTCGATATGGTTCTTGACAACCCCAGCCTTGACGGTCGCCAGCAGGTATCCCGAACGTCTGAGGAAGTCGAGGATCTGCCTCTCGACAAGCCGGGCGGTGGACCCATCGGCCTTTGATCCCTTGGGCAACTCGAGAACGGCGAAGTAGACTTCGTCGATGATGGCATAGTTGCCGCGAATCTTGACGGGCGGCCCTCCCCGGGCCTGAACAACGCTGGTTGAAAGCAAACCGACCAGGCAGACCATGACCGCCATGGCTCGCCGGAAAGATCTTCCGGTCATGCCCTGCGCCTTCCCGCAAACCAGATCAATAGCATAAGCGCCATCAGACAGTTTCGACCAGTCGGCGCTCTTGCAGAGCAAGCACAACCACCCGTAATCTTCGTGTTGACTCCGACATCGTCGCTTTTAGTGCCGGGATCTCCGATCGGGTCGGCCTGTCCTCCGTCGGCGGCATCCAGATCGGTCGCGTCACCATCATCGGGCTGCCCAGCGTCAGCGTCAAGGCCATCGAACCCGTCGCCTGCGTCTGAACCGCCATCCGTCCCCGGGCAGCCTTGTGCCGGACAGACGCCTTCGAAGTCGCCGGCGGCCACCAGGGCGTAGCCTTGGCGGGTGGAAGGATAGGGAGAGTTACGCCCGTTGCCGGGGATGTGCCGTCCAATGACTCGCAGTTCGAGGTTCTGCGTCATGTCCGGCGAGATTATCACCCGTTCGAGAGGATTGATGTTGTCGGGTTGGTCTGACCCGGCCGGCGTGGACCTGTTCTGTTCGAAAGCAATATTGCCCTTGAATACCCGGCCCGAAGAGTCCACTACCTCCAGGTCGAGATCGTTGACCAGCGCCTTACCGGCCCCGGGTGTCCCCGCAGGATCAATCCAGGCCAGCGTCACGCGCAGCACGCTTCCCGCCCGAACGTTTTGTAACCAATAGGTGTGTAGCTGACTTTCCTCGATCGGAGGATTGGCGGCCGCTCCGCGATCCGCCCCGTCGCCCCAGCTGTCGGTAAGCACAGCCAGGCGCTCGGCGTCGCCGCTGAAATAAAGGCTGCGATCAAGTCGCAACACTCCCCAGCCCTCGATGTCGTTGGGCGCCGCCTCCATGTCGGCTATCTTCTCTCCCTGGACCACGTCGTAAAGCGGACCGGGTACGCTGTTGGGGGCCGGCCCGATGCTCTCCGTCGAGTTCACCAGCACTGCTTTCACCAGGGCGGCCGAGGGCGAAAAACCGTCCGACCCCTTCGGCGCGCCGCCCGGATACCAACCCTCCACGAAGTACTGGCGCGTAAGCGCCGCCGCGCCGGAAACCAGGGGCGCTGCAAAGCTGGTGCCGACCCTGAACGAAGCATCCGTGGTGCAGTTGTTATTGGGGGGATCGGTGGTCGAGTCGGCCTGAGGATTGCCGTAGATGTCCGTCCCACCTTGCGCTACCCAATCAGTTTCCAAGGCCGAACGTATGGCTCCCGGAGCAACCAGGTCAGGCCGCAGGCGCCCGTCGGCTGTCGGTCCCTGCGAGCTGAAGTGACACACGCCGTAACCTCGGTTGCTGGCCCCTGCCAGAGAGGCCCCGACAACGATTGTGTTCTTGGAAGTAGCGCCTATGCCATCCAGTGTCGCGCCGTTGGGGCCCAGGTTGCCCGAACTGAAGACTATTGTCAGATCCTGCAGGCGCCAAGCCGCCTCGTCCACGTCCCGGCTGTCACCCGTGTAGTCGGTGTCGGGATCTGTCTTGCCGAACGAGTCGTTGTGGATACGCGCCCCAGAGTCGTAGGCCTGGACGTACATGTCGGTCAGCGAATCGGGCAGGCCCACCTGGTTGCCGTCGCGCCGGCCGGTGTCCTGGAAGACAATCCGCGCTCCGGGCGCCATGCCGTCGTCGGTATCGCGCCCGGCGTCTGTGGACGAGGCCGGGTGGGCGTAGTCGTCGCCGGCCGCGCAACCGGAAACATGCGTGCCATGCCCCAGCTTGGACATGTCGTCGTAGGCGCTGGCTCCCGAGAAGAGGTAGTAGGAAATAACCTTGTTGTCCGGGTTGGTGACATTGACCGCCGGGGGTTGGGTGTTATTGTAAAGAGTCTGCTGCGTAGCATCCGGCCCGTAGCGGAACTGGCAGGCGTCGGTGTCGAGCCCGCTGTCGGCGATGCCGATCACCTCGCCCAGGCCTGTCAGTCCGTGCGCGAAAAGCGGCGTTGAGCGGCTTACCGAGTCGCCACCCTGGATGACCCAGGCCGCCTCGTCGTTGTTTGCAACAATGTTTCTCTCGGGCGTCACCCAGGCGACTTCGTCGAGACGAGTCAACTCGTCGAGCGCCGAGGCCAAATATCCTGCGAAGATCGCCAGGCGGGCGTGGCCGGTACCGCTCGAGTCATCGCCCACGGAAAGTATCTTCCCGAACGCGGCAAGTTCTGCGCACAGACCGTCGAGGGACTGCCCGGAAAGCGCAAACACCTCGAGGACGCAGGCCCGCCCGGGATCGAGTCGCGCCAGCCCGGCAGCACGCTTCCACTCGGGACGGAAGGCGCCCTGCCAGCGCAAGCCCGGCATGCCGTCCAGGGCGCCCGGCGTGCCCAACCTGACAATATAAATGTCTTCGGGCAGGTAACCCATCACGCGGCAGCCGCGTCGTTCGAGGTCATCGAGAATGGTGCGCGCGGAACCCAGCGCCTGTACCAGGCGAACCCGCGACCCGGCCGGTTCCCCGCCCGCAACGACGGCCCCTCCCATCGTCCCCAACAACACAACTGCCACCAAGATCGCCGCCGACGGTTTCACCATTGTAGTGTATCAAAGAAGAGGATCCAACGCCACCCGGATCTGATGAGAAGCATGCTGATTACAAGATATCGAAAGTGAAGCGCAGCATGACGCGTTGCTCGAACTGCAGGTAGTCGCTCAGCTGCCGGTCGTAGTCGAGCCGTACGACATAGACCAACGAGGCGAACGAGACCAGGCGCAGGCTGATGGTGTTCTTCAGGTTGATGGCGGGGTACCTGCTGTCCTCGGTGGACAGGAAGGGCGTCAGGCTGTCCAACTCGGTGTCGATCATGAACCAGCGCGAGATGCGCGCCGAGCCGATCAGAGTCACTTCGAGGCCCAGCAGATTGCTCGACTCCACATGCTCGAAGCAGTTGGCGTCCCGGCAGGTCTCGTCCGGATCTTCCCGGCGATATTCCCTGGCCCTGAGCAGCGAGCGCACCAGGTAGTGGCGGGCCCCGCAACCCAAGCGCAGGTGGAAATCGAGCACTTGCCAGGGGCTGAGATCGAATGAAACTCCGACGCCTTCCTTCAGTTCGAGCGGATCGACCGGATCGGCCAGGCGCAATTCCCAGTTCTCCAGGGAAGGAGGTGGATTCTGTCGTTCTATCTCCCTTCCACGGCTATCGAGGATAACGATGTCCTTTTCATCTCCGGGAGACAGCCGCACGAAGGTCTTCCAGCCGGGGAAGATGCTGGTGTCCAGGCCGAAGCGCACGTACGGCCCCAGCCAGGAGAGCAGGCGATATGTGTAGATGGCATCCAGGTTGACCTCGTCGTTCGTTTTCTGCCGCCAGGCCAAAAAGTCCTGTCCCGGCTGAACGGTTTGCCCCTCGTCGATCTGCAACCGGACATAGACCGAGTGATCCGGATCGAGATAGCGCATGACCCAGTCGACGAAGGCATTGACCGTGATCGTGTTTCCAAACTCGCGGCCGACGACGTTGTCGGCGCGGTTCCACGAAAAGTCGCCGCCGACGATCAATCCCAAGCGCCAGTTCTTGAACTCAGTTTTTCCTTCGCCGCGATCGATCACGCCGCCGCCGAGAAAGTTACCGTCCTCGTCCTGGACGAGGGTAAAGTTGACAAGCTCGCCGGCGCTCAACAGAACGGTCATGAAGTCGGTGCGCGCGCGCGGCGTCTCTCCCGAACGGACGATCAGGTATCGCCCGGCCGGCACCAGCCAGGTGCGCAGTGTCTCCCCACGGGTCTCGTCCGCCCCCAGGCCCAGGCCAAAGTCCTCGCCGGAAGGCAATGTGAACATCTCGTATACACCCCGAAACTGCATGCCGTGCCGATCGACGACCCGCACCACCATCCCGGCCCAGTCCGGCTCCACCAGCGTGCAGTGCCCCTCGAACACCTCGACTGCATGGGCGATCATCTGCGATTCGACTCCGGAACCTACCATCACCTTGTACTTTCCAGCCGGCAACATGGTCTTCTTACCGGCCGGCGTCCTTACAATCACTTCTCCCGCGGCCGACATGACCACGTAGGGCGGCTCGGCGGCCGAATCGGTCATGGCCGGAACAAAAACCGCGCCCTTGCCGACGGGTATCAGATCGGGGTCCATCTCCATCTGCGCCAACGGCCCCTGGAGTTGCCACCCGGGCGGACTGGCCGCCTGCTTTTCTGCCGCGGCCCCTTCGCCGTAAGTTACAGCCGGCGCGGCGGCCGGGGCGGCGGTGCTCGCGCACAAGATCAGCAGGGTGGCGGCGAGCCTGCTCATTTTGCGCCCTCGCGCTTGTCCGCTCTTTTCAGGAATCCCACGAGTTGCTCCGTGATCTTCTGCATCTGCTCTTCCATCAGTTCGCTCAGGGCCTTTACGACATAGACGGGGGCCTTGTTGTAGACCTGCTTTTTGACGTTGGCGTCGTACGACCACACTACATCCTCGCCCCGGTATTGCGTCATGCGCAGGCCGAAGGCAAGATGCGCAAACCACTGGTCTCCGCTGTCCAATTCCTCGATGGCCAGCACCACCCCGGACAGTTCATAGTCGGGTACGCGTTCGTGGTACTCGTGGGCAACGTCTGCGAAAACCTTTTCGTGTCTGAGATGCCTGACGATCATGTCGGTCAACATCTTGTGCGGCTTTGCGGCCCAGAGCATGAAGTCGTAGTACTGGAACTCATAGGGGGAGTAGCGATAGACGATACGCTCGGTGTCATAGGCCGGCCCGATCTCGAAGTCGCGCACGCGCAAGGTCTTGCCGCCGGACGGATCCGCAGCCTGCTTCAGCGGAAGGAGTGTGTATGCCATTGTGAAGTAATGGTTCTCAGGCACCGCACTGCATGACCACAACAACATGGCCCCGACAAGAACATAAAGAAGACGGACACAAAGTTTGTGCATGGTAGCTCTCCGCTTAAGGCAACACCCGCTTGCTGCGTTCCTTCTGGCGCAACAGGCGGGAGGGATCTTCCCTGATCAGACGACTGAAGTCCCTGAGGTTCTCGGCCGTTTCGGCCAGGTAACGCACCGAGGCACGCAGATCCTCCCCCGAGCGCGAGACTATCAGGTCCACCCGGTCGACCAGGGTCGAAGTGCGATCGACCAGCTTCTCCATCAGTCGCGTTACCTTGCCTAGTTCCTTGTCGCCTACCCGCTTATGAATTTCCTTGAGCGTGGCCTGCGCTTCGTCCAGAACTCCGGCTACCCGTTTTCCGTCGAGCACTCTCTCGGCCGCTCGGCCTATGCCGGCCACCGACTCACGGGTTTCCTTGGCTGTCAGGCGAATCTCGTCCAAGGCCAAGCTCAACCTCGACGAGGCGCTTGCAAGGTTGTGAAGTATTTTGTCGATCTGGCCTGAGTTGTTTTGCAGGATGGTGTCCGTCGAGTTCATCAGGCTGCCGGCACGGTCGAGCACATCGGCCACCAGGGCCCGGTTGCCGGGCCCGGTCAGGTCCAGCAACTGGTTGACCAGCAGTTCGACCTTGATGGCTATGTTCTCCGCCTGTCCGGTCAACTTGTCGACCACCGATGTGCCGACCTTGATTTCGCTGCCCGGGCTCAATCGCTCGGCGTCGGACGTTCCGCCGACCAGCTCGATGAACTTCAGGCCGGTGATGCCCTGTATGTTGAGTATAGCCCTGGCGTTTTGCTTGACCGGCGTGTCGGCCTGGAGCGAGATGGTCACCAGCGAGTTGCTGACCTGCTCGGGATCGATCCTGATACTCTCGACCCTCCCGACTCGCACACCGTTGTACTTGACAGGCGCGCCGATCTCCAGGCCGGAGACCGAGATCTTGTAGCTCACCAGGTAGCGGTCGCGATCGGCAAGCAACGAAGAGCCGACGATGGCTACGAACAAGCTGACCAGTATTCCTAGCGACACCACCACGAAAATACCCAAGCGAATCCTTTGCGATCTGGTAATCACCGTTCAACCTCCACTATGGCTTCATGAGCCGCTCCAGGATGGAACGACCGCGGGTCTCGGCCAGGGCCGGTTTCCTGGCGAAGAAATCCCTGACCACCTGAGTTTCCGTACGGTGCGCCTGTTCGAGCGATCCATCGAAGGCCAGGCCGCCTCCCGCCACCATGATCACCCTGTCTGCTATTGCATCGATGCTTCCCAACTCATGAGTAACCACCACCAGCGTCATGTTCAGAGCCGCGCGCAGGTCGAGCAGCAGGCGGTCGAGGGCGGCGGCGGTAACCGGGTCGAGCCCGGCCGAAGGCTCGTCGCACAGCAATAATTCAGGATCCATTGCCAGCGCCCGCGCCAGGGCCGCCCGCTTGCGCATGCCGCCCGAAAGCTCCGGCGGCGTCTTGTGCATGGCGTCCTCCAGGCCCACCTGTGCCAGCTTCATGCGCACCAGGGAATCCACCGCCGAGTCCGGCAGGCGCGAGAACTGTCTGACCGGCAAGGCCACGTTATCGGCAATGGTCATCGAGTTGATCAACGCACCGCCCTGAAACAGCAGCCCGGTCCTGCGTCTCAGTGCGGCCAACTCCTCCTCGTCGAGTGTCGCCAGGTCTTTGCCCAGCAGACGGATCGTGCCCACAGACGGCCTGAGCAGGCCGATGGCTCCCCTGAGCAGCGTGCTCTTGCCGCAGCCAGATGAGCCGGCGATGACGGTCAGTTCCCCCGGCCTGACGGCCAGGCTGACGCCGGTCAAAACCGACTCTGCGCCGTAACTCAGAGAGACGTTCTCCATCTGCAGCACGGGATCGCTCACGTCTTACCTCACAGGTAAAAAGCCAGGCTGAAGATGCAATCGGTGATGATTACGCTGAAGATCGAAAGCACCACCGAGCGCGTTGTTGAATTACCGACGGCCTCGGCACCGCCCCGGGTGCGCAGGCCGCAATGCGCCGCAACCATCAAGATAATCCAGCCGAAGACGACGCTCTTGAGCAGGCCGCTGAAAACGTCCTTGAGGCGCACCGCCTCGATGGCCTGGTGGATGAATGCCGGGGCGGGAATTCCCAGGGCGGTCGAGGCAATCAGCATGCCTCCCAGGATGCCGCAAGCGATGCCGGTGAAAGTCAGCAGCGGCTGGGTGAATGTGACGGCATACAGCTTGGGTACCACCAGGAACCTGATCGGCGAGAAGCCCATCGACTCCAGGGCGTCCACCTCCTCGGTGACGCGCATGGTGGCGATCTCGGCCGCGATGGCCGAGCCGGAACGGCCGGCGACAATCACCGCCGTAACCAGCGGTCCCATCTCGCGAACCATGGCCACCGCGACCAGGTTGGCCGCGTAGATGTTGGCGCCGAACTGCCTGAGCTGATGGGCCGAAAGCAGCGCTAGAGTCAGTCCGATCAGTGACGAAAGCAGGGCGACGATACCGAAGGCGCGCGAACCCAACAACATGGATTGCCGAGCGACCTCGCCGCGCGGCGCCCCGCGCCCACCGACGAACGGCCCGGCAACCGCCCAGTAGAATGTATCGGCCAGCAAGAACACCATGCTCCTGAGCTGATGGAGCCCCGAATAGGCGCCCTCGCCGAGCGCTTCGAGCATGGGCGTTTGTCGCCGCCCGATTTTTCCCAACTCGCCCTGGACCCTGAACAACTCGAGTGTCTTGCGAGCCGGTTCACTGAGTCGAATCAACTCAAGATCCACGCCGCGATCGCCGGCCAGTCTCTGCGACTCCGTCAATATGGCCGCACCGGCGCTATCGACGTAGTCGACGTCGCCCAGGTCGAGCCCCACCTTGGCCTGGCCCCGCGGCAGCCAGGCCTGGATCCAGCTCAGCACTACCGGGGCCGACTCGCGGTCGAGTCGACCGCGCACCTTGACCCGTATCAGGCCGCCTTCGACGTAGCGCTCGACTGTGGCGTGCTGGGGCTGCTCCATGTCAATATTCCTAGCACGTCAAGGCCTCGATGGTCAAAATTTCAGCTATTAGAACAAGATGATAGACCAATCAGCCGGTCGTGCTTGCGTTGGTCGCTAGAGCACGTTCTGGCGATACCACATAATATATAGTAGCTGCAGGTTGCAGCCCGAGCAGAAGAACTCGGGATCCGCAGGCAGTGCCAGACGGCCGTCCATCCAATGATGCAACACTCCGCAGTGACAGCCATCGCTGAAACAGCTCATTTTCAGGCAAGCCTGATCCGGACCGCAGGCCGGATCGCACTCGACTAAGTGAATGTCCGTAAGGCAGCTTTCGCCCCACAGGAAGTCTTTCAGGAAGGCAAGCACCGAGTCGGCCTCTTTCACGTAGGCGACATCGCCGCTCATCTGGTAAAGCAGCATCAACGAGAGCATCAGGTAGTTCTGGCTGGAAAGAGTGCTGTAGTCGTCAGTGGAGGCCCCCATGTGCTCTGCGCTATACGGAGAGCGGTAGCGCCCGGGCGCCGCCAGACCGCTTTGCGAGGTTACCTTGAGCGGCTGCATGCCGTGGTAGACATCGAGGGCTCGCGCGCGGTAGCCGGCGGTCCCGGTCAACTGGTACAGGCGTGCGTTGAGAATGATCATGGTGATGTTGGGGTAGAGATACAGCCCGGGATTGGTAACACCGTCGTCGAACTCGTAGTACTCGCCGTTCCACGAACGCTCGTCTATCCTGGCAAGCACTTTCTTTGCAAAATCGATCGTGGGCTCGCGATCTCCGCCCTCGATCTGCAGGGAGCGCTGGAGGGGCAGCAGCACCATCAGGCCGTTGATCGCCGTAGGACCGTAGGTCTGCATGGCATAGCCCGGCGAGAGATCCGGTGTGAGATACCAACCGAAGCTCCCGACCAGGTCGATCATATTGGAAATCAACCCGTCCAGATCGGCAAGCCCCTCGCGCTCGCCCGTGGCGGCCATGTACTCCACGGTGCCCAGGGCCGCCATGACGATCAGGTTGACGTCGCCGGTCAGCAAGTTGGCCGTGCGAATCACCTCGAGGTTTTTTATCTCTGCACTGGCGGCCAGATCGAGGTAGGCCTGGTTGCCATCCTCTTTACCCGCCCATGCAAAAAAAGCCGGGCCGTAGAAGGCCCCGTCGTCGAAGTCCTCCATCCACTCGCCGGAAGCCGTCAGAAAGTCAGAAGAGCAATCCTGCAAGTCCTGGTAGAACTGTTGCTGTTCGAACGCCGGCAGACCGCCCGTGTCCGAGCTACAGCCTCCAGACAGTGCCGCCGCCAATAAAATTATGGAGATTGTCGGTCTCATGAGACCCTCCCTGTGTTTACCAATCGTAACTTTCGACGCGCTCGGCTCCCAGCGTGCCGTGCTTTGTAAAAAACGCGGCCAACTCATCGAAGGCATCCTCCATTTGGCCTGAGATCAGCCCGGCTTGCGGCAGGCTTTCGAGAAAGCGCCGCCCGTAGGCGCGTTGCAGCAGGCGGTTGTCGAGCACGACCACCGATCCAAAATCGGTCCGGCTGCGGATCAAGCGCCCGAACCCCTGCTTCAGCTTGAGCACCGCCCGCGGCAGCATGAAGTGAGCGAACGAACTTCGGCCGACCCGCTCGATCTCTTCCATGCGGGCCTGCACCAGCGGCTCGTCGGGCACGTCGAACGGCAGGCGGGTGATAATCACGTTGCAAAGCGAGGATCCCATCACGTCGACACCCTGCCAGAAGCTGTCGGTGCCGAAGAGGACGCTGCGTTCATTTTCCCGAAACAACCCCAGCAGGCGATCGCGCGGCTGTTCGCCCTGGCAGAAGGTTTGCAGCCCCATTTCCTCGAGTCTGTCACGAATCATGTCGTAGATCCGGGTCATCAGGCCCCAGGAAGTGAACAAAACCAGGGCTCGGCCACCCGAGACCGCCGCGGCCTGGCAGACTGCCCGGGGAAGGTGCTGCTCGAAGAGCGGCCCTCCCGGGGCGGGCAGATCCACAGGCAACACCAGGCGCGCCTGGGATGGGTAGTCGAAGGGACTGGGAACCTGCCTGGTGCGCACCCGCGCCTCGGGCTGCAAGTTCATCCCGATCCGCTCGGCCAGGTAATCGAACGAGTCTCCCACCGAAAGAGTTGCCGAGGTGAGCACCACCGAACTGAGGCGATCGAAAAGCGACTCGTTGAGCAGGCCGGCGACATTCAGGGGAGCCGAGCGCAGCGCGATGCGCCGCCTGCCGCGTCTGCCGGCCTCCACCCAGCGCACCGCCCCGTCCGGCTCCTCGGACATGAGTTGCATTGTCTGCTCGGCGAGCAGTCTGGTTCGCTCGACCCAGGCCATCACCTCGACTGACCTGCCCTCGTCCTCGGACAGGATATCCAGGCGCCTGACCAGTTGTTCCACACGGTTTGCCAGGTCGCGGGCGCTTCGAGCGGCCTTGGAAAAACTCTCGCGCACCGCGGTCCAGCCCGGTTGGGTATATACCGCTTCCAGCAAGCGCAAGCGGGCGTCGCCACCCCCTTGCGCGCCAAGCCCAAGCGCCAGAGCCCCGGCCTCGTCGAAGGCCCGCTCGTATTCTTCGCGGGCGTTTTTAACAAGCGGGGTGATGGAGTCGCGGGCCCCGCCAGCCATCAACTCGGCCCGGCCATCGACCAGCGCTCCGCCACGTTCACGGATCTCCACGGCCAGCGATTGCAGCAGGCCGGCTTTCTTTCTGTACGGGAGCATGCGCGACAGTATCCGAGCCACGCCCGCGCGGGTAAGGCGCAACCC
The DNA here is from genome assembly GCA_035528415.1 of Myxococcota bacterium. Taxonomy (GTDB): domain Bacteria; phylum Myxococcota; class B64-G9; order B64-G9; family B64-G9; genus DATKYQ01. The sequence goes on along the minus strand of DATKYQ010000097.1, from coordinate 146,785 downwards.
GAAAAAAGAACTGGCGGCGTCCTCCAACCCTTGCGCCTCATCGAGCACCAACCGGCGGTAGGCAGGCAGCACCGCCCGGCGCGTCCAGTTGTCCGTCTGGCACCTCAGCGCCAAGTCTGCGAACAGCAGGTGGTGGTTGACGACAAGCAAGTCGGCCGTGTCTGCAGCGCGCCGCGCGCGAATGAAGAAACACTCGCGCCTGAACTGGCAGCGCTGGCCGAGGCAGGCGTCCTGATCGGAAGCCACCTGTTCCCAAACTCGGTCGTCCAGCGCGACAGGCAGGTCGGCGCGCGAACCGTCGGCCGTCGAATCCACCCACTCGGAAAGTTCCTGAAATGTCGCAGACGTTCCGTTTCTGTAGGCCAGCATTCTCTGGCTCGCAAGTTCGCCGATTCTACGCCGACAGATGTAGTTGCCGCGACCCTTGACCAGCACGACGTCGAGTTGGTCGCTAAGCACCTCGCCTACCAAAGGCAGGTCCTTTCTTACGAGTTGCTCTTGCAGGTTGATAGTGGCGGAGGAGATCACAACCTTCTCGCCGCTGGACACGGCCCAGGCCGCTGCGGGTAAACCATAGGCCAGGCTCTTGCCCACCCCGGTTCCCGCCTCGACCGCCAGGATACCGTCGCCGTTGAACGCCTCGACGACGCTTTCCAGCATCTGGACCTGCCCGGGCCTTTCTTCGTAACCAGGCAGCACCCGGCTGACCGCCCCTCCCGTCCGAAGCATGGCGGACAGCACTTCGGCGTCCAGTACCGCGCCAGCAGTCTCACTCACCGGTCCACTCTTCATTGTCCCAACCTAGCGCCGCCAAGGACTTGAGACAATAAATAATTAGCGCATCGACCGAAGGACCAGCAAGGCAATCTCCGAGCGAGTGCCGAGTCGCATGGGCGGGCCCCAGAAGCCTGTGCCTTGGGTGACGTACAGAAAGGTGTCTCCGAAGCGGTGCAGGCCGGAGATTACCGGCTGCTGCAGCAGCACCACGTACGACCATGGCCAGATCTGGCCGCCGTGGTTGTGGCCCGAAAGAACCAGCGCAACGCCCATTTTTACCGCCTGTTCGATGATGCGTGCCTGGTGCGAAAGCAGAATTACAGGGCCCTTGCCCCGGCAGCTCGACAGGGCCCGGCCGAGGTCCGGCGCCCAGCGGGAATCGAAGCGCGCGCCATCGAAATCGTATACGCCGGCCAGCACGAACTGGGCGCCGTCCCGTTCCAACCCCAGACAGCGGTTATCCATCAGGCTGAATCCCAGCTTCTCAATCGCCGGATGCCACTGCTTCCAGCCGGAATAGAACTCGTGGTTTCCGGTTACGAAGAACTTGCCCAGCGGGGCCGTAAGACGCTTTAGCGGCTCCAGCATCGCTTGCCGCTGCTCGACGCTTCCATCCACCAGATCGCCGGTCAGCACTACTATATCGGGATGAAGCTCGTTCACCCGGTCGACCACCTGGTCGAGATATTTCCGACCCAGGGTGGGTCCGAGGTGCAGGTCTGAAAGTTGAACAACGGTCAACCCGTCGAGCGCCGGATCCAATCCCTTCAGCGGAATCTCCAGCTTGTGAACCACGGGCGCCCGCAGGGCACCGGCGACAGCCACTACCGCAATGACGGCGGTGCCGCCCAGGGCCGTAAGGGCCGCCAGCCTTGAGATCAACAGGCGCCGGCCTCCAACATCGAACCAGGCCGCATGGCCTGATAGCCTGGCCGCCGCCCAGGCGACCAGTTTCACAAGGTCCGCTCCAGCCAGCAGAACCAGCAGGTATAACATCGAGCCCATCCAGACATAGGGCAGAAACAGCACAACGCTCGTTACGGCATTGCTCAACAGCCGCGAAAGAATGAAGGTGAGCACCAGGCTGGCCGACAACGCCACCAGGCTCCACTTGGCAAACCTGGTCCAGGTCGGGGAGAGACCCGTGTCTCTGACCAGGCGCAGGTAGAAATAGTAGTGCGTGCCGCTCAGCACGCCGAGCACTACCGCAAGAAATATCGCGAAGAACAATATTCTGGACATGGACCCCGCCGCTCAGCGCCTGACCCAGCGGCCCATCCAGTAGCCGAGGCGAAAATCGGGGCCGGCGAACATTCCCGGGCCGTCCGATCCGTCGTTGGGTTTATAGGGATTCGACCTCCAGTAGAAGTTGCTCGGACCACGCAGTCTCATCGGCAAGGGCTCTTTGACAATCAGGTCTCCGTTGCGGCCTACCTCGCCCAGCACGGTCAACTCGGTCTGCCCGTCGACAGCGACGCAGGCGCCCGAATCGATCTCCTGCTGATCGCAATTCGTGCGCTCGAACTCCCAGAAGGGAGGCGCCGGGAACTCGCGCAATGTCTCAAGAGCCCGGTCGATGGCGGCCTGGTCGGGCTCGTTGCGGCAACCCCACTCCGAGCTTGCGTCACAGGCGCCGGACACGTAGGTCAGATCAAAGAAGCTCTGGCCCATCTCTACCGGCTGAAAACTCTTGCCGGGAGTATCGTATAGCTCTATGGCCACGGCCGCGCGGATCGCGGCCCGGGCGTCCTGGTCTTGCCGGATGTGGCGCAGCGCCAGCCAGGCGCCGTCGAAGGCCATGTTGTAGTTCGAGAAGTTGGTCACCTCCTGCATGTTGACTTCCAGGCTGTTGTCGCGGGCGATGACGGCGAATTCGCGCTCGTCTATGAGCTGGTCGTAAAGGAAACCGTCGATCTCGGGATCAGAGGCCACGTCCGCTAAAGCGCCGATGATCCCCAGGGTCATGATGGCATAGAATCCGTTGCGGATTCCGTCCACGTAAAGACGATCGATGTTGTTCTCGTTCAGGTAACCATGATAGGTGGTCCGACCGTCGGCGTCGCCCAGCTCGAGATCGTAACCGTTCGATCTTACCGTCATCAAGTTGCCGGCCAGAGCCTTGGCGTCTGCGCGCATGATATCTTTTACATCCGCGGGAATATCGGCATCGTCGGCGATCACCTCCCAGGCTCCGCCGAAGCCGAGCGCCCAGCCGACGAGCATGTCGCGACTGCAGGAGTCTTCCCATATGTAGCCGGGGTACTCACCCGAGTTGTCCGCGCGCCAGGTGCCGTTGTTCTTCTCGGTCGGCAGTGGGTTGCCGCTCGCGTCGAAGAGCGGCGTGAGATCGGTGTTTTCACCCGCCCCGGGAAAGTTCGTGTTGGCGAAGCCGCGGGCGATTACGCCCGGAACCCCGGTTATGGCCATGGCCAGGTGCAACCCGGCCAGGCCCGCAAGCAACTGCTGGCGGGCGCGTTCGACGTCTTCTTGCGGATAGCACTGGTCGCGCAAGACTCCGTAGCGGAATGCGTCGGCGGCGATGCCGGCCCCGGCGTAGGCGCCGGCCACCTTCCACCACGAGTCGGCGACGTCCGTGATGCGTAAACCGGCGACGGCTTCGAAATCCCAGCCGTCGGAATCGTTTATGAACGACTCGATTGCCGCGCGTTCGGCCGTATTGTCACGCGAGATGCTCATCTCGGTATTCAGACCGCAAGGTAAAGTGTGAAAGAGGTGAAACTGCCGATCGCGCCTGCGGGCCACCGCGGCCAGTTCGGCGTCGAAGCCCGCCTCGCCGGGCCCGGGGATCAGTCCGCGCCAGGCGTAGTTGAAGCTACCGGCGCAACGCTCATTGGATGCGGAGCATGAAAAGAACGAAAAGAACATTAGCAGACACTGCGCCGTTGCCAAAGCGATCCTCATAAGAGAACCTCCTTGCCGTCGTCGTATTCCGCAGCAACCGATCGAACTACCGGTTTTCCGCAATCACTTTTACTTCTTCGCTTCCAGCGCGGCCTTGGCTGCGGCGAAGTCGGCAAACTTGCTGGCCACGTTGGCGGACATTTGCTTGCTCGCCAGGATATCCCCGAGAACCAGCAAACTGGTTTCACGGTCGTTGTTCACCACCACGAAGACATCCTTGTCGCCGTCCTTTTTGAATTTGCAGTCTCCGGGCGTGGGTTTCCACTTGCCGTCTTCGAACATGGATGCCTCGAGTTGCTGACATTTGCCGGATGCGTCCAGCGTCCAGGCCTTGTTTGATACACAGGCGACGGCCACAGAGCCCTTCTTGAGCCCCGCATCGCCAAGTCCAATAAGGAGCTTGTCGCCGCTCATGGCGAAGTGATGGACGGTCGATGACGAACCGCCGGCGCTCTTCTCGGTTGTTTTCACGGTACAAGGACTGGTTACCACGAAATCGAGCGTCTTCTCGTTCTTGCCGTCCCAGATAGTGACCTTGCCGCCCTTGACGTCCCAGGCCTCCCGGGAGCCTGACAGCGAACCTGCGACCGACCAGGCGCCTTGCCAACTCGCGTTGATCGCGGACAGATCCCAGGCTGCGAACGGTCCGCTGCCGGCGGGCTTTGGCTGCTCCTTGTCGGAGGCACCCGTCGCCGTACCGCCGGATGTCGAACTTTCTGTTTCCTTGTTGCAACCCGAAAAAGCCAGTAGCGCAATACCCACAACGATTGTCAGCCATAGCGTCTTCATGAGAGCCCTCCTTTTGAATTTGACTTGCCTGGAATATTGGCACGCGTCAACGCCAACCTCAATGGGAAAGTGACAAATCGCTTTTTTCAAAAATTCTTGGCATCTTGGAACAAAGCTGGTCTAGAATCAGCCCCTGGTATGAACTCACTCATGAGGAGGCTCGGCCCGATGATCACGAGACATATTCGGAATATCGCCTGGCTCGCATTTACCTCGCTGATACTGGCAGGGTGCCCGCAGAAGGAAGAGGCGGGTCACAAGAAAGAAGCTGATCCCGCCGCCGCGCCGGCGCCTGCACCTGCGGTGCCAACGCCCGACAAGCTGCTGCCCGGCGCCTGGGAAGCAGACGTGCGAGCCAATCTTATCAAGCTGATCGACGGGCACGGTAAGGGAGCGCCGGGATACGATGCGGTCAAGCCGCCGGTGGTCGTTTTCGATTTCGACAACACCAGCATCTACGGAGACATCGGGCGGGCTTTTTTCGACTACATGGTCAGCCAGCTCAAGATCAAGTTCACTGGCGAAATATGGAAAGCCCTGCCGGACGACCGGCGCGAGAAGATCCGCGCGGCCTACAAGGCTGTCATGCGTCTGCCGGCCGAAAAACAGGCATCATCGCCCGAGCTCCAGGAATACCGCAAGCGGATGCACAACGCCTACTGGAGCCTGTGCCCGCAGCTTGATTCGTCCAAGTGCTACCCCTGGCAGGTTCGCTTCTACGCAGGTTACGACCACGACCAGATCAGGCGCATGGCGGGCGATGTCATGAGCAAGGAACTTGCCCGTCCGCTCGGATCGGAACAGATTCGTACAGATCCTGACGACAAGACGCCCACCATCACCAGCACCGGTATCCGCATTCACGAAGAGATCCGCTCGCTGATGTACCTGCTGCGCAAGCGCGGCTTCAGCGTCTGGGTAGTCAGCGCCGGGCCGCAGTGGGTCGTCGCCGGCGCCGTTGAGCGCTTCGGCATGGAGGACGGCGACCAGGTAATCGGCATGCGCACCAAGCTCGTGGATGGAAAGCTGACCACAGAAATGGAGCCGCCGCCGACTTTCAAGACCGGCAAGGTCGATGCAATAAAGAAGTTTATCGGCCGGAAACCCGTGCTCGTCATTGGAGATTCATGGAGCGATGCCGAGATGATGGGCTACGCAGAGCAGGCGATCCTGATCGACCGTGGCTACGCCGACCTGAAGAAAAAGGCGCTGCAGTCGGGCTGGTGGATACAGCCGACCTTCCCGGTAAAGTGAATCGCGTGAAACAAAACAGGCATGGAGATTGCTTATCTACGGCGCTGATCTGCGCCTTGGCTCTTTGTACGGCCCATGCCCGAGCCACGGACCAGCCCGCGATTAGTACCTCCACTTGCAAGGATAGCTACAATGCCGAGGCCAAGTTCCTGGCCAACCCCGACGAATCGGTGCTGATCGCCGGTATAATCGGTTGGTGCCGCAACAACAAAACCCGACTGCTGTGGGACGAACGCTACGCAAGCGTCGCCCGCCTGTGGAGCGGCTACCTGATCGAGGGCCAGGCGAGTCCGGGCCGGGCCGTCCCTGTCGAACGCCTGCGCTTCGAGTTGCAGCACCGCGGCGTGGTTGACGCAAGCGTGGCACCTTTCTCGGTCGAGGGCGGGATCGAGAAGATGCCGCAACAAATGATCGAGTTTCTCGACCAGCAGGCCAAGCTTGGCAGGTACACTCACTTCGCGGTCGGTGTAACGCGCACACCGGACCAGAAGCGGATGGTCAGCACGATGCTGCTCGGCCGCCGCCCGGCGATCATCAATCCGCTGCCTGTTTGCCCATCGCCCGGTGAGCGCCTGGCTCTCGACCTCAAGCTGCTATCCTGCTATCGCCACCCCTACTGGCTGATGACCACTCCCGCGGGCCTGGTAGTCAAGGATTCCCTGCTTTACGAAGAAGGCGGCTGGCACGGCAAGGTGCCGCTGGATGCCGGACGCGGCACCTACAAGCTGGAGCTTATCGTCTTGGGACCCGAGGGACCAGAGGTAGCCGCGCTGCTGCCCCTTTTCGTGGGCGTCGAGCGCCCGGCCTTGCCGCAGAAAAAAATTCATCCCGCCCCCGGGCGCTATCGCAATCCAGAGGAGGCGGAGACCGCACTTTTGCGCCTTACCAATGAGTCCCGGGCGAGATTCTCCCTGCCGGCGCTTGTGAGCGACAAGAAACTGGGCGACCTGGCGCGGGAACACGCCATGCAACTCCTGACGGCCCGCCGGGTGGCCCATCGCACCAGGAAGACCGGCACGCTGGTCGACAGGCTGCGCCGTTCCAACATTCCCTTCGACCGGGCGCTCGAAAACGTCTCCCTTTCTCCATCGCCCGAGGCGGCCCACGAACGTTTCATGGAAAGCCCGGGACACAGACTAAACATCATCGATCCCGACGTTCGTCGCATCGGTATCGGCATCGCCATGGAGCGCGGGGCTCAGGACGACATCATGGCGGTATGTGAAGTCTTCGTCGAAGCCGGAGAATCGGGGCAGACTACCAGGCTCACCAGTCAAATCGCACGCACCATCAACGCCTGGCGCCGAAAGAAGGGACGCTTCGACCTCGGGCTCGACGATCAGCTCACGAAGATCGCCAGAAACAGCGCGCGACGCCTGGCGGCGATGGGGGACAAGGTCCAACCCCGGGAGGAAGGCGATCGCCTGGTAGAGCGGCTCGAAGATTCGGGAGCCTTCAGCGCAATAACTGTCAGGTACTTCAGAACCGCGAACCCGGCCCGTGTCCTCGGTGTGCCGGAGATCCTCGACGATGACATCAACCGGCTGGGAATCGGTGTCACCACGGCCGACAGCCGCTTTCCGGGTGAACTCTGGATTGCCGTGATCTTCGCGGGCCGTTGAAATGCCCGGCGATAAAGCAGCGCCGGTTTCGACAATCTATCATCCGCGGCTTTTTGCCTATCGTCACCTCATCGCGACCCTGGGCGCGTCGGGCGCCGCCGGTACCGAAGGCGGATCTATCTGGCTGGACTTCCTCAATCGCCTGCCGGTCACTCTGGGGGAGAGCGCGGCCAACCGCAGCGTGCGCTTCTCGGTCAGTGACCGTGTTCACCATACGATCGTCAGGGGAATCGACGGTCTGGTAGACCTCGTCAAGCGCCGCGCCGACGCAGAATACGATCGCGAGAAGAAGAAGGCCCTCCTGCCGGACGAACGCATGCGCGCCATCCTGTGGCCCAAGCGGTTCTGCCCACGCACCATCTCCGAGGAAAGTCCGCTGAGGGCCGTGGTCGCACAAAGCTTGGCGGAAACTCCCGACCTGGACGCGGGCGTTCTCGAGAGCTGGCTGTGCCGCACCGGGGGCGGAGAACCGCTTTTCAACCTGCTGGTCTCTAGCGCCTCAAGGGCGCTGGCCATGTCGCGTGAGCAACCGGCCTATTCGGGCATCTCCTTGATGACGCACCTGGCCCTGCTAAACACCCTGCTGGATGTCAAGGGACGCGTCAAGCAGGCGAGTGTCAAGAACATGAGCTACGCCCGTCTCGAGCGCACCGTGGGTATGGCGATACATGCCTGCTTCTCCCGGGCGATGCGAGACGCGCAGGCTTCGGTAATGCCGTCTGTGGGCAGCGCCATGTACGCTGATTCACTGGTTGTGCTCACCAGCTTGAGCCCGGCGCAGTTCGTTTTCATTCGTCAGGATGAGTTGGCGACCGACATCAACCCCTTCGGCCTGTCGAGAGAGATCGTTGCGGCGCTCGGTCCGGCATACCAGGCGACCCTCGAGCGCGGCAACGATCCGGTGCATTTGCTGAGCGGGTGCCTGATTGCGGTATACGGACAGAAGACCGTATTCGACCTGCTGATGCCGCTGGCGGTCTGCGAGGCCTTTCGCCGACTCGCTCTCGATCACCTGTTGGCCTGCGAGGATTCCGACAGCGAGTGCGATCGACTCCTGGGCAGATCCTTCCCGTCCAACGATGCAATCCTTTCGGTGCTCTCTGATGCAGATCTGCTTTCGGAGATTGCCAGACAACTCGAACAACGCATCGAGGACGGGCGGCACACGGGCAAAATGCTTCCACGCACTCGCAGACTGCTGTTGGCGGTCGAGCGCCTCCGCAAGGACGGCTCTCCCGGCGCGCACTCCGACAGGAATTCCGTCTACCTGCAGGAGATGGTCGAACGTTTCCTGCTCTACCGGCTTGACGAGTTCGCCATGTCTCATTTCGGGCAAGCCCGTCGGCGGGTCGTGGATCGCCGAACGCAAGCCGGCACTTCGCAACTGATCCAGGAATACGAAGCCGGCAAGCTCTATCGTATTGCCGATGACGACATGCCGCTGATCAAGGCGCGGGTCGTCTCCGATCAGGGACAGTTGTTCGTCGACCTCAAGGGTTACACCCGGAGAACCGCCAAGGCGAAAGAACTCGTCATGGCGGACTTTCTCAAGAAGGAATTCTACGAGCCGATCCTCGAGGCGGGTCGCAAGTACTGCCAGGGAGGTTCCATGTTGCCGGAGGAAGACAACATCCGCCTGGTGAACCTCCTCGGCGACGCTGTCGCCTTCTCGGGGAATATCGTCTCGCTCGTCAAGCTGGCTCGCGACATCCAGAACATCTTCCGTGATTACAGGCGCAAGATCGAGCAACAAGCACCGCTCGAGGAACAAGATGCCTACCGGGTTATAAGTCGTCGAGTCGAAGATCAACGCTCCGGGGTCCTGGCGGAGCTCGAAAACCTGTCAAGCGAACTGGCATGTGCCAAGCAGGAAGTGTTTCGCAGAAGCGCCCTGGATGCATCCGAGAAGGTAAGACAGCTGCAAAAAGATTTCGAAAACCGGTTCGCAGATGCGGCCAATCGGCACCGCGTTTGCAAGACCAGGCTGGACGCGGAAAAGGATCCCTCCGAGCGTAAGAAGCTTCTGGCCGAGCGCGACCAACTCAGACAAGCTCATAACAGTATTAAGGAACAGCGCCGGCAAATCACACAAGAGCTCAAGGCCCAAAGCGGTGATGCACTCTCCCGCCGCCTGACTGATCTGTTGTGCCAAAACCACCTGAAACAGATCAGGCAAACCGAAGATCGACTACTGGTTCTCAAGCAGGAAGACCGGGCTCTCGAGGAGGCGCTGGAACAAGAACGCCGTATACACCTGGGAGCCGAGTTGGAAGCCGGACTGTTCATCTCTTACGGAGTCGCCCCGGAAGTAATCAGCATCGAGGACGACGTCTGGGGAACTCAGCGGGTCTCCATCAGCGAGCGGATAAACGAAGCCGCCCGCGGTACTGCTCGCAACGCCGCCGTCCTATCCGCCTTGCAGGAGGCCATGGCAGGCGTCCGTCTCGATAGAAGCAACCCGCGACTCGAATTGCCATACAGGGTCTTCATTTCGGAAACGGGTGCCTTGAGTCTAGAGCCCTCGGCACATCGCCTGTGGGGCAAGGCCATCGAAGAACACGATCGGGGACAGCTCGACGAATTTATTGCGATCTTGCGCAAACAGTTCGAGCAGGCCGGCGACCGGCAAACTGCCGGCCATGCCAAGGCCGGCAGCGACATCTACAACCTGGGAGAAGCGCTCAGTGCCGGAGCCCTGGACGCCTACCTGCGGCAGACGCGGCATACCCATTTTTTCTTTCGCCTGCAGGTTCGAACCGGTGAGTTGCACCCCGAACTGCGGGACAGGTTTTTCTTCCCGGAGGAAGTAAGCAGCCTGGTGGTCGGGCGACGAATGGGAGATCAGGTGCCGATCGAGGAGGTGGAGATTTTTCGTTACGTGGGCCAGATACTTTTCCGGGGATTCGAGGTCACTCGCCCCACTTCCGTCTACGAAATCCTGCGCCAGCGCAGCCCTTTCCTGCAACTGCTCATCAGACACCACCTCCCGGCCTGGCTGAAAGAGGCATCTGCGAATCCAGACTGCAAGATAGAAAATTTAATTGACTAAGGTAGTCTCAGAAGCGTCCCGACAGGATCAAGCCGAGCCCGCCGGATGGGCCGTGGCCCGGCAAAAGTGTAAATTCCGGGGCATCCGGTCGTTCAGCGGAAGGCCGGCTGCCGCTCTTGACCAAAAAGAGGATCAGTGATCCGGCCAAGAGCACGCCGCCGGAAGCAGAAAAAATACTTGTCATTACCGGCCGCTTGGTTGTCACGCCCAGGGCGACGCCGGTGCCGGCCAGGCCGGCGCCCAGACCGAGAAAGGTCCAGGCCATGACTTTTCTGAGCGTGTTGCTGGAGGATCGAGCCTTGACTTTTACGGTAGAGGGCTTCTTTTTATCATCTTCCACCGGCAGCTTGGGACGCTTGCGCTCGTAAAGCAGCCCGACCACCATGGCGTTCTTCAAATCCACCTTGAGGCGAGCCAACTGGTTGAAACGAATAACAACGAACTTGGAAAACTCACCATAGCCCTGCTTGGTGATGCGCAGAATGTGCTTGCCAGGCGCAAGCCCGGCAATGGGCTTTGACAGGGGTGTTGTCGCCACCTGCTGCCCGTCCAGGTTGACGATGGCGCCTGTCTCCGAGACATCCAGCGACAGAAATCCGACCCAACGCGTCGGAACCAGCAGTCTAACCAGGATCTCGTCCAGGGCCGAACGAAGCTCGTTCGTGGAAAGCGGCAGACTGATCGCGGCCTTTCGCAGTTGCGCACCGGTCTTGCCGTCCAGCAGTCTCATGTCCAGAGTGATCTGGTCGCCCAATCCTCCCAGGGTTCCAGATAAAAGCCAGTGCACCCCCAGCGCCCTGGCCGTCTTGTCCAGCGAGGCATCCGAAGGCACTTGCTTGGCATGCAGCCGCGCGCGGGCCTTCTTTTCGTCCAGCAGGCGAAAGCCAGGCAGGCGCTTGACCGCCATGGAAAGCTCGTAACGCACCCGGCGCGCCCGTTCGGCCTCCAGGCCCAGGATGCGCAGATCCCAAACGGCCAGCGTCTGGGTAGGCGTCTGACTCGCGGTGCGTTTCATGCCGCCCGGCCCGGCCATGACAGGCGCAGTCAGAAAAATTACCAGCAGACAGAATGACGACCTGGCAGATCTCATGAGATGATCCTTGGAACCTCGCGCTGATTCATGATAGCAACCGGATCCGAGAGGTGTCAAACAGTTGACCGCGCCGCTTCAACTCGTCTTGGTGACGCCGGAGATTCCAGCCAACACCGGCAATATCGTGCGCCTGTGCGCTTGCGCCGACGTACCGCTGCACCTGGTTGAACCGCTGGGCTTCCTCATCGACGATCGCGTCCTCAAGCGGGCCGGCCTGGACTACTGGGACCAGTGTAAAATTCAGCGCCACCTCGTATTCGAAAAGATCGAACACGAGTACCCCGGGTCACGGTTTCTGTTTTTGAGCGCGCGAGCACAACGATCTTTTTTCGAGGCAGCCATAAAGCCGGGAGACTTCCTAGTTCTGGGACCCGAGTCGAGCGGCCTTACGGAGAGTTTCCTGAGCCAGGCTGACCGCCGGGAACATACCTTCCGCATTCCCATGCCCGGCAACACCCGCAGCCTCAACCTCTCGACCGCGGCCGGGATCGTTGTCTACGAGGCCTTGCGCAGGCTGGGCGCCCTACGTATGCAACGGGAGAGCTGACGTGCCGACACTGACAGTGGACGACAACGGGGCCGGGCAGCGTCTCGAGCGCTTCCTGCGAAAGGTTCTGGGTGGCATGCCCAAAAGCCACATTTTCAAGCTTCTCAGGACACGCAAGGTACGCGTAAACGGCAAAAGAGCCGGTCCTGGGCTTGTGCTTTCCGCGGGTGACACAATTATCATCCACATGCCGCCCGAATCTTTCGAGCGCGACACCCAACGAAGGCCGCCTGTGGCAACCAGTATCGACTTCACGATCAAGTTCGAAGACGAGCACCTGCTGGTCGTCTCCAAGCCCCCCTTCCTGCCGGTCCACCAGGGCGCGGGTCACAGGACTAACTCGCTGATCGACCAGGTCCATGTCTACCTCGAGGTCGATCCCGGCCCGACGATCTTTCGCCCTTCGCTGGTCCACCGGCTGGATCGCGACACCTCCGGGCTGTTAATGATCGGCAAGACGATAGAAGTCGTTCGACGGCTGAGCAAGATGCTCCGTTCCGGACAGGTGGAAAAGAGCTACCTGGCGCTCGCCAAGGGCATACCGCAGCCGAGAAAAGGCACATGGGAATTCAATATCGAGCGCCGCGACGTCCCGGGAACGAGACGCGCCGGACACTCTTCGCGCGTCAGGCCGAAGTCCGCGGCCCGCACGGACTATCGCGTTGCGACCACACGTAAGCTGCCCATGGGCCGCAGCCCGGGTCTCTCCGTCAGTCTGTTGACTCTCAGGCTACAGACCGGCCGCACCCACCAGATCAGGAGTCATCTACTGCAGGCCGGGCACCCGCTGGCCGGAGACGTCCGCTATGGAGACCGCGCGCTGAACAGCAAGCTGCGCGAACACTACGATCTCAAACGCCAGTTCCTGCACGCCTATCGCCTGGTACTGGATCACCCGATCACGGGCAAAAGATACCGTTGGACCGACCCCTTCCCGCCCGACCTGCAGACGCTGGCCAGCAGCTTGCGCCTGGCCATACCCGCCGATTGATTTTTTCCCGGGCGTCGGGATATCATGAGGGTGTCCCGTGAAGACGGAGGAATCCCATGATACAAATCCATCGTATTGCCAGACATGCCGGCCTGCTGCCGGGCATCTGCTGTCTTGTGCTTTTCTGGCTTGCCTTTGGCGGATGCGGTTCCGACACTCTGAGCGGGCCCGCCCGCTGCGCCACAGACACCGACTGCGCCGAGGGCGAAGGTTGTGACGAAGGGATCTGTCACCCGACTTGCGTCACCAGTGAAAGCTGCCCATCAGGAATGCAGTGCTTTTCGGGATTCTGCCGCCAGCCATGCAGCGACGACTCCCGCTGCGGCAAGAACGAGGTCTGCGAGAACGGATTCTGCGTGGCGGGCCCCGATGGCGACGGCGGCACCGACGGCGACGGTGACGGCGGCCCGGACACAACGCCCAACGACCGCGACGGAGACGGCATACCAAACAACGTCGAAGACAAGAACGGCAACGGCTCCGTCGACCCCGGCGAGACCGACCCGGACGATCCCGACTCCGACTCCGACGGCGTCTGGGACGGCATCGAGGACGCCAACCACAATGGGCAACTGGACGACGGCGAGACCGATCCGCTCAATCCCGACTCCGACTCCGACGGCATCCGGGACGGCCTCGAAGACAAGAACGGTAACGGACTTGTCGATTCCGGCGAGACCGATCCCAGAAGTAGCGACAGCGACGAGGACGGCCTGCCCGACGGCACAGAAGACGCCAATCACAACGGTCAGATCGACGACGGCGAGACTAACCCGGCCGCCGCCGATACCGACGACGACGGTCTCAGCGACGGCGTCGAGGACATGAACCATAACGGCCAATGGGATGTCTGGGAATGCGACCCCAACAACGCGGACACTGACGCGGACGGCCTGCCGGACGGTGTCGAAGACGCCGACCATGATGGAGTGCGCGACAGCGACGAGACCGACCCGCTGCGGCCGGACACCGACGGTGACGGTCTCCCCGACGGCCTCGAGGATACTAACCACGACGGCGCAGTCAGCCCGGGAGAGACAGATCCGCGCAACCCAGACAGCGACGGGGACGGAATTGCCGACGGTATCGAGGACGCCAACCACGACGGAGCGGTGAATGCCGGCGAAAGCGACCCGCTAAACGCCGACAGCGATTCCGACGGCTTGCCCGACGGGATAGAAGATGCCAACCGCAACGGCGCCCTCGACGACGGCGAGACCGACGCCACCAATCCCGACAGTGACGGGGACGGGCTCGACGACGGCATCGAAGATCTCAACCACAACGGGCAGATCGACTTCGGCGAGACCGACCCGCTGCTCGCGGACAGCGACGGCGATCTGCTGCCCGACGGCACAGAGGACGCCAACGGCAACGGCCTGAGGGACATCGGCGAGACCGATCCGACCGATCCCGACAGCGATTCAGACGGCATCCCCGACGGCTACGAGGACAGCAATCTCAACGGCCTGCAGGACGCCGGTGAGACCGATCCATCCCGTGCCGACAGCGATTCCGACGGGCTGAGCGACGGCCAGGAAGACTGCAACGGCAACTTCCAGTACGACGCCGGACAGGAGACCAACCCTCTCGACGCCGACACCGATGACGACGGTGTCATGGACGGTGACGAGGACCGCAACGGAGATTGCATCCTGGGAAGCTGCACCACGGCCTGCCAGAGCGACGGCGACTGCGGAGCGGGCGAGAGTTGCGCCCCCGCCCCAGTGAGCGTCTGCGTCTCCGCCGCCTGCTCGCAGGGCGAGACCAGTCCCCAGACCGGCGACAGCGACGGCGACGGCCTGCCCGACAACCAGGAAGGAACCTACCTGGTGTGCAGCACCGAGAACCTCAAGCCGGTCGACCTGTACCGCGGCTGGGACCCCGACTTTTTACTGGCGCTCGAAATCTTCTTCACCACTTACTCGGAGCTTTCCGCGGGCGGCGCCGCGGTTGGAGCCGCTTTCTATTCCCCGGGCAACGAGGTGGCCGGCTTCCTGGTGAGCCACCCGCCGGCGGCGGGAGTTTCCAGCGCCAGCCAGCAGGAGGCCAACGATCGCGGTGTGTTGACCGGCATCGGCACCGTGGGCAGCCCGTCGACCCGGGCATTAACTTCTTTCGACGGCTACGGGGCCATCCTGGCGGAATACACCCTGACGGTATCCAGCCGCGCGCCGACCCAACTGGCAAACGACGTTGCCGGGGCATTCAATGCGGGCGGAGCCCTGTCGGGCGCTCTCGGGTCTCAGGGAACCGCGGCCACCACCTTCCACCTCTTCACCGAGACAATCTATCGCGGCGCCGGCCGGGTGGTTACCGTGGGGGCGCTGAGCACCGACAGCCTCTTCAGCGAGGCGCAGACGATTCGCCTCAACGACGTCTCCAACTCGACCGCGGTGGCCCAGGCCCCCGACCGCACCAAGGTGCAGTGCGACTCGTTCGCCACGGCGGGTGTCAACCCGGTTGACTTCATCTGGGTGGTGGACAACTCGGGCTCGATGGACGTCGAACAGGCGGCTGTGGCCGCCGCCGGCAACGCCATGGAATCCTTGCTCTCACAGACGACGCTCGACTGGCGCATCGGGGTCACCACGACCTACTCGGGCGACAACGGAAACCTGCGCTCTCCGGGCTTCACGACAGACATTAACACCTTCAAGAACCTAATCCAGGTCGGCGCCGGCGGCTCCGGCACCGGCTATGAGTGGGGCCTGCAGATGGGCGTCAACGCCATCAACAACTCCTTGCCCTGCACACAGGCGCCTCAGGCCTACAAGTTTCGTTGTGACGCCACGCGCATCGTGGTGGTGCTGTCCGACGAGGACGACCAGACCATCGAAAACGCCTCGGGCGGCGAGGACTACGGCGGCGCACCCGACGCCGCCACGGTCACTAGCTTCATCAACCAGTACACCAACGCAGATGTGACACTGTTCGCCATCGTCGGCGGCGATCCCTTGTGCTCGACCGCCTACAACAGCTCGAAGGGCTACAACGCGGTGGTCAACGGCATGTCGGGCGGCTCGCTGGGCTCGATCTGCGACGCAGATCAGACCAACAACGTCCAGGACATCGTCCGGGCGGCCCAGGGAATTGCCTCGTCCTACCTGCTGACGCAACCGCCGATCTCGTCCACCATCAAGGTCGCCATGCAAACGACCGCCGGACAACCGCCCTTGCTCGTGCCCCGCAGCCGCAGCGACGGATTTGACTACGACGGCACCCAGAACAGCCTGGTGTTCTACGGCAGTTGGCGCCCGCAAGAGGACAACCTGGACGTCACCGCCTCGTACCGCTCGTATGACGAGTGCGTCCCGGAGGCCGAGATCTGCGACGGCATCGACAACGACTGCAACGGCGAGATAGACGAGATCGACGGCGACTCGGACGGATGGGGCCTGTGCCAGGGCGACTGCGACGACAGCGACCCGAACGTTCATCCGGGAGCAACCGAGGAATGCAACGGTATAGACGATAACTGTAACGGCTTCATCGACGAGGGCTTCGATGCCGATAACGACGGCTGGACTACCTGCGGCGGAGACTGCAACGACAACGATCCCACCATCCACCCGGAGGCCAACGAGTACTGCAACGGCATCGACGACGATTGCGACGGCCAGACAGACGAAGGCTTCGACACCGATGGCGACGGATGGACCACCTGCGGCGGCGATTGCGACGACAACGATCCCGACGTCAACCCGGGCGCCGAGGAAGTTTGCGATTGCATGGACAACGATTGCGACGGCCTGGTCGACGAAGGCTTTGACACCGACGGCGACGGCTGGACAACATGCGGCGACTGCCAGGATCAATTCGACTGCGACGACAACGACGACACCGTCTACCCGGGCGCCCCGGAGCTATGCGACGGCAAGGATAACGACTGTGACGGTGAGATCGACCCCGCCTGGGCGTGCGGATAAGGGTCTATCAGAAATAGCCGTAGCGCAAAACCTCTGCCCAGATATCGCACAAGGCATGGAAGGCCACCGCACCGCAGATGGAGCCGGTCCTG
Organism: Myxococcota bacterium; assembly: GCA_035528415.1. Lineage (GTDB taxonomy): Bacteria > Myxococcota > B64-G9 > B64-G9 > B64-G9 > DATKYQ01. Next base: position 129,720 of record DATKYQ010000097.1, on the reverse strand, counting down.
GCGCGCATCCAGCCGAAGAGCAGCCCGGGAAAGAATGTGCCCAGCTTATCCAGGCGCGGATCCACTAGGTGGCCGAGGGCGAAGAAGGCCGCGGCGACGACAACCGACCAGCCCACCTCGGCGCCGAGTATCTTGACTTTTTTTCTGAAAATCTTGTCCAGCCGGGTCTGCAGGTAACCGCGGTAGAAGGCCTCTTCGGGCAGGGCTACCAGAAAAATGAAACCGACGCATTCCTTCCAGAAATCCGAAGGCAGGTGGAGATGGAAACCCTGTGTGCGCGAGAACCACCACTTGTAGGCGGGGATGTAGGCCGGGAAGGTCAGTGCCACCAGAATAGCGGCCAATAGCAGACCCTTCCACAGGCCCCGCCGGCTTATGCCGAAATCGGCCGGATTTTCACCCCGGCGGTAGAGCCACTCGAGCGGCAGGAACAAAAAGACCAATCCGGCGATCCCCCACAGGTTCTCCTTTATTAAGGGCACGAAATCGAGGAGCTTGAAAGCCAGGATGACACCGATGGCGATCGCCCAGATGGCGACGACCTCGATCCACACCCGCTTCGGTTCGGCACTGAGCAAAATTTGTCTCCTGCCTGCGGCAACCAGTCAGATACCACAGCGCTTGCACCTTGACAACAGCGCCTTGAAAAAGCTAGCATTATCGAAAGAGAAAACAGACATTTCGTGCAATTTTTCCTGTTCGGGAGGTCCTCATGCGGTGTTATCGAAGCTTTTTTACGATCGCGGCAACCGGCTCTTTCTTTCTAGCTGCAATTCTGGGGACGGGCTGCCCTTCCAGCACGCCGGGAAAAAAATGCGGACCGCCGATTGTCAACGCCGGTGACGACCTGACAGGCAACGTCGGTGAAACCATCATTCTCAGGGGCAGCCTGCGGCTGCCGCCCGAAGACCAGCAGGTCTGTGTGAGCGAGAAAGACTCGGTCACTTTTCTCTGGGAACAGAACGGCGGCCCGGACGTGACTCTCGACGGCGCCAAGAGTCAGGTGTCTTTCGTTCCCCAGCAGGCCGGAAGCTACAGCTTCCGCTGCAAGGCAAACTACCCGGTGACCGCGATCAACTTGTCACCCCAGGTGAGCCAGTGGGATACGGTCAAGGTCGAGGTGGCGAACGTAGCCTGCCCCTCGCCTGTCGCCGATGCCGGTGACGACCAATCCCTGGCCACCATGGCCGGGGTTGCCGCCGCCGTCACGCTGGACGGCAGCGCCAGCCACGCGGCCACCTCGGCCGGCTGCCATGAGGTCAGCCTGTCCACTTATACCTGGAACAAGATCAGTGAACCGGCCGGCTCAAACGTCGGCATTACTGATGCCGACAAGGTCTCGGCCACGGTCGAGCTTACCGAGTTCGGCGACTACGTCTTCCAACTGGAGGTTCAGGACACGGGCGGCATCGATGACAGCCGCCTGAACACAGCCAGCGACACGCTGACAGTCACTCTCGCCGAGCGCTCGCCCTGCGAGGACAGCCTGACAGTCAAAGTTATCGCCGCCGTCGGAGGTCAGGCCATCGCGGGAGCCCACGTCACGGTTGTCGATGCCGGCGACGGTGTGCACAACCAGGATACCGACGCCTCCGGCGAAGCGGCCTTCAGCGGTCTGGCCGTGGGCACCCGCAAGTCCATCACGGCCGCCACGGACGACAAGGTGCCGGCCCTGCCCGGCGCCCCCGCCGGCGACCGCCCGAAGTACGAGACGACCACTCTCTTGAACCATTGTTCGGGAGAAGTCACAATCCCGCTGATGATGACGGCCAGCGGGCGGTCAAATCACCAGACCGGCATAGTCACAGCCAAGGTTCCCCAGTCAATCTTCGATATGTTGCCGCATTCACACAAATGCGCCGGCAGCTGCAGCACGAACAGCGATTGCGACGCCCCCTGCAACGGCACCTGTTTTTGCGAACAAGAGGCCAACGAATGCCAGGGCTTGTGCACTCCCAAGTCGCTGCTGCCGTTTTTCAGCATGGGCGGCAGCAACGTCTCCGGACAGATGCGCGTGGCAATCGTAATTCCCATGTTCGCCCTGGACAACCTGAGCCGTTTCCCGGTGGGCAAATTGTTCTCGAGGCCCCCGACGGACAGCGCCATCTTGCCCGGCAACCTGGCCAGCGACGACACCTTTCTCAACGGACTGGCCCCCAGCCTGGGGCTCGATCCCTACGGCGTAAGCTGCGACAGCATTGACATGTGCCCCAACGAAGCCGGCTGCAACACGCTGGACTGCCCCGACCTGCACTGGACCTGCGACTACGACGAACACAAGTGCAAGGATCCGACCCCGCTCAGGAATATTCGCATGGAACTGCCCGAGGGACAGAACAGGCTCGTACTGCTGTCGGGCGTGATGAACGTCTCGATGCTCGACCTGCTGCCGGTGCTGCTGCCCTTCCTCGATACCAACGGCTCAGAGCTTAATTTCGACGTCGGTTCCATGCTGGCGGCCTTCAAGCTGCGCACCCTGCATGCTTGCCCGATAACGGTCAACATAGCCGCCGGCCAGGAGAACGAGGCTTCCGCGACGCTGGCCGCCATCACCGAAAGCGATTGCTGGAACGTCGACTACCAGCAGAAAGAGGACGTCATCCCTCTGGCCGATCCCGGGGCCATCGATCCTGGCAACACCTGCACTACCGACCAGGATTGCGACCCTCAATCCGGTTACAAGTGCCTTGCCGACCCGGACGATCCCGGCAGCACCTACTGCTTCATGCCGCTTTACCAGGTGACGATAATCTCCAACGACGAGACGTCCCTGCAGCCGGCGGCCACAGGCTTCGTACCAACAACCAACGGCGGCGACTCGAGGTTGCAGTCGTTGCTGCCCTCAACCGCCCGGCACGAAGTCAAGTGCGATGAAAACGCAGACGGCCTGCCGGAATCCTGCGATCCGAAGGTGTTCTGCGACGTGCCCATAACGGCCGACGATGTCGAGTGCGCCTTTGCCTTCGGCCTGGCGCTGACGGCGCTCGATTTTGCGCCCGGCAGCCAGGCGGTGCCAGAGGGTGGAAGGGCGATAATCGGCTTCGACTTCAACCGCACTCCATTCGCCTACCAGCGGGAACCGAAGTTCCTGGTGCCGCCACTAGATTCGCCCGCGCTCAGCGGCGCTTCACTGAACATGACCCAGTTGTTCCTGCGCAACATGGTCACCAGGCCGGACATGAGCTACGAACTGTTGCCGGGCCGGCTGGGATCCTCCGCGACTTCCAGCTCGCAAGTGACGGTCTTGCAGATGCCGGCCCTGCTGACTCCGCCGGTGCTCGACGCGCTACCGGACGCCGGCATGGATATTACAGTGCATTTCGTGCCCAACGACGCGCTGGCCGGTTGCGCCAGTGTTACTTTCGACCAGATTTACGCTTTAGCCCAGCAGATGCTTGCGCCGGCGGCCGGTACACACGATTTTTCCACCAACTTGAGCGAGGCCGACCTGTCAACGAGCGCCGTCAGGGGAATAGTCCTCGGCAAGGTTGATCGTGTCGTCGACGGCGACAAGGAACAGATTCTTTCGGACGACTGGTGGAGGGTCTACGCGCCTTCGGGCACCACGACCTTCGACCTGCCGGCCGCGGCCAGCCCATTCTCATCTGGAAGCGAGATCAGGGTGACTCTCTGGGGCAGCCAGTTCCGCGCCCCCTTCGACTTCGATCTCTTCCCGGTCGCTCGGTTGCTGGCGGGCCAGGTATCGGAAGTCGAGGACGGCTGGCAACTGATGGTACCCTAAGAAACAGCGTCATTTCCGAGCGGGGGAAATCTCCAAATTGCCCAGGGCCTGCTTGTCGGTCTTGATGCGCGCCCCGGCACGCAATTTCGTGAGCAACTTCTGCTTGGTGTCCTGGCGCTTGCGCGCCCGCAGGCGGCTGAGCAATCCCTCGCGGGCCTGAGCGAAAGTCTCCATGACGGGCGGAATGCGTTTGATCAGCTTGATGATTTCGAAGCCGCGGCGGGTCTGGATCGGCGCGGAGATCTGGCCGGGATTTTTCAGGGCGAAAGCGGCGTCGGCCAACTGCGGGCGCTGTTTGCGCGTGAAGGAGCCCATGTCGCCTCCTCGATCCCGGGTGGCAGCGTCGAGGGAGAGTTCCCTGACCAACTTCTCGAACGGCTCGCTTGCGCGGATCTTGCCCAAGACGTTTTTGGCCTCGGCTTCCGTCTTGACCAGGATGTGGCTGACCTGCACCCTCTCCGGTCTGTCGAACTCGTCCGGATGTTCGGCGAAGTATTTCCTGGCCTCCTCCTCGGTGACGACGAAACCGCCCCGTGAGACGCGCTCGAGCATCATGTTGTCAAGCAGGTTGCGCCTGTAGTTTTCGACCTTGCGCAGGTAATCGGGGTCCTTGTCCAGCCCCAGCCGGGCGGCCTCCCCCTGCAGCAGCACATGGTCGATCAGCGATTGCAACACGTGCTCGCGCCCCTGGGCGTTGGTTTTCATCTGGGCCGGGTAGGGCTCCAAGTACCGTAAATATTCATCCTTCGTGATCGGAATACCATTTACCTCGGCCAGAGCGTCCGTAACCAGAGTTTGCCCGGGCACGGGCTTTTCGGCGACGGGGTTCTTCCCGGTATGCTGTCCATCCTCGCCGGAACCACTGGGCGAGCAGGTGCAAGTCGCAAGAAAGAACGTCGCAACTATAAAAATAAACAAGTTTCTCATGGCAATCCTCCAGTCACATGAACCGCTGAAAAAGTACACCATCGGGGCCGGCTTCAGTCAAGGGCAATACCTGCGGGCCGCTGTCCGGCTTACGTGCGCTGTGGCGATTGTGCCTGCCCCAGCCGTGAAGCAGTCCCCGACTGTATGCCATGCCAGCCCTGAAGTGACCCTGATGGTGGCGGCGTGAGGCAGATCCGTCGCGGAAGAATATCCAGTCAAGGCGCAGTTGCGTGAGCGCTAGCGGGATATAACAGTGGCGCTGGATGTGGGCGGCAGTCCTCTGGACCTGCGGCGTGAGATCCTCGTACTCGCAGTCAACGAACCCAAGCTCTGAAAGGAGCCGGCTGACAGACGGGCCGGACAGGAGTTCGGGAATGTGGAAACCAGCGAGGACGGCGTCGCATTCTCTCTGTTCGTCAGGCTGGAGCAGCCCGTCCCGCTGCGAGAAGGCGATGGCCGACCAGGATCCCCCGGGGACCAGGAGCCTATAAACAGCCTGGAGATAGGCTCGCTTGTCGGAGGCGTAGCAATAGCTCTCCTGGTTAACTATCACGTCGAAACTCGCGGGCGGCAGATCGATCGATGACATGTCCATGTCGATGAACTCACACAACTTCGAGACGCCGTGCTCCTTAGCGAGCTCGCGGGCGATCTCGATATGGGTCGCGCAGTTGCTGATGGCGATCACTCGGCAGCCGAAGGCCCGAGCGCACCAAATACTGAAGCTTCCGATCCCACAACCGACGTCCAGTATGCGGGTCATCTCCGTAATCGGGATGCCTCTGACCAGAACCTCGTTCGAGCGGTCGAGAGCCTCGGCAAGACAGCTGACGCCTCTCTCCCAAATACCGAAGTGCATGCCATGCGTACCACCGTAGCGCCTGTAGTAGCCGGTAAGATCTCTGTAGTAGGCGGACGACTCCACCACCCAGACGCCTCAGAATAAGATTACGCAAGAAACAGCAGGTCCATATACCAGGCAAGGATAATGAAAACCCAGGAAACTGTAAAGCGAGAAAAAGCGACATTCCGCGTCGCCGGTTCCCTTCCTTGTAGAAAACCTGCAACTCAGGAGCCGGCAGCGCGCGATTTGGCATCTAGTTCGGACCAGCGATCGTAGAGCCTGCCGACTTCGGCATCGGCGGCATCCAATTCGTGCTGGCGGTCACGCAAGGCCTCGGCGTCAGTGGCCACGGCCGGATCAGCCAATGCGGCCTGGGCTTTACGCAAACGTTCTTCGGCAAGTTCGATGGCCGGTTCGATGCCTTCGAGCTCTCGTTTTTCAAGGTAGGACAGCCCCGGTGCTTTGGGCTTGCGCGGCTTCTTGGCTTTGGTTTCGGGCTTCTTGGCCGAGCCGCTCTCGGTCTCACGCACCATCTTTTCCCACTGATCGATGTTGGCCACCATAGTCGCCTGGCCTTGGCCGTCCAGGCCCAACATCAAATCGGCGACCCGATCCATCAAGTAGCGGTCATGGGTCACCAACACTACCGCGCCGGGAAAATCCAACAGGGCATCTTCCAGGGCGTCGAGTGTCGCGATGTCCAGATCGTTGGTGGGCTCATCGAGCAAGAGCACGTCGGCCGGCTGCAGCATGAGCCGGGCGATGGCCACCCGCGCCTGTTCGCCGCCGGACAGGCCGCCGGCCGCGGCGTCAAGCTGCTCGTTGCGGAAGCCAAATCGGCGGGCCCAGGAGACCACATGGATCGACCGATCACGGAAGACCACCGAGTCGCCGTCGGGGGCCAGGCAGCGTCGTAGGCTGGTGGTCGGATCGAGCACTTGTCGCTTCTGCTCGAAGACCAAGATCTTAAGTTGATCGACCCGCCTGACCGAACCCTGGTCAGGATCCAGTTCGCCGGCCAACACTTTGAGCAAGGTGGTCTTGCCGCTGCCGTTGCCGCCCACCAGGCCCAGCCTCATCTTGGGTCGGAGCAACAGATCGAGCCCGGAAAACAACAGGCGGCCACCCATTTGCTTGCTCACGCCGCGGGCGGAGAGCAAGCGCCGGCTCTTGCGGGCGGTGGCGTTCAGATCGACCTGGGCCACCTCACCTTGTTTTTGCCCTCTGAGCTCGGCCAACTCGGCCATCCACGCATGCGCATGGTCGATGCGGCCTTGGGCCTTGGTGGCCCGGGCCTTGGGCCCACGCTGCAGCCATTCGATCTCGCGCCGCACCTTGTTGGCCAGCGATTGTTCATGCTTGGCCCGCGCCGAAAGAATCTCCTCGCGGCGCTGAAGAAATTGGCTGTAATCGCCATCGACCGAAAGCAACCCGCCTGGATGCCGGGGGTCCAGTTCCAACACCCGGTTGGCTACTGTCTGGAGCATGGTGCGATCGTGGGTCACCAACACGAAAGCAAAACGGCTGGCCTTGAGCAATCCCTCCAGATACAAAATCCCCTCGAGGTCCAGGTGATTGGTGGGTTCATCGAGCAGCAGTAAATCCGGATCGGCGGCCAGCGCCCGGGCAATGGCCAGGCGCTTTTGCCAGCCACCGGAGAAAGTCTCGACTTGTTGCTCCGTATTGACAAAGCCCATGCGCGACAGGGCCGTGGCCTGGCGCACCTGTGCTCCTTCGTCATTTTCGGCCGGTCCCGCCGCCTGCATCACCTGGGCAACGGTCAGCCCCGGGGCAAAACGCGGGTCCTGTTCTACAAAGCCAATACGCAGCTGCTTGCGCCGCATCCACTCGCCGCTGTCCGACGAATCGATGCCGGCCAGAATCCGCAGCAAGCTGGACTTGCCGGCGCCATTGGCCCCGATGATACCGATACGATCTTGCAAAGAGATATTCAGCGACAGATTCTCGAACAGGGCTCGGCCACCGTAGGTCTTGGCCAAGTCATGACAGCTTATCAAAGTGGACATGATTGGTTCCTACTCACCATCGGTAAAGTACTCCGCATGGGCCTGCCGTACAATGACTTGCTCTCTATGGATAACAGGAACGACAAACCATTGAAAGCGATGAAAAACTATAAGCTGATAGCCTGAGACCCCAGTTCCCCAATAGCAATCCTTCCGGGATGATTCTGGCGCACTGAACCGGGTTGATGATACGATTTGCCCGATGGTCAAATCCGAGAATATCCGCCCTCCCCCGAAGCAATACAATGCATCCGGGCGGCCGCTTGTGCTCGCTCTCTCCATCGTCGGCCTGGCGATCGGAGCAGGTCTATTATCATTAGTGGCACTCAGATGGATTGGATTTCTTGGCCTGCCGCCGGTGTTTTTCCTGACCGTATTGTTTCTGGGGATGCCGGTCGGTGGCCTGCTACTTCTTCGAATCCACAGGTTGCGAAAGCTGCGCCTTTCCCTTGTTGTACTTTGGTCGACCGGCCTGTCAGTGGTTGCTGCGATTCTCTTTCTTGTAGCCATTCATTGGACCAACACCAAGATAGATCTCCATGGAGCCGAATTCGACTCTCTGGTTTGGTCTCACTTTTCACGCTTCCTCGCGGCAGCGATAATGTTTCTACCCCTGTTTGTCGGCTACGGCATGATTGAGTTCGCGGCTTTCCGCGCCGGGCTTGCCGGCCTGGAAAACAACAGCGCCCTTGTATACGCGTTGAATCTGGCCGGCCTGATGCTTGCCTTTCTTGGCTACCGCCTTCTCCTCGCGCCGCTTGGAACCTCGGGCCTTTTCGCCATCGGCATTGCGCTATTTCTTCTCACATCGTTTTTCCTTCAACACGGTCGCTACTACCTGGCGATCGGCGCACTGGTTGTCGCCTTTTTACCGGCCATCCCAGGCATCGAGAACCTGACAATCTCGGCGCTGGAGGTAAAGACCGGCGAAGACACGCTAACCCATTGGGACAAGCCACCAAACCAGCTCATATTGGACGAATGGACTCCCTTTTGCCGCCTCTCCTTGGTCGACAACGGACATGGCATCCTGGGCTTCTACGAAGGAATCTACTACTGGTATTATCCGCGAGACATGCCTTCTCCCCGCGAGAGCCCGGGCAGCTATCGCCGGCCGGATCTTTCCTTCAGCATCCTGGTCCACCCGGGAGACAAAGTCGCGGTCCTGGGGGCGGGCGGTGGAGTCCAGGTGGCAGCGGCGTTGCGGGCAGGTGCCGGACGGGTCTACGCCGTCGAGGTAGTACCCGCGGTTCTGGAGGTGCTTTCGGGCTCGCTCTCGAAAAACATCGAGAACACTTATTCTGATCCCCGCGTGGTGTTGGTTCCTAAGAATGCCCGCCGATTTCTGGAAGAATGCCCTGAACAATTGGACGTTATCGTGCTGGCCTCCGTCGAGAGCCACCTGGGGGGTCTCAGGGAGCTTTTCGAACCTTCACAGGTACTATTTACCGACGAGGCCTTCACCCAGATGAAGTCACACTTGGTACCCGGTGGTATCCTGGCCATCTCCAAATATACTTCCGTCGACAGGCGCGGAATCATCATCACCCAGTGCTTCGCCCAACTCGAGAAGCTCGGCATGTCGGTGCGCGGGTACATCAAGCTGCCCTCCTTGAAAAAGCCAAAAACAGCGGGCTACCATGACATGTTGGCTCGCGGCACACATTATCTGGTAGTTGCCCAGAACGGCACTGGTCGTCTCGATGCACTGGCCACTCTGGATAATTTTTTTCGAGGCAGCCGGGTAAAGCCGTTGTCGGATCCGCCACCCGTCGAGTCACTACCACGAATTACTGATGACCGGGCCTTTGCCACCGGTATGCTGATCGCCAACCTCGGGCTCATGACCATGGCCGAGGGTATCGCAGGCCTTGCGGCTGTGCTGGCCGCTTTCGGTCTGGCGCTGGCATGGGCCATGCGCCGTACCCTGAAAGGAATGGAATCCGACATGCATGGCTACCGGCTTTCAGCGGCTTCCTTGCTGGTCGGCTTTAATTTCATGGTCATCGAGTATCTGATGGTGTACCGGCTCATGAGACATCTCGACATCCCCATGGATGCGACATTTCTCGGAATGGTCGCATTCGCTGGTTTAGCTGCCGCCGGCGGTGTCCTTCTAGCGAGGCGATCTTCCGGACAGATTCTCGCGTTTTCTGCCATCATCGCGGCGTTCCTGGCAACAGCGGCCTTTCTTCTGCCCTCAAGCTCGCTTATCTTCGTGGCCGCGGCTGCTTTCATTACAGGTTCGCTTTTTCCAAAGCTGTTACGGGGGCCGGACGACCGCCTAGTCAGGGTCTACGTCTTCGACGCGTATGGAACGTTGTGGGGCGGGCTCGCGGCGCTCCTCGTCCCGCTGTTTTTGGGGTTCTCCGGGCACCAGGCCGTAGCGGCCCTGGGCTTGGTCATGGCGGCCTGGTCGGTGCATAGTGTTGCCGCCGCGCGCACGAACAAGGGCGGCACATGAGGCGAATCGTGTCGTTCATCGGGGCCATTCGTGCCTGGGAGGCCGCTCCTTTTTGTGGGGTAGCCCTTCTTGGATACTTACTGGACCGGAGAACCGCCGGTTGTTCACTTCCCGCTTCGCTTTGGTTTGCAGTCAGCGGTTCGTTCTTCCTGGCCGGCTTCGCGTTCGTCTTCAACGATCTGCAGGACGTCGAAGCCGATCGTCTATCGGGCATAAAATCAGAGCGCCCCCTGGTGAGCGGATTGTTCTCGCCGGTAACGTCTCGCGCCCTATCCGCCATGTTTGCCGTAACCGGCGTCTTTCTGCTAGCGCTCGGAACGAAGTGGCAAAGCCTGGTGATTGGACTGGCGACAGTGCCTCTCAGCATTTTATACTGCATTCGCATCTTCCCACTGAAAACGGTCCCCGTCATCTCGTCGTTGCTGCACGTCGTTCAGGCCACCCTTGTCTTCCTCCTGGGCGCCTGGTCTACAGGTCAGGCTGACCCGGCCTCACTCTGGATCGGCCTGTATTTTGGAATCCTCTTGGCGGCCGGGCACCTACATCACGAGGTGCTGGACCAAGAAGCCGATCGGCGCACAGGAGTACGAACTCATGCAGTGCGTTTCGGTGCTGGTCCGACGCTCCGGGCCGGCTTCCTCGTCTGGTGCCTGTCTTGCGTGTACTTCTCTGCATTGATGCTACTCGACCTGGTGCCGACCAGCCTGGGCTGGATCCAGCTAGCCATGTTCGCATGCTACCTGGCCGCCTTCTTCGCTCTTGTACCGGGAGGCACAAACGCCCGGAGAATGCGGGGTCTGCAAAAGATATATCGAGTCGCCTACTTCCTGGGCGGTCTGGCAATGATCGCTGCACTCGCGTCAGAACGAAGCTGTTTTCGATGAGACTCACTTGAATATCGATCGACTCATGCGCTGGCTCTCGCCCCTCGCCGTTGTCTCATTGGGCACAGTTCTTTACCTCGGCACACTGCACAGCCCATTCACCTCCGATGACGTCTACGCGACCATCGAGAATCACCAGGCTTACGATCTTTCCGAGATTCCAAGGTTCTTCACACACGACTTCGATCGAATATTGCCGAAAGGATCCCAGGCACCGGGGGAGCAGCGGAGCAGGTTTGGACTCTATCGACCAATCCTGGTCATCTCCTTCACCGCTGACGCGCTGCTGTCCGGAATGCGCCCCTTTGGCTGGCGACTGACCAATCTCATTCTTCACCTGATTGCATCACTCTTGGTCCTGGTTCTCGCGCGAGCGCTGCTGTCATCGTGGACCGGGGCGTTGGCGGCCGGATTGCTTTTTGCCGCCCACCCAATTCATACCGAGGCCGTGGCGATGCTGGTGGGTGGGCGGGCGGATTTGCTGGCCTGTATTTTCGTTGTCGGGTCCTGGTGGTTGTTTCTTTCGGCAAGGAAAACCGACGGGCGGCGTCGACCGGCAAGAGTCCTCTGCTCGGCTTTTCTTTTTCTGCTTGGACTGCTTTCCAAGGAGAACGCGGCCGTTTTGCCGGGCATCCTGTTTCTCTGCGGCTGGGCCTTGCATGGAGAATCGCTGAAAAGGCTTTTCGTCAGCCTCATTCCGCACCTGGTGGTCCTGAGCTTTTACTTGTTCGTTCGTTTCATAGTAATTGGCGGCCTGACTATCGTGAGTTGGTCGGATGTATTCGGTACATCCTCTACATGGCAGATTGTGCTCTCTTTGTTCGCAATCCAGCTGAATTACTTGCGTCTGGTGCTCGTTCCTTACCCGTTGCAGTTCCAATTCTGCTACAGGGATCTGCCAACCTCCCTCTCCGGGGCAGGCGGGATACTGTCGTTGCTTCTTGTCTCGGCCTTGATAACTTTTGCCTTTTGGCGAATCTGGCATGGACTCCGCACTAATAAGCCCTCTTTGTGGGCGACCTGCCTTCTGATATTCTTCCTGTGCCTGCTTCCCGTGTCACATGTGATCCCTTTCGCCGTCGTCATGGCCGAGCGTTTTCTCTATCTTCCGTCAGTAGCCCTTTGCCTGATATTGGGGTGGCTCTCACTGGCAGCCGCTCGCTGGAGACGCTGGATTCCTGTCCTGGTCGGCCTGCCTATCCTGGCGCTGTGCGCTGTTGACACCATGTCACGCAACGCCGACTGGGCCGATCTGGATCGTCTCTGGAACAAGACGGCCGCATGCGCACCGGACGCCTACCAACCGTACAACAACATCGGCACGGCTCGTCTGCGGGCCGGTCGCCCGGCGGAGGCGCTCGTGTTTTTCGAGAAGGCCGCGCGGATTGCCCCGACGAGTCCACAACCGCTGTACAACGCCGGCCTGGCCCTCCAGAAACTCGGACGGACGGCCGAGGCTGAGAGCGCCTACAGAAAAGCACTCGCGCTGGCCCCTGATCACACGCCGGCCTTGCTCAACCTGGGAACCTTGCTCGAGGCCCGAGGAGACGCGGACGGAGCGAAGAAGCTTTACTTGCAAGCCAAGCGAGGTGACGCCAGCGATCCTGCCCCGTATGTCAACCTGGGCAACATCTACCAGCGAGAGGGGCGCCTGCCAGAGGCTGAGAGACTCTTCAGACAAGCTTTGCAAATTGCGCCCAATCTGGCCGGGGCGCGCTTCAACCTCGCCCGACTACTTACAAAGACCGGCCGGGCTGCGGAGGCCGAGAAGGAGTTCCGGGAGATTATCTCCAGGCACCCGGACCACGCCATGGCCCACAACAACCTGGGCAATATTTACAAGGATCGCAATCAGAAGTCCGAGGCATATGCGACCTATCGCCAGGCCCTGCGGATAGATCCTGGCTGTTCTCCCGCCCACTACAACCTGGCCAACCTGTTTATGACTGACGGCAAACCCGGCCCCGCCGCCGAACACTATTCAAGAGCCACCCAGATTCGTCCAAATATGGTCGAGGCCTTCATCGGGCTGGGCTATGCGCGCCTAGGTATGGGTCAGATCCCGCAGGCGCAAACAGCCGCGGACGAAGCCAATCGCCTGGCGCCGGATGACGCCCGGGTGAAAAGACTTCTCGATCTGCTATCAAGATCAGAACACCGTTTGCAGCCTCACGAATAATCAAGGCATGGCGCGGTTGAGCAACAGGCGCATGATCAGGTTGCGGAACTCGTTTGCGGGTTCGTCGAAGAGGATCAACCCACTGTAGTAGGACTCAATAGTCTGCTGCTCGCCGCCCGAGGTGAAATCCTGGAAGAACCAGCCCGGCAGAATGAAACCGTTGACCCCCATGGTGCCCGGGCCTGCCATATCAGGATCGTAAGCCACGGTTACTCCAATGACGGTGTTCAACCCCTGCTCACCACCCGAGTAGAGACACAAACCCGTTCCGCCCACGGCGCTTATTCCACCGCCGGTTACCTTTATCAGATCGCCATCGCCGGTGATCGTTCCAACCGAGATGTTGGCCTCCGTCTCGAAGACCGGCCCGAAAGTCGTGGAGATCTGGGACGATGGCGGGCACTCGTAGCTCGGGTTGCCCCCTATTGTGCACATATAGTTGATCGTGGTCACATCGAAATCGACCGGCCGAGAGCCACTGTTGAATCGGATGGCGGGATTCATACGGGCCGAGTCCGTGGTAGACCCGTCGTCGCCGCCTCTCAGGATGACATCGTTTATACCGTCGCTATTGCCGAGCCCCGCTCCGCTGAAATCGGCAGGAGCTAAGGTATTGGGAACCGTTGACACGACTGTGTCCTGGTTGCCGGTCGTGTCGATGCCGTTTACCCTGCCGGCTATCACGGCCGATCGGATGGTGGAAGATACATGCACCACCCGTGCGATACCCGTTGACGAATCGAAGTTCTCTACACTTACCGAGTCGGCCGGAGTACTCCCGTCAGGGTCCTCGGACCACAGGCTCGGTGAAGCGCCGGAGATGGGCACCGGGTTGCCCCAGTTATCAAGGCCCAGCAGCTTCACCTTGGCCTCGCTTCCAGAACGATTCTTCTCGTTGGCAAAGATGTAGATGGGCTTAGGGGCAGTGCGCCAGACGTGGGCAACCGCGGCAGCCACCCCGGGCACGTTACCCGATGAACTTTCAAACGGAGTCGTTGTTCCGTCATCAACAATGACCGACGCTGTCATCGGCATTCCCTCGGGAATCGGGACGGTGATCTGTGTATCGTTGTAGGAACTCGGTGTGACTTCGACACCGCCGATCCAGACTCGGACCGTCCCGCCGCCATCATCATTGAAATTCACTCCAGTAATCGTCAATTGCTCTCCCGGAGCCCACAGGGGCGCGGCGGTTACGCCATCTACAGCAGGAGTCGTCGCCGAGAGTCCGGTGATGGCCAGAGTATAGTTGTCAATGTTGCTTAAAAAGGCACTCGACGATCCGCCCGGCCGCTTTGTAACCTTGAGAGGCCCCAGGGCAGGGTTCGTGTTGGAATATCCTCCAGGGGTCGGCAGCACGATGGTCGAGGTCAGTTCGGGGGCCGCGACTTCAAAGAAGTACACAGTCTGACCGGCGGCGGTCGCCGAGATGACGCTCATACCGTAGTCGAAAGGCAGTTGGAACCCGATCGATGCCTGACCATTAATGTCGGTGCGGGTCGGATTCGTTCCGAGAAGAAAACCCTCAGTATCGTTGCAGACCCTGGGAATGTTGAAGGTGGCCAGCCCGTTGGCCGGGGTGTACTGACCCCCGACTCCGATGCAAACCTTGTTGGGCGGCTCCACCGAAAAAGTCAGCTGCTGTCCCGGCATGGGACTACCGCCCGCATCGTTTAGCTGGACGATGAGTGAGTTGGGCAGAGTCTTCTGAATGGGTCCCATCTGACCGTTGCCCGAGATTCGCCTCAGTCCCGGGCCGTCCGAGTACGGAATAACCTCCACCCCGGTGATGACGTCTCCACCACAACCCTCGTCCTGAGCACCGTCGCAGTCGTTGTCCAGCCCGTCGCAACTAACTTCGACCCATTCCCAGTTCGGGTCCGAGGTCTTGGCCGGATTGTCGGTCCAGATACAAGTGCCGTCGCCATAGCAGCTATCCAAGGTGCAGAAATCGCTGTCGTCGCATGAGTACGGGGCTCCGGCACAGGTTCCATCGGTGCAGACATCAGTGAACGAGCATAGGTCGCTATCGTCACAGCTGGTTCCATTGGGCTTGTTCGGGTTCGTACAGTTGCCGCTGGCCGGCTGGCAGATGCCGGCGTTGTGACATTGATCGAGCGGCACACACACAACCGGGTTCGAGCCGGTGCAGGTGCCGGTCTGGCAGGTGTCGGTCTGGGTGCACAGGTCTGAGTCATCGCAGCCGCTCCCGTCCGGCTTGCTCGGGTTGGTGCAGTTGCCAGTCGCCTGCTGACAATTGCCCGCGTTGTGACACTGGTCGAGTGGAGTGCACACGATCGGGTTCGAACCGGTGCAGGTTCCCGACTGGCAGGTGTCGGTCTGGGTGCACAGATCGGCGTCGTCGCAGTTAGCTCCGTCGGGCTTGTTCGGGTTTGTGCAATTCCCGGTCGCCGACTGGCAGTTACCGGCGTTGTGACATTGATCGAGCGGCGTGCAGACAACCGGGTTCGATCCGGTGCAGATGCCCGTCTGGCAGGTGTCGGTCTGGGTGCACAGGTTTGAGTCGTCGCAGTTCGTCCCGTCGGGCTTTTGTGGGTTCGTGCAACTGCCCGTCGCCGATTGGCAGTTGCCGGCGTTGTGACACTGGTCGAGCGCCGTGCAGACGACCGGGTTCGAGCCGGTGCAGCTTCCAGACTGGCAGGTATCGGTCTGGGTGCACAGATCGGCGTCGTCGCAGTTGGTCCCATCGGGCTTGCTCGGGTTAGTGCAGCTTCCGGTCGCCGATTGGCAGACGCCGGCATTATGACAC
This sequence comes from Myxococcota bacterium, assembly GCA_035528415.1. GTDB lineage: Bacteria > Myxococcota > B64-G9 > B64-G9 > B64-G9 > DATKYQ01. Next base: position 113,883 of record DATKYQ010000097.1, on the reverse strand, counting down.
TGGTCGAGCGGCATGCAGACCACCGGGTTCGAACCCGTACACGTCCCCAACTGGCAAGTGTCGGTCTGTGTGCAAAGATCCGAGTCGTCGCAATTCGTCCCGTCCGGCTTGTTCGGGTTGGTGCAGTTGCCCGTCGCCGGCTGGCAAATGCCCGTATTGTGACACTGGTCGAGCGCCGTGCAGACGACCGGGTTCGAGCCGGTGCAGCTTCCAGACTGGCAGGTGTCCGTCTGGGTGCACAGGTTGGAGTCATCGCAGCCCGTTCCGTTTGGCTTGTTCGGGTTGGTGCAACTGCCCGTCGCCGGCTGGCAGGTGCCGGCATTGTGGCACTGGTCGAGCGGCGTGCAGACAACCGGGTTCGAGCCCGTGCAACTTCCCGACTGGCAAGTGTCGGTCTGGGTACACAGGTCGGAGTCGTTGCAGCCCGTCCCGTCCGTCTTGTTCGGGTTCGTGCAACTACCCGTCGCCGGCTGGCAGACGCCGACATCGTGGCACTGATCGAGCGGCGTGCAGACAACCGGGCTCGAGCCCGTACACGTCCCCGTCTGGCAGGTGTCCGTCTGGGTGCACAAATCGCCATCATTACAGCCTGTCCCGTCGGGCTTTGGCGGATTCGAGCAACTGCCCGTTCCCGGGTTGCAAATGCCGGCATTGTGGCACTGGTCGAGCGCCGTACATACAACCGGGTTCGAGCCCGTGCACGCCCCGGATTGGCAGGTGTCCGTCTGGGTGCACAGGTCGGAATCGTTGCAGCCTGTCCCGTTGGGCTTGTTCGGGTTGGTGCAGCTGCCCGTCGCCGACTGACAGATGCCGACGTCATGGCACTGATCCAGCGCCGTGCAGACCACCGGATCGGCGCCCGTGCATGTCCCGGCCTGACAAGTGTCGGTCTGCGTGCACTGGTCGGAGTCATCGCAGGGCGTGCCGTTCGGCTTGGGAGGATCCGAACAGGCGCCGGTAATGATGTTGCATGTACCGGCGACATGACATTGGTCGGAAGCCGTGCAGATAACCGGGTTGGAGCCGGTGCAGACGCCCGCCTGGCAGGTGTCGGTCTGCGTGCACATGTTGCCGTCGTTGCAGCCTGTGCCGTTGGCAACCGGGTTGTTGTTGCAGACTCCGCCGGAACAGACATCCGTCGTGCAGACATTGCTGTCGTCGCAATCCCCGTTGACCAGACACTCCATGCAGTCGGTATCGTTGATGTCGAAGAACATGTCGCAGTCATTGTCCCAGCCGTCCGAGCAAGTCGGGTTTCCGAATGGCCCCTCGCTGGCGCCCGGATTGACCGAGATCTGGTTGTCGTCGCAATCATCTCCTCCAGGGCAAGCCCCATCCAAGTAGGTGTCGCCGTCGGTGTCCTTGGTGGTGGCACCGGCCGTACAACTCCCTCCCTGGCAGGTGTCGAGCGTCGAGCAGATGTTGCCGTCGTTGCAGGCGGTCCCGTTGGGACTGTTTGGATTGGAACAGTTACCCGTTATAGGGTTGCAGATGCCGGAGACATGGCATTGATCCAGCGGAATGCACACTACCGGGTTCGAACCGGTGCAACTTCCCGATTGGCAGGTGTCGGTCTGGGTGCACAGGTTCGAGTCGTCACATGACGTACCGTCGGGCCTGTTCGGATTGGAACAACTGCCGCTTCCGGGGTTACACGTTCCGGCAATGTGGCACTGGTCTAGCGGCGTGCAAATAACCGGGTTCGAACCGGTGCAGCTTCCAGACTGGCAGGTGTCGGTCTGGGTGCACAGGTTGGAGTCGTCGCAACCCGTCCCGTTCGGCTTTTGCGGGTTGCTGCAACTGCCCGTCGCCGGCAGGCAGATACCCGCGATGTGACACTGGTCGAGCGGCGTGCATACTACCGGGTTCGATCCCGAACAACTGCCCGACTGGCAGGTGTCGGTCTGGGTGCATAGGTTCGAGTCGTCGCAGGACGTACCGTTCGGCTTGTTCGGGTCTGTGCAACTGCCCGTCGCCGGCTGGCAAGTGCCCACGTCGTGGCACTGGTCGAGCGCTGTGCAGACAACCGGGTTCGAACCCGTGCAGCTTCCCGACTGGCAGGTGTCCGTTTGCGTACACAGGTTGGAGTCGTCGCACGACGTACCGTTCGGTTTGTTCGGATTGGAGCAACTGCCCGAGGCAGGGTTGCAGGTGCCCGCATTGTGGCACTGGTCGAGCGCCGTGCAGATCACCGGGTTAGAACCCGTGCAACTCCCCGATTGGCAAGTGTCCGTCTGAGTACACAAGTCGGAGTCATCGCAGCCCGTCCCGTCCGGCTTGTTCGGGTTTGTGCAATTGCCCGTGGCCGGCTGGCAGATGCCTGCATTGTGGCACTGGTCGAGCGCCGTGCAAACAACCGGGTTCGAGCCCGTACAGCTTCCCGACTGGCAAGTGTCGGTCTGTGAACACAGGTTCGAGTCGTCGCAGGCCGACCCGTCGGGCTTTGGCGGATTAGAGCAACTGCCGGTGGCCGGGTTGCACGTCCCGGCGTCATGGCACTGATCCTGCGCGCTGCAGACGATCGGGTTCGCCCCGGTGCAACTTCCCGACTGGCAGGTGTCGGTCTGCGTGCACAGGTCTCCGTCGTCGCAGCCCGTCCCGTTGGGCTTGTTCGGGTTAGAGCAACTGCCGGTGGCCGGGTTGCATGTCCCGGCATTATGGCACTGGTCTAGTGGCGTACAGCTTACGGGGTTCGACCCGCTGCAACTTCCCGACTGGCAGGTATCGGTTTGCGTGCACAGATCCCCGTCGTCGCACGACGTTCCGTTGGGCTTTTGCGGGTTCGAGCAACTGCCCGTGGCCGGGTTGCACGTCCCGGTGTTGTGACACTGGTCGAGAGGCGAGCACACAACCGGACTGGAGCCCGTACAGCTCCCCGACTGGCAGGTGTCCGTTTGAGTACACAGGTTGGAGTCGTTACAAGCTGTCCCGTCGGGCTTCTGCGGATTGGAGCAACTGCCCGTGGCAGGGTTGCACGTCCCGGCGTTATGGCATTGATCCTGCGCGCTGCAGACCACCGGATCTACTCCCGTGCAACTTCCTGCCTGGCAGGTGTCGGTCTGGGTGCACAGGTCGCCATCGTTGCAGATCGAGCCGTTGGGCTTTTGCGGGTTCGAGCAACTGCCCGTTCCGGGATTGCAGGTGCCGGCGACGTGGCACTGGTCGAGGGCCGTGCAGACAACTGGGTTGGAGCCCGTGCAGGTGCCGGCCTGGCAAGTGTCCGTCTGGGTGCAAAGATCGCCGTCGTCACAAGCGGTCCCGTCTATCACCGGGTTGTTCTGGCATTCACCCGATATGCAAAGGTCGGTCGTGCAGGGGTTGCCGTCTTCGCATTCAGAGTGGGCGATACACTGCATGCATCCGGAGTCGTTCATATCCACGAAGGTATCGCAATCGTTGTCCCAACTATCTCCACAGGTCGCATCGAGGTAGGGACCTTCCGTCTCTCCCGGATTGATGAACCCGCGGTTATCGTCACAGTCATTGCCTCCGGGGCAGCTGCTGTCCAGATAGGTGTCGCCGTCGGTGTCCTTGTCGGTGACTCCTGTAACGCAAGTTCCTCCCAGGCAGGTGTCTGTCTGAGAACACTGTTCTCCGTCGTCGCAGGCCGATCCGTCCCCCTTGTTCGGGTTCGAGCAGTTTCCCGTGGCCGGGTTGCATATTCCGGCGACATGGCACTGGTCGAGCGGTGTGCAAATAATCGGGTTTGCGCCGCTGCAACTTCCAGACTGGCAGGTATCTGTCTGGGTGCACAAGTCGCCATCGTCGCAACCAGTCCCGTTCGGTTTGTTCGGATTAGAGCAACCACCGGTGGCCGGGTTGCAGACACCGGCATCGTGGCACTGATCGAGTTGAGTGCATATCACCAAGTTGGAACCCGTGCAGCTTCCCGACTGACAGGTGTCTGCCTGCGTGCACAAGTTGCCGTCGTTGCAGCCCGTGCCGTTCGGTTTCTGCGGATTCGAGCAACTGCCAGTTCCCGGGTTGCAAGTGCCGGCATCATGACACTGATCCAACGGCGTGCATGCCACAGGGTCGGCACCGATACAACTTCCCGACTGGCAGGTGTCCGTCTGAGTGCACAGATCGCTGTCGTCACAGCTCGATCCGTCGGGCTTTTGCGGGTTCGAGCAACTGCCCGTAGCGGGATTGCAAGTGCCAGCATTGTGGCACTGGTCGAGCGCCGTGCAGCTTACAGGGTTCGAGCCCGCGCAGCTTCCGGCCTGGCAGGTGTCCGTCTGAGTGCACAGATCACCATCGTCGCAACTCGAACCATCGGGCTTTGGCGGGTTCGTGCAGCTGCCCGTCGCGGGGTTGCAGCTTCCGACGTCGTGGCATTGGTCGAGCGCCGTACAGCTTACCGGGTTCGAACCGGTGCAGCTTCCCGCCTGGCAGGTGTCACTTTGCGTGCATAGATCACTGTCGTCACAACTCGAACCGTCGGGCTTGGCCGGATTCGAGCAACTTCCGGTGCCTGGATTGCAGATACCCGCGTCGTGACACTGATCGAGGGGGGAGCAGGCGACAGGATCCGCGCCCAGGCAGCTGCCGTCCTGGCAGCTATCGGTCTGGGTGCACAGGTCGCCGTCATCGCAACTCGAGCCGTTGGGCTTATTGGGATTCGAGCAACTTCCCGTCGCCGGGTTGCAGGTGCCCGCATTGTGACACTGGTCGAGCGCAGTGCAAATCACAGGGTTCGAACCCGTACAACTCCCCGACTGGCAGATGTCGCTCTGGGTGCACAGATCACCGTCATCGCAATTCGAGCCGTCGGGCTTCTGCGGGTTCGTGCAACCACCGGTTGCGGGGTTGCAAGTCCCGACGTCGTGACACTGGTCGAGCGCCGAACAGGTCACCGGGTTCGAACCCGTGCAGCTTCCGGCCTGGCAACTGTCGCTCTGGGTGCACAGGTTTCCGTCGTCGCAGGAGGTTCCGTTCGGTTTGGCCGGGTTCGAGCAACTTCCCGTCCCAGGGTTGCAGATGCCGGCATTGTGACACTGATCAAGAGGCGTGCAGGCCACAGGATTAGAGCCGGTGCAACTTCCCGATTGGCAGCTATCGGTCTGTGTGCACAGGTCACCGTCATCGCAACTCGAGCCGTTGGGCTTCTGCGGATTCGAACAGCTGCCTGTAGCAGGGTTGCAGGTGCCCACATTGTGACACTGGTCGAGCGCCGTGCAGCCCACCGGATTCGAGCCCGTGCAGCTTCCGGCCTGGCAGCTGTCGCTCTGGGTGCACAGGTCGCCGTCGTCGCAGCCGGTGCCGTCGGCGACGGCGTCGTTATGGCAAATCCCTCCGACACAAGTGTCGGTCGTGCAGGCATTGAAATCTTCGCAATCGATGTTGACGATGCATTGCATGCATCCCGAATCGAGCATATCGGCCAACGTGTCGCAGTCGTTGTCCCAGCCGTCCGAGCAGGTGGGATCCAAGTTCGGACCTTCGCTGGCACCGGGATTGATCAACGGGTCGTTGTCGAAACAGTCGCTGCCACCCGGGCACGACCAGTCGAGGTAGGTATCTCCGTCGGTGTCCTTGTCAGTGGCGCCGGCGATACAGCCGCCGCTCTGGCAAATGTCGCTCGAGGAGCAGGCGTTGAGATCGTCGCAAACCGAACCGTCCGGTCTGTTTGGGTTCGTGCAACTGCCCGTCGCCGGTTGGCAGGTTCCGGCGACGTGGCACTGATCCAGAGGCGCACACACGACCGGATTCGATCCGCTGCAGCTTCCCGACTGGCAAATGTCCGTTTGTGTGCACAGGTTGGCGTCGTCACACGACGTTCCGTCCGGACTTGGCGGATTCGAGCAATTTCCGGTGCCTGGGTTGCAGACACCCGCGACGTGACATTGATCGAGTGGTGTGCAGACGACAGGGCTCGCTCCACTACAGATTCCAACCTGGCATGTGTCGGTCTGCGTGCACAGGTCTCCGTCGTCGCAGGATGTCCCGTCCGGTCTGTTTGGGTTCGTGCAACTGCCTGTCGCCTGCTGGCAGGCGCCGGCGTTGTGGCACTGATCAAGCGGCAAACACACGACCGGGTTCGAGCCCGTGCAGCTTCCCGACTGGCACGTATCCGTCTGCGTACACAGATTGCCGTCATTGCAGCCCGTTCCGTCCGGCTTGTTCGGGTTGGTGCAACTGCCCGTCGCCGGTTGGCAGGCGCCGGCATCGTGACATTGGTCGAGCGGCGTGCAGACTACCGGATTCGAGCCCGTGCAGATGCCTGTCTGGCAGGTGTCGGTCTGGGTGCACAGGTTGGCGTCGTTGCATGCCGTCCCGTCGGGGCTGGCCGGATCCGTACACGAGCCCGTCGCCGGGCTGCAGCTTCCTGCATCATGGCACTGGCCGGAAGAGGTACAGATGACCGGGTCACTCCCGGAGCAGACGCCGGACTGACAGGTGTCGGTCTGGGTGCACAGGTTGCCGTCGTCACAGCTTGAACCGTCGGGAGTGTTGGGATTAGAGCAACTTCCGGTCGCCGGGTTGCAGATTCCTGCCACATGGCATTGGTCGAGCGGCGTGCATACGATCAGGTTCGCCCCGCCGCAGGCGCCCGCCAAACACGTGTCGGTCTGGGTGCACGGGTTGCCGTCATCGCAGGTCGATCCGTCGGGCTTTTGTGGGTTCGAGCAGTTGCCGGTGGCCGGGTTGCAACTGCCCGCGTCGTGACATGAATCCTGAGGCGTGCATACCACCGGATTCGAGCCCGCGCAGATCCCCGTCTGGCAGGCATCTGCCTGAGTGCACATGTCACCGTCGTTGCAGGGAGTGCCGTTGGCCACGGGGGGATCGGAACAGACGCCCGTGGCCGGGTTGCAGACCCCTGCTGCGTGACACTGATCGGAGGCCGAGCATGCAACCTGGTTGCTTCCCGTGCATGTGCCGGCCTGGCAGTCGTCGGTCAGTGTGCAGGCGTCGCTGTCGTCGCAGGACGTGCCGTCCGGTTTGTCTGGATCCGTACACGAGCCCGTGGCGGGGTTGCAGATGCCCGCGTTATGGCACTGGTCGAGGGTCAAGCATTGCACTGGGCTGGCGCCGTTGCAGTTGCCGGACAGGCAGGTGTCAACCTGGGTGCACAGGTTGCCGTCGTTACAGCCGGCGCCGTCCGGCTTGACCGGGTTGCTGCAGATTCCTGTGGTGGGGTTGCAGACGCCGGCGTCATGACAGGAGTCGACCGGCGTGCAGACGACGGGATTCTGCCCTGAGCACACACCGGCCTGGCAGGTGTCGCTAGCCGTGCACAGGCTGTTGTCGTTGCAGGGTGTGTCGTTAGCCGTGTTGGGGTTCGAGCAAACCCCGCTGGCCGGGTTGCAGACTCCCGCGTCGTGACACTGGTCGAGCGGAGCGCAGACGACCGGGTTTATGCCGACACAGGTGCCGCTTAGACAGTTGTCCGTCAACGTGCAGGCGTCGCCGTCATTGCAGGGATCGGCGTTGTCGAGCGTGAAGCATCCGGTCTGCGCGTCGCACAGGTCGTCCGTACAAGGATTCGAATCGCTGCAATCCAGCGGTGTGCCGGGGGCGCACAAGCCAGCCTGGCAGATCTCGATGCCGGTGCAGACGTTGCCATCGCTGCAGTCGGCGTCCACGGTACACGGAGCACAGCCAGGGTCGTTGGAGTCTGTAGCCATGTCGCAGTCGTTGTCGATCGAATCCGAGCACAACGGGCTGCCCTGCGGCCCCTCGAATACACTCGGATTTACGTTCTCGTCCGTATCGTCACAATCGACCCCGCCGCAGTCCCAGGAGAAAAATCCGTCACCGTCGACGTCTACGACAACTCCGGTACAGGCCCCGTTGTTACAAGTGTCGTTTGCCGTGCAGTCATCTCCATCTTCGCAGGCAGCCGTGTTGTAGGTATGGACACAATTGCCCGTGCCGCTGTCGCACGAGTCGTCCGTGCAGACGTTGTTGTCGTCGCAAGGCCTGGGCGTGCCCGGCTGGCAGGCGCTAGAACCGCAAGCATCGCCCTGTGTGCAGGGATCGCCGTCGTTGCACGGTAGTGCGTTCGGTGTGAAGACGCAGCCACCCTGGGCCGGATTGCAGCTGTCGTCGGTGCAGCCGTTGGAGTCGTCGCAGGCCTGGGTCTGCGAGCCCGGCTGGCAGAACCCGCCGGCGCAGGCGTCGCCCACCGTGCACGGGTTGAGATCATCGCAGGCTGTGGTGTTGTTGGTGTAGACGCAGCCGGTGGCCGGCTGGCAGGCATCGTCGGTGCAGTCGTTAGCGTCGTTGCAGTCCAGCGCGGCGCCGCCCGGCTGGCAGGCTCCCCCGGAGCAGACATCGCCCTGCGTGCACAGATCGCCATCCTCACAAGGGGCAGTGTTGTCGACGTGGCTACAGGCACCGGTCGCGGGAAGACAGCTGTCGTCGGTGCAGCCGTTGACGTCGTTGCAGTCGACGGCCGTGCCTGCCCGGCAGGCGCTGGCAATGCACGTCTCGACTCCGTTGCACAGATCGCCGTCGGCGCACTCAATGTCCGTCTGGCAGGGATTGCACAACCCGTCCGCCATGTCGGTTAGCCCGTCGCAGTCGTTGTCCAGCCCGTCTGCGCAACTTTGCGGCAAGCCGGCCCCCTCGAAAGCCCCGGGGTAAACCCCCGCGTTGCCGTCGTCGCAGTCGTTTCCGCCGCAAGCCGGTGATTGATGGCCGTCACCGTCGGCGTCGAAGGGCGCCCCGAAGCACGCCCCGGCTCGACAGCTGTCATTCATGGTGCAGTCGTCGCCGTCGTCACAGGATCCTTCCTGCAGGGGTATGTTGACGCAGGCCCGGCCGCGCTGGCACACATCCGCGGTGCAGTCGTTGTCGTCGTCGCATGAGACCGACGCCTCCGGCAACTGGTCGACGACCCCGTCGCAGTCGTTGTCGGCGCCGTCGCAGGTCTCCGTGGCACCCGGGTATGAATCGGGATCCGTATCGTCGCAGTCGGCTCCCCCGCAAGACGCGTCGTCGAAACCGTCCAGATCGTCATCATGACAGGTAATCGAGCACTCTCCGTTCAGGCAACCCAGGCCCTGCGGGCAGGAATTGCCGCAACTGCCGCAGTTCTCCCGGTCGCCCATGATGCTCGTCTCGCACCCGTCGGCAGGGTCGCTGTTGCAGTCGCCCCAGCCCAGGTTGCAGTCACCCATCGCGCAAAGGCCGGCGTCGCACAGCGCCACGGCATTGTCGAAGGAGCAGGTGGTTCCGCACCCGCCGCAGTTTTCCGGATCGCCGCCGGTATCGACGCATTCGCCGTTGCAGTTTTCCAGGCCGCCCGAGCAGACGAGATAGAAGGTGACCATCTTTTGCAGACGAACGCACTTGCCAGCTTCGTAGTGATCGCACAAGGGCGCCCCGTTCACCTTGACCACCAGCCCCGCCTCGCCAACCGTGGTCGATCCGATGAAGGCCACGCCCCTGCCGTCCGGGTCTGTCGGCACGTCGGGCTGCTCTATTGTATCGACCAGGTTGCCGCCCTGGTTACGGGACGAGAGCAGTTCCACCTGCGCGCCCTCTATCGGCGTCCGGGCGGCGCCCTCGAGGTAAACCCACACGGCGACTTCCGCCTCGGCCTCCCCACTGGTAGGAATATTGTCGGGATCGACCGACATATCGCCGACGAGTTGGGCGTGAACCGACCCGCTGTCGCAACCGCTGAAGAGCCAACCACATGCCAACAGTACCAGCGCGACGCTCGTCGACAGTAACCTCGCCCGGATTGTGCCCGTCTTTGCGGCCATCTCATCATCTCCCGTCCTGTCCATAGCCTGGACAGAAAAAAAGCGAACCGCCACATGATCCTCGGCAATCCGCCAGTCCTGCTTCGCCTTCGATCTTCCACAGCGCCATCTTCGGCGGCCCTTCTTTCCCCTTTGCGAGGATCAGGGCTTTGCGCTCCAGAAGAACCTGGATTGCCTTTGTCGGATGGCTACCGACCAAACCGATTATCTGATCTGATTCTAACCGACTCGCCCTGAAAAGGCAAGATGCCGTTTCCGGGTCAAGCAGTTATTTTGAATGGAAAAACTACTATCGACAGTCGCTTGCCAGGCGGATGGGAATAACGACTTTCTCGCCCCTCTCTACCAGGCCCTGCCCGCATCCGCAAGCCAGGACCTGGGTTGTGCTGGCGGCCTCGATATAGAACATGAGCATGCCCTCGGGAAGCTCGGCCACCGTTAAAGTGACACTTTCCGTGGCGCTGACCCCCTGGTAGCCGCGCTTGACGAAATCTGTCGTGTAATCGAGCACGCTCTTTTCCGCCTGTGAACCCATGAAATTTTCACAGGCCGCCTGTGAACCATCGAAAAGCTGAAGAGGCAGGACATAGTAATTGATCGCCGTCGTGTCCTGCGGCAGATCCCGCGGCTGAAATTCGAGGCTCAACGAGATGCCCCGGAAATCGTCGCCACCGCAGGATGCGCCGACCGCGAGTGCCAGCGACAGAAGGATAAACAGAATTGTTGTCGGGCTCTTCACTTTTGTCCTTAGCGAATAACCAGCACGGCCTGTCCGGTGGTTGGCTGGGATCTTCCGCCCCCGGCCGTCACGCCGAAATAAGTCCCCGCGCCAATCCCGGCCAACCCCACTCCGACCAATGTCCAGAACCACCAACTCTTCAGCACGGGCGTGGAGCGGGCGCCTTCGGGCACTTTGCCGGCCATCAGGTTTATCCTGAACGTCGCCGGCTGCTTGGGATTGCCCATGTTCGCGACCCAGCGGCCCTTGGCGTCGCTGCCCGCGATGTAATAGTCGATGAACATCTCCACTTCGTCCGTCAGGTGCCAGATGAAGGGAATGCTGCCGACATAGGTACGGGCGCCCGCCTCCCGTCCGGCGGCCTTCGCGGGTCGCATCTGTACCGTCGAATACTCGGGATCTCCCCGGCGCCGGTAGTACACCTGCATCCTGCGCAGTCGACTGTGTATATCGACCACGTAAGCCTTCACTTCAATTCGCTCCGCGGCCGAGATCTCCTGGATGGGAGTGTGGCGCATTATTACCTTGTCCCGCTTCTGGATGCCCTGCTTGACCTTGTTGAAGAAGTTGAGGATCTTGGGCGAAGTCAGGAGGGGGTTCATCTCATAGTTAGGACTAACCTTCAGAAGAAGCTCGAAGGCGCGGACGGCGTACTTCTTCTGCCCCTGAACGATGTAGATCGAGCCCATGTACTTGTATATCTCGACGATGTCCTTGCGAGTGGTGCCCTTGACCCTGATAGCCGTCTTCAACTTTTTCAAGGCGTCGCGGTACTGCAGGTTGTCGTAGAGGATCTTGGCCTCTTTGAGCTGCAGGTTGCCCCTGCCGAAGTCATTGACTTGCGACCAGGCCGGCTGCGAGGTGCACAGCACACACAGGCAAAGTACGACGCGGGCCAGGCTACGGGCGATTTTTCCTGTCACAAACGTCTCCTATGGGCGCCGATAGCGAATCACAGGTTTTCTTGTAACGATCATGAGTTCACAAAGTCAAGTGTTTCAATGCATTTTTATTGACTTCGAATTTAAGCGGATAATAACATGAACCGCGGCTGGTATTCAAATTTTTGCTTTCACCGACTGGGGCACATGGCTCAGCAGTTCGGAAAATTCAAGCTGTTGAAAAAAATCGCCTCGGGCGGGATGGCGGAAATTCACATTGCCAAGCAACGTGGCATGGAGGGTTTCGAGAAGATTGTAGTCATCAAGACCATCCTGCCGAACCTGGCCAGCAATGATGAATTCGTGCAGATGTTTCTCGACGAGGCGCGCGTCGCCGCCCGCCTGACCCACCCGAATATCGTCCAGATCTACGACCTTGGAAGAGTGGGAAGCACATACTTCATCGCCATGGAGTACGTTCAGGGTGAAAACCTGCGCACAGTGGCAAAAGCCTGCCGGAAAAGAAAAACGCCGCTGCCCTTGCAGCACACGGTGAAGGTCATCAGCCAGGCCTGCGAGGGACTGCACTACGCCCACTCGAAGCAGGACACCAACGGCACGCCGCTCAACATAGTTCACCGGGACATCAGCCCACAGAACATTCTGGTGTCGTTCGAAGGCATTACTAAGCTGGTGGACTTCGGCATCGCCAAGGCCGCCACTCAGTACCAGGAGACCCGCGCCGGGATACTCAAGGGCAAGTATTCCTACATGTCACCCGAACAGTGCATGAGCCGACCGGTCGACGCACGGAGCGACATCTTTTCAATGGGTATCGTGCTGTGGGAACTGGCAACCGGCTTGCGCCTTTACAAGCTCGACTCCGAGCTGATGATCCTCAAGGAGATCACCGAAGGCACCGTCCGATCGCCACGCGAGATAAACCAGCAGATTCCCGCCGAACTCGAGGCGATAATCCTAAAGGCCTTGGAGAAACATCCCGAGAACCGTTTCGCCACTGCGCTCGAGATGCACATGGCTCTCGAGGAGTTCATGAAGAACCAGGGGCTGATATCCAGCACGGTTCACCTGAGCGCCTTCATGCGCGAGCTGTTCATGGACAAGCTCGAGAATCTGCGCAAGATCGAGCAGGCCCAGTCCGACGGCGACAGTCTCGAATCTTTGCTGTTCGACGACTTGAGTGAACCGGACATGTACGTGCCCGGCACGGGCGCAACGCCATCGCAGGTGTCACCGATAAGCACACCGTCGAAGCCGCTGTTTCCCAAGCCGACCACGGGTGTTTCCAGGATCGTCCCAGCGCCCGTGCCTGCACCGTATGCAAAGCCCGAGCGCAAGCTGCTGAGCGGCTCGATCGTCATCATCCTGCTGGGAATCCTGGGCGTCCTGGCATACTTCGTCTACCAGCAAACGAGAACTCCGGGAGGCAGAGCAACCATAAGGGACGCAGGAACGGTAATCACGCCAACCACGGGCAGTGTTCACGTCACCTCCAGCCCGGCCGGGGCCGCCGTCTTCATTGACGGCAACCGTAAAGGAACAACCCCCTGTGACGTAAAAGATCTGCCGTTCGGCAAGCTTTACGCCCTGCGTGTCTCGAAGGTCGGATTCAAACAATGGAATACTCAGTTCAAGGTCGAGGATACCGAACCGCGCCCGTTTCACGCGCAACTGGAGAAAGCCGGCGCCACGACCACCGGCTGGGGCCGGGCGGAAGTCGTCACCACACCGCCCGGCGCGGCGGTCACACTGGACGGTAAACCTGTAGCGGGAAAAACGCCCTTGACCCTGGAGCGCCTGGCGGCCAGGGAAAGCCACACCCTGGTGGCCTCGATTGAGGGGCGCAAGAACTGGACGAAGACTTTCAGCGTACCGCCCGGCCGAAGCATCAAGCTGACAGGCGACCTCCCTCCCGGTGGGACGGGTGATTCCGGCACCGACAAGAAGCGGGCCTATGTCAGCCTGCGCTCCCGCCCCGTGGGTGCCTCGTTTCTCCTCAACGGCAGCCCCGTGTCTTCGAGCTTTGCCCTGGAACCCGGGGGCAATTATTTAGTCGGCGCCAGGCTCAAGGGATACAAGGAATGGTCGCAGCGCATACATCCCAGGCGCGGCGAACACATGAAAATCGTCGCCAGGCTCGTTCGCAGCCCAGCCCCCGGGGTGCAAGGCAAGGCCCGCCTGTCGCTGGACTGCAAACCCTGGGCCAAGGTGTTCGTGGACAACGTGGACATCGGAACGACTCCCATCGCCAACTACGAGTTGCGGGCCGGCTCACACAGCGTTCGCCTGGTGAACGGACAGCTCCAGGCCACAAAGACAATAAAGATCGTCGCCCGGAGCGGTGAGTCGATCAGGAAAAACGTGGAGTTCGCGAAAGGCCTACTGCTGGTGCGAGCCAAGCCATGGGCCGACGTATACATTCACGGCAAGAAGATCGGCACTACCCCCTTCGAGCCCCAGGAACTCTACGAAGGCATTTACCAGGTGGTACTGAAAAACCCTACCCTGAATCGGACCCTCGAGCGTAAGGCAATCATCAAGCCAGGCGAGAAAACAGTCATCAAGGCCAACTTCCTGGAGTAGACTCCTGGTCAGCGTTCCACAACAAAAAGACCTTCCAAAAGGCGTGGTGTCTGGAATATCATTTGAGCGGCCAGGTTCGTTGTTTGATTGAGATGGGAAGAATCGGTTTTCGATGATCCGGCAAGTGGGTAGGTTTCATCTGCTGAAGGGAATCGCCACCGGCGGCATGGCCGAGATCTACATTGCCACGCAGCGTTTGCCCGACGGCGAAGACAAGCTGGTGGTCATCAAGATGCTGCGGCCCGAACTCAGGAACAACCGCGAGTACGTGCATCTTTTTCTCAACGAGGCGCGCATCGCCTCGCGCCTGATGCACCCCAACCTGGTGCAGATGTACGACCTGGGATACGCTGACGGGAACTACTTCATCGCCATGGAGTACGTCCACGGCGAAAACGCCTATTCGATAGCCAAGGCATTTCGCAAGAAAAAGAAACTCCTCCCCTTGCGGCACTCCGTGAGAATAGTGCGCCAGGCATGCCTGGGACTGCAATACGCACATACCAAGACAGATGTCGCCGGGAGGCCCTTGAACATCGTTCATTGCGATATCAGCCCGCAGAACATCATCGTCTCTTTCGATGGAGAGACGAAAGTGCTCGACTTCGGTGTAGCCAGGGCCACCAGCAACTACGAGAAGCAGGAGTCAAAAAGTACGGTCAAGGGCAAGCTGCCCTACATGTCGCCCGAGCAGGTCACGGGCAAACCGCTCGATGCCCGCACCGACGTCTACGCCGCCGGAACCGTGTTATGGGAACTGGTCACGGGTCGGCGCCGTTACCAGCGCATGGAAAACAGGGAAATCTTCAAAGATATCATCGAGGGCAGCGCGCCGCCGCCGAACCGCTGGAACCCTGAAATCCCCGAGCAACTCGATGCCGTCATCCTCAAGGCCCTGATCAAGAACCCAGATGCCCGTTTTCAAACCGCCGAACAGTTCGCCTCCACCCTGGATGAGGCGGCCCGTGTGACCGGGCAGGAGTCGACACCCGAGGACCTGGCGGCCTTCATGCGCGACCTGTTCGGCGAACGAATCGAGAAAGCCGCAAAGATCGAAGATGCGCTGGCCCAGGGTGAGATCGAGCCACACCTGTTCAGCGATCTCGGCGCTGAGGGTCTCAAACCGCATCCCGCAGCCACCCCGGAAATCGAGACGCACGCCGAAGCGACTGGTCACGAATTGGATAAGGCCGCTTTTCGACCGCCTTCGACCGGCAGGCGATACTGCCTTTGGCTTGGCCTGGGAGTGTTGGCGCTCTTGGTCGCGCTGGCTGCGACACTTTTCTTCCGCGCGCAACCAGCGCCGGAGACATCTCCGGGGGTGCCGTCCGGTAAGTGCATGCTATCGGTAAGTTCCACTCCCGCCGGCGCCAAGGTGTTTCTCGACACATCGGAAAGGTGCGCGACGCCTTGCATCGTGCAAAACCTGGATGTTGGATCAGAACACGAATTGAAGATCGAGAAGCCTCATTACCGACCTTTCTCCACCCGCTTCAAACTGGACAAGAAGTTCGAGGTGAAGAAGTTCGACATAATACTCAAAAAGTAGAATTCCACGGCCTTCAGACAAGCCCCTTGGCGCGCCGCACCTCTTCCATCGTCTTGCGGTAGGCAATCTCCCAGTCGCGCGTGCCTTCCTGCAGATTCCGCAGACGCTTGCGAACCTCGACATCGAGCTCGTCGTGAACTTTCAGGCTGCGCCTGATGATGTCCGCGATGCGTTTGCGCATGATCCTGTCCTCGGCATAAACCTCGGCGATGTTCGCCGACATCAGCATGAACTCGAGCATCTGGTTGATGATGAAGTCAAGGGCCTCGTCATCGAGGGGAACCTTCCTGTTGGCGGCGGCAAGGCGGCGGGCCTCACCGTACTTGGCATTTCCCCAGCCATGCGAGGCCAGCACGTCAGTGGTGTAATCGCACACCTCCCGCTCACTGCGGACGTACTCGGCCAGGATGGCTTCGAAGTCCCTGGGAGCCTCGGCCTCAAGGCCTTCTTCAAGTTCGATATCGCCGTTGCCTACCAGGCTGTCGACTATCTCTTTGGCAATGATCGGAATCGTTTTTGTGTATATCTTCATCATCTACTCCATGTGATCGTATTCAAGTTCCACTATCAGTACCGCCAAGATCGGTCAAGTCGCAAAGAAAATTGTGGATGCGCAGCGCCAGGCGGGGCGTCACGCCCTTGACCTCGGTAAGGCGCCCGGGCACCGCTGCCCGCACGCCCCGCAGGCTGCCAAAATGAACCAGCAGTCGCCGCCGTAAGACCGGCCCTACTCCGGGAACTTCGTCGAGCACCGAGCGTAACTTGCTCTTTCTGCGCAGGCGCCTGTGATAGGCGACGGCGAAACGGTGTGCCTCGTCCCGCACTCGGGCAAGCAGAAACAGCTCGTCGCTGTCGGGCCTGAGCAGAATCGGGTTCTTGCGACCCGGCAGATAGACTTTCTCCCTTGATCGTTTACCCTTTTTCTTTTCGGCGCGTCCCTTGGCCAGCGCCGCCAGGCCGACATCCGTAACACCGAGGTCTTCAAACACAGCCCGGACCGCCCTGAGTTGTCCCAACCCACCGTCGAGCAGAACTAGATCGGGGCCGTCAACCTTGCCATCCAGGATGGATCGAAAACGCCTCGAGATCACCTCGCGCATCATGTCCACGTCTGAATCCGGGGCCGCATCGCGGATCCGGTAGCGTCGATACTCTGCCGGAGCCGGTTCGCCGTCCACAAGCACGGCCATCGAACCTACGCTCCAGTGTCCTCCCAGGGTGGAAAGGTCGAAGCAGTCGATGCGCCGCGGCAAGTGTGCCAGGTGCAGCCTTCTTTCCAGGCGTTCGAGTCGATTCATCAGGATTCCGGTGGTGGCCAGCCTGGACAGGAAAGCCTCGCGGGCGTTCTCGCGGGCCAGCCCAATCAGTTCGGCCGTGCCGCGCCGGGGAGCGAACAACTCGACTATACCCTTACGCCTCTCACACAGGAACTCGCAGAGCAGGTCAAGATCGCCATCGCCCTCCGCCCCCAGGGACGCTTCGGGAGGCAGGAAGATCTCCGGAGGCACCTCGGCCCCGCTGCCGTAGTGCCGGGTGAAGATTTGGCGCACCAGGTCGGCCGTGGGCGCCTGGCTATCCGAGAAAGGGAAGCGACTGATGCCCAATAGCCATCCCCTTCGCACGTGCAAGATCACTATCACGCCCGCCGCGCCCTCCCGGTGGATACCGATAGCATCCCGGTCCTTCCTGGACGGATCGATGAGCGTTTTCCGATCGAGGGCACCGCTGACGGCCGCAATCCTGTCACGCAGGCGGGCGGCATCCTCGAAACGCAGCTCGGCGGCCGCCGCTCGCATCTTGTCCCGAAGTGCCTCGATGACATCGTCGCTGCGACCGGACAGAAGAGACACTGCCTGCTTGATGTGCAGGGCGTACTCGTCCGGCGGCACCTCGAGGGCGCAGGGGCCTAAACAGCGACCCATCTGCTGCAGCAGGCACGGCCTTTGGCGCCCGCGGAAAGAGGTGTCGTTGCAGGTCCTCAGGCCGAACGCAGTCTGCAACAGGCGAAAGGTCTCCCGCGCCGCCGTGGCCGATGTGTAAGGGCCGAACCAGCGCCCGCCGCCGTCTGCCTGCGGATCGCCTCGCGGGCGCCGCCGGTCGAGGACCAGGCGCGGGTAGGGCTGCGAGCTTGTGATGCGGATCGACAAAAAGTTCTTGTCGTCCGTCAGATCGACGTTGTATCGCGGCCGTTTCTTCCCGATCAATTCGCGTTCGAGAATCAGGGCGTCTTTTTCGGAAGACGTGACTATTACCTCGATCTCGCCCAGCTCGCAGTCGAGGCGCGCGACGAAGGCCCGCTCGTCACCGGAGGCCCTGAAGTAGCTGCGTACCCGCGAACGCAGGTTCTTGGCCTTGCCGATGTAGATAACGCTCCCGCGCAGCCCCTTCATCAGGTATACCCCGGGCTTGGCCGGAAGCCTCTCGAGCAGGGCTTCCAGACGTGCGCCTTTCAGCGGCTGTACATTCCGGGCCATGCCGCTATCTATCCGCTTCTCAGGTGGAACTGCGCAAGCTCGCGAATGCGGTCGCGCAGTTCGGCGGCCCGCTCGAAATCAAGGTCTTCCGCCGCCGCGCGCATCTGACCGGTGAGTTCGTCGATCAACTCTATAATCTCGGCGCCGCTGGTGACGGTCGATGCGACTTTTGCTCCGTGATCCCGCTCTAAACCCATGCGCGGCAAGTCACGGATCTCCTTGGTGACCGAACGGGGGTGGATTTTGTGCTTGCGGTTGTAGCGTCTCTGAATCTCACGCCGGCGCCGGGTTTCGGCCAGGGCATGGCGCACCGAGTCGGTCTCGCGGTCGGCGTAGAAAATTACCCGGCCGTCAATGTTGCGCGCCGCGCGGCCGGTGGTTTGAACCAGGGCGGTCTCGCTGCGCAAGAAGCCCTCCCGATCGGCATCCAGGATGGCCACCAGCGACACTTCGGGGATGTCCAGTCCCTCCCGCAGCAGGTTGATGCCGACCAGCACGTCGAAAGCGCCGGCTCTCAGTTCGCGCACGATCTGCATGCGCTTGAGCGTCTCGATATCCGAGTGCAGGTATCGCACCCGGACTTCGTGCTCGGCGAGATAGTCACACAACTCCTCGGCCATGCGCTTGGTCAGGGTGGTAACCAGCACCCGCTGGCCGCGCGCGACCGTCTGCCTGATCTGATCGAGTACGTCATCCACCTGACTGGCCGCCGGGCGGATCTCGACCTGCGGATCGATCAGACCCGTCGGGCGGATGATCTGCTCCACCAGCACGCCCCGGGCAAGTTGCACCTCGAAGGGGGCCGGGGTTGCCGAGACGTAGATACGCTGCCCGGCGCGGGCGTCGAACTCCTCGTAGGTCAACGGCCGGTTGTCCAGCGCCGAGGGCAAACGGAAGCCGTGCTCTACCAGGGTCTGCTTGCGCGAACGGTCGCCCTTGACCATGCCTTTAATCTGCGGCAGGGTCTGGTGGCTTTCGTCGATGACGATCAACGCGTCGGCCGGCAGGTAGTCTATCAGCGTGGGGGGCGGTTCGCCCGGCAGGCGACCGGACAGGTAACGGCTGTAGTTTTCGATCCCGGTGCAGTAGCCCATCTGCTCGATCATCTCGAGATCGTACATGGTGCGCTGCTCGAGCCTTTGAGCCTGAAGCTCGCGCCCCTCCTTCCTGAAAAGCCCGAGCTGAGCGGCCAGCTCTTCGCGAATGCCGCCCATGGCGCGCTCGAGCGACCGGGCGCCGGTGACGTAGTGGCTGCCGGGGTAGACCGAGACACTATCGAGCTGTTCGAGCCTGGCTCCGCGCAGGGGGTCGATCAGGTCGATCCGTTCGATCTCGTCTCCCCAAAAAGAGATGCGCAAGGCGCGCTCTTCCTCGTAGACCGGAAACACGTCGACCACATCGCCGCGCACCCGGAAAGTGCCGCGATGAAAATCCAAATCGTTGCGCGTGTAATGGATATCCACCAGGCGCCGCAGTAAGGCGTCGCGTCCCGGCGCTTTACCGCGCGCCAGATCCACCCGCATCTCGGCATAGGACTCGACCGGGCCCAGTCCGAAGATGCACGATACCGAGGCGATAATGATTACATCAGGCCGCGTGAGAAGAGAGTGGGTGGCCACGTGCCGCAGGCGATCGATCTCATCGTTGATGCTGGCGTCCTTCTCTATGTAGGTATCCGACTGCGGGACGTAGGCTTCGGGCTGGTAGTAGTCGTAGTAGGAAACAAAGAAGCACACGGCGTTGCCGGGAAAGAACTCGCGGAACTCCGAGTAGAGCTGTCCGGCCAGGGTCTTGTTGTGAGCGATGATCAAAGCCGGCCGCTGCAATCTTCCGATAACGCCGGCGATGGTGAAGGTCTTGCCCGAGCCGGTCACGCCCAAAAGCACCTGGTGCCGATCATCGCGCTCAAGCCCCGCGGAAAGCTGATCGATGGCCCGCGGCTGATCGCCCGCGGGCTCAAACTCGCTCACCAGTTCGAATCTGGGCATTGCAGCTCACCCTGTCAGCCGACCTTCCAGGTGGTTCCCTCGGGGCCGTCCATCAACTCGACGCCCATGTCAGACAGCCGTCCGCGAATTTCATCGGCGCGCGCGAAGTCCTTGTCGGTCCGGGCCTGGTTGCGCTCGGTCACCAGTCGATCGATCTCTCCGGGGTCGCTTGCGACCGAGCGCAAGGCTCTAGCCTTCAACGCCGCTAGCGCCTCGGCCGGATCGCGCTCGAGGACGCCCAGCACCGCGGCCATGCGATCGAGTGCGTCGCGGATTACCTGGATAGTCGATGTAATCAGGGCCTCGGCCCTTTTTTCCTTGTTGTCCAGTACGTCGTTCGCCAGGTGCATGGCGTCCGAGACGACAGCCAGCGCCGCGGCGGCGTTGAAGTCGTCGTCCATGGCCGCACTGAATCGCGGGCGCAGCGAGTCGACCTCTTCGCGCCTGACGAGTTCTCCGACGCCCGTAGCCCCGCTGTCTAAGAACTTGTCCATACGCTGAAGCGTTGTGTACAAGTAGTCCAAGCGCCTCTGGTTTTCCTCGAGCGCAGGCAAGCGAATGCCCCGTCCCGCCGATTCGCCGGAGAGATTCTCGTGGCAAGCCGGGCACCTCGAAGCCTCGAGGTCCGCGCGGCTCAGCGCGGCGCCGCACTCGGGGCAGTTGAACTCCACCTCGAAGTTGATCGGGCTCCGATAGTGGGTCGTCAGCAAGAAGTAGCGCAGCGCCTCCGGGTCGTAGCGCTGGCAGATTTCGCGGACGGTGAAAAAGTTGCCCAGCGACTTGGACATCTTCTCCTTGTCGATGTTGACGAAGCCGTTATGGAAGAAGTAACGCACAAAGGGCACACCGTGGGCCGCCTCGGCCTGGGCGATCTCGTTCTCGTGGTGGGGAAAGATAAGATCCTTGCCGCCGCCGTGAATGTCGAAAGTCTTGCCCAGATACTTGGTGCTCATGGTCGAGCACTCGATGTGCCAGCCGGGTCGGCCCTTGCCCCAGGGGCTGTCCCATTTTGGTTCCCCCGGCTTGGACGCTTTCCAGAGAACGAAATCCAGCGGGCTGCGCTTGCGCCGGTCGACTTCAACACGCGCTCCGGCCTTGAGGTCGTCGAGGTTGCGTTTCGAAAGCTTGCCGTAGTCGGGATACGACGGCACGTCGAAATAGACGTCGCCGTCCACAACGTAGGCGTGTCCGCGATCGACCAAAGCGCGCACCGTCTCGATGATGTCTGGGATGTGCCCGGTGACACGCGGCTCGACGTCGGGGCGCTTGATCATCAGCGCGTCCATGTCGGTGTAAAACTCGCTGATATTCTTCTCGGTCAGCTCGCCGGTCGGGATGCCCAGCTCGGCGGCCCGCTTGATGATCTTGTCGTCGACGTCGGTGAAGTTGCGCACGTAGGTCACTTCGAAGCCGCTGGCCTGAAGATAGCGATAGATCAGGTCGGCGGTCACGTAGGCCCGGGCGTGGCCGATGTGGCACATGTCGTAGACGGTTACTCCGCAGACGTACATGCCGACCTTGCCGGGCACCAGCGGCTCGAACGGCTGCTTGCCGTTTGTGAAAGTGTTGTAAATTGTCAGGCTCATTGCGTTCCTCCTTGATCGCTCAAGCGGGCGCGTCGCCTGATGCGAATGAGCGTGCGGACGTTCAGCACCCACAGCAACAGGATAACCAGGACCGCCAGCGGATACCACCAGGCGCTTAGGGGTCGCATGCCGTCCTGCAGCAAGTAGACGGGCCTCTCCCGAGGCGCGCTCGGAAAATGCTTGCGGTAGTAGCTCAACACGCGATCGTAGCGCCTGGTTTCGTCAAGGTTCACAAGCCTCCCCTCGAAATCGCTTTCGACCGCGCCCAGGCAACCCGTATCCTTTTCCGTGGGAGTCTCTATCAGAATGCGGCTACCCAGGTCGGATCCCAGTAGGTATAAAAAGCGCACGCTGCCTGTCAGCAGGTCGGCCTTGATGCACATGTCCCTGGCGATGCCGTGCAGGTGAACATAGCTGTTGTGATCGAGCGGCCTGGTCTGCATCTCTTCGGCCAGACCGAAATCGACAGGTGTGCGTGATTCGAAGAAATAGGCAAGGTCATCGCGCAACATGTAGATCAACACCAGCGCCAAAGCCAGCACCAGGCAGACAAAGATGCGCGCCCTGAGTCTGCGCGATCGAAGTTTGCGTTCTTCCAGTTGCCCGAGGCCCTGCGGATCTCGTTCGGCGACCTCCGATTCGAAGAAGCTATCTTCCCCTGACGCCGGTGTATTTTTTTGTACGTCACTCATCTTCCGTTCTCTCTCTAACCAGCACGGCCAGCGCATGGGCGGCGATGCCCTCTTGCCGCCCGGTGAACCCCAGGCCTTCCTCGGTCGTGGCCTTGACTCCGACCTGGCCGGGGTCGAGGCCGAGCGCCTCGGACACTCTCTCGGCCATGCGCGGCAGATAGTCCTTCAGGCGCGGCGCCTGGGCGACGATGGTGATGTCAGCCGAGCAGACCGTGAAACCGGCGCGCCCGATTACGGAAAGAGTCTTTTGCAACAGATCGATGCTGTCGGCTCCCAGGTAGGCCGGGTCGTCGTCAGGAAAAAGACGCCCGATGTCTCCCCGGGCTGCAGCCCCCAGAAGCGCATCTATCAAGGCGTGCAGCGCGACGTCGCCGTCGGAGTGCCCGAGGAGCCCCTGGGGATGTGCGACCTCGACGCCGCCCAACAACAACTTGCGGCCGGGTCCGAAGCGGTGCACGTCGTAGCCCAAGCCAACGCGCGGAATCATGAGGCCCAGACCGGCCAGATCGGAAGGCCGGGTCAGCTTGATGTTTCCCGGCTCGCCGGCGACGGTGGACACCGGGTAGCCGGCTTGCTCAACAAGTGCCGCATCGTCCGTGAAGTCGACGCCCTGGTCGTTCGTGCCGACCCGGCGATAAGCCTCTGCAAGGATCTCTCTTGCAAATCCCTGAGGGGTCTGAGCCAAACGCACCCGGCTTCTGTCCAGGGTGGCCTCGACTTTTCCGTTGTGATCGACTTGCTTCAATGTTTCCGCGGCCGGCAGCACGGGCACGCATGCCCCGTATTGCAGAGCGCCGGTGATCACTCGCTCGACCAGCGCGGCCGAAACCCGCGGCCGCGCCCCATCGTGCACCAGCACCAGTTCGCATCCGGCCGGCAGGCGATCGAGGCCCGCCTTGACTGAATCGCAGCGGCGCATGCCGCCGGCCGTCACCAGGATGTCGTCACGCCCGCGCATGTCGCCCGGCAAAATCTCGTCCGAGCCGGCCGCTTCCGCCGGCACGACCACGACCATCCCGTCCAGGAGTCCGGTCGACCAGAGCGCCCGGAGCGTGCGGGTGAGGATTGTAGAACCGCAGACTGGCGCAAACTGCTTGGGCAGCCGGCCGCCGAAACGAAGCCCCCGTCCCGCGGCCGGAACAATGGCAAAGCAGCCCGGTCTTTTGGATTTCTCCTTCATCACAAGCCGCATTGATACCAGATCCCGGCTTGACAGGCCACTCTTATCATGCCATCGATGCGAACGGATGAGTTCAAAGATCACAGTCGGCCTTTTCGACTTCGACGGCACGCTGGTCCGCGGCGACTCGGCCCTGCCGTTTGTCCTTTTTGTGCTGCGGCGTTACCCGCGCGCTTTGACCGAGTTTCCGCTCTTGGCCACCCTGGCTCCGGGATACGGCCTGGGGCTGGTCACCAAGAAGCGCATCAAGAACGCCATGCTGAAGATCCTGAGACACGTCCCTCCGCCCGAGCGCGAGGCACTGGTTGATAATTTCCACGAGCGGGTCATCCGGCAGCGCTACTTCGCGGAGGGTCTCGAACGAGTGCGCTGGCATCGCGAACAAGGGCACAAGCTAATTCTGGCCACGGCCTCGGTGGACTTCTACATGAAAAATATTGCCCGGCATCTGGGCTTCGACGTTTTAGTCGCCACTCGCACGGCGATCGAACCCGTCCCTACCGTAATGGGAGCCAACTGCTACGGCCAGGAAAAGGTCAAAAGGCTGAAGGAACTGGATCTCTACCAGCAGACCGACTGGGCAAGCTCCTGGGCCTACAGCGATCACCTCTCGGACGTGCCGATACTCGAACTATGCGGCAAGCGCATGGCCACCACTCCCTCACGAGCTCTTCGGCGCTACGCTAAACGATTGGGCTGGCAGGTAGTCGACTGGACGTAAGACTCGTCGTTCGAAACCGAAGCCTTTTAGTACCCGAATGTCTTCTCGATCGTATCCTTGGCGCGGTGCAGGACTATGTGGTCGAGCAGCTTGCTGGCGGTGGGGTGTTTCCTGAGTTCCTCTACCAGTTCCGGTCCCAGGAAGCGCAACACTTCTACGTCCTCCTTGGCGACAATGGTCGCCGTGCGGCGGACGTTGGATACCTCGGCAACTTCGCCGAAAATGCTGCCCGGTTCGAGGGTGGTGAGTTCGATGATGAAACCTTCCTGCATTGTCTGGACGTCCACCTTGCCGCTTTTCAACAAGTAGATGTCATCGCCGGTTTCATCCTGCTCAATGATCGTGTCTCCCTTGGAATACTTCTCCAGGCGAGCCAACTCCAGAACTCGTTGTCTTGCGGCCTCGTCGAGCGTTTTAAACAGCAAGTTGCCGGCTGTAAAATCATCAAAGGATTTCTCACTCATCGGGCCACCTCCCTCCTGACAATGAACATAACCCATAACCCAACGGGTACGCAATTTCATTACGTCTGGCGCTTTTGTCTTTTTCTGCTATTATTGATTTGTCTTCGCCTTGGAGGAGAAAATGAGAACTGCTTGTGTAAAGATATTCTCGTCGGCCGCGCTTGCAATCTTTATCACGGTCGCGGGCTGTTCGAGCGGCGGCGGTCCCTTCGACGGCGGAGACGCCTGGGACGCCGACGGGGCCGGCGGCGACATCACCTTCTGCCAGTCGAAAGACGATTGCCCCGCGGGCCAAGACTGCATCGGCGGCGTCTGCCAGGAAATCAAGGCCTGTAGTTGCAACTACGACTGCGGCGAACGCGGCCAGAACATGGTCTGCAACACCAGCCTGTCGCGCTGCGAGGCGGGAAGCGCCCCGACGGCCTGCGACGAGTTCTGCGACTGCTACGCCAACGAGACCTGCACCGGCGGCGAGTGCGTGCCGGCCGGTGGAGACGACAAGACCTGCACCGGGCCGGAGCAGTGCGGCCAGGACGAGAAGTGCATCGACAACCGCTGCGTGCCGAAGAACTGCACGACGCGCGAGGATTGCGCGCATGCGATCTGCCTGGTCTGCAAGAACGGCGAGTGCACTAAGCCGCCCGGGATGTGCCAGGGCGACGACGACTGCTGTGCCGGGTTCCACTGCAACTTCGGAACCTGCATCCCCGACTCGGAAGGTTGCCTGTCGGACGACGACTGCAAGGATCCGAATTATCCGAGCTGCCGCGAGGGCGAGTGCATGCCCGAGTGCGTCAACGACGCCGACTGCGCGGGCAACCAGGAGTGCCGCGACAACGAGTGTGTCAGCCCCGGCTGCACCATCGAGACCTGTCCCCAGGGCCAGTGGTGCAACCCGACCGCCGGCCCGGCAGGCGTGGGCGAGTGCCAGGAAGGCTGCGATCAGAACTCCGATTGCGCCGCCGGTAAGCAGTGCAACTACGAAAGCCACGTCTGCATAGACGACTGCTGCGGAGGTTGCCAGGCCGACGAGTACTGCGACACCGGCGCGTGCATCTGCAAGACCAGGTGCCAAACCAACCAGGACTGCCAGCAAGACTGGGAATGCGATCAAGTCAGCGGCCAGTGCCATCCGGCCGGCGCAGGCCAGGAGGGCGCCCCCTGCACCGTGGATCTCGAGTGCGACAACAGCCAGGGCCTGCTGTGCGACGACTGCGACAGTTGCACCAGCCCGCCCGAGACCCAGACCTGCCTCTACGACTGCGCCGGAACCTACCAGTGCCCGCGGACCGATCTGAAATGCTGGCCGCGCGGTTTCGTGGGCGGCAGCCTGCGCCTGCTGTGTATTCCCCAGTAGGAACAACCCCCGCCCCGGCGGGTAGTCCGAAACGAGGTGCCGAAACGAGGTGCAGGTGCAAACGAGGTGCCATACGAACCGGGTACTCCATCTGATGCACCATCAATCGTCTTTTTCGTCTTTTGCCCCGAATCCAATTCGCCGCTTTTTGGAAACCGGTTCCTCCATGAGTTGTCTGATAGCCTCGAAGATCGCACGAATACTTTGATCATGGCTTGTTACCTTACATTCTAGTTCGGCTAATTTTTCCGCAAGTTCTTTATTCTGGACAAGAATTTTTCGCAACTTCACGAAAGCCCGCATGATTTCGATATTGACCTGGATAGCACGAGAGCTCCTGAGAACACTTGAGAGCATAGCTACACCTTGCTCTGTGAACGCGAATGGAGGGTATTTTCGATGATGTCCCCTACCACTCTCTAAGATCACAATTTGTGATCTTAGGGAATCACGCTCCTCGGCGGTTAGTCTGAACATGAAATCGTCAGGAAACCGCTTCAGGTTTCTGCGAACAGCTTGATTCAACACTCTGGTGTCAACACTGTAGAGTAACGCCAGATCCCGATCCAGCATGACCCGGCGGCCCCTCACTTCATATATCAAACCTTCTATCCGTGTCAGTTGCATTGACATTCCTTTCTGAGGAAGCCAAAAAGTCAAAGACTCCTGATCTGGAATAGTAGAGCAAAGCCCATGCCATATCGCTCGCCGCACCAGTAGGCCGTTTTTTCAAGATGTTTCTAGCCGGGCTTTGACGAAAAAACACGAGAATGTCCGAAAATCGGTCACGCTGTTCGAAATTCGGACACCCAAACCGGGAGCCGCGGCGTAGGATAGAAAAACCAATTAAATCAGAGAACCCGAATCACCTGGCACCCATGACCCATCCGAGCCGTGGAAGAGCATATTCCAACAAAGTTGGACTTGTTGGAATATGGCTCAGAATAAAAGCCAGAGTGCTGAATTATGCCTCGTATGGCCATAATACTTGCAGATAAACAGGATCACCGCGATCTGTGCCCGGCGCTGAAATAGCTGTTGGAATAAGGCCGAATCAAGGTCACGACATTCATGCGGCCACCCGGCGCCCGTCCGTCTCTTGGCAATTCCGGCGGCCGGAAAAGATTCAAAGTGTCAAATGATCGAATCACCAAAGAGCCAAATTACGGTCCTCTGCGCACACAACGCACATTGCGGGGGTTGGACTCCTTGACGTCGTTGCGGACGTGGCCGTGGTTGAAGTAGACGTACCATGCGTAGGACGAGTCGCCCGCACAGGACGACGATGTCCAGAACCAATTCGAAGGCGTGCCGGGAAAAACCGAAGTATCAATGGCTGGGTACGTTCTGTGGTTGTCAACGATGGTTCGAAGCTCCTTCGCATCCGGCAGATACCAGTCGGTGTGCCCGCCCCAGTTGAGGCCGTCGCAGTAATCAATGGCGTTTTGCCAGGTGTACGTCTCGGCGGCGCCCGTCGTGCAGTCGCCGCCACTCAGGCCCGCGGGGCAGCCCTGCCACACCAGCCCGGTAACGCCATCCGTGACAACCGGCCGGCCGGCCACGGGCTCGGTGCGGATGAAGTGTCCGCCACCGGCGCCGCCAGGCGCCGGTAACACCAAGCAAAGCAAGAACACAACGATGATCTGCATGCCTTTTCTCATTGGGAAGCCTCCTTGAATATATCTTCATAAAGAAAAACTTTTTCTCCCGGCCGGCCCGGCGTCCACGTTCACTGCCAGGCCGGCCGAGTGATGATACGCGTTATATGATTTGAAAGCATGCACCTCCTTTGCCAGGTGCAGAAGGTTCTTGAGCACTTCCACCTCCAGGCGCAACTCCAGAAGTTCTCTCGCCCTGTCGCCGCCCGAGGACATCCTGGGCGCCTGCCTGCATGCGGGCGCCCAGGCCATACTTGTGGCGCCTGTCAAACCCGGCCACCAGTTTCTCGAGGTAAACGGCCAGCTCGAAGCTCTTCTTATATATGGCAAGGTGCTCGTAGCGCGCCATGCGATTGCGTCCACAATTTCAAAGCGTCAAATGATCGAATCACCAAAGAGCCGAGCCCTCAAGAAACGAGGATACCGATGGGCACGGCTACACTTCGTTCCGCCGCTGCTGCGCTGTCACGGTCCTCTGCGCACACAACGCACATTGTAGTTGTTGTCCTTGACGTCGACGTCGACGCTGCCGGAGCTGAAGTAGACGGAGCATGCGTAGGACGAGGCGAACACATAGGACGACGACGTCCAGAACCAATTCGAAGGCGTGCCGGGGAAAGCGACCGGATCAATCGACGGGTTCGTTCTTCCGTAGTCCACTATGGACTGCAGCTCATACTCGTCAGGCAGGTACCAATCGGTATATCCGCCCCAGTCAAGGCCGTCGCAGTAATCAATGGCGTCTTGCCATGTGTGTGTTCCGGAGTCACTTCCCTGCCACACCAGGCCGGTCACATTGTCAGTGACCACCGGCTGGCCGGACACGGGCTCGGTGCTGGTGAAATCGGAATGGCCTGAAGCCGGCGGCACCACGAAGTGCGCATAGCGTACGTTGCAACTTGCGTCACCACAGGCGCCCGGGGATATGCAGACGCCATCAAGGCAGACATCGTACCAGTAGTCCGGAGAACTTACGTATTGACAGAGTATGTAGTCTTGTTCATTCACGCCGACATCCGTGTCGTCGCAATCCAGCCCGTAGTCGCAATCCGCCCCAAATCCATCGTCATCTCCATCCACGCAGTTTGCACACCCGTTAGACGTCCAGTTGTACACATCGTCATCGCAGTTGTCAGTGCCCCCGCTTGCAAGCAAGCCATAACCGTCCCCGTCCGCGTCAACCCCGCCTCCGTCGCAAATCAGATCTCCATCGCAATTGTCATCGACGGCCGGGCCGATTTCGCAGGCCTCGACCGCGCCTGGATACACCAGGGAATTTCCATCGTCGCAGTCCACACCGGGGTTTGGACAATTCTCGGTCCCGGTCTTTCCGTAGCCGTCCTGGTCGTCGTCCATACCCTCGTCCAATGCTCCATCGCAGTTGTTGTCAATACCATCGCAAACCTCGCCCGCAGCGGCATTGATGTTCGGGTCGCCGTCATCGCAATCCGCCACCACGGCGCTCCCGTCTGTCGTCAGCGTACCGCAGGTCGTGTAGGTGTCAGCGTCACCGTCGAAGCCTTCGTCGACGTCGCCACCGCAGTCGTTGTCCTGCCCGTCACAAACCTCGCTGAACCATGGACTGTTCTCCGGATCGCCATCGTCGCAGTCGCAAAGCGCACCCGTCCCATCCAAATCGTCGTCGGCCTGGTTAGAGTTTGAGACGCCCGGGCAGTTGTCGCAGGCATCTCCCCAGCCGTCTCCGTCGCCATCTGATAATCCGTCGACTGTTGCAGGATTGCAGTCATCATCAATCCCGTTGCAGACTTCCATGGCGCTTGGCTTTACACTGGCATCGCCGTCATTACAATCTGTCCCGCCACTGGGGACCGAACCATAGGTATCTCCGTCAGAGTCCACTGAACCGCCATCGCAAATCAACGAGCCATCGCAGTTCTGGTCCACCGCATCATCACAAAGCTCGGTGACACCCGGATGCATGTCGGGATTGTTGTCGTTGCAATCGGTGCCGCCGGTGGCAATTGAACCGAAGTGATCACCGTCATTGTCCACCGTTCCGCTGTCACATATCCCCAGACCTTCATCACTCTGCCCGTCACAATTCTGATCCATCCCGTCACATAATTCTGCAACTCCCGGATTGATTCCCGGATCCCCGTCATTGCAATCAGCCGTCACGGCGCTCCCATCCGTCGTCAGCGTCCCGCAGGTCGTGTAGGTGTCCACATCTCCGTCGAAGCCGTTGTCGTACACGCCGTCGCAATCCTGGTCAACGCCGTCGCAAACCTCCGTGGCGCTGGGATTGATACCAGCGTTGCCATCGTTGCAATCCGCTCCGGGATTGGGACAACCCTCGGTGCCGGTCTTGCCGTAGCCATCCTGGTCATCGTCCAAACCATCATCGCGGATGCTGTTACAGTCCTGATCCACCCCATCGCAAACCTCCGCGGCGCCTGGATGGATACTTCCATCACCGTCATTGCAATCAGTCGTAACAGCACTCCCGTCCGTCGTCAGCGTCCCGCAGGTCGTGTAGCTGTCCCCGTCACCGTCGAAGCCGTTGTCATACACTCCGTCGCAGTCCTGATCCACACCGTCACAAAGTTCTGCGACACCCGGATTTATCGCGGCATTTCCGTCGTTGCAGTCTGCCGTGGTGGAGCTTCCATCCGTCGTTCGCGTGCCACAGGTTGTGTAGCCGTCCATATCACCGTCGAAATCTTCGTCGAAGGTTCCGTCGCAATTCTGATCCTTGCCGTCGCAGATTTCCGATATCCCCGGGTGGATGTCCTCGTCGTTGTCATCGCAATCTGTGCCTCCACTTGCGATCGTCCCGAAAAGGTCGCCGTCTTCGTCAATCGTTCCTCCGTCGCATGGGCCGATGTCCGTATCGACTATGCCGTCGCAGTTCTGATCGACGCCGTCGCAATCTTCGCTTACGCCAGGATGAATTTCCTTGTCGTTGTCATCGCAATCAGTGCCTCCACTTGCGATCGACCCGAAAAGGTCGCCGTCTTCGTCAAGCGTGCCTCCGTCGCATGGACCGATGTCGATATCGGCCACGCCGTCGCAATTCTGGTCTATTCCATCGCAATCTTCATGGGCACCCGGGTATATTCCCTGATTTTCGTCGTTGCAGTCTTGAGCCGCGGCGCTCCCATCGGTTGTCAGCGTCCCGCAGGTCGTGTAGCTGTCCCCGTCACCATCGAAGCCGTTGTCATATACTCCGTCGCAGTCCTGATCCACGCCGTCACAACGCTCGGCGACACCAGGATTGATTCCCGGATCCCCGTCATCGCAATCCGCCACCACGGCGCTCCCGTCGGTTGTCAGCGTCCCGCAGGTCGTGTAGGTGTCCCCGTCACCATCGAAGCCGTTGTCATACACTCCGTCGCAGTCCCGATCCACGCCGTCACAAAGCTCGGCAACACCGGGATTGATACCGGCATCGCCGTCGTCACAGTCGAAAATCATGCCGGGACAGTCGCCTAGCGGCTCTCCGCCCGGATATCCGTCGCCGTCGTTGTCCGTGAGCGGGCCTTTACACAGGTAGATATCGAACGCTTGCGGTTTGGTCGCCAGGCCGGATCCATCCTTTAATGAGAGCGCTATCTCGCGGGCGCCGTTGGCCCCCGAGATGTCCACGCTCGTGTGAGCGGCGAAGGGGATCTCGGCGGGGTTGCCGTTGTCCACTACTACCAGGATTTTCTCGGGTGAAAAAAGATCCTGATGATACGAGACGTCGACGGAAACCGTCTCCTGCGCGGCCAGGTAGTTTCCGCCGTTTACCACGAAGCTCGGCGCACGGGGCGTCTGCTTTGCGGTGGGTGCGCCGTCGCGCGCCGTTTCTTCCTCTCCCCTGGATGCAGTCAGGCAATAGGCATACTCGGTCTCCGGCACCACCTGCTCGTCTCGATACGACGTTTCGGTAATATCCAGGGTCGTAAGCAGCAGCATGTCCTTGCAGTTCGAATCCGGCGCTCCCTTGTAGATGCGGAAACTCTGCAGATCTTCTATTACCGGTTTATCCCAGGCCAGCTCGATTCCCACGCCGTAGACGACATCGGCCCTTAGATGAGCGTCCAGCGTCCCGTTTGCCGCGCTCACCACCGGGTTGGTCTCGTCGCGCTCCACCGCGCAAGCGGCCGCTACCAAGGCCAGACACGCGCCCGCCAGGATTGCCCTTTTCATCAGAATCGCCCTCCCAACACGAATTGCCCGCCGCTGCCCGCGGCCGTCGGCGCGGGTGACAGGCTCCAGGACTGCCGGCGCTCGGGCATGGTCACAAAGCTGTAAATACTCCATCCCAACGCCAGGGCCGCGACGCCGATGCTTGCGTAACCGCCGACCCTTCCCCACTGGGCTTGCTTGTCAAGGGAACGCGCGTCGTCCAGGGCAGCCTGGCCCGTCGCCTTGTCCAGCGCCTGCCGGTAGTCGGCGTAAGCGTCGTCGGCCGAGTGCTGGCTATCCGCGGCCCAGACCAGCAGGCCGGCGGAACCACCCGCGGCCAGGACACCCAGGGCCAGCGTTCCCCAGGCCTGCCAGCGCTTGGAAACGAGACGTTCTTTGTATGCGGTATAGGCGGGGAGCGGCTCCAGTTGCAGGTCTATCCTGCTGGATTGGCCCACCGGTATGTCCATCTCCTTTTCGATCGTCTTGTAGCCGTCCAGGACGACCACCAGCTTGCGCTTGCCGGGAGTGACTTCTATCTCACCCGACCCGCTTCGCTCCGCGCGCAGATCCCCCGAACCCAGCGTCACCCTCGCCCCCGGCTGGGTAATCGCAACCCGTACGGATACCGGCTTCGGTATGAGCTCAAGCTCCGCTATTTGCGGCGGCGCGCCCGGGAAGGCCGGCACTACGGGAATCTCGAACTCGTTCTCCAAGTAGTTCTCTTTTCCGGCCTTCACCACCTGCTTCCCACCGGCGGGCAAGACAACTTCCAGCGGGGCGCGGCCCAGCGATTTTTGGCCGATGAAGATCTCGCCGCCCGGGGGACTGGTGACCAGGCGAACCTTCCGCCCGGCCGAGAAGAGACGCAAGTTGACTTCGCGGTCCTCGCTTACCTGAACTTCTTTTTCCAGGGGCAGGCAACCCGCCAGCGAGAGTTTCAGCTCGTGCTTGCCGGGCCGCACCCGATCTATCACGACGGGCGTGCTGCCCAGATCCTTGCCGTCCCAGACCGCCAGCGCCTCGGGCGGATCGCTGAAGAGGGACACAGTGACTAGCTTTCCGGCCGCCAGCGGCAGGATCAAGCGGGCCACGGCGCCGCCCCGCACTTGAACGCTCTGCTTGCCCTTCAGTGCGCCCTTTTCCGCCTCGACGACGTGCCGACCCGAATCCAGGCTGCGGAGGGTCACGGGCGAGACGCCCGCGTCCTTGCCGTCGAGCTTCACTCGTGCGCCCGGCGGGACCGTCTTGATCAACAGGATGCCCACCCCGCCGTTGTCTTCCCGGCTCATCTCGGCCATGGGAATGCAGATCTTGTCCGCCAGTTGCTTGACAGCGGCAAGCAGCGCCTTTTCGTCGCAAGTCGCCGCGACACTGGCGGCCTTCTCGGTGGCCGCCTTCTTCAGATCGTAGAGCATGCAGGTCATCTGGCAGCGGTCGCCGATCTTCAGGATCTTCGTGGCCAGCGTTTTCTGGGCGGCCAGCTCCCGGCCCAGCTCGATCTGGCACTTCTGGTCGTAGCACTGCTTGTAGCTTGCGATCTTTTGATTTCGTATTCGCTCCCTGATCTCGTCCCGGGGAAGCACCTGGTAGCTGCACTCGGCAACGAGCGTCGTCAGGTAGGTCGACATGTTGTCGAGCACCGCCCGCGGCAAATCGGGGCCGCGGTTCTCGATGTCGAACACGGCCATAATGGGACGCTCACCCGCGCGCGCGCGGTAGGGCGTAAACAGCACGAGAGATAAGACAAGAGACACGAGAGACGATGTTCGCAGTACAGGCATGGTTCTTGGCCCCCGGAATAATTGTGTCGATCGGTCACACGCCGGCACGCTATTCAACGCGCCGAGTATAGCACTGCCTGTCCGCCACGAAAGACTTTTTTCCGAATGCCGCCAGGCAGTCGCCTCTCGCCAATTATCTCGCCAATTATTCCTTGATTACGACCAGGCGATAGCGTATTACCCGGCGACCATGACGGCCCGGAAAGGAGGCGGCAGGTGGCGCCGGGCGCAAGCAAGCTTCGGAATATCGGCATCTCCGCTCATATCGACAGCGGCAAGACCACGCTGACCGAGCGTATCCTTTTCTACGCCAAGCGCATCCGCAAGATGCACGAGGTGCACGGCGCCGACAAGATCGGGGCCACCATGGATTCGATGGAACTCGAGCGCGAGCGCGGCATCACTATCGCCTCGGCGGCCACCTACTGCAGCTGGGCCGATCACCAGATCAACATCATCGACACACCCGGGCACGTCGACTTCACCATCGAGGTCGAGCGCGCCCTGCGCGTGCTGGACGGGGCCGTGCTGGTTTTGTGCGCCGTGGCTGGAGTCCAGAGCCAGTCATTGACCGTCGACCGCCAGATGCGCCGCTACCGCGTACCCCGCCTGGCCTTCATCAACAAGTGCGACCGGGTCGGGGCCGATCCCACCCGGGTGCGCGACCAGATCCGCGACAAGCTGGGGCTCAACCCCGTTTTGCTGCAGTTGCCCATCGGACTGGAAGACTGCTTCGAGGGTCTGGTCGACCTTGTCGAGATGCGGGCAGTGTTCTTCGAGGGCGAATCAGGGGAGCTGGTGCGCTACGAGCCCATTCCCCCCTCGCTCGAGCAAAAGGCAGCCTCCGCCCGCGAAGAAATGCTTGATAGCGTCTCGATGTTTTCGGATGAACTGACCGAGGCCGTGATCGAGGGACTGGTGGAGCCTGCGGAAATCAGGCGCGCCATCCGGCAGGCAACGCTGAAACACCAGCTTCTGCCGATGTTGCTCGGCTCGGCCTACAAGAACAAGGGCGTTCAGCCGTTGCTGGACGCTGTCATAAGCTACTTGCCCGCCCCCGAGGACGTGATTAACACGGCCGTCGATCTCGAGCACGAAGATCGGGTCGTCGAGCTTTCGGGCCGTACCGACGACCCGCCGGTGGCGCTGGCCTTCAAGATCGAGGACACCCGCTACGGGCAGCTCACCTACCTGCGCATCTACCAGGGCCGGCTCTCACGGGAGGCGACGATCGTCAACTCGCGCAGCGGCAAGAGGCAGCGTATCGGCCGCCTGGTGCGCATGCACGCCGACCGGATGGAAGAGATCAGCGCAGGCGCAGCCGGCGACATTGTGGCCATGTTCGGAGTGGACTGCCGTTCGGGGGACACCTTCACCGACGGGAAACTCGAACTATCGATGACCTCGATGCACGTGCCCGAACCGGTAATTTCGCTGTCGGTTGCGCCTGTCGACTCGAGCGACGAGGACAAGCTATCCAAGGCGCTCAGGAGGTTCTCCAGAGAGGATCCCACCTTCCGCGTGCGCACGGATGAAGAATCGGGTGAAACCATCATCTCGGGCATGGGCGAACTTCATCTGGATGTCTATCTCGAACGTATGCGGCGCGAGTACCAGGCGCGGATCAACGTCTCGCCTCCCAAGGTGGCCTACCGCGAGTCGATAGGCAAAACGGTTCGCTTCGATTACACGCACAAGAAGCAAACGGGCGGGGCCGGCCAGTACGGCCGGGTGATGGGCACCATCGAGCCGCTCAGCGAGGGTGAATTCGAATTCGTCAATAATGTCAAGGGCGGCGCCATCCCCAAGCAGTTCATTCCTGCGGTCGAAAAGGGATTTCAGCTGATGCGGCATAAGGGACCGTTGATCGGGGCCCCCATGGTGCAAGTCCGGGTTACGCTCGAAGACGGCCGTTCGCACCCGGTGGACTCCAAGGAGGTCGCCTTCCTGGAGGCCGCCAAGGGCGCCTGGCGCGAGGAAATTGGACACGCCAAGCCGCGAATCCTCGAACCCGTAATGCGCGTGGTGGTCGAAAGCCCCTCTGACTTCGCAGGCCCGGTACTGGCCACCCTCAATCAGCGCCGCGGGGTAATCGCCGGCCAGCAGGAAGCGGCCCACCAGTGCCGCATCGAGTCCGAAGTGCCGCTGGCCGAGATGTTCGGCTACGCCACCGTGCTGCGCTCGGCCACCGAGGGCAAGGCGGAGTTTAGTATGGAGTTCGCGCGCTACCAGACAGTCCCGGAGAACATCGCTAGGGCGCTCATCGAAGAGGCCCGTGCGGGCAAGCCGGGATGAGGCGGGGAGGAATCGTGGCCGAGACGAATTACAAGCAAAACGAAACCCTGTCGAAGTGGATCGAGCGACAGACCGGCCGGCACCCTGAAAACGACATGCCCGCGGCCGTACTGGCGCGGCCGGGTGTCGGCAAGACCGCTTTTCTTATCCAACTCGCCCTGGATGAGCTTCTGGAAGGCGGCGAGGTACTGCATGTCGCTTTGGGTTCGAACCTGACCCGTGTCGAGGCGCGCTACGACGAGCTTCTGGCCGAGCGCCTGCAGACGCGTGATTCCGCGGAACGTGAGCAGATCCAGGTTGAGACCGGCCGCCGGCGGGCCATCCAGGCCATGCTCGATGGAGATCTCACGGCCGATCGCCTGTCAGCCATCCTGAAAAGCTATCACCAGCACCTGGGTTTGAACCCCGGCCTGGTGCTTATCGACGGCGCCGACCTGTCCCAACTGGCCGACCGGTTTGCGGCCATGGCCGAGGCGACCGAGCGCTACGGCGCCCGCCTATGGCTGAGTTTCAACATACACCGTGACCAGTCCGGGGCGAACCTCGGCCGAATACCGAATCAAATTGCCGCCGGCTTTTATCCTGTGATCTTGCTGCTGCCTCAGGGAGAACTTATCCGGGCGCAGTTGCTGGCGGCCGACGCCGAAAAAAAAGGCGAGCAGCTTGACCTAGATCCCGGCACGTTGGCCCCCGTTTCCGGCGGCGGCAAGGCGGTTCGCCGCGCAGCCGAATTCACCCTGCTGTCCGGAGCGGCGGACGGCGCTGAGTTGGCCTTCGGAGAATGCGCCGAACGGCACGGACTTGCCGAGCGCAACTTCTCGTTCGCCGGCCGCCAAACCAGCCGTCAGCGCGGACTGGTGGTACTCGAACCCGGCGAGTTGGCTCTGGGCGATGTAAGTTTCGCCTATCTGCGCGCTCGAATGAAGCGCGACTTCGAACCCAGCCAGAGATTTCGAAAAGTGCTTCAATCCATATGGCATCAGGTCAACCCCGCCGGCGAGGTCTTTTGCGTAGGAGTGGTTCAGAAGGGCGGCACCGTCAAGGGCGGCACTGGCTGGGCCGTCGAACTGGCCAAGAAACAAAACAAGCCGATCTGGGTCTACGATCAGCAGCTTAACACCTGGTACGAGTGGTTCGGGCACGACTGGCGCGCCTGCGATCCGCCGCTGATAAGCCACTACCGCTTCTGCGGCACCGGCACACGCCATCTCACCGAGCACGGTCGCGAGGCCATCGAGGAGCTCTTCGCCCGTTCATTCGGATGACGTCCGTGAAAGAAGTTTTCGACAAGCATCCGACGCCTGCTCCACCTCTTTGATGTCCGAACCGGGAGATGCGAGGTTTATCACCCGGGAGTACGGATGCCCCCAACGATCGGGATCTCCCGAGGCGAACAGGCATACCGTCGGTGTGCCCACCGCCACGGCCAGGTGCATGGGTCCGGTATCGTTGGTCACAACCAGGTCCAGTCCGCGCATCAATGCGGCCAGTTCATCCACTGAAGTCATGGGAGTTGCGGTCAGTCCGTGGGGAATCGCCGAGAGCAGCTCATCGCGCAGGCTCTCTTCCCCCGGCCCCCAGAGTGCCACCAGGCTTCCAGCCCCTGAAGACAGAAGTCGTTTGCCCAACTCAACGTAGTAATCCAACGGCCAGCGGCGTTCCTGCTTACGGGACCCGGCCCAGATGCCGACTCTCGGCCTGCCGGCCTCCTTCATGAGCAGCCACCGCTCCCAGTCGCCCTTGTGCCCGGCGCCCATCGAGGAACGCAGTTCGGGCGGCTCCATTTCAATCCCAAGCGGGACAAGCAGGCGCATTCGCTGTGCGAGTTCGTGCTCGTTGGCGGGTCCGGGGCGAACCACGATCGTGTGAAAGCCACTTTCTGCGCCCCGATCGAAGCCGATACGCACGGGCGCGCCCGAGTAATAGGTCAAGGCGGCGTGGGTATGTGAAAACTCGTGCCAGGCACTGGCGTCCAGTGCGACCTGGTAACCGATTGATCGCACTTCGGAGATCTTTTTTCGCCACAGTCCGTGTCTTTTGAAGAACCATCTCTTGTCCAGCTTGTGCAACCAGTGTATTCCCTGCAACCTGTCGGCCACCTGTGCGGCCCTTGAGCTCGCAAGCAAGCCTACTTCGGCGCCGGGCAGGCCCCTGTGAAGCGCGTCCAACAACGACTGCATGGTAACCAGGTTTCCCACGCGCTCGTCGACGCGCACCACCAGGATTCTTTCTGCATCGCCCGGCGAGACTGTTTCGGCCGTGGGCTTCGAAAACAAGCACCTGGCCAGCCAGAAGAACACCCTACGCATGCGAACTCATCTCAGACTTGGGCGGTCAGAACGTTGATCTTGAGATCCGGCGGCAAGTTGAACGCCCTCATGGCCATTTCACGATCGAGCATGAAGAGTCCGCTGCCCTGATTTCCAGCCAGCTTGAGCTTCTGCACCACGCCGTCGGCTGTGGCCTCTTCCTCGACTTGCTCGGACACGAACCACTGCAGGAAATTGTTCGAGGCGTGGTCACGCTCGTCTATTGCAAGGTTTACCAGTTGGTCGATCATGCCGCTGACCTTCCGCTCATGCTGATAGGCGGCTTCGAAGGCATTCAGCGGAGATTCCCACTGGCGGGTCGGCTTTTCGATGGTCTCCAGTGTAACCCTGCCGCCACGCTCTTCGATGTAGCCGTAGATCTTCATGGCGTGATACAGTTCCTCGAGCGCCTGGACCTTCATCCAACCGGCGAATCCCGCCATGTTCAAAGACTGGAAGTAGGCGGACATCGAAAGATAAAGATAAGAAGAGAACATCTCAGCGTTGATCTGTTCGTTGAGGGCCTTTTCTACTTTTTCATTGAGCATGATTTTTCTCCTTTTCGTTTTTTATGCAATCAGGAACTATGGCACCTGATGGCATTTAAGCAAGTCGTGTGCCATATTTCACAGTTTGCCTAAAGTACCGATTATTGGCCTCTCGAAAAAATGTCTCAACTAAATAATCTGTATCAATCGATGAATCTGAGACACGGCACACCTGGACATGTATGCGTCCACACTGGCAACAACCTGTAATTACAGATGTCTTTTGGAAGCAAATCTTGGCGGCGTATGGCACCAAGTTTGCTACTATTGGCAAGAGGGAGGCGTGGCGATGAAATACCAAAATAACCAGGCTCGATCGTCTTCGACTGAGAGCCATGTTCCTCTCCCTCCGAAGGTGATTCGACGGGAAGGCAACCGCCTCATGAACCAAAAATCTCTCTACCTGAGACAACACGCCCACAATCCCGTCGACTGGTACCCGTGGGGAAAAGAGGCGCTCGAACGCGCCCGGCTCGAAGACAAACCGATTTTTGTCTCCATCGGCTATTCTTCCTGTCACTGGTGTCACGTGATGGAAAGGGAAGTCTTCGAGGACGAGTCCGTGGCCGGATTCATCAACACTCATTTCATCTGCATAAAGGTAGATCGCGAGGAACGACCCGATCTGGACAAGGTCTTTATGGATGCGGTGCTGGCCATGACCGGCAACGGCGGGTGGCCGATGTCGGTATTTCTGACTCCCGCGCAAAAACCGTTCTTTGGAGGCACCTACTTGCCGCGCGCGCAATTCGTGGCGTTGATAAGCCGGATCGATGAAATCTTCACAAGCAACCGCTCACAGATCGAATCCCAGGCGCAAACGGTGTTTGCGCACATTTCCCGTGAACTGGAAACCAAACCCGGCAGCATGGACGATCAGGCATTCAACAAGGTCATCTCGACGGCAAAACACGATTCCGACCGTGAGTGGGGCGGCTTCAGAAACAGAATGAAGTTTCCCATGCCCACAACCTGGTCGTTCCTGCTGCACTACTACCGAAAGAGCCCCGACGACGAACTTGCCGCAGCCCTACGCACAACACTCGACCAAATGGGCTCGGGAGGCATCCAGGATCATATTGGAGGCGGGTTTCATCGCTACACAACCGAGCGCACCTGGCTGGTGCCGCACTTCGAGAAGATGCTCTATGACAACGCGTTGATCGCCAATCTGTATATCGAGGCCGCGGCGGTTTTTGGAGAAAGTCGCTACACACAGATCGCCCGTCAAACCCTGAATTTCATGATCCGCGAAATGAGCGGCCCCGAGGGCGGCTTCTTCGCAAGCTTCGACGCCGACAGCGGCGGCAGCGAGGGCTCTTTTTACCTCTGGACGCCCGAAGAAATAACCGCCGTGGTCGGCAAACGGGACGGCCCGGTTATTTCCGCGCTGCTCGGTATTACGTCTGACGGCAACTTCGAGGGCAAGAGCATTCTCACCCGCCGAACCGACCCGGCCGGGCTATCTGTAAAGTTCGGACGTGAGCGGGCCGAGATCGCGGGCCTGTTCGACAAATACCGACCATTGCTTCGTAAGGCCCGATCAAAAAGAACGCCACCCGGTCTCGACCGCAAAGTGATCACATCCTGGAACGGGCTGGTCATATCTTCTCTGGCCCGGGGGTACAGCCTGTTCGGAGAGAAATCGTATCGCCAGGCGGCCGAGAAAACCGCCGACTTCTTGATGACGACCCATCACACCGAAGCCGGCGCCCTGTTGCGATCGTCTTACGATGGAGCAGCCGAGCACGACGGTATTCTGGACGACTATGCGTTCTTAGCGGTTGGCCTGTTCGACCTCTATCAGGCCACGGGTGAATTGAAGCAACTCGAGCGCGCTCTTGGTCTGATCGAATATGCCGAACAGAACTTCAGGCATCCCAATGCGGCCTTCTATTTGACGGGCAAGGGACAAGATGCGCCGCTGGGGCGCCAGATGAAGATCACAGATGGAGTGATCCCATCTGGAAACTCGGCCATGCTGCAAGCTCTGCTGGTTGCGGCGGCACTGACCGGTAACGACAATTATCGCAAGCAAGTTGAGTCTGATATCGACGCCTACGCAACCTTGATGCGCGGCGCGGGGCTGGAGATGGCGGGCTGGTTCGATGCGGCTCTGAAATACCGGGGGCCTTTCTACGAGGTTGTTGTCTGCGGCGATCCACTGGCGAGTGCCACAAAAGAGATGCTAGCTGAGTTCCATCGCCGGATGCCGTCTTACGCCGTGCTTACGCTTCTGCCCGCGGACGGCCCCTCCCCGGAAGCCGTCAAGATCATGCCGGCCGTAGTGGGCAAACGCGCCACGGGCGGCAAGCCGACTGCTTATGTCTGCCGTCTCGGGGCCTGCAAGAAGCCCACCCACGATCCGGCAACGCTTGCGAGGCAGATTTCAGACGGTTTGGTAAATCAGTTGACTGTAGAAAGAGAGAAGGAAAGAATGTCCGATAAATCCATACCGGAGGACATAAACTGATCATGAACATCGAACAAGCCATAGTCACAGCAATCCAATACGAGACAAGGGTAAGGGATATCTACCGCCAGGGGAGCGAAAGTTGCGGCGACGAGACCGGCAGCGGAATCCTCGGCGTTCTGGCCGATGAAGAGCAGCAGCACCTGGACTATCTTTCTCAAAAGTTAGATGAATGGAAACAGACCGGGCGGGTGACACCGGAAGTAGTGAAGACGGTTTTCCCGTCCAGGGAGGATGTCGCCGAAAGCCTCAAGAAGCTCGAGTCCAGGGTTTCAGGTGTCGATTGCGCCGACGATACAGAGCTTCTCAAGCAGGCATTGAAAGCCGAGCAGGAAACCAGCAACTTCTACAGGCAAATGGTGCGCGAACTGGATGAACAAGGTCAAGCGCTTTTCGAACCATTCGTTGAAATCGAAGATGGGCATATAATTATCGTCCAGGCTGAGTTGGACAACCTTAAGGGCCTGGGCTACTGGTTCGATTACAAGGAATTCGATCTGGAAGCCGGATAAATAAAACATACTGGAGTAAAAAATGAGTGATCCAAAAAAACTAATTATCGAAGGCTTGCAGCAGGCCATCAGGAACGAATCGGACGGATACCATTTCTACACAATGGCCGCGGGCAACATCAAAGACGAGAAGGGTCAGGAGATATTCGAGACCCTGGCGCTGGAAGAGCGGGCGCACATGAGTTTTCTGAAAAAGCAGCACCAGTCTCTCGTTGAGACGGGCCGGGTGGACAAGACGATCAGCCTGGGGACGCCTGCCGAGTTGAAGGGCGAAAACCCGATTTTTTCGGAAGCCATAAAGAACCGTATCTCCGACGCTCACTTTGAAATGAGCGCCTTGTCCATTGGCATCCAACTGGAGCTCAATTCCCAGCAATACTACAAAAAGCAATCCGATCTGGCGGATATCCCCGAGGTTCGGGCTTTCTACGATCGGCTGTCCGATTGGGAGTCCGGTCATTACCATGCCCTGCTGCGCCAACAGGAATCCTTGAAAGAAGATTACTGGGCCGGGGGAGGTTTTGCGCCATTCTAGGCAGCCTTACCGGCTTCCGGGAGAATATTTTTCAGGATCCCCTACCCAAGGAGAAAAACCATGGACTACATGGCGTCTATAGAACTGGCGATGAAAAACGAAAAGACCGAGGCGGAGTTCTACAAGAACGAGGCCAAGCGCTCCAACAATCAGCTGGCAAGCGAGATGTTCAACAAGCTGGCCGATGAAGAAAAGGAGCATATGACCCGGATCGCGGAACTAAATGACAAGCTGATCGCCGAGGGCAAATGGCCCAAAGACGTTGCGATCCAGGCAAGAGACACCAACGTCAGGCAGGTGCTTGACGAAATGATAGCCAAGACCGGATCTTTACGCAACCATGACGACGATGATGTCAAGGCCCTGGAGAAAGCTGTCGAGTTCGAGGCCAAGGGTGCCCTGTTTTACGCAGACCTGTCCCGGACATGCCAGAACCCAATGGAGAAGAATTTCTTCGAGTTTCTGTCCAGAATCGAAAGGGAGCACCAACTCTCGCTGGCTGATTCCCTGGCCTACCTCAAAGATCCGGAGGGCTGGATGATGCAGCATGGTCGGGCCGGGCTCGATGGAGCTTAGCAGTACGGAGAAGGCCATGCCTGAAAAAGTAAAACTGTACGCATTGAGCACTTGTGGTTGGTGCAAGAAAACCAAGCGTTTTCTGGAGAGCAACAACATTGAATACGAGTTTTACGACGTGGATCTCCTTGAAGGAGCCGAGAAAGAGAAAGCCATGCAGGAAGTGGCCCGCCACAATCCCCGGCGCAGTTTTCCGACCTGCATCGTGGATGACACCGTGGTAGTTGGATTCGACCAGGATCGCCTGAGAGAGGTTCTGGGGCTATGATTTCGCCTGAAGCCAAAAAGCTTTTTGAAAAGCTGAAAAAGGAGGCCGAGGCAAGCGGCTACAACCTGAACCCCGATGAAGACCTGGTCCTCGATCTAATGGAAGGCTTGATCACCAACCGGCAACGCTACGGTTACCAGTCTTGCCCCTGCCGACTGGCGGACGGGATTCGCGGGAAAGATCTGGACATGATCTGCCCGTGTGACTACCGGGATGCAGACCTGGACGAATACGGCGCCTGCTACTGCGCCTTGTACGTCTCCGAGGAAGTGGCCGCAGGCAGGCTGGAACTGAAACCCGTGCCGGAGAGAAGGAATGCCGAATCTTCAAAGACGGCCGGAATAAACGATCAGGATACGGCAAGATTTACCGGGCGCAGTTTACCCGTCTGGCGCTGCCGGATTTGCGGGTATTTATGCGCCAGGCCAGAGCCTCCCTTGAAGTGCCCCATCTGTAAAGCCGACAAAGATCGCTTCGAAAAATTCGAATAGCTCACCGTGAAGTTGCCCTGGCTGATATAATATGTTATGAGATTCACAATCCAATACCGACCTATTAGGTAACAACTTCTTGGATCAAAAAGTAAAAATACTGTTTGTTTGCGAAGGCAACTCCTGCAGGAGCCAGATGGCCGAGGGATTCCTGCGCTCTTTTGGGGACGAACATACAATTGCATTCAGTGCCGGTGTC
Organism: Myxococcota bacterium; assembly: GCA_035528415.1. Classification (GTDB taxonomy): domain Bacteria; phylum Myxococcota; class B64-G9; order B64-G9; family B64-G9; genus DATKYQ01. The sequence goes on along the minus strand of DATKYQ010000097.1, from coordinate 70,150 downwards.
TCCGCCCAGGGCGTCCACCCCCTGGCCATAAAAGTCATGCAAGAGGCCGGGGTTGACATATCAAACCACAAATCAAAGACTGTGTTCGACCTGGGCTCGGTCGGTTTTGACCTGGTCATTACCCTTTGCGACGTTGCCAGGGAATTCTGTTCTAACTCGATCTTCGAAGATGATAACAAAAAGAAGAAGCACGAGCGGTTATGTAAAAGCTCTCTGTTCATCGGCATGCCAACCAGATTGCATTGGACGCTCCCCGATCCCGCCAAGGCCGAGGGAAGTGACGAACAGAAACTCGCCGTTTTCCGATCTGTCCGGGACCGGATCAAAGACAACATAAGAGCAATGCTGGATCTCGGCCAACTGCCGGCCCTGGTCAGCCAGCGCCAGCAGATGGACCAGATTCTGGACACCATGGATGACGGCATTATCGTCCATGACCAACACAGGTATATCTACATCTTCAACCGGGCGGCCGAGAAAATCACGGGCTACAAGAGAGAAGAAGTACTTGGGAAAAGCTGCCATGAGATCTTCCGCCCGAATGGACTGTGTGGGTCCAAGTGCCAACTGAAAGACGAGAAAATAGATTCGGTCAGCGACCAGCAATACGAGATTGGCTTTACTACCAAGGATGGAGAAGACAGGCGGCTGAAAATCAGATCCGCCTTGATGAACATGCCGCAAGGCAAAGCCGAGGGGCTGGTAATCACCATCCGCGATATTACCGAGGTCAGTGAACTGCGCTGGAAAATGAAGAACAAGTACAGCTTCCATGGCATGGTTGGTGCGTCGGAAGCCATGCGGGAAGTTTTCAATTCTATCCGCCAGGTGACATTTTCGGACTACCCGGTGCTGATAACCGGCGAGAGCGGAACCGGAAAAGAGCTTGTAGCCAGGGCCATTCACAACGAAAGCCGAAGGAGCGCCGGTCCTTTCGTGCCGATCAACTGCGGGGCGCTGCCTGAGAACATCCTGGAGAGTGAACTCTTCGGACACGTGCGCGGGGCATTCACCGGCGCCATCCGGGATAAGAAAGGACGCTTCGAACTGGCCCACAACGGCACCATCTTTTTAGACGAGGTCGGAGAGCTGAGCCCTGCCTTCCAGGTGAAGCTCCTGCGAGTGCTCGAGGGGAAACAGTTCGAGCAGGTCGGAGGAGAGCGGACAATCGAAGTGGACGTACGGGTTATCAGCGCCACCAACCGTGATATCAAGAAAATGCTGGAAGAAGGCAGCTTCCGGATCGACCTGTTCTACCGCCTGTGCGTGGTGCCGTTACGCCTGCCGCCGCTTCGCGATCGCCGGGAAGATCTGCCGCTGCTGGTGGAGCAGACTTTAGCTAACATTCGCCGGGAAACCAGCAAGAAAATTCGAACCATCTCCAGCAAGGCCATGGAAATGCTCATGGCCTACGACTGGCCGGGAAACATTCGAGAGTTGATCAATGTGCTGCAATTTGCGTCTGTACGTTGCAACTTGGAAGAAATTCTTCCAAGTCATCTTCCACCGGAAATCAATCGCCTATCCAAAGGAACGAAGCTGCGCTCGGCGGATGAAACGCATACCGCTCCCCGGTTTACGAACTCGAATGTAGCCGCCGGATTAACAACTGCTTACGACCCTTCCAGAAAACGCCGCAAACTGACTTTTGAGGCCGTAGTACAAGCCATCGATGAGGCAGGCGGCAACAAGGTGAAAGCCGCAAGGCTGCTAGGTGTCGGCCGAGCCACCCTGTATCGTTTCCTGGAAAAACATCCTGTCTCATAGTGTCTCATCTTGCTGTTTTACGCCACAGACCAGGCCATCGGCAGACGTATCTAGCGGATTTTTTTACATTTTATTGCAAGTCAAAAGATGGCATGCTCCTTGCTTTTGTGTAAACCAGAGATTAAGCAGTTGAAAGGGGAAGGCCGTTTTGCAATCATACAATGATAATTTGAACAAGCTCATACGAATGACCAGGGAAATGCTGGCACTGGCAGACGAAGGGGACCGGGACAGTAATGATGATTCTTGCGCTATCGTCTACGGAATCCTCAGAGACACAGGCTATCGTCTCAGGAGGCTTGCAGAGAAGGAATGCGAAAATCACAAGCAAACCGGCAAATGGGACTGATGTTTTCCAAAAAGTTGAAAGGAGTAGAGCCATGACCGAGAAACTGCAGATTTACAAATGCGAAGTGTGCGGAAACATCGTCGAAGTGTTGCATACGGGCAAGGGCGAGTTGGTTTGCTGCGGCCAGCCGATGAAGCTAAATAAAGAAAACACAGTCGACGCCGCCAAGGAAAAGCATGTTCCGGTCGTCGAGAAAACGGCCTCCGGCTACGTTGCCAAAGTGGGCAGTGTCCAGCATCCCATGGAAGACAAGCACTACATCGAGTGGATCGAACTGATCGCCGATGGAAAAGCGTACCGACAGTTCCTGAACCCGGGTGACGTTCCCGAGGCGACCTTCGAAGTCAAGGCCCAACAGGTCAGCGTGCGCGAGTACTGCAATTTGCATGGCCTGTGGAAAGTCTGATTTTTATCGATCGAGGAGAAACCATCATGAAAAAATATATCTGCGATGTTTGCGGTTATGTTTATGATCCTGGGGCCGGTGACCCGGACAACGAGGTTGCCGCCGGAACGGCCTTCGAGGATCTTCCCGACGACTGGGTTTGCCCGGTATGCGGGGCGGGCCAGGACAGTTTTTCAGTTTCCGAATAACTACTCATGGGCGAACGAGAGTAAGACTTCATGGACGCAGTGCTCCTGGCCAGAATTCAGTTTGCCCTGACGATCGGATTCCACTTTATTTTTCCCCCGCTGACCATCGGGCTGGCCTGGCTGATCTTCTGGTTCATGAACCGCTACAAGCGCACCGGCGACGAGGTCTACGCCGTCGGGGCCCGCTTCTGGACCCGGCTGTTCGCGCTCACCTTCGGCGTCGGCGTGGCAACCGGCATCACCATGGAGTTTCAGTTCGGCACAAACTGGGCCGACTACTCCCGTTTCGTGGGCGATATATTCGGAGCGCCCCTGGCGGCCGAGGGCATATTCGCTTTCTTTCTGGAATCCACCTTCATGGGCGTGCTTCTCTTCGGCTGGAACAGGTTCTCGAAGAAAACCTTGTGGCTGTCGTCATTGCTGGTGGCGGTCGGCTCGACCCTGTCTGCCTTCTGGATCATCGTAGCCAACTCCTGGATGCAGACGCCTGCTGGTTTTGAGGTAGTTGCCGGACGGGCCGTACTAACCGACTTCTGGGCGGCGGTTTTCAACCCGTCGACCATACCCCGTTACCTGCACACTATCGATGCCTGCCTGATCACCGGGGCGTTCTTCATGCTGGGAATCAGCGCCTGGTATCTCCTGAAAGGTCGACACGTCGAATTCGCCAAGAAATCGCTCAGGCTATCATTGATCATCGGTTTCGCCGCGGCTTTGATGCAAATCTTCCTGGGTCACTACCATGCGGTCCAGGTAACCAGAACCCAGCCCGAGAAGCTGGCGGCATTCGAAGGATTGTTTGAAACCCAGAAGGAAGCCCCCCTGCTGATTTTCGGAATCCCGGACGCAGAATCACGCCAGGTTCACGCGGCCATAAGGATTCCGGGCATGCTGTCTCTTCTGACGTCCGGGACAACGGACGCCGAGGTGCGCGGGCTGAATGACGTCCCGGAGAACGAGTGGCCTCCTCTGGGACTGACTTTCTTTTCTTTCCACCTGATGTTTCTTCTGGGCCTGTACTTCGTCGGCCTTACGGCCCTGGGGATGTTCTTGCTGTGGAGGAAAAAGCTGTTCGACAGCAAGTTGTTCATGATGCTGGCGATGTTCTCTCTGCCGTTGCCGATAGTGGCCAACGAGTTGGGCTGGATCGCGGCCGAGGTGGGTCGCCAGCCCTGGATCGTCTACAGATTGTTCAAGACATCGAACGCCATCTCCAGAAGTGTGCCCGCCTGGCAGGTGCTGGCCTCGATCATCATGTTTACAGTTATCTATAGCCTGCTGTTTGCGTTATGGATCTTTTTGCTCAGGCGCGAGATCGCCAAGGGGCCGCGGGAAGTCGCCAAGGCAGAAGGTGCGTCATGAGCGCTTTGCAGGTCACTTGGTTTCTGCTGGTCGGCTTGTTGCTGACCGTCTACGCCGTGCTGGACGGCTTCGACCTGGGTGTGGGTTTTTGGCACCTGTTCACCAAAAAGGATCAAGATCGACGCGTACTGCTCAATTCCATAGGGCCTGTCTGGGACGGCAACGAGGTCTGGCTATTGACCGGTGCCGGTGCGATATTCGCGGCCTTTCCTCCGGTCTACGCCACAGTTTTTTCCGGCTTCTACCTGGCCTTGATGCTGGTTTTGCTGGCGCTCATATTCAGGGCGGTTTCGGTCGAGTTTCGAAGCAAGGTCGAATCGGCCCGTTGGCGCAGCACCTGGGACATGGTTTTCGGTATCGGAAGTTCGCTTACGGCCTTGCTGCTGGGCGTGGCGCTCGGGAATATTCTCGGGGGCTTGCCGCTCGATTCAAACGGCAACTTCAGCGGAAGCTTTTTCAGCCTGCTCAACCCATACGCTCTGTTGATCGGGTTGGTCGGCCTGGCGATGCTGGCCACCCATGGGGCGCTCTACCTGCAATTGAAGACCTCGGACGATCTGTGCGTGCGCGCGCTTTCCTGGGCCAAAAAAGCATGGGTTGCCTACTTGGCCCTGTTTATCGTCGCTGTCGTTACAACCATTGTCACCCAGGCCGATCTGCTGGAGAACTACAAGGCCGTCCCGTTCTTGTGGATATTGCCTGTGCTGGCGCTGGCCCTGGTGATATCGATCGGGGTCTTCGCGGTCAAGGGCCGGGCCGGATGGGCCTTTATCTCGTCCAGCCTCTCGATTGTCTCGCTGATGGGTCTTACGGGCGCGGCCTTGTTTCCCAGGTTGGTGCCGGCAATCGGCATGCCCGAACGCAGCTTGACATTGTTCAACTCCTCATCATCCGAGTTGACCTTGAAGAGCATGTTGATACTGGCGTCGATTGGAATGCCCTTTGTGATCGGATATACCATCTGGATGTATCGGGCCTTTGCCGGCAAGGTCAAGCCCGACCAAGACTATGGGATCGGCAAATCGTCCGATCAGGTTTGATTCATGCCGGAACTGCCCGAAGTCGAAACCATCGTCCGCAAGTTCGCACCGCTTTTGGTGGGGAAAACAATCGAGGGGTTTATCTCCTATTGGCCCCGGCAGGTCAGCCCCTCGGTGGTCAAGCTTCGCCGGGCGATCAGCGGCCGCACCATCACGGGTCTGAAGCGGCGCGCGAAGCAAATCGTCATTGTGCTGGATGACGAAAGTGCAGTCTTGATCCACCTGAAGATGAGCGGCCGATTCGAGTGGTCGGCCGCTTGCAAGACACCGCCGGGTCACGTCAGGGCTCGCTTCCAGTTTTCCGGCAAGCATGCCTTGCTTTTTTGCGACACGCGAAAGTTCGGCACCATCCGGCACGTCAGGGATCCCGAAAAGGCGCTGTCGCGTCTGGGCCCGGAACCCCTGGCTGCAGAATTCGGCGCGAAAGGCCTGGCCGGATTGTTGTGCGGACGTCAACGTATATTGAAACCCCTGCTGATGGACCAGACCGTGATCGCCGGGATGGGCAACATCTACACAGACGAGTCTCTCTTCCGCGCCCGGCTGCACCCCTTGCGCCGGGCCGACGATCTTAGTTGGGAAGAGATCAAACGCCTGCATCGTTCGATCCGCCAGGTGCTTCGTGAGGGCATCGAGCGATCAGGGACGACCTTCGACTGGGTCTACCCGGGCGGCAAAATGCAGAACCACCTGCGGGTATATGGCCGCAAGGGCGAGCCCTGCCCAAGCTGCGGCCGACCAATCCAGCTAATCAGGGTAGCGCAACGCTCGACTCACCTGTGCCCGGCCTGCCAGGAATTGAGATGAGCAGGCTTACGGCCCGTGCTCGTGTCCGCTGTTTGTAAAGAGAGAGTCTCTCGGAGGTTTTTCAGTGTAGCAGCTCTTTGGCTTTCTGCTTGTCAGCATCGAATTCGAAGTGATCGAGAAGCTGGTAGCTTTTGCCGGGGTTGGTCAGCTTCGTGGCCGTCAGTTCGACGGCTTTGAGCTTGCCGGCGGAAAAATCGAAGGCATCGATCAACTTGCCGACCTGCTCGACGCTGAAATGACCGCCTTTTACGGCCATTTCGAGTGCCTGGATCTTTTCACCCTCGAACGACGCCTTTTTCAACGACTCGAGAAGCTGCGCGAAATCGCCGGCGGGCACAACCGTCTCCTGGGTTGTGGCAGGCGACTCGCCCGCGCCTATGTTAATGATGTTCGTGTAGTTGGCCTTTGGCTCCAGCTTCTTGTGCCAACGCTGTCCCGACGGCAAGGCGCAATCGAATGTGTAGAAAAACCGCGCCTGAGCCTTGAACTTGAACGGCACTTCGAAATCCTTTTCACCGAACCAACTGCTGTCGCTCTTCACATGGCACTTGGCTCCTTCAGGGGAAACAACCTTGAAGATGGTGGTATAGCCCTTCATCTGGTGTGAAATCGAGAAGGGTACATCTGCCGCCAGCAAAGTCGCCGAAAATCCAGATGCCAGCAGAAAAACGATAAAGCTTCTCATATTCAAGTCCTCCTTTTAGTTTTAGTTTTGGTTTTATAATGACGGCTTACACCCGGAGAAATTCATTTTCAAGAAAGACGGAATACATGGCACAGCCGCTTATTGACCGTCGACCGAACCTGCTTATCTTTGAAGACATCTATTTAGGCAAACGGGAGCGCCCATGGAAATAAAACGCGTTGATGGATTGTCGGGAACGAAGAAAGAGGTCGCATGCGGCCTATATCGCACCAGCACACCCATCGATGAGAGGATCCCGGCCGATACCCTGGTCTATTTTCACAACCACGGCGATCCAGGCCCCGGGGTCTATCCGGTGGAGAGCTGGAGCCACAACAAGGCGATCTTCATGAAGGGAGGGGTGCTGATCCCCTCGGACGGCTACGAGAAAACTCTGAAACCCCTGAAACCAGAGGCCTTCTACCGGGTAATCGAGCCTTTCTACTGTTGCGAGAAACACTGCCGCCTGTTCGAGAAAGACACGCTGGTCCAGTTGGGCTACACCGGCCATGGAGAACCCATTCTGTTCGTGCCCGAGTGGAGCTTCTTAGGCGTCCATCTGCCCGAAAAGGGCTCGCGCGTAGATGACGAGAAGCTGGATCTGATTATGGCCCTCAAGGTAGTGGCCAAGTTCGACGCCGAACCGGATCCTTTCGCGGATTTCCCCGATGAGCCGGATAACTCTCTGAAACACTAGCACCCAGTACAATATAAGAGGAAGCGCTTCCGAAGTCGGTCGCTCTCAGCCTGAGACCTGGCTGACCTTCCTGCACAGCCGCTCGTACATTAACGGCGCAATGACCGCCAGGTTGGCCGTGTCCGCTTCGTTGTACGCGACAAGCTTTTCAAGCGCCACCTCGTCGCCGGCCCGGTCGTACCTGTGCCACAGCCTGACGGCTTCAAATCCGTCTACTTCGACGAGGTCTGCCGGGCGTTCGATGCCAAGTTCTTTTTCAACGAACTTGAGCCCACCGGTCAGGCCCAGCCGCCGGCCGACGAAACATAGATCGAAGTGCGGAATGTCCCAGGCCAGTTCTGGAAATGCGGCTCTCAGAAACGGCACATCGAAACCAGATCCGAAATAGCTGACCAGGAGCTTGCAGCCGTCCAGGGCTTCCCTAATGGATTGCGCCGAGAGGCCTTGCCCTCGAATGAGGGCCTGGAATTCGTTGCCGTCGTGGATGCCAACCACTGTCACGTCGTTGTATCCGGGGCTCAGGCCGGTGGTTTCGATGTCCAGGTATCGCACACCATCGCCGAAGGTGTCGAAGAGATGCCAGTGTTCGGCACGAGGCAGGTTGCCGGCGAAGAAGGCCGTGTCCCGGCGGTCGAGGGCTTCGTTCCACTCGTCGACCCGGGGACGAAGGCGGTCGTATTTTTTCGGTGTCAGCGTTTCAACTGCGCCGGCGTCGAGAAACGTCTGCCAGTTGGGCACTCCCGCGTTCCAGATGGCACGTTCCGTCTTCTGGCCGATGCCATTAAAGACGATGAAGCGACGGCGGATCATGGTCAGGAATCTACCCGTTGAAAGACCGGGCGTCAATGTGACTGACTGGAGACATAGTTGGAGACATAGTTGGCTTTGAACCATGAGTCGCTAATATGGTGTCGTTGATGCGCCACGCGCGTAGATAATCGGCACACAACATCAAGGACATGCGAGAAGAACTAATCAATTAAAACAGTGAATTGACTCACGGTCAGGGGCTGGCACTCCGCTTGCACACCTTGGTATGCAACCCAACCGGGAGGTGGCCCATGATGCGTAGATTGTCGCGAGTATTGCTGATCGCGATTGCCGGGGCTGGAGTCTTCGGCTGCAATGACGGAGTCGAGGTGTTGGATGATCTCGATTTCGAGGTGTTCGTGTCGCAACTGCACACTCCATACGTGGTGGGGGCGGAGGTGAACATCGGTTTTCGCCGGGAAGACGGCGGAAGCGTGGGGGGCTGGGGGTTTTGGACCAGGGACGAACAGGTGCTGCAATGCAACGAGCAAAAACCTTCTACAAATACTGAAAGTATTTGGCATGAGTGCCATGCGATCGGCCCCGGCGAGACCGAGATCGTTATCCGGGATTCGTCCGACTCGGTCCGTGCTACAAGAACAATCAAAGTCGAGCAGCCCGACACTATCTTGCTGATACCCGCCGGACGCCAGAGGATCCAGCACGATCAGACGCCCGTCTTGCGGCAGGAGGATCCGCTGCTGGTGCTGGTCGGCGGAACGACCACCTTCGAGGTGGAGTACCGCAAGGACGACCACCGCCTATTCGGCAACGGCGCCTTGACCGTCTACACAGACAGTGATTCGTTGTTTGCCAAGAACCGGCGTACCTATATGTTTCAGAATCGTGAATGGCTCTCGCTGAGCTGTCTGGAGCCGGAAGCCGCTTCCGTCAGTTTGCAGGTGAGCAAGAGCAGCCTGGGACGATTGGACCTCGTCCCCGTCGGTCCCGGGGATATCGAGCAGGTGATCATAGAGGCCGAGGATACAAACGGAGCCGAGGACGGGCAGCATCTCTATCTACTGGCCCGGGCATTCGACGTCGACGGCCACGAGATCTTCGCAGTGGACTTCGACTGGGATGTGGATGGGACGGCAGAGACGGGGGAAGGTGACCTGTTCAGCTATAAATACCATGACGGCACCTATGCGAATGTGAGCGCCTCGGCGGGGCCGGCAAGCGACGAGATCCGGATCGAGATGTCCGGCGGTTGGGTCACGACTTCGAACAATATCGGCTGCGCCACTGCGGCCGGTTCACCCTCGCTGGCCGTGCTTCTCAGCCTGCTCATGGCAATGGGCGGCCTGGTGTTCGGAAAACGATACAGGATCTAGTGTCGCTATCCGTGGACGACGAACTCCAGCTCACGGCTTGTCATGATCAGGCGTTTCTTTTTCGAACGGAGCCAACTACTCCGGCCCCCAGGGCTATCGTGATGATCGCCAGCGATATCGCGGTCGGTATTTGTATGTAGTGGCTCAGCAACATCTTGAAACCCACATATACCAGAATCGCCGCCAAACTCACCTTGATGTACCTGAACTTCTCCAGCAGATTTGCAAGTGCGAAGTAGAGGGAACGAAGCCCCAGGATGGCGAAGATGTTGGATGTGAAGACCAGGAAGGGATCGATTGTGACGGCAAGAACAGCCGGTATCGAATCCACGGCAAATACCACATCCGAGCTCTCAATCATCAAAAGCACCAGAAAGAGAGGGGTGAGCGCCCGCCTTCCGTCGATCCTGGCGAAGAAGTGATTCCCTTGGATTTCCTCGGTGACCGGAAAGGCTTTTCGTGCCAGCTTCACTATCCGGTTGTCGGCAAGCATTGGATCGTGCCCGCCCCAACGAAGCATCTTCACTGCGGTAAACAGCAAGAATGCCCCAAACAGATAATTAATCCAGCTGAAGCTCCGAATCAACGCGACACCGGCTGCGATCATGGCCCCTCTCATGACGAGAGCCCCCAGGATGCCCCAGAACAAAACCCGGTGCTGATATGAAAGCGGGACTCCGAAGTATCCGAAGATCATCGCGATTACCGCAATATTGTCGAGAGACAGGGACTTTTCTGTCAGATAGCCTGTCAGGAATCTCAATGCAGCCTGACGTCCTGTCAAGCCGGGTACTGTTTCCTGTCCGATGCCGAGCCAATGATGCTCGTACATGAAATAAATCAGAACGTTGAACGTCAATGCCAGAACAATCCAAAACGCCGTCCAGCCCAGCGCCTCGCGTGAAGAAATCACGCGATCCCGCCGATGGAACGCTCCCAGATCGAGCGCCAGCAATCCCACGACCACCAGGATAAATGTGAGCCAGATCCAGATGAACACTGATTCCTCCCTCCTTTCCACACTCACCCAATCTATCAATTATCGTGCTATTTCCAACTGTTTCTATTGCATCCTTGCCAGTGGTATATTCCTTGCTGTCTCTGATTCGGAAAGTGGAGGGATGCGATGAAGGATTCAAGATGTCTGTTCGTGGAAGTGGAACCGTGGGAGGCAGACCGTATAAGGGACAAGTTCAAACACTGCGGTGTTCTGGAAACTTCGGTGGAAACCCTGCAGGATACCGAGTTGAGGGACCCGCAAGGAATCACGATCCTTTCCCCGTTCATCCACAGCCTCTTGGAACGCAAGGCGCTTGAGCGCCTGCCCAACCTGAAGTTGGTCGCTACTCGCTCTACCGGACTGGATCATATCGACATGGAAGCCTGTCAAGAAAAGGGGGTCACCGTCTGTAACGTTCCTACCTACGGAGCCAACACGGTCGCGGAGCTGTGCATCCTCAAAACTCCGTGCAAGCATCAATTGGTCTCGCGATTCGAGGGTTGAATGCGAGTAGGTCCAAGTTGGCGTCGCAGCCGTGGCCTTGAATCTGGGAGATGTCGTACCAGTGCCCATCTCTCAGCGTCTGAGATTCTGTAATCAAGGCAAATAGTTGGCTGATCATGACGAATGAGCATGAAGGATTGGCAACGAAAGGTCAACGATTTCAACTTCTACGATGTATTGAGAAGGGACAGCTACTCCCCTTCAAGGATCTCTGCTTTTTCCTGTATTCGATCCTGCAAGATCTGCAGTTTCTTGATCTGGGTAACGACCAGGCTGCGATTATCTCGCAGGGCTTTAAGCAACTGCGGCGGACTCAACCCCTCGAGCCGCGCGGCATCGGAATCCATCCCCATGGGCAGGCTGCCCTGCTCGGTTTGTATCAAGGCCCCGGCCACCCCGCCTCCGCCCAGTGACTCGTCGGGCGTTCCGCACATGCCGTCCGCGCATTCACCCGGCGCGGGGTCGTATCCTATATCGGTATCGTCGCGGGTTGAAGGCTCGCCGTGCTTCGTATCCGAACCGGAAAAAGTATTCTGGCCGGTCTCGGGAGCGGTCGTCCTGGTAACTTTCAAAACCCGGGATTCTTCCCCGAACAGTTCATGGTCCGCGACGAAATCGCGCATCTGGAGATCGAGCCGAACCTGCGCGCCGGCGTCGGCGATTCTTTCATCCAGGTAGGAAAGCTTCCGCCGCAGGCGATCCTGTTCGTCGCGGACGGCGTCCGCGCGTTCTGCAAGTTCGTCGGGATCATCGGATGCCAACAGATCGTCCGTCTCGAGCGGCGCGGCTCGTTCGACGCCGGCCAGCAACTCCCGACCGATAGCCTGGCGCTCGCGCCGCAGCCGCATAAGTGCTTTTACAAGACTCGCCTTCTTGTCTCCGGCGGCCAGGCGCACCGCCCGCGAGGTTTTCCCCGCCAGCTCGTCGTAAAGTCCGGCAAGCTTAATAAGCTGCTTGCCGCGAACCGCATTCAACGCATCCAGCTCGCGGTTGAGCATGGTAAGCTTCTTGGCGGATTCCTGCGACCGGCGCAGCATGTCCTGGAGGGTCAGGTCCGGCAACAAATCGCGGTTGCCGCGCGCGGCCTTGCGCTTCTCGATACCACGGGCCAGCTTCTCAAGGCCTGCGGCAAGCTTGTCCCGCCCGGCTATCACCGCCCGGCGGGCGTCGTCCAGGCGCTCTACGGAAAGACGCTCGGCCGAGAGCCGATCATACAGATCCGCGCCCGGGTCGCCGGCTCGAGATAACGGCGCCCAGATTGTAACTACCAAAGCAACTATTATGCAGCAGGCTCGCATATTCGACACCCTTCAGGCCAGATATACGCAAATGGCGTGCCAAGTGCCAAAAAATGAACGTGCGGTCTCATGTGCTCTATTCGTCAATATTATCAACACACTACAGACACCGTCGTCGTCGCCGACTTTAGATCGGCCCGTCGCCGGTCTCGAATTTTCCACGAAATCACCGCCAAGCATCAGAAATCTGTATCTACTAACCGATTTCGTACTTATCCAGCTTGTAGTACAAGGCCGAGGTCTTGATGCCCAAAAGCCTCGCCGTTTCGGTCTTCACCTTCGAGGCCTTCTCGAAAGCCTGCAGGATTAAAGTCCTCTCGACGTCGTCGAGAATCTCGGGCAGGCTGACGCCCGCGATGTCCAGCTTGAGGCTTCCGTCGCTCTCCTGCCTCAAGGCGCCACGGCCCGCCGCGCGCTCACCCAGGCCGGCCGGCAGATCCTCCGCCTGCAGTACGTCGCCATCTGCGAAGACCATTGCCTGCTCGATGACGTTCTCGAGTTCCCTGACGTTGCCCGGCCAGCGATAGGCCTCGAGAATCTCGAGTGCCCGGGGAGACAAGTCAGCGATGCGCTTGCCCGTTCTGCCGACGAGCTTTTGCAGGAAGTGCGCGGCGAGTTCGGCGACGTCGCCGGGTCTCTCCCTTAGAGGCGGCAGCCGGAGCGGAACGATATGCAGGCGGTAATAGAGATCTTCGCGGAAACGCCCCTCGGCTACAAGGGCCTCCAGATCGTGATTGGTGGCCGCGATCACACGCGTATCGACCGTGATCGTCTCCTCGCCCCCTACCCTCTCGAATTCTCTTTCCTGCAGAATGCGCAGCAGCTTGAGCTGCAAAGCAGGGCTCACCTCTCCGATCTCGTCCAAGAAGATACTGCCGCCGTCCGCAAGTTCGAAACGCCCAAGCTTTCTTCGCACCGCCCCGGTGAAGGATCCCTTTTCGTGACCGAACATCTCGCTCTCCAGCAAAGTCTCGGCCAGGGCCCCGCAGTTTACGCGGATGAAGGGGCCGTCCCGGCGGCGGCTCATGTCATGCAGCGCCCGGGCGGCGAGTTCCTTGCCGGTGCCGCTCTCCCCGGAGACGAGTACGGTCGAATCGGAAGGAGCCACCTTGCGGATGGTATCGAAGACGGCTTGAATGGCCGTGGAGCTGCCAATCATGCTGTTTATGGCCGCGTCGCGGACCTCGCCGCGCAGAAGGTTGTTCTCTTCCCGCAGGCGGCGGCTTTCCTTCTTGATCCTGGCCATCTCGAGCGCCCGCTCGACCTTGGCCCGCAAGACGTCGGGTGAAAACGGCTTAGTGATAAAATCGAACGCTCCCAGCTTCATTGCCTCGACCGCCGTCTCGACCGTACCGAAGGCGGTGATCAACATGACCACCGCCTCGGGTTCCTTTTCGTGGATGGCCTTCAAAACGTCGATGCCATCCGAACCCTCCATCTTGAGATCGGTGATGGTGAAATCGGTCCGCCGTGAAAAGAAGATCTTCAGACCGGCCTGGCCGCTTTCGGCCAGGTAGGTCTTGTGACCCATTCTGGCCACGACGGTCGCAACACCCTCGCGAATCGTTTCGTTATCATCAATTATCAGAATACTTGCCATGCCGCTCCTCCCGGGAGTCAGACAGATGAGATTTTAACCGCCGGTAAGAATACGCTGAAGGTCGTGCCCCGGCCGGGTTCGGATGTGAATGACAGCTCACCCCCGTGGGCCGTGACGATCTTCCTGGCCAGCGAAAGGCCCAGTCCCGTGCCCTGCTGGCGACCCGTGTAAAACGGTTCAAATATACGCTCTCGCTTGTCTTCGTCGATTCCGGCGCCGCTATCGCTTATGTCTATGCTGAAACCGGCGCCGTTTCGCGCCATCGCAAGCACGACCTCGCCTCCCGGAGGTGATGCCTGGACGGCGTTGCGCAGCAAGTTGAGCAGGACCCGGCGCAAGCGTTCGCGGTCGGCGTAAAGCCGTCCCGTAGCGGGGGCAATCTCGATGCGCAGGCTCATGTTCTTCTTGGACAAGTCCACTGCCATCAATTCCCGAAGTTGCTCACTCTCCTCCTGCGGATCCAGATCTTGCTTTTCCAGGGGCCTCGCGCGCGCGAAGTCGAGAAAATCGCTGACAACCACGGAGAGATAGTCGAGTTCGGTGCGAATGCGCTGGACGTGCTGAAGCGCCTGCGCGTTTTCGGCCAGGTCCTCGGCCAGGATGCCGACGAAAAGAGCCATTCCTCCGAGCGGGTTGCGAACCTCGTGGGCAATTCCGGAAAGCATCATCTGCAACTGTCTGTCGCGTTCGCGAATCGACTTTCTCATTTCGTCGAGCGTGCGGGCCAGGATGCCGATCTCGTCGTTGGTTTCGACCTCGACCTCGCGATCCAGCTCACCGCGGCCGATCGCCCGTGCCATTAAAACCAGGCGGTCGATCGGCCGAGTGATGCGGCGCGAGACGAACAGCGTAACCAGAACCAGAAGCACGATTGCCACGATCCCCGTCAAGGCCAGGGTACGCCCGAGATCGGCCAGTTGCTCGAAAAAGCGCGCCGATCCATCTGCTCCGACGGCCGCCACGACTTTTCCCTCGATCAGCACCGGCGCAAAACCGCTCTTGTACAAGCGCCCGTCCTTTCCCGAGAAAAGCAGCGACGCCCGGCAATACCCGCGAAAAACGTCCTTTAGCTCGTTTCTGTCGGCGGCCAGCACACCGATTCTCTCGCCGATTGGAAATCTGCCGTCGCTGTCCACCAGGGCCCGTTCGTCCCGGTCGAACAGGTAGATCGACTCCGCCCGCACGGCTTTCTTTAAATCCGCGAGCTTGTGTGTGAGATTGGAGTAGGTGCGCGAGTCTTCGTCCCCCGGCGAGAGTCTCAAGGCCCGCGGCTTGCCGACCAACATCGCCGCCGTACGCGCCGCCGACTCCAGGCTGGAGGCCAGCTCGCGCTCAAGCGCCACTCGCGCGGCCCGGTAAGCCAGGTAGCCGATGCCGCCGGTGATGATCGTCACCGGAACCAGGTAGGCCATCAGCAACCTGGTCCATAATCGCCGGTGGTTGCCGTCGCCCAATCGTAGCTTTTTATCTGCCTTGGCGCTCAAAACAGGTTCCCGCTCCCCCTAATCGCCCGAAAGCGGTGTGAAGATCCACAGGTAGCCGCTCTTGTACTCATCATCCCCGGCCCCGGCCCGCAGCCTGGCCACGTAGCGGCGGCGAGGAACGAGATTATCAAGTGTCACCCGCCGCATCTCGCCCGCCGCGACCTGTCCGATCTCGATCGTCCGGCCGAAGTCGGGTATCTCGAGGCCGAAGTCCAGCGCAACGTCCGCCTGGCGTCTTGCCGTGAACGAAAGCTGCGCACTGGTTGGCGAGAGTTTATCGATTTTCAGCGCTGAGAAAAGCGCTGCAGCGGGTTCCCGGGCCGTCGTGCCCGCGGGCACGAGCCCGGCGGTGTTGTCCAAAAACTGCTGGATACGGCCCGGCCCGGCGATGGGCACGTCTCCGAGATCGTCGGTCGGCATCGCCTCGCGGATGCGCTCGAGGTCTTCGCGGGCCCACTGCATCCAGGCCGCCAGGTCTGGATCGCTCACGCCCTGGCTTCTGGCACGCGCGGCCCAGATGAAAAGCTTGACCGCCCGGAAGACCCCGGCCGCGTAGTTCTGGTATTTCAGTCTTTGCAACAAATCGCTATGGGCCTCCAGCGCTATATCTCCATCGAGCGCCTGGCCCGCCTGCAAGTCGGCCTCGGCCAGTTCGACGGCCTCGCTGCCTTCCTGCCAGACCCATAGCACAACCCGGCGGTCGGGTTTGTCGAGCGCGTCCCAGACGGGTTGCCAGTCCGGGTCGAACTTTGGCATCTTTCCACGATCGCTGAACTGATCGAGAACTGTATTTACCGGGATATCGCTGCTCTTCTCCATGGCCCAGATGCCCAGCAGGTAGTGCGACTTGAGGCGGATCGCGAATGTGTCCGCCAGGATCGCCTGCAGGGTATCGCGGCCTGGATCGCCGGGCTGAAGATCGTAGAAATCCGCGATGAATTCGTCCCAGACGTCTTGCAACGGCAAGTTGTGATCTTTCAGGCGGCCGCTTATGGCATAAAGGTTAACCTCGTTGGGAGTGCCCAGCGCCGTATGACTGCCGCGCTCGATGCGCACCGCGGCGCCGATGCCCCTCTTGTCCCAGATCTGGTCCAGGCGCCAGGCGAAATATGCGGGCGCGCAGAAGGGCAGCGCGGACAAACCATAGTACTCGCCGGCCACGTCCATCTCGAGCAAGGCGTCGTGCTCGCCCTCGCGGCCCAGGGTGGGACTGGGGGGATTATAGGGCTGCCAGTCCTGTTCGTCCGACTTGTGCATGCCGAGAAAGTCTAGACCCTCTAACGCTGCGAAGCCCCGCGCGTGCCAATCGTTCTCGGCGGGCTCGTGCACGAAAGTGCGAGCCACCAGTTTCTTGGCAAGCTCGCCGGTAACGACCCCGCCGATTTGCTCGGTGACGATCCGGATGCGCTCGTCGTTGGGTGGCGCCTCGAAGGCGTTGGCATCGGGATAGTTTTCAGCGCACCAGGCGCAGGTGCACAGGCTGAACCAGGGCGGCAGCGGCGCCGAGCCGAACATGAGCACGACTCCGTCGACCCCGGGAACCCGCTCCAGTCCCCGGCGGTAGGCCGCGGCCCGCTGCCCCCAGACGGAATCGGCCGCATCGTAACAGATGTCCGGCCCGACATCGGACAGCTCGTGCACCCAGACAAAACTTTCCATATCGTTCTCGCCAGCCAGTTCGGTCGCGAACAACAAATCGTCCACCCGGGCCTGCGTTTCTGGCTCATCACCCAGGATGTCATCTATGTTCATGATCAGATCGTGCGAGAGTTGGATATGATTGACCCCGAAGCGCTTGGCCGCTTCGATCGAGCGTGTAAGCGAATCATGATCGCGGTTTAGTAGAAT
The DNA here is from genome assembly GCA_035528415.1 of Myxococcota bacterium. GTDB lineage: Bacteria > Myxococcota > B64-G9 > B64-G9 > B64-G9 > DATKYQ01. The sequence goes on along the minus strand of DATKYQ010000097.1, from coordinate 52,971 downwards.
CCAGCCGTTTATAGCCGGCTGCCCGCCGTCAGTACCCGACCCCGATCCGCCACAGGCGTAAAACGACGCAACCAACAGTAGCGCCGCTCGTCCCATGATCTTCGTAGGCACGTGCCCGCGCCCGGCCAGTCTGCCCGAAAAAAAGCCCATACGACAAGACAAGCACGCCACCCGTAAATCGTCAAACCACAATTCGCCTACGCGCCGACCTTGCTCAGCGTGCCGCCGGACAACAGAAACACGCCGGCCAGGATTACGGCAATCAGCACCAGTTTGAACACAGAAGGACAGACCCCATAGACGACGATCTCCAGAACCATCGGCGTCAAGATAGTTGCCGCGTTGACGGCGGGAACAACTTCGAGGGCCCTGCCGCGCAGGAATCCAAGCTGGGTGCTGATCACCGCCGCGACGGCGAACGCGAGCGCAAGCAGGGGATAGGGTGTGTCCAGCAGGCCGGAGAGGCTGCCGCCGGACCGAACCAGACCGGCATCGGCCAGAAATATAGCCACACCGATGCACAAACCCGCACTCAAACCGAAGGTAACGCCGTGGAGCTTTCTCGATCGCCAGGCCAAGATGCAGCCGCCCGCAGCAACCACGAGCATGACCCCGACGGTGACGGCCAGTGAAATATTCGCAAAATGCCTGGCGGGATGATCGTCGCCGGCTCCGGAATAAGCCAGCAGGGAGGTGCCGATAATCACCAGTCCGATGCCCAGCCCGTCCTGTATCCTGATTTTCTCGCCGATCACCCACAGGGCGTAGGCCAGCAGGCCGATAAGTCCCACACCGGTCATCGCCGAGATGGTCGACGGCGATTTGGAATATACCAGGCCAAGCGAGTACGGCAAGGCCGCGGCGGCGGTGAGCGACAACCCCAGGATCCAGATGCCCAAATCGGCGCGGTTTCCCTTGGCGAGCATGCGGCGCCCTTTGAGAAACACGTGAACCTTCTGCTTCTGGATGCCCTTGCCGATGTTCAGCATCAAGGCCGCCAAGATGCCGAACAGAACTCCGATTATGAACGCGTGGTTCATGAACCTTGCCGCTGCACGTGCCTACTGGAAACGCTTGAACAGTCCGATACGCCTGGCCTGGGCCCAGAGAACCGCTTGCTCCACCAATCGCGGCGAGAGACGATGGGCAAACCGCCCCAGGTTTCCGACCGGGCTCATGACCACCTGTTTTTTCCGGCGGGCAATCATAGAGACGACATGTTTGGCAGCCTGAGCTTGCGAATTGTGGGCCGGGCGATCCGGCGGAACCAGGCTTCCATCGGCCGCCAGAATTCTCTTCTCCGAGTCATGCTCGGTGAAGCCCAGGTAGGCCACGCCGACGTGAACTCCCTTGGGGATCAATTCGAGCCGCAGCGATTCACTGAGGCCGGTCAAGGCCATCTTGCTGGCGCAATAGATAGAGGCGCCCGGCAAACCGAACAGACCGGCGATGCTGGAGATAAATGAAAGGCTGCCGCGCGTCGCGATGATGTGCTTGATTGCCAGGCGCGACAGGTTGATGCTGCCTGTCAGGTTGGTGGCTATCACCCTCGAGCAGACCTCGTCCGAGAGATCTGCGAAGTTCCCGCGCATGGAGACGCCGGCGTTATTCACCAAAATATCCAGGCGACCGAAATTGAGGATGGCGGCATCGACCATGCTTTGAGCGTCCTCCAATCGACCGATGTCTCCCGCGACGCTCACCACCTCCCCGCCGTCCCGGCGCAACTTTGCCCCGGAGTCTTCGAGGCGCTCCCGGCCCCTGGCGCTGATGACCACCTTGGCCCCTGCGCCAACCAGCCTGGCGGCGATGGCATACCCGACGCCCCGGCTAGCGCCGCTTATCAAGGCTACTTTATCTTTGAACTTGTCCATGGTTTCCTCAGATTATGTGTCCGAATTCGCGCAGGCTGGCGATGCTTTCCGCGATAGCCTGCTCCAGAGAAGTCTGCTCCATTCCTAGTTCATCTTGCGCTTTTTTAGAGCTGTAATAGGTGCCGCAAAGCGAAAGTTTGGCCGTCGTCAGGTTCAGGCGCGGTTGGTGTGAAAATACTTTTCCGTACAAAGAGCCCGCGGCCCCGGCGGCGATAATTGCCGCAGGAGGGAGAACTATGCTCGGTGCGGGCAGGCCTCCGGCGATGCGCGCGACCCGCGAGAAGAAATCCAGGTAGCTACAGTTATGTCCTCCGGCAATGTAAGCCTGTCCTTTCTTCCCCTTTTGCAGCGCCGCCAGCATGGCGCCTGCCACGTCGGGCGCATAGGCAAAATTGCGCCCGCCCGGAGAAGTGAAACGCATCCTGCGCCCGATGAACTGGCGAATCAGCTCGCCGGAACTCGGTCGCCAATCATAGGCGCCCAGCATGAATGTCGGGGCTACGGTGACCGCATCCAACCCGCGCTTGGCAACGGCCGCCTGCACCAGTTTGACGGCCTGGTATTTCGACTCCATGTAGGCGATGCCCTTGTACTGCCCGGGGAACGGACCGCTCTCGTTTCCCGGATTATCCCGCGAGCCGAAGCAATAGGAGCTTGCCGAGCCGGTGAAAACCAGTCTCTGGACGCGATTTGTAAGGCAGGCATCGATCACCTTTCTGGTTCCCTCCAGGTTGACCTTCCACACCAACTCGGGCGGCGCCCACAGATCGGTGATGGCGGCCAAGTGAAACACGAAGCGGCAATCCCGCATGGCTGCGGCGAGTTCTCCATTCGCGGACAGAAGATCTCCCTCCAGGCGCTCGACAGGCAAGCCATCAAGGGTCGGGGACGTGCTCCGCGGCTGGATGAAGACCCGCACGGCGTAATCCTGGGCGATGAGTTTTCTCACCAGGTGACTGCCCAGCAGGCCGTCGGCGCCAATCACCAGTACCTTTTGTCCGGAGTTTTTCATTTCAATCCCATCCCGGCCTAATTCTGAACCGTTGTCAGCCCGCTATTTGAAAAATCAGAACGAATCCTGGAAAGCGCCTGCTCCGAGAGTGTCGAGCTTGCGAGATGCGGATAATCGCGGCCCATTCTGCGGTACTTGTCCACAGCCCAGCCGTGAAAGGGCATCAGCTCGATCTGGCCGTGCCTGCCGGTGCTTCTGAAAAAATCGACAAACTTCCCGATCGAATCCGGGTCGCAGTTGAATCCGGGCACCAGCGGGATGCGGGGAATCAGGCGGGCATCGCCGACCATGGCCAGAACCTTTCTATAGTTCGAAAGAATTCCCGTGTTCGAGGCGCCGGTAGCCCGCAGATGCCGCTCGGCGGAAATATGCTTGATGTCGAACAGAAACAGATCCACAAGCCCTGAGAGCTTCCCGATCAAATCTTCCGCAAACAACCCGCAGGTCTCGACCGCCGTGTGGATGCCAAGATCTTTCATCCTGCCTAGCATCTCCAGGAGAAACTCGGCTTGACGGGTGGGCTCCCCGCCGGTGAAGGTCACCCCTCCTCCCGAGTCATCGAAAAAGGCCCTGTCCCGCTCTATTGTGTGCGCCAATTCCGTAGCATCGATCTCGTAACCGGCTATCTCGAGGGCCTCGTTCGGACAGGCATCCGCGCATTTCCCGCAAGCCGTGCAAATCGCGGCATCGTGGATAATCGTCTCAGCGTCCCGCGAGCGGGCGCCGTTCGGACAGGCCGGCACGCAATCTCCGCAATGGCCGCAGCGATCCTCCCAGTAGAGCAACTCGGGTCCGGCCCACTGCGATTCGGGGTTGTGACACCAGCTGCAATGTAACGGACAGCCCTTGAAATACACGCAAGTGCGGATTCCGGGGCCGTCGTGGATTGCGTAGCTCTGTACGTCGAAAATGATACCCGTCATGGCATTTGCTCTTCAGTGGTGCTCGGTACGTTCGATGATTTCCTGCTGTATCTCGCGTCCCAGATCCGCAAAGTAGGTGCTGTAACCGCCGACCTTGACGATCAGATCACGGTAACGATCGGGGTTCTGGCGGGCATCCCGCAGTGTTTGGGCCGAAACACAAGTCGGCTGCAGTTGCGAGCCGCCCAGTCGAAAATATGTCTTGATTAAAGAAGCCCACTTGTCCCTGGTCTCCCGGTTGTTTCCGATTGCCGTCGGATGAAATTTCATATTGACGGCGCAACCCATGACGTCTTCGTACGGCAGGGCCGCTATCGAACGCAGGGCCGCGGTAACACCCGAGCGCTCAACGTTGGCGGGGTTGCAGCTGGCGGCGAACGGTCTGGCGGCCCGGCGGCCGTCCGGACTGGCGATCGACAGCCGCCCGTCGAGCGTATGGGTGATCATGCTGATCACGTAGACCACGAAGGGACCGCCCTTGTAAGACTTGTAACGGTAGGTTTCCTCGAAGAGAGCCTTGGTCACCCGGGCGGCTAATTGATCGCACTCGGGGTTCCCGTTTCCCCACTTGCCGGCAAGCTTCTTGACCTCACGCAGGATATCGCGCCGATCGGAAAAATTGTTATCCACCGCCCGCAGAAGTTCCACGAGGCTGAACTTTTTCTGTTCGAAAACAAGCTTCTTGATAACGTAAAGCGAGTCGACCAGATTGGCGATCGAATTGATCATCGAGATGCCCGAGAGATCGTAGCGCGCGCCCCCGCGGGTGACGTCCTTGCCTGACTCCAGGCATCCGTCCATGAAGGCCGAGATGTACGGGGCCGGCAGGTGCTCGGCGGTAACCCGATCGCGAATGTTGGAAGCGCTGACAATCTTTCCGATGAAATGTTTGCCCTGGCGTAAAAAGGCCTCAAGCAGTTCTTCGAAGCTTTCAAACTCCTGTGCCCGGCCGGTCTGCAGCCCGTCGTTATAGATAGTGCCGGCCATGGTTTTCGAGTCGCCGTTTCTCAAAGTCATGTCCAGCATCCGGGTCAACAGCAGCGCGTTGGCGCTCATGCCGCCGGTCTTTCCGGGACAGGTTGCTTCCACGCAGCCCATGATCGCGTAGTCGCGGGCATCGGCCTCTGAAAAACCCCTCTTGCGCATGGCCGCGATGTTGATCTCGTCATTGTACAACGAATAGCTTGAAGTGCCCCCCCCCAGATATTCGGCCAGATCGCGCAGGACGTCGTCCGGGGTCGAGCGGCTGATCCTGACCGACATATTGGTGATGGCCTTCGATCTGTGCGCGGCCAGGAGAAACAGCGAGGTCAGCTCATTGGTGCCGTCTTTGCCGTCAGGAGTCAAGCCGCCGACCGTGACCGGGGAAGACCCCAGGAAGCGATGGTAAAAGTTGCCCAGAAGTCCCGACTCGGGCCGGATGTTTTGCGACATGATCTTCAGCAGCAGTTCCTCGGTAAGCTCCAAGGCTTGCGCCTCGTCGATGCGGCCCGACTCGATGTCGCTTCGGTAGAAGGGATAGAGGATCTGATCGAGACGGCCGAAGCAATGCAGGTTCACCGGGTGGGCCAGCTCGACGGCGGTTTTGATCGTCCAGATGGACTGGATGGCCTCGGCGAAGCTCCCGGCGGATTCGAACGGCACCCGCCGGCAACGTTCGAGCATGTGTGCGAGGATCTCGCGTGTCGCGGGATTGTCTTCTTTTCGCATGCGCCGATCGATTTCCGCGCTCAGACGGCGGGCGAAGATCATCACACCCTCCAGCGCAATCTCCAGCGATGTCAGGAAATCCCGTTGCGACCCATCCAGGCGCTCCGTCTGCCCGAGCCTGGCCCGCACCTCGTCCAGCATTTTTGTAAGACCCTTTTTAAGCACGTTTTCATAGTCCAGGATCACGTGTCCCTGGATGCTGGCGATCGTTGCGCAGGTGGACAGCATCATCACCTGACGGGAGGTGTTGCCGGGCAGGGCCACCACGAAATCGTGCATGTCCCGCGAGTATAGATGCGAGTCGACAAGCTCTTGTTCGATGGCATCGACCAGCGTTTTATTCTTCCAGCGGGGAAGCAGATCCCTTTTCAGTTCGCGCAGGTCATCCGGGGCGATCTGATAGGCGTTTATCTCCCGCTCGGACATCGTCTTGAATCCCATGTCCAGCGGGACTTCGCCCGCGGCCCTGGCGGCCAGCTGGCTTTTTACAAAATCTCCAAGCGCTCGTTTATGAATCAGGTAACCCATGGCCTTTCCGAACGAACGCGCGCGGTGGGTGAGCATCGATTTTTTGGTCAGCTCAGACTGCAGCACCTGGTTGAAGACGCCCCGCTCGATGTCGATCGGGATGCCGAAGAAGCTCTCGGTCCAGCAGCCGGCGATGCGATCGTCGGCATCGACATGGTGATTCATCTTCTCATAGACGTTCTTCATCGCCAGGGCGACGCGCAGCTGTGCGGACAGGTCTTGCCCGGCGGTCGCGGCCCAGCTTTCGGTATAGTACCTGGCTCGCTCGACGGAGATGTATGGAACCGTCGTCTGGTAACGCCGCCGAATTCGTTCGATGCGAAGGTTCACAGGCGCTGCCGGGTCGATCATGACGACTCCTGTTTTTCAATGGCCTCGATCATGATGTCCACCATTCGAGCCAGGTGGCGTTTCCTGACTGCCAGATTCTCGTTGGACAGCGGATCGCTTACGGTCAGTTCAGCGATCAACTTATTGAAGGTGAAGTAGCTGATGATCATTCCATAGAAACTCACCAATAGCTGTGTCGCGGACATGTCTCCGGAACGCGTGGAAGGATAGGCCATCTGCACCGCGGCCATTCCCAGTTGGAACAGCGGAGCCATGTGCGCGCTGATTCTCTCCATGTGTTTGCCGCCGGCCGCCTCACGCTGCACGATGCGGTTGAAGTTGCGATTGTGGCTTAGAAAGTCGACGTAGGAATCGAGCAGCATGAGCATTCTCGCACGCAGCGAGCCCGCGGCCTGCAAGGCGTCCTTGAGGGTATCGGCCAGTTCTTCGTAGTAGCTGTCCAGCAAGCTTTCCAGCAGGCCTTCCTTGTTCCTGAAGTGATAATGGATCAGCGCCTTGTTGACCCGGGAACGTTCGGCGATCTCGCGCGTGGTGGTTGCGTCGAAGCCCAGTTCGCCGAACAGGTGGTCGGCGGCTTTTAGGATCCTGTCTCGGGTTGTCTGCATGGCACTTTCCCTTCGCAGGAAGATCACGCCTTAGAGAAGCGCTGCGACCTTGAGCAACAATGTCTCGTTGGTGCCATCCATAATCTTCAGAAGCTTTGCGTCCCGGGCGTATTTCTCAACGCTGTACTCGCGCGAGATGCCGTAGCCGCCCAGGACCTGAACCATCTCGGCGGTGTGCTCGACGGCCTGATCGGTGGCGTACACCTTGGCCGTCAGGCTGGTTTTCAGATCGCCGGGAAAATTTGTCTTGCTCAGCCAACTGCCTTTCCAGAGCAGGGCCCGCGCGGACTCGATGGCCGTGTAGGCCCTGAACATCTTTTCGGCGACCAGTTGGTGTTCGATAATCAGTTTGCCGCCTTGTTTTCTCTCCTTGGCGTGCTTGAGCGCATCTTCCAGCGCAGCCCGCATCAAGCCCACCGCCAGATAGCCCACCCCGAGGTTGCCGACCGTGATGATTGAATTGTGCAGCATGGGGTAGCCGTCACCGTGGGGAAACAGCAGGTAGTCTTCCGGGATCTCCACGTCGTCGAAGTAAATCGCCGCCTGATTCAAGGTGCGCAGGCCGGTTTTATCGAGCGGCTTGCCGCGCGTCACACCCGGCAGATCGGATGGGACCAGGAAGGCGCCCGAACCGCAGATACCCTGCGCGGGATCGACGCAGGCAAAGACCAGATAGACCGAGGCGATTCCGCCGTTGGAGATGAAGTCAGACTTTGACCCGTTGATCACGTATCCGTTGTCGGTCTTGGTCGCCGTGGTGAAATGGTGAATAGACGGATCGTGGTAGTTCTTTCCGTCCGAGCCGACCTCCGGCTCGCTGCTGCACCAGCCGCTTATATGTTCCGCCTTGGTATCCTGGCAGAAAGGGATCACGAACTTATCGATCAGTCCCTGGTTGCCGGGAGCCAGGAAGGAAATCAGGCGGGGCACGGTGGCAATCGAGACAAGGGAAGCCGCGAACCCAGGCCCCCAGCGCCCCAACTCCTCCCAGACCATGCCCGTGGTCTGGGGGTCGAGTTGCAGTCCCCCGTATTCCTCCGGCAGCGACATCTTGTGAAAACCGAGTTCGTATGCCTTGGCCAGGGTGTTGCGAAACAGATCGCTCTCGAACACCTCGACCGGGTCCGAGATCCGGTCGAGTTGCACCTCGGCCGGTTGCAAGATCTCCTGCCCGAATTCACGAGCGGTGGCCAGGATCATCTCCTGGGTTTCAGTAAGCTCAAAATCGACCATTTCGACATCCCCTCTCAATCGCCGAAGAAATCGGTCATTTTAAAGTAGTAGGGCATGAAGCCTTGAGGATCGACCTCCCGCAGCACCTTGCCCGGCTGCATGGTGTTATCGCTTATCAGGTGATAGGCGACTATCACGTTCACCATTTCAACTTCGTGCCAGGGGTCGGCCGCGGATTTCTGCAGTTTGACTTCGGCCGTGCCGATCCGCAGGCTCTTCATTTCGATCTCGGTCTGATGGCGACATAGCAACACCGGGCCGTCGAAGCCCGGGCTGAGATCGATTTTCGGCATGGCCTTGAACAGGAAGTTGGGGCCGGGTGCGGGAAAATCCGGCAATGAGCCGCTCAGCCGGGCGTCGATCTCGACCAGTCGAATCCCCCGCCGCTCGACCCAGCCCGTGACATGCGAGTCGTCCTCTTCGAGATGGATCGAGGCCATCTTCTTCGGGAAGCCGAAGATGTCCCGGCCGTTGTATAGCCGCGACTCTTCACTGTCGATCGGCATCGAAAGACAGTAGTTGCCGGGCTCGCCTTCGTAGCTGCACCCGAGAAACAATGCCGCCTCCCGATAACCCGGCCCAAGATTGGTCTCGGGATAGTTGGCGATGAACATCATGCCGGTCGGGCTGTCCAGGGGCTCGAGCGGCGGCGGCAAGAGATTTTTCACCGTCTCTTCCCGGGTCTCGAACATGACCCCCAGAATCCTGGCCCCTGTGAATTTGCGCACCCCGAGCCCGAAGTAGCCTTCAAGCTCTTGTTTTGTCTTGGTAAATCCCATGGTACCTCCTGAATCGAAACAAATTAAAAAAATGCTTGCATTCAATCGGTCGCCCTTGTAGTCTGTATTATTAATTGGGCGCCCGGTTAAATAACTAGACGATGAAAACATGGATGTCAAGCTAAAAATATTCCTGGTGCCGGTTTTTGTATCATTCGCTCTGGTGTCCGGCGCCGAGCCTGCCGGCGTAAAATCGCCGCCCGCTAGCCTGCCCTCTATTGAGGACCTTCTGCAACGAGCCGAGACGACTTTACGGGACACGAAAGACTACCGCGGCAAGATCATCCGGAAAGAGCGCATGAATGGCAAGATCGTCCGGCAGTACAACACCTTCAAATTCGCCCGGCCCTTCAAGGTTTATCTTGGGTTCATCGATCCCTTCGAGGGACGCGAGGTCATCTACCGTCAGGGATGGAACGACAACGAGTTGAAGGTTCACAGGGGATCTTTTCCCGATCTGACGGTAAACCTCGACCCGCGGGGATCGATGGCCATGAAGAGAAGCCATCATGCCATAAGCGACTTCGGGCTAGAGAACACCGTCAGGCTCATGGGCAGAAATTTGCGCCTGGCGCTAAAGCGCGGAGAGGGAAAAATCATCGTATCCGACGGCGGGCAACTGTTCGGCCAGGGCGTCTGGAAAATCGATGCCGCTTTTCCGCAGGGGGGCAGTTTCATAACCGCCCGGGAAGATGAAACCTTGTGGGACATTGCCCACCGCAGCGGCCAGGACATGTACTTGATCTTGGCAGGCAACCGTGACAAAAAGTACGACGATCCCGACGACGTTGGCACTGGAGACAAGGTTTTCATCCCCAGGTACTATGGCGCACAGGCGGAATTCTACATGAGCAAGAAAACCGGCTTGCCGATCAAGATAGTCACGCTCGACCGCCAGGGTCGCCTGTACGAATCCTATGAGTATCCGGAGATCGAACTGAATGCCCATCTGACCGACAAGGACTTCGATCCGCAAAATGCCGACTACCAATTCTAGAAAGCGTTGTCTGGCTATCCTGCTGAGCGTCGCGGCGCTCTGCGCGCTTGTGGGCTGCAGCGCCTCCGAGCGGCCCCCCAACGTGCATATCGTGGTCCTGAGAGGCAGCCCCTACGAGCGTGGCTTCCAGCACGGCCGGCAACTTTCGGCCCACATCCGCTCTCTCTACGCCAAGCTATTGGCCTCCTCGATCATGCCTTTTCTCAACCGGGAGCAACTCAACATCGCCCCGGTATTGCCGGTTTACAGCCGGCCCGAATACCGCGACGGCCAGTTCTCGTATCGCATGCTGCTCGAAAGCGGCCAGTACCTGTACGACAACTATCTGCCCGAGTCATACCGCCAAGAGCTTTTGGGCATCGCCGACGGAGCAGGCATGGAGTTCGAGCAGATCCTGATCCTCAATACCTTCGTCGACACCATGCTTGGCTTCCGGGCCATCGTGCTCTTCATCCAGGGCATCCAGGATCCCTTCGTCTCGAGCTTCGCGTTCGAGGGGGGCGTGGATTCGGACGCCTACGATAACGATGGAGACGGGCAGACCGACGAACCGGATGAGGGTGTCCTGACTCCCTATCGGCCCCTGGCCCAGGCCGCCTTCGTCGAGGTGCCGACCGACGCCCGCGTTCGGGTAGTGATCAAGGACGTCAACCTGCCCGGCCTGGCCTGCCTGGACCCGCGCAACGCCTTCCCCAAGGGGCAGATGGAGATCGAGCGCCGCTGCCTGCTTGACGAATGCGTTCTGTCTAGTTGCAGGGGCCGGGCTCTGCTCGACCGCGACTGCTTGTCCGCGGAAGCCCAAAGCTGCATCGAGCCCCGCTTGAGCAGCAACTGTTTCAAAGAGGATTGCCTCGATCTGACCGACCCGGGCTGTGTGAATCCCGAATCCATTAGGCTTTCCCTGGACGGCCAAGTCTACGACGCCACGAGCGACGCCGTCCAGACCCGACTGCTGCCGGTTGAGGGCGATCTGCCCCCCGATGTCGACCCGCAGTGCTACGGTCCGCTGGAAGTGCTTTTCTCTCCGCCGGGAGGTTTTGCGCCTGCAAGTCTCATGTCTTTGGTGATTCAGGCCGGCGATCAGTCGCCCATTTACAGCCCGGAACCGTTTCACAACCGCTACATGCGCGACGAGCGCATCGTGTTCACCACCGCCGGATACGCAGCCAGCACGGGGAGCGACGAGTTTCCATACCAGATCCCAAACCGCGGGGTCTGGGACCCGAGCGCCCGGCCGCCTTCCTTGGCCTTCGCCGTCCGCGGCAGCGCTACCGCTGACGGCAATCCCTTGCTGGCCCATCACTTCGCCCTGCTCGACTCGAACATCGTCCACGAGCACTCGGTGCTCTTCGTCCACATCCCCGACCAGGGCCGCCCCTACGCCTTCCTGAGTTGGGCCGGCCTGGCCTGGGGTTTCTCGGGCATGAACGACCAGGGTCTGACCTATTCCGTAAATTATTCCGACTCCCTGGACAACCCCCTGACGGGCGGAGTGCTGGCCTCGATCTTCGAGCCCGAGCACCTGGCCGAGCTGATCAAGAATCCCAACCTGTTGGGGCTTTCCAGGGCCCTGGCCGACACCCATCTGTACGCAACCGGGCTGCCGATAGGCATCATCGGGCGCGAGATTCTGGCTCACGGCGCCGGCGTGAACGACGGCATCGAGAGCATCTACCGCGCCGGGCGAACTTACGGTTGGAACTTCCTGCTGGCCGATGCGCAGGGAAATCTCGCGGCGGTGGAGACCGATGCGGCCTCACAGTTCCCCGAGTCGGGGAGTGCGCCAGCGCCGGCGCAGGAGGACGGTTTCACCTCATACACTCCGGATACGGGCGACCCGCAGAACCTGGACGCCTTCGGTCGCCCATGGGCCAGCGTGGGCCCTGACGACCTGCGCGTAGCCAGCCACTTTCAGAAGGACCAAGACGACATGCCCGATCTGAACCTGCTGGGCCTATTCAAGCCCGAATCACAGCGATTCTGGTCGGGCTACTACTACCGCTCGTTACGCGCCTTCTACGTCCTGGGCGACGAGATCGCATCGCGCTCCGGCGCCATCGACGTGGACGAAACTGTCGACATCCTGCGCACGCCTGAGTTGGTAGACACGCGCGACTCGATGAACGCCTGTGTCTACCAGCCGGCCGACAGGATCATCAACTGGGCCATGGGGGAAGTGCCGGCCACGGACCTTACCTTCGAAGCCTTCGACCTCGAGGCAGCCATCCGGGCCGGGGGCAACCAGTGACGATTCACAAGCGCCGCGGGAGAGTACCGGCAGGGCTTTATCCGGCACTGCTCGTCATGCTGTTGGCCGCGGCGCCCGCACGCGCGGGGTTCACCGAAACCCTGCCACAAGACACCTTCATGCTGGACGAGGCCTTCGTCGTCTCGTGGATCGACAGTATCTGGGACAACCAGGGCAACCAGGCCCCGCTGATCGAGCCGGTTGTGCGCTACGAGCCCGGCGGCGGCAAGCAGGGCGTGATTCACGCACGTCCCATGGCCAACTACTACATTCTCATAAGCCAGTTGCAATACGGCCTGCTGGACGAGCTTTCGCTGGGTCTCGGAATTCCCGTGATTATCAAGACCCGGGTTACGCCGAACCTGTCATGGGAGACGGGCGACTACCAGCGCCAAATCGGCAGGGTATACAGCGAGCAGGATTTCTGGGATTGGGCTGCCAGCATGGGCCAGCCAAAGCCCACTACCTGGGTCGGAAACCTGGGCACTTTGTCCGACATGGTCATCGGCCTGCGTTATCGCTTCACCCACCGCATGCCCGGGATCCGGGCACTGGGCCTGCACGCGGCCCTGTCCGTCTACGGGATGCTCCCGACCGGCAAACACGCCGACCCCGAGGAGATCATGTCGATCGGCACAACCCTCTGGGACCTGCACACCCAGGGGGATCTGGCCTTCCACCTGTCCGTAGATAAAGATTTCGCAGGCACGCTGGACGGGCGACTGACCATCGGCCTGGACGTGTTTTACGAGGCCTTCTTCACCCGTACGCTCACCTCGGCCACTGGCGAGAAGCACCCCTTGCTTCTGAACCAGAGGCCCTACGTGGGAGAGCACTACCAGGTCAAACCGGGCGACTTCAGCGGGGCGGCCTTGCAGATCACCGGCGTTCCTTACCGCGGGCCGGCCCTGGCCAGTTGGCTGACCAATGGCAGCGCCGAGGCCGCCGAATCCCTGCCGCCCATTATTTCAGTCTCGGTCCGCTACACCTTCGTTCACCTGCAGCAGAGCGATTGGCGCTCGGACTTCGAACTCTGGGACTGGGAGCATGAGAAATTCTGGCGGCCGGGTTACAAGAACATACTGGATTTCAACCTGACCGTAAGCCTTTTGCGCCTCGGCGTGCCGGCCCAGATATACGCCAGTTTTCGCACGCTCAACCTGATTCCAGGCAAGAATTGCCGCTCGGCCGAAAACTTGTCCGTGGGTCTGCGCGTGCCCTTAAAGCTATGGTGAGGCCGATAACAAATGTCTGCTTATGCGTTCACCGGGTTAATCTTTATGCTGGCCGCCGGCGCCCAGGGCTATACCGGGTTCGGAAGCGCATTGCTTGCCATTCCGCTATTGACCATCTACCTGCCGATGAAAACCGTAGTGCCCCTGGTAGTGCTGTCCGGGTTGGTGATCGCCGCCGGCCTGTCGCTGCGCTTGTGGTCCAAGCTGGCCATCAGGAAGCTTGCCCCCCTGTTGGTGGGAGCCCTGCCGGGCATCGGCCTGGGCGCCTGGCTGCTGGGAACCTTGCCGGCCGCCGTCCTACGGGCGGCCGTGGGAATCGCGCTTCTGGCCTACGCGGCCTTCGGGCTGTTCGCCCGGGTGCGCCCGCGCAGGCTGCATGCCGCCTGGGCGCCGCTTGCCGGATTCGGCAGCGGCTTGCTAAGCACGGCCCTGGGAGCCGGAGGTCCTCCGGTGATCGTCTACACATCGCTGACGCGCTGGGAGCCCGACCAGATCAAGGCTACCCTCTCGCTGTTTTTCCTTTCGACATCGGTCCTGACCGTCGCGGTACACGGGATAAGCGGGCTGACCGACATGCAGGTATTCAGACATTTCGCCGCGGCCTTGCCGGGGCTGATTTTGGGGCTGTATTTTGGAATACGTTTTTCCGCGCGGGCGTCGCCCGCCTTGTACCGGCGGGTGGTGTTGGCAATGCTGGGTTTGCTGGGCATGGGTATGCTGGTGTTCTAATCACGAGGAGGACAAGATGAAAAGGTTTGCGCTTCTTTTTCTTATGGGCCTGCCGGCCTTCACGGGATGCGGCGGGGATTCGGGCATGGAGTGCGCCGAGGGAACCGTCGAGCAGGCGGGCAAGTGCGTGCCCGTGATCGTCGACTGCGCGCCGGGGACGCGGCAGGAAGGCCTCGCCTGTGTGCCCATGTGTTCAACGGGCGAAGTGTGGACCGGCAGCGAGTGCGCGCCGGCGGCAAGCTGCGCGCCGGGCACGGTCCTGCAGGGGAACCAGTGTGTGCCGGCCTGCGGCAACGGAGAGTACTGGGACGGGCAGGCCTGTGCCGACGTTCCCGGGTGCGATCAGGGCACCAGCTTCAATCCGCAGACGGGCAAATGCGAGATCGACTCCAGCGTCTGCGCACCGGGCACCCGCCTGGAAAACGGCGTCTGTGTTCCAGATGAGATGCCGGCCGCGGACGTACACCAGACCGGCGATCCCGACCAACTGGCCGAATTCGACATACCGGCCGTGGGCCAGTCGATTTCCTTGGACGGCGTGGTCGATACTCCCGTAGACATCAACGGAGACGGCTACGTCGATCCGGACTGGGACGGCTTCACCTTTGACGCCCCGGCCGGCACCTGGCTGCGCATAACCGCCACATCCTACGGGGCGGCCCTGCCGGCGTTCTTCCTGGGATCGACGAACCCCGACCTGGAAAGTTACCTGCGCTACGCTGTCAACCCCAACGGCCTCGAAACAGTTCGCGAACTCTATCTGCCCTATGGCGGCAACTACGTGATCTGGATCTCCGACTACTACCACGTTATGGCCTATGCCTTCGGATACTCACCGATAGTCGTGGGCGGGGACGACTTTACTTATTACGTGACAGTCGAGAACATGGGCACCCCGACACCCATGGACATAGCCGGCCTGCCGCAGACTGATTCGGGGGATCTCGCAGACGGGCGCTTGCATTTCTACAATATGAGCGGCCTGATAGGCGGCGATGTCGTCTCGCTGGCTTCCGCCGGTCTGCCTCTAGCCGGCGTGCCCAGCGACATCTACAAGGCGCTGATGCTTTTTGACGCCACGGGGACTCTGGTTGTCAACCAGGAGGTCTACCGTACCGACGAGACCGCGGACGTGCTCTATATAGCCCAGTCGAGCGGCGATCTCCTGGTGGTTCTCGACTACCTACTGCTAGTGGGATCGAACCGCGACTACCTGTTCAACGCTAAAGACATGCAAGCGGACAACTGCACCACCAGCGATTGCTCCCAAGGTAGTGTTCCCGCGGATACCAGCCAACTGCTCGCCTGGGACCTGGACGCCGGCCAGTTGTTGACAAGCGGAGTCTACCTGCCGCCGCCGACCGACGACTACCTGGTATTCAAAGCGTCTTTCCTCGACCAAGACGGAGCCCCCCTGGGCGCCGACCAGTACATTGACTACATGTACAATGGATACTTCCGCACCTACGCGCAGAGCAGCCAGCGGGTCTACTTGTGGCTGCGGGAGGTCTACGGCCTCCCGGTGCCCGATTACACGGTCACGGATTCGATTCGCGATACGGCCCTGCTCCAGCCCGACGGCGACTACAGCGGCCTGACGGTCGAGGACTTTCCTCCCTACACCTATTATCCTGCCGGCGTAGAACATGTCTCGGGCCAGGCGGGCAAGCTGGTCGTTTTCAGCAACTTCACGCCACAGAGCGGCTGGGACACTGCGCGTGAACAAGTCTTCAGCGCTAAGCTGGATTTCTCCCCCGATCTCGACGAGGATTACGCGCCCGATCCCATCGGGCCGGTGGTGGATGTAAGTTCATTGTTTTTCCCCTACTCCAACATCACGCCGGTTTTCTTCTACGCGCGAACCAACGATCACTACCTGCACTACGTGGATGATACCCAGATGGACTGCAGCGGCAACACCTACGACGTTGGATTGCGCGTATACGATCTTACCGATCTTGGTGAGCCCACAATCGCTCAGCCTGTCGGGCTCGAATACCAGTCGCTTTCCGGCATGGACTTTTATACCTTCACCGGCCACGAGAACCAGTGGACCGAGATCACGATACACCAGCGCTCGCTTTCCACCATGCAGGCGGAAGTGTGGGTGTTCAACTTCGGGGCGGTTGACTGGATCTGGGTCAACTACCTGTGGCTGCCGGATCCGCAAGCGCAGCGCCTGGGTGTGGTCAAGATCGAGACGGCCGCCGGCACGGGAGATGATATCACCGTCGGCTACAACTCGCCCTACGACGGCATGAGCCTGGTGCTCATACAGGACGCCGACGGCCAGCCGGGATTGCTCGATTACTTCGATATCTCGATCGGCATTCCGCCGGCGCCAGCCAACGACAGCTGCGCTACCGCCGAGGCGATCAGCCTGCAGGGCGGCAGTGCAAGCATCACAGGAGACAGCCGCAGCGCCAACGACACGGTGACCGAGGGTGTGTGCAGCGGCTACATTTTCGACACCGGTCCCGATGTTTTCTACAGCCTGCCGCTTTTGGCCGGCGACAACGTCGACATCACCCTGGACGGCACCGATTTCAACGAGTCTCTGTACCTGTTCACTGACTGCAGCGACGTCGCAGGCAGCACCGTGGCCAGCTCGAATGAGAGCAGCCCGGAACACATCAATTACGATGTGCCGGCCGGCGGTACATACTACATCGGCGTAGACGCCTGCGGCGGGGGCGGATCGTTCACCCTCGACATCGCGGTCAATTGATCCCGAGGAGGCAGCCATGAAAAAGCTCTTGGCAATATTTACGTGCGCTTGCTTTTCCCTGTGTCTTTCTGCCTGCGGCTCCGGCGGAACGAGTTGCGGTACCGGGACCGTCGAGCAGAATGGAAGTTGTATACCCGAGATCGGCGAGTGCGGCGACGGCACGGTTCTTCAGGGCAACCAGTGTGTGCCCGCCTGCGAGAACAACCAGTATTGGGACGGCCAGCAGTGCGTGGCCACTCCCGAGTGCGCGGCGGGGACAACTTTCAACCCCGTAAGCGGCGAGTGCGAGCCATGCCCGCAAGACCAGTACTGGGACGGAACCGCCTGTGTGCAAGTTCCCTCCTGCGACGCCGGCACGACTTTCAATGCCGCCACGGGCAAGTGCGAGCCGAACGAAGAGGCCTGCGGGCCGGGAACAGTTTTCAAAGACGGCCGGTGCGTGCCCGAGAAGCTTCCGGAACCCGACGTATTGGAATCGAGCGACCCGACCGGCACAGCCCAGTTTGACCTTCCGGCCGAGGGAGAAAGCGTCTCTCTTGGCGGCGTGGTCGATGTGCCGATCGATCTGAACGGCGATGGATATGCCGACGCGGATTGGGACGCCTTTACAGTGACGGCGCCTGCGGGCACCTACCTGCGTATCAAGGCTACCTCGGAAGGCGCCACCCTGCCGGCCTTCATGGTGCTGTCTGCCGAGGTGGACGATCAGGGCTACGCCCTGTACGCACGCTACTCAATCAATCCCAATGGTCTCGAATGCGCACGTGAAGTGTACTTGCCGCGGGCCGATAGCTACACTATCCTGGTTTCCGACTACGACAACATGGTCAGGGAACTGTTCGGAGCTGGCGCTTTCCCTGTCGGCGGAGACGATTTCAGCTACTACCTCAGCGTGGAAAATCTGGGAGCGCCGACCGTTACCGATATCGACAACCTGCCGCTGTCCGACAGCGGGAATTTCGGCCCCGGACACCTTTTCTTCTATAACCTCAAGAATCTGTCCAGGGCCGATGTTCTTAGTATCACGTCCGCGGGCGAACCGGTGCCCGACAGTTCCTCGGATGCCTTCCCCTTGATAATGCTGCTTGGCCCCGATGGATCGATAATGGAAAACTACGCCAACAATCCCGCCGTCGACGCCGGGATTCTCTTTGCCGCACCGTTGGACGGAGACTACCTGGTGATCCAGGATTTCCTGTTGCGCATCGGGCCGCTGGACGACTTCGCCATCAGCGCCGTGCGTGAGAACGTAGAAGACTGCACTGCCGGCGGCTGCACGGGCGGCGCTCTGGCCGCGGGTGAACAGCGTGTGCTGAAGTGGGATCTGGCAAGCGCGGATTACTTTCTTTTCAACGCCACGGTCCCCTCCGACGCCAGCGAGAACCTGCGGGTGGTTTTGTACGACAACCAGATGAACGTCCTGTCAGAGGCCTCGGCGGGGGCAACCTGGAACCGCTGGGGCGAGATGTTCACAACTCAGGACACATGGATCTACTTGTGGCTTGAGGGCTGGACCGGCGGAGCGGTGCCGTCTTACACTCTCGATGCCGTGCACCAGGAAACGCAGGCGCTGGAAAGCGGAGTGGCGTCCACCGGCCTCGGAATTATCGACATGCCGGTAGACACCCGCGACGACTCCGGCATAACTCATATTATCGGCAGCGCGGGGCAGATGGTTGTCACAACCGACATGACAACCCATGGTGCCGGCTGGACCAATCCGCTTCTGAAAATATTGAACGCGGACATGAAAATCATCGGTCCCGCGCTCGACAGCCTGACGCAGGATCTGCCGGCTCTCGATCCGCCACTGGCTTACCTGCCCGCGGACGGATATTTCCTCCAGCTGATCTCGGACCCCGCTGGCGACATCAGCGGGGCAACCTACGACACAACCCTGCGCCTGCAGGATCTAACATCCATGGGCGCCCCCGCGACGGGCAACCCGGTGGGCGCTGCCGGCCAGGCTCTGGACACCGACAGCGGTCTGGCCTTCTTCGGCTACACGGCAACCAGCGGAGAAAAAGCCGGCCTGACCGTCACACCAAACGGCGCCAATCTGCAGCCCGAGATCTGGCTGCTAGAATTTGGATTCCACAACCAGACCACCTGGTATTCCCGGGCCGACTATCCCGAGTTGGGTCTGCAAGTCGCCCAGACGGCAACGAGCGCGGGCCAGCCGGCCGCGCTCGAACACGTCGCCTCGTATAACGGTATGATGGTCGTAGTGGTCCGCGACGCTTCGGGCTCGGGCGCCGGTGACTCCTTCGACCTGGATGTGGCCATCGTACCCTGACTATTCAGTGCCCCGCGCGTCTTGCGTGACGCCCGCGAACCTTGATCGGCCGCGCCCACGGGGGCTGCTCGGTCGCCTTGCCGGAATCGAGCCTCTTTCGCCACTCCTCGTCGCTCACGGGCTGGGTGCCAATGAAATGATAGAACGACGACACCGCCCCGCGGGCGAGAATTACTCGCCTTCCCAGGGGAACCGCCGCGATGATTACATCCACCGGCCCCGTGGCCACCAGTAACGGCGTCTTTTCTCCGCTTTCGGGATCACCGAAGTAGTAGACATCGGCAATCACCGGAACCGGATCCAGTCTCAACCTGCCGCGCCCGCCCAGAATGTGTTCGAAGCTGCTGCCTATATAGCTCAACTGCTCATGCTCGTCTCGGCTCAAGCCCCGCCCGGATAACTCACGGAGCGCCATCCGGGCCAGAAAGTCGAGCAGTTGTTCTCCATCCCTGAGCAGCTGAACGGGCGCGGGACTTCGTGTGTAGGCCTTCTCGAAGCCCTCTCCACCAAAGGCCGTAAGCGCTGCGCGCATGCTGGAAAGCACTACCGCAAGCTCTTTGTACAGCTCGGGAACCGGCTCGACGTAGCCCGCCCGGGCCGGCGGCAATGACTCCTCATCCCCGCCCTCGGCCCACATGATCGGCGGTTGAACGTAGAGAATGGTGTCCCGTCTCAGTTCCGCCCAGGAAGCGGCCGCGCACACCAGCATGCGCTCTGGCCAGGCTCGGCTCGTCTGAAAAGAGGCATATCCTTTGGGGTAATCTAAAAGCAGCCAGCGCAAGGCGAGCAGCCAGCGCCCGCCGACGGACTTCGTGTCGCCGCTGCTTCCCGCGCGCACCTCGCGTGTACCCCTGGCCAGACGCTTGTCCAACTCGGGCCACTTCTTGACCTGCGGCTCCAGAAGTTCCCGAGCGCGCCGGGAACCCAGCGCGGCCAACAAATCGAGCGGATCGGGAAAGGGCCTCTCCTCGGCGTCCACTCCCAGGGTGAGCAAAGCGTTGTCCGCGGGCCAGCGGCGGGCGATCAGTGTCACCGGCGGATCCTCCTTGTTCCACTCGATCTTCTTACCCTCCGCCCCCAGATCGGCAAAGTCGGGCTTGTCGCCGAACAAGGCCCGCATCCGCTCTCGTAAAAGAAGGGGCGTGCGATTAGCGGGAGGCCCGCTGAGCGCGGACCCGAAGGCTTCCAGCCAGGCAAGAGCCCGCCTGCTTCTCTTGTCGGAGAAGACCAGGAATGCAAGCAACTCGATCTCCAGAGGATCCGTGGTCCCGGCCTGGGAGAGAAACAGGTATGCCAGAAAGTAGCGCCGCAGCGCCTCGCTTTGGGTGTAGTGCCCGCGCACCTTGTAGGCCGGGTAGTCGATGCCCAACGGGTTCTCGGCGCCGCCGGACGCCTTGGATATCCGCTCGACCTCCGCCCGCACCCGGGCGGCCCGCTCGGCGCCCAGGCCCCAGGTGTCGCCCTCTAAAAGGGCGCAGGCGATCTGCAATCGCAGCAGCAAGCGGTCGAGCGCGGGCGCCAATTCTTTGGGCAGCTTGCCGGCCAGCAGGCCGGCTTTTGTTCGCAGTGAGACCGCCAGCCGGGCGAGCGCCGGTGCGAGCACCTGCTGCTCGATTTCGGAAACTGCGTGATCGAAAAGAAGGTGAGTCAGGTGCAGCGCGGCGTCCGAGGTCACCAGGGACGGCAGTCCCAGATACTGATTCTCGATATACAGGCTATGGAACTCCGGCGGCGGTTCGCCCGGGCGCAGAACCACGAAACCGTCGCGCACAAGGCTCCTGCGGGCGCGCCGCGGCAGCCAGCGGAACTTGCGCCGGTTGGCCGCGTTGGAAAGATCCTTCTTCAGCCGAACCCTGCGGATCTTGCCGGGCGCGCGCTCGAAGGAAAGAGAAAGTTCCTTCAACAAGGGCGGGATTTTCACCTCGCTCGAAAAATCGGGCCTTTCAACAACCGCATGCTCCAACTCGTACGCGGGCGCCCGCGATGCCAGCTTCTTGTTTTCCACCAGGCCGTACCCCTCCCACCTGTAGACGCGCATCTCCTCCCCGTCGTCCGAGCGCTCTCGCGCCAACACCTCCAGGTGTTTGTCCCGGTCGAGATCCGCAAGGCCGAAGTCGACAAGCCTGCCCTTGCCTTCGGTGCCGCAGAACTTCGATTCGAGAACTCCCGAGCGCACCGAGTATACAAAGAGTCGCGGCCGGAAGGTCCCGTCTTTCCCGGTCGCCCGCACAACAGCCACCACGACCTCGTCCTGCCCGTCGCCGTCGAGATCACCCAGGCAGGCTTTCACGATCGCAGACTTGGGCAGTGGAATCGAAAGCCCGGCCGCCCGCGGACACGGCCAAGCCTCCGCCACAGACGGCTGCGAGAGAAATAACAGCGCCGCAAAAACCGGCATGGTCAAGATCCGTTTCATGGCAACCTCCGGCCGTAAGAACTAGAACAATTTCATCTGGCGACTCTTAGGGCGGCGCAGCAGACCGTTCTGGTCAGACTTCATATAGGATCGAACGTATCTCCCGAAGTTGATGAATCATCACGAGTGGGCTTTGGGTGGCTCCGGCCAGGCATCCACAATTCGCGCAGTCTGCATTTAGCGCAAAGCATCTTCTCTTGTTCCAGGAAACATCATAGTGGAGAGCCTGATCTCCCCAGTAACACGGGCCGCGGTGGTCGGCAACTGAGTACCATTTAATCATGGTCTCACTGACCAATAGATCTCCTGGAAAGAGCTGTTTGACACGAATCAATTCCCGGATTATCGCCTGGCGAACATCGCTACCAAGTTCCCAAGGGTTGTAGCCATCGTTCCTGGGCGTGTAGATGTTACACACAACTCCTGTAAAACCGGAATCTCTGGCAAGCCGAACCACATGCTCGAGTTCTTTGTAGGTTTGCTCGGCCAGAACCATATTGACGACTACTCGATCATCAGCGGTATAGTTTTTCAACACCTCGTCATACACACCTTGCCCGCGAATTTTGTCGTTTGTTTTGCGCGAACCATCAATTGATACAAACAACCTGTGCTTGAACTCCCTTGGAATTTTTATGGTTCCGTTTGTAATCACAAAAATAAAAGGAAAGATCCTGTGCGCCAACATTAATATATCAATCCGGAGGGCAGGCTCACCGCCAACCAGGAGAATAAACCTTACCCCTTCTGCGTAAAGCTGCCCAAATCTCTTTTCCCAGACATCAAGCGGTTGATCATGTTTAACAAGCTTGTCCCTTCCATAGAAATGATAGCAATGCCTGCAGTGCAGGTTGCAGTTGTCAGTGATGTCTGCTTCGGCGCTGTGCTTCACGCCGAGCACGATTCGCCTGAACTCAAGCCACGGAAAATAAAGCAATGCTTGCTTACGGTTAATGATTATTCCTTACCCGTCCTGTCTAAAAAGTCGATCGACAGTAGCATCGCGGATTTCTATAGAAAAGAAAGGGGTTAGACCCCTTTTGCAAGATCCGTTTCATGGCAACCTCCGGCCGCAAGAACTAGAACAATTTCATCTGACGATTCTTAGGGTAGCGCAGCAGACCGTTCTGGGCCACCGCGGTCACCGGCACCTTCAGGCCAAGCTGTGCGAGCCGGGAAGACAGGGCGCCGACGGCAAGCGCCGGACGGTTGTTGGTCTGGGAAAGGTGCATGGCGAACAGATGGGTGAGCCGTGAAGAGACGATCCGTTCGAGCAAATCCGCGGCCGCCGGATTGGAAAGGTGGCCGCTGTCTCCGCTGATGCGCTTTTTCAGATACCAGGGGTAGGGGCCGTCGGCCAGCATGTCTGGATCGTGGTTGGCCTCCAAGCCGATCAAATCGCACCCTTCGAGCGCGGCGACCGCCTCCGGGTTAGCGTGGCCGAGATCAGTGGCGACCCCGAAACGGCGGCCGTCTTCAAACCGGAACACGTAGCCCGCGGGTTCGCCTGCATCGTGGGCGGTTACAAAGGGCAGGATTTCCATCCGGCCGACACTGAACGTACGACCGGGTTCCACCTGCACCGGACGGGTGAGTGCCCGGGCCCCGAACCGAACCGCGCTGCGGGTGCGTCCGGTGAGGTATACCGGCAGACCCGCACAGCGGCTGAACAGGGGCAGTCCGGCAACGTGGTCACGGTGTTCGTGGGTGACAAGCACCGCGTCGATGTCTGCCGGGTCGACCCCCGCGCCCTGAAGGCGCCGTCCGAGTTCGCCTACTCCGAATCCGCAATCGAGCAGGACGGTGGTGGCCCCGCTGCGAACAACCGTCGAGTTTCCGGACGAACCCGAACCCAGAAAGAAAATCTGCAGCGACCCGTTATCCACTCCACCTCCGTATTTTCGTTTCTATCACGGCTCCCCCGACCGGCACATGGATTTTTCTGATCCAGAGACTGTGTCCTGGGAAGGGAAATGGAAATGAAGGGAGGGATAGTATTATGTGCACGGGCTTCACTGCGGCGTCAATTTGATGTAGATTATGTTATTGGGGGGCAACAATGGGTCTATTTCGTGTAATATGTCTATTTGGTGTATTGATAGCCTGCCATTTGAGTCACTCGACAGGGACGCAACAAGTTGCGGGTGTTCTATCGAGTTTTGGTTGAGATAAGTACCCGTCAGGCTGTAATTCCGGCAGGCCTCCAAGCCGTGGACCTGGACAGTGCTAGTGGGCAGGTTGGGTTGGGTGCCGTCGTCGTAATTGAATATCAGGATATGGATGTCATCTTCCGAGTCTCTGGCGGCCAGCGCGTTTACATAGGGTTGTCCAGCGTTTATCTCTACCTCAAGGATGTCGGCAGCGTACATCTCGGCACATGCCTGGATGGTGTGCATGGTGGCCGTGACTGGTGCTTCATACCAGCGCCCAAAACGTTCCAAGCGCACATCTCTCTCGTTTGCAATGGTGAACATGGCAGCGTGCCAAGCTGCTTTGCGATCAGGCTCTGTAGCAGGCGGTCCGCCGTATTCATCGATGCTGAGTATGGCCTTCGGCATGTAGGGCTCGATTTTTTCTCTGATGCCGGCAACAAAGCCCCTCAACATCCTCGGATCTTTCGTTTGCAGCTGAACACCCTCGTACAGAGAGAAGTGAAAGCGTCCGCGGTAGCGTGGTAAGGTCTGGCTGTGAGTCGCATCTAGGGTCTTGACAACCACATCGTCGATTTCAACCGTTGAATTACTGGCCATGACTCCAACCTTACCGCTGGTGATATCGTCGGCTTGGGCTATCCACCTGTAGCGAAAGTAGGTCACCCCGTCGATCGATATGGTGATTGTGTTTCCATAGCTGTCTTCATCGTAGGCGTGGCATATAATTTCGAACTGGTGTTCTTCCTTGGGGTCCAGACCAGTTTTTATCCAGGCCGGCAGGTCTTCCCAGGCATCGCCCTTTTTGCGACTGACCTGGAGCGTCCCATCTGCATTGTTGTGCAAGGCTACGGCAAACAGCTGAGCATTCTCCCCATCGAATCCCTGGCTGTGAAATGTCAACCAGCCTACCTCCCAGCTTTTGTCACCAGGGGTGACGGTTTTCATTTTTACGCTATAGCGATAGTCATCCCATCCGAGGTCGCCGGCGTACACCACGCCTTGGAGATGTGGATCTTTGAGAACAATACGGAATTTTCCGGATGGTGTTACCGTAGAAAGATCGGGATCGATGTACTGATAGAAAAACCATTTGTCAGTCCAGGTTCCATCACTGAAATCGTCAGAGAAAAGCGTCTGGCGCACTTGTTCAGATGCCAGCCACTTGGCCAGTTCCTCTGTCCAGGGAATCCAGTTCTTCAAATCTTTGGTGTTCTCGGCATCCCAGAGATCGCCTGATAGTCCTCCTGCGGGCAGCATTTCTTCGAGAGGGTATTCGAGGTTGCCGGGGTATAGAATGGGATTTGAGAAACCTGCGTCATGCATGGCGGCCATCGTGTGGTCGTACAACTCTCTGTACTTCTCAAAGCCTGCATTCCAGGCGTGGGGATTGTCAGGCTCAAAGGATAAGCGGAAAATCCAATCCTCGACACCATAGGCGGCGTACTCGGTCAGAAGATAGCCGAATAACGCCAACATATAATTGTAGTACTTGGTGTAGTTTTTTGGAGTTCCCGTATTAACCTCGAAGACCGAATCAGTCACCGGCTGGGCGGAGAGCTCGCCAGGAGTCTGACCGATATTAATGACTGGTCTGAGCCCAAGGCTGAGGACATAGTCCAGAGCCGAAAACAGGCATTCATCGGGAAATAGATCGTAGTAGGGTACGCCACTTGCATCCTCGTGGTATATCTCGCAACCCTGAGTCGGATCCGAGAAAACAATGTTGTCAACACGAATATCGAGTGGGGGGTCCGGTGGCGGTGGACCGTTTGCCCAGATGCCGAATTTCACTTCGCCTGTCGCCAGTCCGCCTACTGGTTTATATTCGAAAGCCCAGAATTTGGTGAGATTATCAACCTTGCCGCTTACTGTTACCCGGATCGTATCGTCGTAAACCAATATCTCGAATAAATTGTCCGCAGAATAATCAAGCTCGGTTTGTATGACAACAAGGTCATCGGATAAAGTTCCTCCTTCCAAACTTCCAAGCCGCAATTTGTTGTCTTTGTCCAGGCTGACTCCATAGGAGTTGGCTGCATTTACGTGGTGGAACATCAGCCAGCCTACCTGGAGAGAATCCGGCCCGGCAATAGGAGTACTCATACTGGCTTGTATGCGGTAGTTGGCCTCGACTGTCTCATTTGAGATTACCGCATTGCGCTTGACCACCAGTTTACCGTCTTCCACAACAGCAGGGTCGGGATTGTCGGGCAATTGGTACCAACGCTCATCGAGATCAAGGGGCGGATACTCGGAAAAATCATCGGAAAAAGTCGTCTCGAACTTGTAAAAGTCTCGGCATCCGCCTTTGTGATCATTTCCCTCGATTTGTTCTACGCTACAAATTTCGGTTTTCCCGCCGGTTGCCACTCCCAGTATCACTTCTGAGTAGAATGAATCCTCGGGTTTGAACAGGGGGTTGTTGGGCAGAGCGTCGTTGATCTGGAAGACGTTCATCCGATCCCAGATACGTTCCACCTTTAGTCCGTTCGGCTGATCGGCATATACGCTGATGACGATGGCACCGTCAGGCACGCAAGCGGCAAATTGGTCGTTTTCACAGGTCGAACCTGCTGGACAATCAGTAGTGCTATCGGTGTAGTTGCAGTCTCCCGCCTGGCAAGTGCCATGACAGTCATATTCGACTATGGAATTGCCGTCACAATGGTTCTCCGGCGGGGTCTCGCAGACGATCTGCGTGCCCGAGCAAGCTCCCAGAATACATGAGTCGTTCTCCGTGCACGGATCTCCATCAAAGCAGGTGTCTCCGCCATCGCTCCAGGCGGGCTCTCCGGTGAGCGACTCGTACAGGCAGGTAAAAACAAATCCGTTGCAAGTCGCTTCCTCGCACTGGTTATCCAGGCCGCACTCTACCGGGCATTCCAACAATACACACTCTCCATCCAGGCAGAAATGTCCGGAAGGGCACTCCACTCCAACGCAATTCCAGCCCGTACATCGGTCCTGGTAGCAGACCTCGTTTTCGGCACAAACCTGCTCCCCGCACTGCATCAAGAAGCATTCCCCGCTAGCACAGCGCTGTCCCTCAGGACATTCCACGCCGACGCAGCTTTGCTGGACGCAATCGTCCTCCACGCAAACCTCCCCGTATCCAGGACACTCCTTCGTGTCACAGTCGACAGGGTAGCAATGCCCGCTCGCGCAGCGCTCTCCGGAAGGACACTCGACACCGATACAACTCGGCTGCAGACACTCCTCTTCGATGCAGACCTCTCCTTGTCCGGGGCAATTCCTCCAGGCGCAATCCCTTGGGTAGCAGTTCCCCCTGGCGCAGACTTCACCCTCGGGACAGCTCACATCCATGCAGACCAACTCGATGCATGTATTTTCGAGGCAGACAAAACCCTCGTCACATTCTTTGTCCGGACAATTCTTTGTATAGGCGACGCATTGCCCATCTACACAATACAAGCTTCCGGGACAGTCAGCATCGTAGACGCAGCTTTTACCACTCTCGCCCGAGGAGCAGGCCGGTAAAACACTCGCCAGTAGAAACAACCAGACAGCCGCCGGCACGACACTCCGAACGGTCCGATAATCTCCCACCCTTGTCTTTCGCTGAGCAAAGATCCCGGGTCTTGTCAATTTGAACATTTCAGCCTCCTACCGCAAGGCCCGGAAACTGGGGGACGGTTTCAACTTTCTTCTTTCGAACCACCAGGCGAAAAAGTAAAAATGTTAAACCCCCCGTCGTCCCGGGTGCTAGAACTTATCCGATTCGTTCTCCAGCAGCGTTCCCGCTTTCAGCTTCTTACCGCCGCGCAGCGTGGCACTTTTGATCAGGCGATACAGGATCTTGTTCCGGCTGTCTGTCAGCTTATTCTTCCTGCCGGTGTACCAGACCCGCACGCCGAGGTACTCGACCCCCGCGTCCTTCTCCATCTCCACGACCTCCGCCTTCCGTTGTGAAAAAACTGAGTCCTTTTTTCCGGGATTGATCTCCTTGAAGGCGTCCTTGAATTCGTCGTTCGTGTCGCATCGCTTTCCGACCGCAGACGGAACCAACTGCTTGCGGAAGGTGGTCTCGTCGGGGGTTCCCGCCCAGGCCTTCAGGTCGAGGCCCTCGTCGTGGGCATTCAGGGCGTTGATGTTCATGGCGCGCCGAGCCCACTCCAGGCACTGCCTGGACCTGAAAACAAGCGGTTTTCTTCCCTTGCCGGACTCCTTCCACTTCTTCCAGTCCCCGTAGTATTTCTCGATCAGGTTCAAGTTGATCCACACTGGATATCTTTCTCCCAGGCACACGTCGGAGAGTGGCTTGTCCTTGGCGTTCTTGCCGGTCGCATACTCGTGAGCGACCTGTGTGCATTGCTTCAGGTACTCCTCGGCGCTCGCCGCCTTCACTCGATCGAGCAGGCCCTTGAAGTACTTCTTGGTCTTCAACTCCTCCAGCGCACCGGGATAAAGGTGCCGGGATTCGCGCAGTTTCGAAATCAAGACCTGATAGGCCGATTCCTTTACGTTCTCGGGACTTGCCTTGTTCTTCATGATCTCCGGACAGGTGTTGCGAAACAACCAATCCATGCAGTTCCTGCCGGTGTTCTTCTCTCCGGAGGTCACCCGTTTCTTAGGAGCGATCTGCTCGTCGTAGATCGGATTAGTACCGCCCGCTCGGGCCTGCCCCGCGGTCCAGCCCGCAAGTGCAAGAGAAAGCACAACGATTGTTGATAGAAAAGATCTCATGGCATATCTCCTCTGTCTGTTGGTTCGTGGTCTTCACTACTTCGAGTGCGCATTCGCCAATAGGCGAAACCGACTTGACTTACCTATACCGAAAAATCAGACACGGAGTCAAAAGCCATCATCCGTTACGGGCGGGCACTGTACCAGGCGCATGCGGCGGTTGCGCCTGCAGTGGGCGGGGGTTGGTCCGCGGCTCATGCGGGTGACGAAGATTCCTCCTACGGCGTGGTCCAGGAGATAATCGCGCAGGCTCTGCTCGACGACGCGACCCTCGAAGGCGTTGGCGTTGATCCACAAGCCTTCGCCGCTGTAGACGCCTACGTGCCATACCCAGACGGGCTCTGCGTTCAGCGAGCCGATTGACGGCTCGGCCTCGTTCTCGATCGGGTCCACCTCCATGATCACGTCACCGGGGAGCAGGCGGGAGACATCGAGATTTTCGGTAGCGACGGGATCCATTCCGGGCACGCGCACGCCTAACTCCGCCATGGCCACAGAAACCGTCGGCAAGGTGGAAAAAGACTTCCAGCCGCAGCGGCCGATGCGCTCGGCCGCGTAGAAAACCAGGCCCTGGCAGTCGATTCCCTCTGCACAAGCGCGCAGCCGGCCGCCGAAATCGTAGTTGACGCCAAGAAGCTCGCGCGCCGCCGCGACAAATCTTTGCGCCGTCTTCGCGCCCAGGCCGCGAGGCGGGTGCAGCCGCGCCCTGAGAAGCTTGATCGGGTCGAGAAATCGCTTTGCGAGATCGGCCCGGGTCATCGTCAGCCACGAGGCAGTGCCGTAGTCGTCGAAGAGTATACGGATCTCTAGATGCAGGTGGTCGTAGTTGCCGCCAAGCTTGCGGGCTTCTGTGCGGGTAAAAAGACGACCGAGCGGCGTTTCGAAATTCACTTGGCGACCGGGTTCGACGAAGACCTCGGCCAGGTGTTTGTAAGAAGTGAACAGGAGCGTGCCGTCCGGGAGGCGGTGTTTCACAACCACGGTGGTGTGCGGGGCAGCCAGGTGAATCGAGCACACAACTCCGGGGGCAACCGGAAAGACCTTGACGATCTCGGCGCGCCGGTGCCGCCGCGGCGCTATGTCGGTAGCAGTGTGAATGTGGCCGCGTTTGTAGCTCAGGCGCTTGGCGCCAAATGGGCTCACCAGGCGAATGGTCGAAAGCGACTTGCGATCACTCGTGTCGAATGGCAGATACCAGTCGGAAACAACAGTTGCGGGCTCGCCGTCTACAAAGGCCGGTTCGAATCTCGCGGCCTGATCCTCGATCTCGCCGGCAAGAGTAACTCCCGAAGAAACAAGGACGAGCAAAACGGCCCAAAATCCAGGGCATCTTCTCAGAGGTAGCGACATCTGTCTCTCCTGTCACAGTATACGGAAAATACCTGCAGGACGCATGCCACCTGGAAAGAGCCGGTTATCATCTCGTAATTACGATGATTGTATATTAGTCGGTGTGTCAAACGAAACACCCTGTCCGCGGAACTTAAGCCACGTCCCCCGTCAGATTGCCGAACCCGCAAGACTCATGGCTGAGTCATAGAGAATTGAGGTCACTATCTTTTGACCGAGCTCGCTGTCGGCCTGGTGGCTCTTTTCCAGAAAGCGTTGCTCGCTAACGCCCCTGGCCAGATACGAAAGCTCATCGGGCCTGCGGGATAGCTGGTCGGCATCCATCAACGACTTGAGCGAGCCGGCGGTGCCGATAGCTGTCATGGCGGTTCCTATCCCCGGGGCCATGGCGAGCTTGGCGCCGATGGCCGTTCCGAGATCGAGCATGCACCTCTTTACCCACTTGTCGCCGTGGCGGCCGCTCCTGATACGTCCCAGGTTCTGCATCTCGCTTTTTTCCAGGGCATACATCTTCTCGTGGTTGTC
Source organism: Myxococcota bacterium (assembly GCA_035528415.1). Lineage (GTDB taxonomy): Bacteria > Myxococcota > B64-G9 > B64-G9 > B64-G9 > DATKYQ01. The sequence continues at coordinate 22,575 of DATKYQ010000097.1, read as the reverse complement.
GAGCACGTAGGCCAAAAACGAGTGCTTGTCGATTCCCGCCCTGAGCCCTTTCGTAAGCGCCGGAAACTGCTCGAAGACCGGAACGCTGCGGTTGTGCGGCAGATCGGCGGCCAGCGCGCGCAGTTCGCCGGCAGAGCGCCGCAGCGCGGCCTGGAAATCCGCAAGATGCATGGAGTCGCCCTTGTACATAGCACAACCATGTGCTGAAAGCATTTTCTGCATAGAGCTTTTGGAGCCGAAGTTCTTCAGCTGAACGGCCATACCGGCCGCTTGCTCGCGGGTCAAACCGTATGCCTGCAGCTTGGCCGTCTCGTCGCGCAGGTCCGAAGACAACCCGGCTTCGAGCTTGTCAAGCAGCGCCGTACAGGCTTGCTTGTCGTTGGCGATGCCATCCAGGCGTTCTGCCGCATTCCGCAACGCCCCGGCGACCACGGGCCTGATCTTCATGTCCGCCGCGCGGTAGACGGCATAGCCAATGTTTTCCTCCAAGTGCTGGGCAATTTCATGAGCCTCTTTCATGCTGCACCCGAGTTCATCGTGGACATTCTTTCGCAGCATTATAAAGCTGAGATCGCGCGATTCCCGTGCCCAAGCCCCGAGATCGATTCGTGAGGCGTATTTTTCATACATGTGAATCAGCTGGGCATCCCTGTGACTATCGTGGCTCAGGTAACGGTCACGCACCACGTCCTTCTGTACATTGTCTACGTTTCTGTTTCGATTTATCGATTCCATTTTTTCTCCCTTTCCGTATGTGCTCATCGGGCATTTAGGGGGCAAAAAAGCAACATCCATGCCATCTTGCAACTCCCCGTAATCACAGCGAGCTGGTTCTTCAGGTGTGACCGGATTTCAGACACGGTGTCTTGAATCCGGTCACAAATGCTGAGATTATACTGTCGAAGGAACTCACTCGATTACTGAGATCTGGTTGCCCGTGTAGTTGGAAGTAAAGGCCCGCTTTCCGTTGCGCGAGAAGTAGATCTTGGTCAACGTATTCTGAACCTGGACCTTAGTGTGTTTCCCGTCCGGGTAAAGGACGTCGACGAAAGAAGATCCCCAGTTGCTCACCAACAAGAAGCCGTCCGTGGGATGCACGGCGATCCAATAAGGCTGGGTGCCGACTTCGATGGTTTTTTCAACCACCCATTTGTCCGTCGAGACCACGCTCACCGATTTTGCGCCGTAGTTGGCCACATAGAGTCGCTTGCCGTCGATGCTCAACGACAAACCCACCGGATTGAGGCCCACGGCTATGGTCTTTAAGGGCGCCAGGTGAAAGCTGTCTCCCTTGAGCGGTCCCTTGTCGACCTCCAACTGAGTGACGGTGACGTTGTTCGAAGAAAGGTTGGAAGTTATGATTGTCTTCTGATCCTTGGAAAGGATCGAAAAATAGGGCATATGCCCGACTGTCGCTTTCTTGCTTTCCCAGGTGGCCGTGGAAACCAGGTGAATGCTGTCATCATAGGCGCAGGTGACCAGCACAAAGCGCTCATCCGGGGGCAAAGCCACACCGATCGGAAACTTGCCCACCGGGATCTTCCTCTTCACTTTCAAGTTCTTCACATCCACCACCGCCAGGGCGTTTTCATTTCCCAGAGCCACATAGAGAATTTCACCGCTTGCATTCATGGCCAAGCCCGTGGGCCAGGCGCCGATGGCCACGGAGCGCACCACCTTGTTTTCCTCGATCATCGTCAGCTTTCCGGCTGAGACGTTTGTCACGTAGAGGGTTTTTCCGTCGGGGCTCGAGGCCATGTCAAAAGGCTGAGCCTCCACCGGGATGACTACCTCGACAACCCGGCGGTCTTTTCCGAAGATCTGGGATTCACCAGCGGCCGCCAGAGACAGGGGACCTATCATCAATGCCAAAAAACTTAAAAGACAAATTCCAATCGATTTCATGACTGCTCCTTCTTGTGCCATTTCTCTGGAGTTTCCATGACGTCCTAAAACCCAAATAAATCTCATCCGCTGAAAATAACGCGTAAGGCCTGTTGAAATCCAGAAGTTCGATGAGTCGCGTGATTGACCATCCCGGACGCCGATGATAGTCTCAAACCTCGATGAGCGCTCGGCTCGAAAACCTGAGTTATGATCTCGAACGAGGAGCCCTGATGCTCGGCCCCTTGCGCTACCTGCTCTTGCGGCCGGAGACGCTTTCGGAAATACAGAAGGGCGTAGAAGACCGCCTTGGGTCAAACGCACCCGATTACCTCTACACGGCCGGGGCGTCCTGGGCCATGGGGGTCATGCGCCGCTTGCGCGCCGCCCTGGCCGGAGACGGTCGAGAACTGCTGGAAGCCGCCTGCATGCATGCCTCGGAGCTGGGCTGGGGCAAGTTCGAGCTGTCCGCCTGGCAGGCGGACGAGAAAAAACTCGTGGTGCGCGTGACCGGCTCGCCGCTGGCCGCCGCTTACGGCCAGGCCGACCAGCCGGTGTGCCACCTGTTCGCAGGTGCTGTCGGCGGCATGGCCGAGGCGGTTTTGTCCATGCCCACCTCGTGCACCGAGCAGATGTGCTTAGCGCGGGGCGATCCCGCCTGTCTTTTTTCGGCGATCGGTAACGACCTGGCCGGTGCCGAAAGCTGGAGCTGGTGATCTTTTTCAGGAGTACGCCATGCATCATAAAGGCAATGTACTGGTCGTGGATGACGATCGGTTCATCCTCAAGATGACCAAGGATCTGCTCGAGAAAAACGGCTACTCGGTGGCCACCGCGACCAACACCATCGGAGCGGGCTACCTGCTCAAGGATTTCGACCCCGACCTGGTCGTGCTCGACATCATGTTGCCGGGCTCTCTTTCCGGCGACCGGGCCTGCGACACGCTACGCGCTTTCAAGCCCGGATTGAAAATCGTCTTCTACTCGGGCATCGACGACAATAAGCTCGCATCCCTCGGCGAACAACAAAATGCGGATGCCGTGCTCAGCAAGGGGGGTCGGGTCAGCGAACTCATGCAAATCATCGAAAGATTATTGGGCGAGCGCTCGCCCTGAATGGCGGTTTTCCGGGCATGGACACTCCCGGCGACAACAGGTGCAGCGTTTGCGGAGGCGCCGCCGCCGAAGAGGTGGTCCTGCCTGGTGTGGGCCGCATCTGCCCGACTTGCCTGATGTCCGGGAGTTTCCTGGGGGCGTCCGGCGGGCTCAGGCTCGACTACGTGGCCGACAAGCTGTTCGGCCTGAGCAAGGCGGTTCGCTACGCGCTGGCCGGCCTGATCGATAAGGCGGAGCACCTGGCCCGGGAAGACCTATTCGATGCCGCACGGGAGTCCTTCCTCTGCGTAGCCCGTAATCTCAACAGCGAGCGGCGCCCGATGCTGGCCTTTTTGGTATTGCGGCGCGCCCTCAGGCTTCCGGGACAATCCGTCGAGGTCTACGAGCAGCTCGGCCTGGCGGCGCGGGCAATGGATTGCAAGCAGGAGGCCGTCCAGAACCTCAAGACCGCCAGCTGGCTTGCGGCCCAGTCCTCGCGCCCGGGCGTCTTGGCACGTGTGCTCTCCTCGCTTCGGGAACTCGCGCCGGCCGACGCCTGGATCGAAAAAGCCGAACAAATGCTCGCCGAGCTCGGTAAAAATCCCGGCGCCGTTGAGAAGTGCTCTTTTTGCGGGCGCGCCGCCGCCGAGGCCGGGCCGCTGATATCGGGAGAATCGGCTTCGGTGTGCTCCGCTTGCATCAGGCGCCTGATGGCGCTGGACGATCGGGAGAAACAACATTGAAAAAAAGTTGCCCGTCATGCTCTCGCTAGACATCACCACCCTGGTGGCCGGCCTGGCCTGTGGAGCCGGTTCGCTGCTCGCCCGTCTCGGCTGGACCGGCTATCGCCGGCAGGCACGCGCGCTGACCTCGGATGTCCAGGCTATCGCCAACGCAAGATCCGGCAAGGTCCAGCTCATGGGACGCCTGATCTCGGATGAGACGATCGAATCGCCGGTTTCTAAAAAGCGCTGCCTGTTTCTCAAGATCGTATTTTCGGATCTCAGCGCGCCGGATGAGATCCAGGTGAGCGGCTCCCCCGCCTACGGCGGCTACCGGCTGCAATCCAGCAGCGGGAGATCCAAAGAGGTGATCACGCGCATGGTCGATCACGTCTACCTCGAGGACGAGTCGGGGCGGGTTGAGATCGACCTGCACGACGCGGATCTCGAGCTGAGCGTTGACAGGTCGTTCGAGACGGGCCCGCTTTCCAAAAACGATCCTGAAACCGTCGTGCTGATGCGCCGCTTCGGCGCACATTTCGGCGCGGGCGGCGGCGTCGGGCGTTGCCGCCTCAGTGAGACCATTCTCGAACCGGGCGACCTGGCTATAATCACCGGCAGGCTGACCATGGACGGCGCCGGAAACCTGCTGGTTAGCGGCACCCCCGACGATCCGCTCTTCGTCTCAGACAAGCCCCCGGACGAGGTCGCCCGCGAGGCGAGCAACAAGGCCCGCGGGCTTGCGATTCTCACCTGGTGCCTTGTCCTGATTGGCGTAATGCTGGTTGCGCTGTCTTTCCTGACCGCCGAGCCCGACTCGCGACCGCCGCCGCTCGAGCGCCCGGCCGATACATCCGGTAAATACTAACTATTACCCGCTGCGCGGGGAGAATGGACGCGGGAGCAGCTTGCTCAGCCTGGTGCGTACCACCTCGCCCTTGGGGTTGGTCAACAACACGGACAACTCACGGCAGAACTCCACCAGGACCTGCAGGCACAATCCGCAGGGCGGGGCCGGGGGGCTCGAGTTGGTCACGATGGCTATCGCCGTAAAAGACTTGTGCCCGGCGGCCACGGCGGCGGTGACGGCGTTGCGCTCGGCGCACAGCGTGGCCCCGTACGAGGCATTTTCGACGTTGCAACCCGAAAATATCTCGCCATCCTCCGAGACGATCGCCGCTCCGACCTTGAAACGCGAGTAGGGCGCATGGGCTCGCTTGCGCGCTTCACGCGCCGCGGCAATCAGTCTCTCTTCGGACCGTTTCAATCTGACCGGCCTCCCGGCACGAGCTTGCATGCGTTTCTCCTCTTCCCGCCCGTCTCAACGCAATTGCCCCACTATTGCCATGAGCAAGCGCGTGAACTTGTCGCGCGCCTTGTGGGCGGTCTCTTTGACCTCATCGTGGGAGAGGGGTTTCTTGGAGATGCCGGCGGCCAGATTTGAGATGCAGGAAATTCCCACCACTCTCAGTCCCTGGTGAACGGCGGCGATCACTTCCGGAATGGTCGACATGCCCACCGCGTCGGCGCCCACCTTGGCCAGCATGCGGATCTCGGCCGGCGTCTCGTAGGACGGCCCGCTGAATGCGGCGTAGACGCCTTCTTTCAGTTCGACGCCCTCGGCAAGCGCAACCTGTCGCGCCTGCTTGCGCAACTCGCTGTTGTAGGCGTCGCTCATGTCGGGAAAGCGCGGACCCAGGTGATCGGGGTTCGGCCCGATCAGAGGATTGGTGCCCATCAGGTTGATGTGATCGGAAATAAGCATCAAGTCCCCGGGGCGCAGATCATCGCGGATCGCCCCGGCGGCGTTGGTGACTACGATGATCTTTGCCCCCAGCCGGCCGAGCAGGCGCACGCCCAGGGCGATGCGTTCCATGGTGTAGCCTTCGTAAAAATGAAATCGGCCCTGCATGACGGCAACTCGCCTGCCGCTGAGTTGCCCCAGTACCAGCCGGCTGGCGTGACCCTCCACGGTTGAGACTGGAAAGCCCGGCAACTCGCCGTAGCCCACCGCCACGGCTCCGTCCACCCGGTCGGCCAGAAACCCGAGGCCCGAACCCAGGATCAGGCCCATCTCAGGCTCGATGTTCGTCCTTTGCTTGATTAGGCGCATCCCGACATCGAGTTGATCGATAGTGCTGGACATTTACTCTCCCGTTCCCGCGCGCTCAGGAAATGATCTTGTAAATTAGCTTCGAGACCGCCGGCGCCTTATCGCCGATGGTAAAGGCCGCCTCCAGGCAGGCGAGTGCCTCTTCCCGCTTTGAAGCATCATTGAAATACATGCCGGCCAGGTCCGCTCCCTCTTCCACGCGATCACCCACTTTACAATGCAGGATCACTCCCGCACCGTAATCGATCTCGGCGTCCACCGTGGCGCGGCCGGCCCCCAGTCTCATGGCCGCAATGCCCACCCCCTCGGCGTCAATCTGCTGCACGACGCCGCGCAGCTTCGCCTTGATCGTCTCCGAGCGTCGGGCGCCGGGTAGGCGGGAGTGGTCCTTTAGCGCGACAGGGTCCCCGCCCTGGGCCGCGACTACCTCCTGGAATTTCCTGAAGGCAGCCCCCTTTTCAATAATCTCGTCAACCTGCCGCCTGGCCGCAGCCAGGTTCTTGGCGACCTCGCCCAGCACCAGCATGTGAGCCGCCAGTTCGAAAGACAGTTCGGCCAGGTCGCCCGTGACCTGGCCTGTGAGCACACCGACCGACTCGATCACCTCGAGAGTATTGCCGACGTGCGTGCCCAGCGGCTGGCTCATGTTGCTAATCAGCGCAACTACTTTCTTTCCCGCGCGCTTGCCGATCTTGACCAGCGTGTTCGCTAAAACCTGCGCATCTGCCTGGCTCTTCATGAAGGCGCCCGCGCCGACCTTGACATCGAATACCAACGCATCGATGCCCTCGGCCAGCTTCTTCGAAAGGATGCTCGAGGCGATCAGCGGAATGCTCTCCACCGTGGCGGTCACATCCCTGAGGGCATACAACTTTTTATCGGCCGGGGCGATCTCTCCCGTCTGTCCTGCCAGCGCCATGTGGGTGGACGTCAACACTTCCCTGAAGCGCTCCGCACTGAGGTTGACATCGAACCCCGGGATCGACTCCAGCTTGTCGAGCGTGCCGCCGGTATGTCCCAGGCCGCGACCCGAGATCATCGGCACGTAGACGCCGGCCGCCGCCACAATGGGTGCCAGGATCAGCGAGGTCTTGTCTCCCACCCCGCCGGTCGAGTGCTTGTCGACCTTGCGACCGCTCAGGTCCGACCAGTCGAGCACTTCGCCTGACTCGAGCATCTCGGTGGTTAAGGCCAGCATCTCCTCGTCGGTCATCCCGTTCAGATAAACGGCCATCAATAAGGCCGCGGCGTGATAGTCCGGTATTTCGCCGGCCGCATAGCCGCGCACGAAAAAGCGGATCTCCTCGGGACTCAACGCCACACGATCACGCTTGCGTCTGATGATGTCACTCATCCTCATTGGTATCGCCTCCTTCTCTCCCCGGCCGGGGCAAAATACTATGTCCCGGCCCGACCCACTCGACCCCCAACGCCCAGGCCACGGTCGCGCCCAGGTCGGCGAACGTGTCCCGCGTGCTCAGATCGGCGCCGGCGCCGAACGCGGGCGACCAAGCCACCAGTGGCACGTATTCGCGGGTATGATCGGTGTGCGCCATGAAAGTAGGGTCGCATCCGTGATCTGCCGTAATCAGCAACAGATCTTTCGCTCCGAGTTTCTCCATCATCGGTCCCAGGGCCGCGTCGAATTCCTCGAAGGCACGGGCATAGCCCTGGGGGTTGCGCCGGTGCCCGAAGCGCATGTCGAAATCGACCAGGTTCACAAAGATCAATCCACGTTCGACATCGCTAAGCAACTCGACGGTCTGCCGCATACCGTCGCGGTTGCCGGAAGTCACAAGCCCACGAGTGACTCCCACCCCGGCGTAGATGTCCTTTATCTTTCCCACCCCGACGACGTCGATACCCGCCTGTTCCAGCGCGGTCAGAACGGTCGGCCCGGTCGGCACCACGGAAAAGTCGTGTCTGTTGTATGTTCTCTCGAAGGCTCCGGGCTTGCCGATGAAGGGACGCGCGATCACCCGGCCCACCCGGTAGGCATCCAGAAACCCGCGGGCCCAGCGGCAAGCCGAATACAGTTCGTCGAGCGGAATCTTTTCTTCATGGGCGGCGAGTTGGAAGACGCTGTCGGCCGAGGTGTAGAGAATCCACTTGCCCGTCTCGAGATGCTCCGCGCCCAGTTCCTCGATGATCTTGGTCCCCGACTCGGGGCGGTTGCCGAGCACACCGCGTCCGGTCTCCTTGACGAACGGTTCGACGATCTCCGCCGGGAATCCTTTTGGAAAAATGGGAAAGGGCTCGCCTACGGGCAGGCCCATCATTTCCCAGTGTCCCGTGGTTGTATCCTTGCCGGCCGAAATTTCAGCCAGCTTGCCGCACAATCCCAGCGGCCGCGAGACACGCTCGATACCGGCAATTTCGGCGATGCGGCCCAGGCCCAGAGACTGCATGACGGGCATAGCCAGCCCACCTACGGCCGCGGCGGTATGCTGAAAAGTGGCCGCCCCGGAGTCGCCATAGTTAGCTGCATCGGGCAACTCGCCGATGCCGGCGCTGTCGAGAACGATCACCAGGACGCGATCGAACGTGCTCTCTTCCGTCACCGTGAAATCTCCCTGTCACTCCCGGCCCCGATAATAGAGTCTACCGTTAGCCCGGCCATAGTCAAAGAATTGCACCCGAGCGTTGTTGACGCAGGCGCTCCGGCGGGGTAAAAAGCAATTTCGGCGGTGATGGGCCGCCAAAGGAGCGTTCCATGGACGAAAGACAGTTCGGCGGGCAGCGCAAGGACTTACGAGTAACCGTCAACCGCGAGTTTCGCACCCTCGACCAGTTCATCATCGAGTACGTGCAAAACATCTCCAAGAGCGGTGTGTTCATCAAGAGCGAGGATCCCCTGCCGGTGGGCACCGAGGTCAACCTGCGCTTCACCGTCATCATGAACGAACTGGAAACCATCGAGGGACTTGGCAAGGTCGTCAGGGTAGTTCCTCCCGGCGGCGAGGATACTCCCGGCATGGGAGTTGTCTTCACCCGCCTGACATCCTACTCGGCCAAGCTGGTCGAAAAGCTGCTCTCGCGCACCTGACACTCGCCGGTCGCTTCAACCGGCAGGCATTACTACTCCCGATTCAATCGCGAATTGCCGGCCGCATGCTGCGCAGATCGCCCGGCTTGCGTCGAAGGTCAGTCCCGCGCCACACAGGCAACTATAACCGGCCGGGCGGGCGGGCGCACCCTGCACCAGTGTAAAATCGGATACGTCGGCGCAAACAACCGCTCCTGCGCCGACGAAGGCGTGCCGGCCGATAGTTACGCCGCAGACAATCGTCGCATTAGCGCCGATAGTGGCGCCCACCCGCACCAGAGTGGCCGAGCGCTGTTCGGGATCGTTGCGCGGGAAGGCCGCACGGGGTGTCTTTACGTTTGTGAAGACGGCCGAGGGACCGACGAAGACGTCATCTTCGAGGGTAACGCCAGAGTAGACCGAAACATTGTTCTGGATCTTGACCCGCTCGCCTATCACGACTCCCTCGCCGACAAAAACGTTCTGTCCCAGGACGCAACCGGCGCCGATGCGCGCCCGAGGCATGACGTGACAAAAATGCCAGATACGAGTGCCCTCCCCGATCCGGCAGGCTTGGTCGATGACAGCGCTGGGATGGATGTGCGCCGCGCTCACGGATGCACGATCTTGGTAAAGCGGTCGGCCAATGTAACCGCGCCGGCACTTTTCCGGCCTTTCCAGACGCCTCCGACGGTGGCGGAGTGTTCGGCCGGGGAGGGAGAGTCTGCGCCGACTGGTTCGAAGTTTCCGAGCCCGGAATACGCTCGTTGCAGGGCCAGAGGATCGTATCCGGCACAGGCACACAGCACTGAGCCCAGCTTGTCGGCGGCGATCTCTTCTGAGCGCGGGCGCGCGGTGTGGGCGATGGAGACCGTCTTTTCGATGGCCAGATCAAACTTTCCGGATGCCGCCGGCCCGCCGGTAATCGCCTGTGCAAGTTCGGCTGACCCGTGACCGAGCACGATGTGGGCTACCTCGTGTGCCAACACGCCGGCCAGCCCGGCTTCGTCTGAAAGCGCCCGCAACAGGCCACTGGTAATGATCACGAATCCCCCGGGCAACCCCAGCGCCCGGGGCTCGTCGCTGTCGAGCACGGCGAAACGCCAGGACAGATCATAGCGGCTCGAGTACATGGCCACTGCCATGCCGACCTTGTTGACATAGTCGTCGACGGGATGGTCGCTTATCAGCCTGCCGGCGGAAAGAATGTGCGTGGCTGCGGCAAGACCCAAGCGATGCTCGATCTCGTCCAAGCGCGGATCGCCCTCGGGTTGCCGCGGCACACCGGGCATATCCAGCAACTCGACGCAGGAGGGCGGCTTCAGCTGACCCAGGAAATTTCCGAATCCCTCGGGCCTGAAGGCCGCTTTTTGCAGGAACTCGGCTAGCAACGGATCGAGAGCACCCGTGCCCGAGCCGGACGGTGCCTGCATCCCGCGGGCGGCCATGGTGACTACGGTTGTCGATGCCCCTTGAAGACCGATGTCACTGAGAGCCTTGCCGTAGCCGCTGGGCTTTTCGGGCCTCGCAAAAACCCTGCTGCTCACCCAGCCTTCCTGTCCGGCGGCGACCTTCACCTTGGTCCAGTGAGAGCGCTCCTCGATGACCGATAGCTTCTCACCCTGGTCGATCTTGGTAACTACAGGAAAGTAAACCCCGGGGCCGGAACGAACCGTCGCGCTGCGCTGAACCGCCTTTTCTGCGGCCCAGGCCGAAGAAAAGAACAGCGATAAAACGAAAATAACGGCCGCAAACCTGCGCATAGGAGACACTCCCCTCACCCTCCAGCCTATATTGGACGGAAAGATTCTTCCGCCTCGCGAGGCACGATTGTACCACATCCTGTGATGGAAAGGTCTAATCCAAGTGCTTGCGAATCAGAGCAGCGCTCACAGTCGCCAGAGCCGTCTTGAGCAGGTCAAAAAGCAAGAAAGGCACGAACCCAGCCATGAGCGCCCGGCCAAGTAGGCCGCCAGCGGGAAAGCCAGCAGGTAGCCGAAGGTGGGAGCGCCGACCTTCCCGTCCGATAGAGATCCTTCCGAGAACGCTCGGATGAAAAAGGAGGATACTGCTGGCCCATATCCTCTAATTCGGCTAGCCGATATCGAACTCCTTCAACTTGTCGTAGAGCGTGCGCAGGCCAATGCCCAAGCGCTTGGCGGCCTTCTTGCGATGACCGCCTGTGGCTTCAAGCGCCTCGCTGATAGCCTGGCGCTCGAGATCCTTGAGGGTTCCGTCGAGAGAAGGCCGTTCCCGCTCGAACGGCACCAGCAGGAGATTGCCGGCCGCGATCTGTTTGCCTTCGGCCATGATGGCCGCGCGCTCGAGCACGTTGGCCAGTTCACGCACGTTGCCGGGCCAGTCATGCGCGCGCAGGACCCGGCGGGATTCCCCGTCGAGTGCCAGCCCGGGCTTGCCCAGCCTGCGGCCGATACCGACCAGTAGGTGTTCCGCCAGCGGCAGGATGTCCGCAGGCCGATCCTTCAAGAGAGGAAGACGTATTGGGAAAACAGCCAAGCGGTGATAGAGATCTTCTCTGAAGCGGCCATTTTCTATTTCGGTCTTCAGGTTCCGGTTGGTGGCCGCCACCAGGCGGATATCGACCTCGATTATGCGCGTCCCGCCGACCCTCTCGAAGTTGCGCTCCTCGATTACCCGCAGCAGCTTGGCCTGCAGCTCCGTCTTCAGCTCTGCGACTTCGTCGAGGAACAAAGTGCCGCCGTCGGCCAGTTCGAAGCGTCCGCGCTTGCGCGCGACGGCTCCGGTAAAGGCGCCTTTCTCGTGGCCGAACAACTCGCTTTCGAGAAGCTCGGCTGACAAGGCGGCGCAGTTGACGGCCACGAAGGGCCTTTCGCGGCGCGGACTCAACGCGTGCAGGCGTCTGGCGGCCACCTCCTTGCCCGTGCCGCTTTCGCCTTCCAGCAGCACAGAGGCATCGGTCGGAGCGACCTTGGCCAACTGCTGACTCACTTTTCGCATGGCCGGATCGGTCGCCACCATCTCGACCTCGCCATGCAGGGCCAGCCGCCGATTGTCCTCGAGCAGCCGCCGGCGCTCGAGCGCGCGTGAAGTTATCAGGCGCAGTTCATCCGGGCCGGACAATGGTTTCTGCAGGTAGTCGAAGGCGCCCAGCCTCATCGCCTCGACTGCACTTTCCACCGTGCCGTGGGCGGTCAGCACGATCACTTCCATTTCGGGCTGCTCGGCGCGCACCCTGCGCAGCAGCGCCATGCCGTCGATCCGGGGCATATTCAAATCGCTGATCATCAGGTGAAAGCTCTGGCGGGCGAGTAGATCGACGGCCTCTTGGCCGTCTGCGGCCAATGTCACCTGGAATCCTTCTCCAAGCAGGACCTCGCCGATGAAGCTGCGGATACCCTCTTCGTCGTCAACAACCAGCACGCGCTCCAAGGCGCACCTCCTCAGCCTGGCGGCAAGCGAACCACGAACAGCGCTCCCCCTTCGGGGTGATTCTGCGCCCGAATGTCACCGCCGTGCCCCGCAACGATTCTCCGGGCCACCGCCAGGCCCAGCCCGGTGCCCTTGACCCGTCTGGTATAGAAAGGTTCGAAGATGCGGTTCTCCTCTCCGGCGACGAGTCCCGGCCCACTGTCGCGTATCCCAAAGACCAGCTTGCCGTCCTCCATTGCCAGTGAGAGATCGACGTTTCCGTCTTCCCCGGATGCCTGCAACGCGTTGCGGATCAGGTTGACCAGCACCTGTTGCATGCGCGCCCGATCCAGCGGCCAGGAACCGGGGATGTCCCCGACGTCGATACGCACACGTTCAGAACCCACCTCGTCTCCGGCGGCCCGGGCAACCTCAACGGGATTTACGGGCTCGAGCTTGAGCTCGCCGGTGCGCGCGAAATCGAGCACCTGGCCGGTCAACTCTTCCAGTCTGAGCGCCTCACGCACCACCGTCTCGGCGCCGACACGGCCGGGGTGATCAGCAGGCAGTTTTTCCACCAGAAGTTGCGCGTGACCCTTGAGCGAAGCAAGCGGGTTGCGCAATTCGTGACCCAGCACGGCCGACATCTCTCCGAGCAGGGCGAGTTTTCGTTCGCGCTCAAGCTGACTCTGAATCAGTTCGGCCCGGTGGGAAACTCGAAAAAACACCAAGGCCACCAGGAGCAGTAACACGGCAGCCGCCAGGCTGGCTCTAAACGTCCAGCCGGCCCGGGAAATCATCGCCCCGGCCACCAGCGGCTCGAACTCCAGCACCAGCCGTTCCGGCGCGCCTCCCCCGGCGTGCATCCATTCGCGCCCCGGGCCACATCCCCCGGCTCGCCGCCCCCGGCAATGCCTACCGCGGCCGAAAGCCGGCGGCGCCACCGCCCGCACACGCCCCACCGACCAGTCAAAATCGAACAGCGGACCCGTGCGGGGTGATGCCGCCGGAAGAGGTCCGAACGATCCGCTGGAAGTACCGGCCGAGGCCGTTACCCTTCCCGAGCGCTCGATGACGGAAACAGCGCGCAGGCCCTGAGGCGCCAGATCGTCCACGATGTCACCCAGTGACTTGGCATCCGCGGCCCCGGCCAGCATCAAAGAGCGCTGCACGAGGAAAAGCAGATCCTTGCCGCGCGCGCGGACGACGGCGGCCCCCGCGTCCCGGGCGCTCAGGTAGCCCAATAGGCTGGTGATCACCAGGACGGCTCCCATCGCCAAGGTCGTGATCAACAGGCCCCAACGGGCACCGGGCGAGTATGTAAGCGACAACTTCTTCATGGCGTTACCTAAAAAAACTGGCGGGACGCGATCCGCCCCGCCAGTCTATACAGAGGTGGCCCGTGATCTCAAGCCGCGCTCATCAGCGGCCGCCACCGAATCCCATGCCTGGCTTGGAGCCCGGTCCGTGACCGTGGCCCTTCCCGCCGCACGGGCCCATGCACCCGCCCTTACAGTCACCACCGAAACCCTTGCCGCGAAATGTCGCAAACTTCGCGCGTTGTTCGGCGGTCAGTAGTTCCATGACGGCCAGCCGGTGATCGACGCGCGAGGTGCGTAGCTTTTGCCGAAGCAGATCCATTTCGGCCTGTTTCGCTAGTATAGCCCCGCGATCGGGCCGTTCGGCTGACCACAGGCTCTGCAACTCGGCGCGCTTAGCGTCCAGTTCGGTCCTCGCAGCCGCAGTGGATTTGACCATCTCGGTTTTGAGTTCTGCAATCTTCTTTTGCTGTTCTGCACTGAGATTCAAGCCCGCGACACCCGCGAACCCCTGTCCGGCGCGTCCCTGTCCCATGCATCCATGGTGTCCTCGCCCACGAGCATTCGCGTCCACGGCGGAGAAGAGGGCAACCAAGGCAACCAGGCTTCCAGTCAACAGGTACTTTTTCATGACAACCTCCTTTCGTTGAGGGCCACATGACCCATGCCTTTGGTTCTGCAATGGCCATACCAGACAGCAAAGTTCTCAATACCGGCAGGATTTATACATGCAAATCAACAGACTGAAGGCGACGGTTTCGGCCTGCCAGACCCGGGCAAGCATGCCAAAGCGCGGAATCCGCATCCGTCGAATGCACAAACCGCAGCACCCTTCGGGTACCGTAAAAAACACGGCACATCTTCAGCTCACGATCCAACTCGAGATGTACTCCGTCCCCTTTGGCAGCTTGCCGATATCGGGCTGTTCAAAGTCCCAGCGGCCGGGCAGTCCGAGTTCGTCGGCGCAAAGCGCGAAGTGGCACATGGCGATGCCCATGTCGATGCGCTGAAGATCCACCGAGGTCATGTTGCGGTAGCCCGGGGTGCGTTTGAGATAGAAATGGTAACGCTCGGCATCGCGCTGTTTCACCACGCGCCAGGGCTGCCGGTTTGAAGCGGACGGAGCCAGGCGCGTCATTTCGAGCACCGTACCGAAGCGTCCGGCATCATTCCCGGCCAGGCAGTCGCCGAAGTCTCCCGTGTAGAACAACTCCGTCCAGGGCTTGCGTTTCGTTGCGCCGGCCAGCAAACGGATGGTCGAGTCGAACACCCGTCGCTTTGGGGGAGATTCCCCCACCGGGCTGACCGCCGGAACGATCTCGTCCGATCCTGCGCCCGCGGCCCGGGCGAAGGCGCCCCGCTTCAGTGTTCCGCCCACCCAGCAGGTGGCAAGACCCAGATCGGTGGCGACAAGCACGGCCCACTCGAAGACATAGCCGAAGTCTTCCAAGCTGTGCTCGCCCTCGGCCACCAGCCCAACCAGGAAGTTTTGGGCGCCCTTGATGAAGCCATAGGTGCCAAGTTTTTCCCCGCCGCGCTTTTTTTCATCGAACGACTCCAGGAGCATCAGGCGGACCTGTCTGCCGAATGGAGCAGCCGGAGGAGCCGCAAGCGCGGCACGCAGGGCGGCGCCCGTTTCAGGGCCAAGGGGACGTTCGAGGTAGGTGCGGCGCGATGAGCGCACCGGGATGATCTCTGTAACCGGTCGGCGAAACGGCATGGCTCGATTGTCGTCCATGCCGCCGATGAAGGTCAAGCCCGGCTTGGAAAGTTTGCTCAGAGTCTCTCATCCGCGCCGACGTCCGGCGGCGCGGCGCGCTGCTGACCATCGATGTCCTCGTCGCAGGTGCCCACTCCCAGTGCCACTCCGCTGTTCTGTGCGCCGGATCCGGCCGTAAGGTGCAGGTCGCCGGCGGGTGGGTCTTCGATCTGCACGCGGTAGATGCGCACGCCCTCGATCGAGGCCGTCTCCCCGCCGGTTACGTGTATCGGATGGTAGTAGGCCCTCCGTAAAGAAATCTCTGCAATGGTCACCCGCGAGGCCGCGATGCTTATGATCTCTCCGGTAACGTAACCTCCGTCCAGAATGATCGCCGCGGGATTTCCGCTTGCGGATCTCAAAGTCACATCGGGTGTATAGAATGACAGCCGACTAGATGAATCTCCGCCGTCCATCTGGTAGAGCCCGTCGGAAAGCAAGATAGTGGTGTGCGGTGGGGCATCCAGCACGATCTGCCGCAAAGAGCCGGCCTGCCCCGGCCCGACCTGGACCACGTTTCCCTCGGGCGCCGGAAGCATCTCGCAATCCTGGGCCGGCGAGCCCTGGTCGCCGCCCTGATCGCCATCCTAGTCATCGTCATCGCCGTCTGCCTGCAGCACCCCGTCGCTTTCGTCGCCGGCGCCGCCACCGTCATCCGTTGCGCCCATGCCGTCCCCGTCGTCAACCATCCCATCCGCCCCGGCGTCGGAATTTCCAATTGATCCCTTGCTGCAAGCCGGCAACAAGCAAGCAGCGCCAATAAGGAAAACTATCGAAGCCGGGATCCTCAGCACACGTTTCATGTCCGCCTCCGCCGACTCGAGCATCTCGCCCGTTTGCCTGGTTGACAGAAAAATGCGGCAGGGTCAAGATTGTTCCATGGCCGGAACGAAAAAGAAAGGGAGGGCCACAATGAACCGCTGTTTGCGACTAATGGTCGTTGCGTTTGTTTCTTTCTTTGCCGGGTGCGGCTCCTCGGGCGAGCCCCTGTTCGGAGGGTTCATCCCCTCGGGCGGATCGGCGACGATCCTCGCGCCCACCAACTGCAATATCTCCTTCGTGGGCGACGCCGCGATTGCGGGCATCGTCATCGATCTGACCAGCTATGCCGAGTCGTGCGACGTCATCGACGCCACCCAGCTGTGCGGCAACAAGGCCGACTCCACCCGCGTGCTGGGGCTGGTTCTGAGCGGGGAGGTCGGCGGCGCCAGCACCGACCCGGTCGGCGCGGGAACCTATCGTTTCCAGGCGGACCCGCCCAGCGGCGTGTTCACGGCGGCTGCCGGCACTGCGGCCCAGGTCGACACCCTGTGCCAGCCGCAGCCCGGCACCAGTGTGGCGGCCATGTCCGGGGGCAGCATCACCATCTCGAGCGTCACAGAAACGCGCGTAACCGGGACTGCGAACATGCGCTTCGATGACGGCCAGGCGTTCGACCAGCCGTTCGACGTCGCCGTTTGCCAGGTTACGCTGGATCTTTGCAGCCGCTTTTTGCCCTGCGGCTCACACGACTGCGTGCAATAGGATTACTTAAGAAACACTTCGGCAAAACACCCTCCGCTTCGCTACGGGCACGATTCCGGCCTGCGGCATTGATCATCGAACTACCTAAACTCGCTTCATCCTCAGTATACCAGAAAGCCCCCACCCGATGGGCGGGGGCTTTCTGGTATGGCCAGGGGCGGAATCGAACCGTCAACACACGGATTTTCAGTCCGTTGCTCTGTTCTCCTAACCGCCTTGATTATAAAGGGGAATAATTTCGCCCCCGCCCGCACTGTGATCGTTTTTGTGATCGGTGTGCGCATCCTGCAACACCTCGGGAGCCGCCGGCCCGGTCTCCCGGTCGGCTCCTGGTAGCGGGAAGAACTCGATTCAATGGTCGCTAGTTAGTCGGTGCGCAGTTGGTCAGCCGGCCGACCTGATCACGGCCAGGGGGGCGGGTTCTGTAGTCGGTTCGGTGCCGAGGTAGCGAGCCGCCTGCTCGACGGCGCCCATGAGCATCTGCGGGGACAAGTGACTGTATCTTTGTGTCATGGCCAGGGTCCGGTGCCCAAGAAGCTCGCCTATGGCCTGGAGCGGCACCCCTCGCATGGCCAGGGCGGACCCGAAGCAATGCCGCAGGTCGTGAAAATGAAAATCCTCGATTCCTGCCCGCCGGCAGGCCGCGTTGAATGCCGTCTTGATATCGCCCAGGGGCGAGCCGTCCGGCTTATGGAAGACGTGCGGACTGGCGTTGACGTTGCCCCTTTGCTGTTCCCTCAAGACGGCCCTGGCCTCGGCGCTCAGGGGAACGTTGCGGCTCCGCCTGTTTTTCGTGCGCTTGCCGGGTAAGCAGATCACGCCGCAAGGCAGGTTGACTTCGGCCCATTGCAGACCCGTGATCTCAGATCGCCTCATGCCTGTTAGCACTCCCAGGTAGACAACGGGGCGGACGTGATCAGCGCAGGCATCGAGCAGTCGCTTGATCTCGACCGGCTCCAGGTAGCGCACGCGCCCCTCCGGCTCGGCCAGCATCTTCAACTTGCCCTTCAGGGGATTCTCAGCCAGCACCCCCAAGTCAACGGCCAGGTTGAGCGCCTTCGAGAGACAGCGCAGCTCGCGGTTGATTGTCGGGGGCGAGGGCACCTTGCCGGGCCGCCCCTTGCCCACCGGGAAAACGAGCCCGCCGGCCAGCCGGGTTCGCGCATAGTCCTCCACGTCGGGGAGTGTGATCTTGTCCAGGCGCAGGGCGCCCAGCCGGAACGCGCACAGGTTCCTCATTGAAAGTTCGTCGCGACGCCAGCTCCTCTTGTGTTGCTTCGCCCATTTCAAGAAACGCGGGGCGAAGCCGGCAAGGGTTAACTTGCATTGAAGCTTGATATCAAAGAAGCGGCCCTCGCGTATCTCGACTTTCCGTTTGGAAAGGAGGGCCTCAGCATCCTTCTTATATGAACCCGCTGGCTCACGATGGAGATTGCCCTCGAAACGAAATAGCAGCCAATACTGATTACCGCGCTTGTAGATTGACGCCATGGTTCGCCTCCCGTTTTCAAGGTTACCATCCGCCCCTGACGCGCCCGGGAACGGCCCCCGCGACGGGCCAGGTGGCGCCGGGGGGGAGGCGCCTGCCCAACCGCGTCGCGGTTGCCTAATTTGCACTTGCCGCTATCGCCAGGAAACGGAAAACCCCCAGCCGACCATTGCCGCCTTCGTTGTTGACGCGAAGAGCAAACAAAGGGGTCAGCCGGGGAATCGTTTCTTTTCAGGTTTAACAGCATGTCTACTCCTCGCGTCAACACCTTCAGAATCACCTGGGTGCCTGAAAATGTCAAGCCACAGTCAAACGACGCCGCTCGAGCCGAATCAATCGCAGCTCGTCGAGGATCTCTTGCTGAACTTTGAGCATGGCCTGGCCAATCTCGCCACCCACGAGCGAGGGGGAACCCCCCGCACTGGAATTTCCAAGAAATTCTTCAATGGCGGACGAGGGAACCCGAACCGCAGTGCCGACCTTCTGGAATTGTGAAGCAAACTGTCTGACATCTTCTTTGAGTTTCGCACCCCGCAGTTGGCGTTTCCTCCAGTCTCGCAAGGTCGCGGGCTTCAAACCGACCGACTCCGCAGCCTGGACAATGCTCAAAAGTGGAGGCAAGGTGGTCATTGCACACCGCCCGAGCTTTCATTCAGAAAAAAAAGCCGGCCGAAATCCTGGAAGTGCTCTCGACGCGCTTGGCGTTGGCATTGAACGCCGTTGGGGTCACTGGCAAAGGAGAATTTCGACCGGCTCCACATCATGCGCTTGATGCCCAATGCCTGAGCGTGTCCTCAGCCTGGCCAATCAGCTCGGCGGCCTGTTTTCGGGTCAAAATTGAGGGTAGTGGAAACCGGCGCATCTTTAGTGTCCTCCATAAGCTATAACGCCAGCCGGTCCGTTTTCGGCCCTGGTTTCTTGAGCGAATCCAAAAATGTCCGGTTTTTTCGGCGACGGCCTACGAGGCGGGCCTGAGCCAGCGCGAGCTTGCCCGGCGAGCTGGACTAAGCCCGGACGCCGTTCACCGTGTTGAAAACGGATCAAGGACCCCGAACCTGGGCACCTTGCTGGATTTGGCTCATGCCCTTGGAGTCAGCCCTGTTACATTCCTTGGCGAAACTGCTACCACGGGCCGTTTCAGGCCAACGATTGAGCGGCTTGCTCACTTTCTGGAGAACCAAACGGACGAGGTGGTGGAGGCCGTGGAGAAATGTGCAAGGGCAGTTGTCCAGGTCTTATAGTTGCGGGAATCTGCCATTAATTGTAGACTTAGCCAATCAGCAAAGGACACAGTGGAGGACTGGGGATGAATGCATCTGATTGGTTTGCGCTCACGGCGCTAGTGATTTCAGCGGCGACAATGGGATGGACACTGCATCGGGATCTCACTACCAAAGTAAAGCTGAAGTTAAGATGTTACGTTGGCCAGATCATGGACCTTGGCGATCCGAACGCGGCAAACGAAACAGAGTATCTAGTATTTCAGATTACGAACGTTGATAGTCGGCCTGTCATCATTTCAAGCGCAGGCGGGCTCAGGAAAGGGAATAAAGGCTTCATTATCAAAACTCAAGGATTACCTCGAAAGCTCGAACCTGGCGATAGTCATAATGTCTGGACTACGGACTTGTCTGTATTGGATGATGACCTGCGCAGTCTTGTAGTCCATGATTCCGCCAGCCAATGCTACACTTTCGGCCACCGCAAGACTCGTCAGCTCGTCAAGGCCCAAAAAACAACCTGATGTTTTTAGGCGAACATCCCTAAGAGAGACTTTTTACGGATTCCCTTCAATGTATTCTCTATGAATCTCCTTCATTGCTTGACGAACTGCACTCTGAGCATCGGATAAGTTCTCAAGCGAGAAGGCTTCGATATCTGGCCAACTGTCACAGTACCCTGGCCAAACACCTGATGCACGAAGGAACTTGGCAAGTTCTGATACGAATGACTGTGGTGTGCGATATCCCAGACCTGGCTCAGGAGCCAGTAGGCTTCGCCAGTAGTTGATATCGTCCTCACGATTGTTCCCAGATTTTTCAACTACTTTTATCCTTTTGATCATCCCCTCCCCTACAGCTTTGTGAATCAATTCAGTTGGTTGTGTTGCTTCCTCATGGTTCGACATTCCACTCCCCTTTCTGATGCAAAATTTACGAATCAGTCTCGGCTCTTCTCTATCCCCTTCCGGCAGTGGTAATTTAGCTCGCTTCAGTTCCTGCCCCCACGTTGGAACCGGCAGCTTTTCGGCTTTTCGTGGCCACGTCTTGGCTGCACGCACAAGGAAATCGTGGGCCTCCTCAACCATTGAGCACGCAGCTCGCAGTCTAGGCTAGATCGTCCCCTGTACATTCGCCCATTCCCCCAGGTGCCCCTCCTTCAAGGATTCCCAAGAAGCCTTCGACCCTCGATCTAAGTTCATCGAAGGTGAGGACTTCGACATCATTGACACCAGCCCTGAATCGCTCGAAGGATGCGCGTTTTGCGTTGTCATCTAGGCTCGCTGTGTTTCCAATAACGAGCACTGACCGAGGTGTGACCAGCGTGAGGTGTGGGGTATCGCGCATAAGGGTCTCGATGTCTCGCTGAAAGGTTGCCCGGTAATACTGTGACTGGGCGACTCCACCAGACAGCTCGCCCGAAACCGCATAGGCTTCCCCTCTGTACGGCTGGTTTTGTAGTAGCGCAGTATCAGCTCGCTTGATCTCGACCAGGGCAATTGCATTTGTGTGGGGGTTTCGACACATGAAATCGACGTAGGCTGCCTTCTTGCGATCCACTGTTGGAGAAGAAACAACGGCTTCATTCTGAAAAAGCAAGAGGGGCTGGCCAAGGACCTGCTCGACGACCCATTCGTGTCGAGCGAGCAATTGATGCCACTCACGCTCGTTGCTGTCAGAGTGGCTGTCCCAATCCGCTAGCAGCGCAGTAAGGGCTGCAGATGCAGATGCTGCGCCAATATACCGTGTTTCGTCTGGCCCCAGCGCCGTTAGCGCAGAAGCCAATGCTGCCGGGTCTGCGCTCCGTATAAGCCAAGCTGTCACGTCCCGAATAGCACCAGAATCCGCAGCTTCAACCATCTCGTCATCGACTGGAACCATCAAATACTGACGCCTTGGAACCCCTCGCGACGAGTGCAACTCGTAGAGACCTGTGAGAACCCGATACAGCTCCAGCAACGCCTCGCTAGACAGCTGATATCGTGTCCACTCCCCGGCCCGGAGACTTGTCAGAACCAGCGAATCTTCGTCGGTAAACTCACCCGCT
The DNA here is from genome assembly GCA_035528415.1 of Myxococcota bacterium. Lineage (GTDB taxonomy): Bacteria > Myxococcota > B64-G9 > B64-G9 > B64-G9 > DATKYQ01. The sequence goes on along the minus strand of DATKYQ010000097.1, from coordinate 988 downwards.
GCCCGTTTGGACTGGTACCGCAGTTCACCACTGATGACAGCGGCAGCAATGTTGGGGTTGTGGTGAATATTGGGGCTGAATCCCAAGCGACGCCTTCCACTTGGACTTGTCCAGAGAACAACTGGCGCAACGGCCGCGGCAGAATCTGCCGAAGTGGAGTCAATTCTGATTGGATCACTCATACAGGTCCCCTTGGCGGATGAACTGCTTGCTGTATGGCCAACCTACTGGCGGTTCACCCAGAACGTGTCACTATTCCTTCTCAAACCCCGCGTGGTCGAATTTCAAGACCGTAGCATTCTCTGTGACCACTCGCACCACGTCCTCCTCAATGCCGCCTGGAACCCGTACCTTGATTTCGAGGGTCACTTCCGCGTGGACGTTGGGAAGGTCGATCAGGTTGGTAAGGATCTCCTCGTGGATCTTGCCGGCGTCCCGACCCAGGCGGTCGGCATCGAGTTTCACCGACCCGACGAACAGCGTGGGCTTCTGGGGCAGCTCGGGTTCTGGACCTGGGCCAGGGTCTGGCTCTGGGCCAGGGATCGGTCCCGGTTCGGGGCCTGGTGGGGGTGGCTCTGACTCATGCTTTTGCTTCTTGGCCACTACCGGGTTGACCAGGCACGTTCTGCTGGTGATAGAGCAGGGTGCTCCAGCACTAACGCGCAGTCCCAGGTATCGCCCCTCCTTGTCGTCGAAGGCATCGGCAGTTGCGAAGGTGTCGTCGATTATCAGTTCACTGGCATCCGAGATGGCGTTTTGGATCACATGGCTGTTTTTGATGCGGGGCAAATAGAGGTACTTTGGCATCCAGTCCTCCAACTCGCCCACGGTTACGTGATTCCGATCTTGCCACAGCCGGTTCAGGGCTTTCATGCGCAGAATCACCGCGCCGATGCTGGGGTACAACCGCTCGACGTTGCGCATCTTGGTGGCCGTACGTTCGGCGATGGAACCTGCGCCCGGTGCCACCTTGTGCTGCTCCCAGGTG
>DATKYQ010000096.1:0-98522 GCA_035528415.1 Myxococcota bacterium | reverse complement strand
GACCCTGACAGCCGAAGGCGACAACCAGACCGGTGGCTGCTCGACCGCGGGCAACGGCGGAATGGCGGGCCTGCTGGGCTTGCTGCTCGGACTGGCGTTGGTAATCAAGAGGCGCTGACCTGAAATCGGAAAGGCTTCCTTTCCCTATCCCTAGCCGGGCCGCGACACAACGTCGCGGCCCGGTTCGTTTCCGCCCCGTGAAGCGGCCGATAAATCGATCCTCGAATATCTTGACTCTGCCATCGGGGGCGTATACAATTCTCGTCCTGTGAAAACACTGCAAATACAGAGGACTTGGACGAGAGTCGAGCGTGGTCGGTAGACAAACACACTAGGAGAACGACATGGGCTTTCTCGAGCAGTTCAATCCATTCACCCGTTCCGGCATCTGGATGTTTCTTATCCTGCTGGTCTCCGTCTACACACTCACGCTGGTTATCGAAAGGGCCTACACGTTGTGGTTCAGATTCAAGATCGACGCCAGCCAGGTCTTGAGCCGTATCCTCTCGTTCGTCGACTCGAACAACTACAGCCGCGCCATTGAGGTTTGCAACAGCCGCCAGGGCCACCCGATGTGCGTAGTGCTCAAGTCCGGGTTGCTCAAGGCCAACCGCAGCGACCTTGAGATCAGACGGGCCATCGAGCAGACCACCATGAAGGTCGGGCCCCAGATCCAGAAGCGCACCCCGTACCTGGCCACGCTGGCCAACGTGGCGACCCTGATGGGGCTGCTGGGCACCATTTTCGGTCTGATCATGGCCTTCGAGGGCGTCGAACTGGCCTCGGCCGCCAAGAAGCAGGAGGTTCTCGCCCGCGGCATCTCGCTGGCCATGAACACGACTGCTTTCGGTCTGATAGTGGCCATTCCGACCACTATCGCCCACGCGGTGCTGTCCGCCAGGCAGAACTTGTTGCTCGATACTATCGAGGACAGCGCCATGACGCTTTTTAACCATTTATCGGCCAAGAATCGCATGGGAACCATGAAGCGCTGAGTGTTGTCTAGTAACCGTAGCAGGATTTTAAACGGGAGACCGTAAGATGCCGTCCAAGCGAGGAGGCGAAGCGCCTGTAGCGCTTAACATGGTGCCGATCATGAACCTATTTCTGGCCATGATCCCGTTTTTACTCATGTGTGCCGCGTTCTTCCAGGTTTCGGTGATCAACGCCTCCGTCCCGGCGCTTTCCGAGGGAGGCGACGATCCCAACGATGTCCCCAAGAAAGAACTGCAGAAGGTCACCATCAACCTGCAGATAACCAAGGCCGGTTTCGTGCTTTCGGCCAGCGGCGACCAGTCGGAGGACGAGCTGAAAAAGATCGGCGCCAAGATACCGATTAAGAAGAAAGAGTATGATTTTGACAAGCTGGCCGAACAAATGAAATCCATTCACGACAAGTACAAGAAGAGCGACACGGTGATCATCCTTCCCGAGAAGGAGATTCTTTACGACACGATCGTCAAGACGATGGATGCGAGCCGCGAGAGAATAATAGACAAGCACATGGACACGCGCGAGCACCTTTTTACCAATGCGGTTGTCTCGGCGATATTGTAAAGCGGAGCTGACAGTCCGATGGCAAGAAAGATCAAACGAAGCGTCCAGGGCGCCTTGGACCTGAACCTGACCTCGATGATGGACATGTTCACCATCATCCTGGTGTTTCTGATCTTCAGCTTCTCCAGCCAGGATCAGAACCTGAAGCTGGACCCCGATCTGTCCCTGCCGGAATCCACGGCGGCCATCGAGTTCAAGTGGGCCATCAACGTCAACCTGACTCCCACCGAGCTCAGGGTCGAGGGCAACACCATCGCCAGGGTGAAGAACGGGAAGTTCGCCGGGGTGAAGGTCGACAAGGACAAGAAGCGCGTGATGCCGTTGTTCAACCTGCTCAAGAAGTACAAGGACATCGAGAGTCGCGAGAAAGTCAATCCCACCGGCGACGAGACTGTGATCAGCTTCCAGGCTGATAAAAACCAGCAATTCGAGGTTGTCGACCTGGTGATGAAGACGGCGGCCCAGGCGGGTTACCCCAACTTCCGCTTCGTAGTATTGAAAAAATAGGAGGCCGCTCATGCGCGCGTTGCTAAGGCTGATACCCATGGTGCTGGTGCTGTTCCTGTTCACAGACAGCGCCCGGGCCGAGCAGATCGACAGGCTGGATTTTTCCTCCCTGAAGACAGCCAGGCGGACGATCGTTGCCCGCAATCGGCGCCGCAGAAAGAATCGCCCTCGGCCGAAGCCCACCGCCAAGCCGGCTCCCGAGCCGGCTCCGGATCCCGGGGCGGCCTCGGCGCCGATCGGGGGAGGGGGGCTGAGCCGGACGACACGCATCGAGTTTGATGCCCAGCTGATCAAGGGTCAGACTACCAAGGCAGGCGAGGTGCAGATTCTCGAACGTAAGGACAGCGCCTTGAAGAGCATGGTGACAAGGCGGACGAGCTTCAGGGAAGAAATCATCCACTCAGTTTTTCCCGAGAAATAGGCGAGACGGGAACTGAATAGACGAAGGGAGCGGCAATGGTTCAGCGTGTGCCGCGGCGGCAAGAGCCGGGAGTTCTCCAAGTATTTATATTCAAGGAGGGACGCTTCTGGGGAACCGAGTGTTTCTCACAGCCGACACTTACCATCGGTCGTAGCCCGGAGTCTGATCTGCAGATCGACGACGATATTACCTCGCGTACACACGCCCAGATCAGCGTGACTCCCGAGGGAGTCATTCTCGAAGATCTCGGCAGCTCAAATGGCACTTTCGTCAACGGTGAGCCGGTGGAACGTTGCTACCTGGAAAACCGCGACGAGGTGTCCATCGGGGATTACACCCTCAAAGTAAAGCTCCTCAGCAAGAAAAAGCCGGTGCCGCGTTTCCATGACGAGACACGCATCATGGACCGCGACGTGATCAAGGACGATCGCACCGAGATCGTGCAGCCCGAGCAGGTCGACGCAGACATGCTCGTGGACGACAACGAGATGAATGAACCGGTCGAGTCGACCTACGTAGTCCGGCCTCAGCGCGAGCCGGCCCCGCCGGTGCGGGAGGTCGAGGCGGACAGGCAGGGGGAGATCGCCGCTGCGCTCAGGGAAGAGTTGCACGGCGGCGCTGGCTTCGACGCTCCTGCCACCGAGCGCCTTTCTCACCCGCCGCGGCAACCTGATGAGTATTTTGTCAAGACCCAGGTGGAGCAAGCTCCAGAGCCTGCGGCCGAGCCCGCCGGTCACGGTGTCCGCTGGCTGACGCCGCAGCCCGACGAATCGCCCTCGTTGCAGCTTGCCGATGAACTGGAGCCGGATGCCCCGGAGTCTTGGGCTCCGGTGCCCGAGCCGGCGCCGCTGCGCTCGCCGCCTCTCAACGAGCCTTCTGTCCAGGTGTCCGACCAACTGATGCAACTCGAAGGGCCCGAGCCGGCGCTGGGAACTCCGCTGGGTGCTGCTGTGGAACTCGAGGCCGGGTTCGAAGCAGGCGATGAGGACGAAGAAGAGGAATTGCTGCGCGACTTCGTCGAACCCTTTTCGCTTCTGAACAACCTGATTCGTGAGAACTTCGCAACGCCGCAGGTTCCGACTGAGTCGAACCCGGTAATCGAGATCATCGGTTACAGCCAGGAGAAGCAGGTCATGAGCTACGAGCAGATCGCTCGCGGCAAGCGTTTCAGGATCGGTCCCAAGCGGTTCGTCCTGGCGCGCTACAAGAACCAGGCGGCCTGCGATGTCATGTTCACCGACGACTATTCGGGCGGCGTGATCACCGGCGGCAGGACGGTGTCGGTGGACGAGCTGAAGACCAGCACCAACCGAGTGGGCGCGCGCAAGGGCCAGAACATCTATGCCTACAAGTTGATGAAGGGCGACTACGCCAACCTGATCCACGATGGGGGCGGATCTTTCCTGCGCTTCGTCAACCCACCCAAGCTGCCGCCCGCGCCGCGGGGCAAGAAATTCGATCCGCTGAGTATGAAGATCTTCGGCTCGGCTTTTCTGGCGCACATCCTTTTTATCGTGATCCTCAGCTTTTTCTCGAATCCGGTAGAGGCCGGCGACCAGGGCGATATCGATCGCTTCGCCAAGGTGGACATCAAGGATCTGCAGGCCGAGATACCCCAGCAGGAGGCCGAGGTCCCGCTCGATCAGCTTCCCGAGCCCGATAAGGTCGAAGAAGAAAAGCCGGAAAAAGAAGAGAAGAAAGAAGAGCCCAAGAAAGAAGAGAAGAAAAAAGCCAAGAAAACCAAGCGGCGCTCGAAGAAAAAGGGCGACGGCGGCGACGCTGGGAGCGGCGCGGGTGCCGGCATGATGGCCGCTTTAGGCAATCTCAACAAGAAAAAATCGTCGCAGAATATCGTTGCGGCGGTCTCCAACCTGGACGCGGTTCGCGTGCCGGGTGGGCGATCGCGATACAAGGTGTCGGGCCTGGTTACCAAGCTGCCGACCTCCAGCGTGGTCCTCTCGCGCGGCAGGGGGGTCGGGGTGAAGGCCGGCATAGATCTCCTGCGGGGCGGAAAGGGACGCGGCGGACGCGCGGGCATCGGGCCCGGGGCGCTGGGCGGAGGATCGATCGGCAGGCGCAAGGTGGGCGGTGTGGTCTTCAAGGCTCCCAAGCGCAAGATGCGGGTTCGCGGCCACCTGAGCCGCGAGGAGATTGCCAAGGTGGTGCGTCAGCACCTGCGCGAGATCCAGTACTGCTACGAGAGAAACCTGCTGCTTTCACCCAACCTGCAGGGCAAGGTGGTCATGGAGTGGACGATCGCCACCTCGGGCTCGGTATCCGTGGTCAAGACCAAGAATAACACGATGGCCTCCCCGGCCGTCGCGATGTGCATATCGGCGAAGATCAAAGGCTGGAAATTCCCGAAGCCCAAGGGCGGGATCGTCGTAGTCTCCTATCCCTTCATTTTCAATTCCATCGGGTTCTAGCCGCTGTCAGGTGAAACTTGACTCGGCCATGGCGATCTGCCTTTTATTACAGGTAGCTGGCTCATAACTTTACCAGGAGAGTGGGATGCGCCCTTCTCGAAGGTGCGGGTTATTGTTGCGACGAATCGGCGGAAGATCCCCGGCCGCGCTTGGTTTGTTGGTGGTCATGGTGTTGGCGCTTGCGTCTCCCGCCGCACGGGCGGGCGAAGACGATCTCGATCAGGGCAAGGTCTACGCCATCCAGCAGCGCGACTACCACATGAACCATGAGTTCTCGATCTCGATGGCCTTCCTGCCGCTGGACGCCTTTTACAAGTTCTTCGCCGTTACCGGCCACTACGTGTTGCATTTCAACGACCTGTGGGCCTGGGAGGCCATCCATTTTTCGTTCGCCAAGTACCTCGACCTCGACACCGGCCTGAAGAAACAGATGACCGATGATTGGGCTGTCAGCGCCACCGATACGCCGAAGATCGACTACTTCCTGGATACCAACCTGATGATCAAGCCGACCTACGGCAAGGTCGCTCTGTTCGACACCTGGGTAGTGCACCTGGAGAGTTATTTCGTGATCGGTATAGGTGCGGAGAAATTCCAGACGGCCTGGTTTCCCTCTGCCAACCTGGGTGTCGGTTTGCGCGTATATCTTTCCAACACCATTTCGCTGCGTTTCGAGGCGCGCGAGTACGTTTACCTCCAGGAAGGCAGCGTCGACAGCACGATCTACTTTGGAATCGGCTTTAGTTACAATGCCTTCGCCGAAGATCTAACGATACGCGGCCCCCTAAATACGAGGGCTGCTGAGAAACGCGGGAAGGGCGGGGCGGGGGAGGTGGGCAAATGAATGTGCCAGGCGCATGCAGGGGCAAACTTCACAGACAGCGGCCGGTCTTGCCCGCCGTGGTCGTAGCACTGGCCGTTCTTATGGGGGGGTGGCAACTTGCTCCGCGGCTTGCCCGGGCGGAAGAGGCTGACAGTTTCCACGAGACGAGTTCCTACGGCCCGATTCAGCGCAGGCTGTTCGATATGGGCCACGAGTTTTCCGTCGGCTGGGCCTACCTGCCGCTGGATGCCTACTACAAGGGATACGGGGTGCAACTGGCGTACACCATCCACTTCAGCCACCTGTGGGCACTGGAGCTTTTCCGGGTGGGCTGGTCCTACAACGTCGACAGTGCGCTGAAGACCAAGCTGATCGACCAGATGCCCGATATCTCGCCGGGTGAGTTCCCGGCTGTGATCATCTGGGAGAACACCAACCTGCTGTTCAAGTTGTTCTATGGTAAGCAGTCGTTTCTGAACAACGTGGTCCTGCATTTCGAGGTTTTCATAACGGCGGGCGCCGCTTTTGCGTTTCGCAACCCCTACACTCTCTGGTACGGAGACTACACCAATGCCAACTACGACTTCGGCGTCAACGCCGGAGTCGGGGCGCGCTTCTGGTTCAGCCCGCGTTGGTCGTTTAGGATCGATCTGAGAGACACCGTGCTGCTGCTGACGCTAAACCGGGGCGGCTTTCCATTGAAAAACTCGGCCATGCTGGGCTTGACCTTTGGAGTTAATCTTTAGGCGCACTATCCAGAGGAGGAGAACACTTACATGTGCGGGCCAAGATTGTTGCCATTCGTAGCCGGAGTTTTCCTTGTGTTGGCTCTCGCGGCGCCGCGAGTCGCGGTCGCCCAGACTGAATCCGACCAGGGTGGGCAGGCTGCACCTCCATCAGAAAAGCAGGCACAGCCGCCCGATAAGAAACCACCGCCGCCGGCCGGGGAAAAAACCGCCCCGGCGCCGCAGCCGGCTCCCAGCGAGGGCGGGCTAACCGAAGAAGAGCTGAAAGAACTCGAGGGCACGACCGAGGAAGGGGCCAAGGTTGGCCCCGAGGTTTTCGACGAGGGCGTCAAGCTCTTCTACGAGAACGACTTCGTCGGGGCGGCCAAGCGCATGTGGGACTACATGTCCGGTAACGCCCCGGGAGCCAAGAACTACGGTTACGCCGAGTACTTCATCGCGCAGGCTTTCGACAAGCTGGGACTGACCCACGCCGCCATGGAATACTACTACAACGTGGCTAAGAACCGCACCAAGCCCGAGTTGTTGCCGGATGCACTGGGGGCCATGGAGATCATCAGCCGCGAATACCCATTTGACCAGCCATTGATCCTCAAAGACCTGATCTACGACACGGACTTCGGTTACATTCGGAAAGACCTGCGCGACTTCACCGAGTATTACCAGGGCTTGCTCGACTACCGTAACGGTTTTATCAGGTGGGGCGAAAAGCACTTTTCGAAAATCAAGAAGCAGACCTACTACTATTACAAGTCCCGCTACGTCCAGGCGGTCTACGACCTGGTCAAGTACGATCTCGATGGCGCCATCAAGTCATTTTCGGAGATTCTTGATTCGGACATCAAGCAGGTGGATGTGGTCAACAGCACCAGGCAAAGCGTGGCCCGCATCCTGTTTGAGCAAAAGAAGTTCGGCCAGGCCTACGAGAAGTACGAGGAGATTGATGCGCCCATAGAGAAGCAAGCCTCGGTGTTTCTGGAGGAATCCTGGACACAGTATTATCTGAAAGACTACCGGCGGGCCATGGGCCTGCTGTACGCCCTCGAGGCGCCGGCCTTTTTTCGCTACTTCAACCCCGAGAAGTACCTGATCAAGGCCTTGATCTACAAGAACCTGTGCCACTACAACGTGGGCAAGGACGCCGTGGCCGAGTTCCGCCAGTACTACGGCGACGCTTTAAAGGCCATCTACGACCGGGTCGATCTGGACAAGAACGAGATCCTGCTCGATGCAGCCTTGCAGGATCCGGCTCTCGACCAGATGAGCAAGTTTGCTCGCTTGCTGGACACAGAGATGGGAAGGCTTGCCGACTATTCCGCGGCCTGGTCCGAGAACGGCCTGCTTTCGCACCTGAACCGGATCTACGACCTCAAGATCCAGGGCACCAACCGACTCCTCAAGGTGAAGATGGACAAGGCCATCCGCGCGGTGGCCGAGAAACTATTAGCTTTCCAGGAACAGATGAACCTGCTCGACTACGAGATCGGACTGTCGATCTACAAACGCATCAAGGGCAGTCCCACCCAGAAAGAAGCTCGCCGCCAGGAAATCCCCTCTTCCGGCGACCATGTGTATTACAGGTTCGACGGCGAGTTCTGGAACGACGAGCTGCACGATTTCCGCTTTTTCATCGAGGACCGCTGCTTCAGCGAAGAACGCTGGGAATAACCCGGTCTTGGAGAGACAATGAATCGGCATACGAAAATCGCCGGGCTGTTTTTGATGCTTTCCGTGGCCGCGATGTTGTGCGGGTTTTCCCTGACCGACGAGGCCGATGAGAAGGCGGAGTTCGTCGAGGGGCTCAAACGCGACATCATCAAGGTCGAGCACTCCGTCGATGTCACCAAGGATCTGATCAAGAAGTCGAAGAGCGCGCCGTACCTGCCGGACATCATATTCCGCCTGGCCGAGCTGTACGTCGAAAAGTCGCGCCTGATCTACTACCTCGACGTCGAGACAAGGGGAGCCGAACAGGCCGTTTCCTCGCCGGAGGCCAAGCTGTGGAAGAATGAGGCTATCCAGACATACGTCGACGTTATGCACCGCTTCCCCGAGTACCGCTACAACGACAAGGTACTTTTCTTCTTGGGGCACGAGTACCATGAACTCGGCATGCACGAGGACATGCTGACTACCTACAAGAAGCTGGTCGAAGACTATCCCAAGAGCACCCTGCTGCTCGAGGCGCTCTACATCATAGGCGATTTCTACTTCAACAAGGACGACCTGATCGAGTCCGAGAAGTGGTACCTGCGCATTCTGCAGTACCGCGAGTCGCCGCTGCACGACATGGCGCGCTACAAGCTGGCCTGGGTGGCCATCAACCACGCCCGCGACGACAAGAAGTTCTGGAAGAAGGCTTTAAATCTTTTCGAGCAGGTTGCCACCTCGAAAAACAGCCCGGACGAGGGCATCACGGTCGATACTCACAAGATGGTCAACATCCGCATCGAGGCCCTGAACGGGATCGTCTTCTGCTATACCGAGGTGCACTCGGCCAAGAACGCCCTCGACTACTTCCGCAAGCTGGCCACCTCGAAGCAGGTGTACCTGCACGCGCTCGAGAAGTTGGCCAATCGCTATTTCATCAAGGAGCAGTTCGACAACGCCGCCCTGATGTACCGTCGCATTATCGAGCTGTCCAACGACGTCGAGAAGAACCTCGATTACGCCCAGCGTATCTACGACGCCTCGAGCTTCTCGAAGAACAAGGAGAAGGTGGACGAGGATGTGCGCGCCCTGGTCAAGGCGGGCTCGCTATACGCTTTTTCCTGGCGCATCCCGGATGACCAGAAGAAGCAGCTGGCCAAGGAGTTCGAGGTCTATGCCCGGGACATCGTGACCAAGCTGCACAAGCTGGCCAAGCAAAGAGGAGAGGAGCGCGGATTCCGGATCGCCGCTCGCGCCTACATGAACTACTTGAGCTTCTTTACTTACTCGGAGGAGTTGGTCAAGATGAAGTACAACTACGCCGAGGCTCTCTATAATTCGAAACAGTACCTCGAGTCGGGGCGCATCTACGAGGACATCGCCCGCAACATGGAAGAGAGCAAGGATCGCAAGGACGCCTTGTACTCCGGCATCCAGGCCTACCAATCGGCGCTGGGCGACGCCAAGTACCTGACAAAGTTCGGCATGGTCGAGGCGCGCCAGGCCATGAAGCAGCTTGGTGCTTACTACGTGCGAAAGTATCCCAAGGACGGCAAGACGCCGACCATCAAGTTCAACGTGGCACGCATGTTCTACGAGCAGGGCAAGTACCAGCAGGCCATCGAGTCGTTTTTGGAGTTCGTCAAGCAGTACCCGACTCACGCCCAGATGGCCGTGGCCGGACACCTGGTGCTCGACTGCTACAAGCAGCTCGAGGATTTTCGCGGCCTGGCCAAGCAGGGTCGGGCCTTCATCTCGAATACCGGCATTAGAGACGAGAACTTCAAGAAACAGGTCGGGGCAATCGTGGCCGCGGCCGAGAATCGCGAGATTGACAAGAAGACCCTCGAGGTTTCCAAGGATGGCAAGGACGCCGCCAGCGCACTTCTGAACTACGCCAGCGAGGTCAAGGACGCCGGGCAGGCCGAGAACGTCGTCTACCGCTCGTTCGTCATGGCCAAGGAGAAGCGTAACGTCGAGCTGGCCTTCAAGGCCGGCGGCCAACTGGCCAAGCAGTACCCCAAGTCGAAGTACCTCGAGGACATATATGCCACGCTGGGCAACTTCTCGGCCCAGATGGCCGATTTCGAGCGGGCGGCGGCGCTGTATGAGGATTATTTCAAACGTTTCCCGCAGAAGCCGGAAGCGCGCGAGGCCCTCTTCGCCGCGGCTCGTTTCCACTCGTACCTGGGGCAGTTCTCGCAGGCGATCAAGGACTTCCGGATTTTGATCGAGGGCGCGGGAGGCGAGAAGAAGGGCAGCCTGCTGGTGGAGATCTCCGACGCCTACGCCAAGATGGACGACTGGCGCATGGTTATGAAGGTGGCCCGCGAAGCCGTCGCGGCCTTGCCGTCCAGCATCAAGGGCCAGCTCCTGCTGGCCAAGGCGCTCGAGAAGCGCGGCAAGACCGAGGAGGCCAAGCAGGCCTTCATGGCGGCCGCCAGTTCCGGCGGCCCGGACGATACGGCCCTGTCCGCAGAAGCGCAATTTCTGCTGGGTGAGATGATCTTCGACGACTACAGAAAAGTGCGTTTCGGAACGGGGCAGGAAGACCAGGCCGTGCTGCAGAAAAAGATGCAATTCATCCAGATGATGGAGCAGATCTACGCGGGCGTCGTCCAGATGAAGAACCCGGAGTGGGCCATCGCCTCGCTATACAGGCTGCACCAGGTATACGACAACTTCGCCGCCTTCCTGGGCAAAGCTCCGATTCCGGGCGAGTTTAACGCCGACCAGAAAAAACAGTACAAGCAAATGCTTGCCCAGCAAGTGACGGCCCAGAAACAGACCTCGAAGACGTACCTGGACACCTGCGTCAAGACGGTCAGGGAGAAAAAAGTATTTGGTAGCTTCGCTATGGCCTGCCTTACGGGGCAGGAGCCCAAGGAGAACGTCACGCGCCGGCGCTCGGTCAAGCCGCTTACGGGCAAGCAGGTCGACGATCTCAAGGCGAAGCTCTTGAAGAACCCGAACGACTTGAAAACCATGGACGACCTGGCGATGCTGGCCATCTGGAGCGGTGACTTCTACATGGCGCGCCTGGTTCTCACAAAGGCCATGGAACTGAACGACAGCCACGCGCCTTCCTTGAACTTGATGGGCGTCGTCGAACTGCATCTCGAAAATGACCAGGACGCCTACGATTTTTTAAAGAAGTCCATGAGCTCCGATTCGAACCTCATAGCGGCCCGCCTGAACGTCGCGGCGGTTTTCGCGAAGTACAAGGACGAGGCCCGGGCGAAGGCCGTCCTGAAGCCCATCATGTCACGGGTCAGGAGCACCGATCTGTCGACGCCGGACATACATCCATCGGTCAAGGACGCGCTCAGCCAGTTGCGTATCCGCTAGTGTTGCGAGGAGGACTTTTCCAGCATGAAACATCTATGTATACGAGGATTTCTGGCGCTGAGTGCCTGCGCGATGCTGCTTGCGGGCTGTGGCCCGTCTCTTTCGTACACGGTCTCTCCCGACCTGATCAAGCGCTTGCCCAAGAACAGTCGGCGGTCTGTTTTCCAGGCCGAGACAGTGGTCACCATCGCAGTTGATCGCAAGAGCTCGGTAAAACGCCAGATCGACAATACGCGCCGTGAGATCGACCGGACCGAGGAGAGAATCAGGAAAGTTCACAAAGAGGCGGCGGGTGCGGGAGCGCGAGATGCGGAAAAGATTAACAAAGAGATCGACATGCTCGATGCCAAGATCGATTTTTTGCACGAGCAGATCGACCACCTCGGAATGAGCCTCAAGCTGGCCGAGATGGAATTGGTGTTGGCCAAGGCGCAGTTCGAGCTGGCCAAGGTGAAGCTGGTCAAGAAGCACTCAATCGCCTTTGGCGGTTCCGAGGAAGATTTCGTGGAGCAAGCGAAATCCATCCAGGAGGACGTGGACGGCATGCGCAAGGACGTCGACGAGGACGCGGCCGACCTGAAGCGCGGTGAAGAAGAATGGCTCGCGGTGAAGAAGAAGTACTTTTCCTCGATCGGTGAGTCATCCAAGGGCTGGTGGACCGAGTAGCGCCGAAAGGACATCGTGTCATGAAGTTGAGCAGGTTTATAGCGGTGCTGGTGGTATTGCTTCCGGCGACCGGGTTGGCCCAGGGCGGCAAGGGCGAAAAAGCATCCGGCGTCACCAGCAAGAAGGCCAAGGACGAGGCCGTCTTGCGCTCTAAAGGCAAGATCGCAAAGGACGCCTCGCTGCAGGAGGTGATCAACGACTACCGCGCCGCGCTAAAGGAAAACCCCGGCGACACAGATACCGTTTTCACCCTGGCCCTGGCCTATCATTCGCTGGGGGACTTCAAAGAGGCCGAGACCTATTACCGCAAGGCGATCGAGCTGGATCCGGCCGAGATCGACGCCCGGCTCAACCTGGGGGCCCTGCTGCAGAAGGAAGGTCGCTTCGCCGAGGCCGTCGTGCGCTACAAGGAGACGATCGCCCAGCACCCGGACATGGTCGAGGCATACTTCAACCTCGGCGTCGTCTACACCAAGATGGGCAAGCTGGGAATGGCGGTGGCGGCCTACAGGGCGGCCTGCCAGATCACCCCGGGCTTCGCCCTGGCGCAGTTCCAACTGGCGGAGATCTATCACCGGCAACTCGATTTCGATCGGGCCGAGCAAGCCTACCGGGCGGCCATCCGCAACGAACCGAAGTTCGCCGACGCCTACAACAACTTGGGCAATCTCTTCTACGAGCGGGGCGCAACCGACAAGGCGATCGTCTTCTACAAGAAAGCCATCGAGACCAGGCAGCAGGATCCAGAGTTCCGCTACAACCTCGGGCTGGCTTATTTCAAGGCCAATAAATTCGACCAGGCGGCCGCGGCCTATCGCCAGGCCATCGAGCGGGACGATAAGTATGCCCGGGCCTACAACAACCTGGGTGTGGTACTGGGCCGCCAGGACAAGAAAGACGAGATGATCGCGGCCTTCAAGAAGGCCTGCGAGTTCAATCCCCGCTACGTCGAGGCGAATTTCAACCTGGGTCTGGCGTATTTCAACGCCAACCGTTTCGGTGAGGCGATCACCAAGTTCAACGAGGTGTTGCTGGTCAATAAGGAATACGCCGACGCGCACGCTTACCTGGGAGAGGCTTACTACCATAAGGGAAACGTCTCCCAGGCCATGAGTCACTTCAAGAAGGCGATCAACATCAATCCCGGCAAGGCCGAGTTCCGCTCGAAGATGGGCATCGTCTACATCGAGGAGGGCAAGCTGAGCGAGGCGGAGAATGCCTTCAAGCAGGCGCTGGCAATCAATCCCGAGGATGCCGCCTCGCGGGCGAAGCTTGGGCGCACCTATTTGAAGCAGGGCAAGCGCGATGCCGCCCTAGATCAGTTCGTGCAGGCGGTGGCCATCAACCCGGATCTCGTAGACGCGCACGCCGCACTATCCGAACTGTACGCCGAGAAGAACGACTACGAGAACGCCATCGCCCACGCCAAGGACGTGCTGCGTCTCGATCCTGCTCGGGCGGCCGCGCACATCCGGCTTGGCGACCTGTACCGCGACCGCGGACTTCTTGACCTGGCTGCCGCGGAGTACCTGGAAGCTCTGACGCTGGACGCCAAGAACGCGCTGGCCCACTATCGAATGGGAGACGTCTTCGGCCAGCGCGCAAATCTCCCGGAGCAGATCCGCAGCTACAAGAAAGCCCTCAGCCTCGACCCCAGGCTGGCGGCGGCCCGCTGCGATCTGGGGGTGGCCTACTTCAACAGTAACAAGACCGAACAGGCCATCAAAGAGCTGAAGAAGACCGTCGCCGACAAGCCGGATTCGGCCAAGGCCTGGTACTACCTCTCGAGCCTGTACTACAACAAGGCCATGGCCAGCCGGGTGCACCGCAAGAAATATCTAGACCTGGCCGTGGAAGGACTGAAGAAAGCCGTCCTGGCCAAGCCGGATTCCTCGCGCAGCTACCTTAAACTGGGCAAGGCCTTGCGCGATCGCGGAGATAAAGCCGCGGCCGTTAAGGCATTCGAGGAGTGCCTGCGGCTGGACTCAAATCAGTTGGAAGCCAAGCGCGAGATCGAAAAGCTGAAGTAGAGACTATCACGCCACCCAGTCGACAGATCCCTTGCCCTCGCGAATGACGTAGGGGAAATCACCGGTCAGGTCGATGATGGTCGAGGGGACGTTGGGCAGCGCGCCGCCGTCTATGACCATGTCGAGCACCTTGCCCATCATGTTGTTGATCTCCTTGGGATCGCAGATCGGCGAGTTGCCGTGCAAGTTGGCGCTGGTGCTGATCACGGGGTGCATCAGCTCTTGCACCATCGCTAAGCAGATGGGGTTCGATGGAATGCGTATGCCTACCGTGCGTCGCTTGGACATCATGATGCGCGGCACCTCCTTGGTGGCCTCGAGGATAAATGTGTACGGGCCGGGAAGGTGCTTCTTCATGATCCGGTAGGCATGGTCGGGAACCTGGGCGTAGCGGCTGATGTCTTTCAGATCCGAGCAGACGAAGCTGAGCGGCTTCTTGCGGCTGCGATCCTTGAGTTGGTAGATGCGCTCGATTCCCGACTTGGAGAAGATATCGCAGCCGATCCCGTAGACGGTGTCGGTGGGATAGCCGATGACCGCGCCTTGGGCGAGCGCCTCCACCAACCGGCGGATCAAACGTGGCTGCGGATGCATGGGGTTGATCTCGACGATCATTTCCTGGTCACCTCCGTTGCGTGTTCCTGCCAAACGAGGGGCAGATTTATGCACATTCCTGCAGGGAATGCAAGCACCACAACTATTGAACGCTCGGAAAAGGCTAAAGTTTCCCAAGGTCTCGTTTTTACAGCGCATGTGCTTGTTTTATAGAGGATATTTATTAGACGCTGCCTTGACGGATCACCTCGGCGTCGGTTATTGTGATATTATTCGCTTTTGGAGGAGATCATGATCCGGCCAAGATCTAATAAAGGCTTGCTTGCCGTTTTTGCTCTGCTCGTGTTTTCGAGCCTGGCCGCCCGGGCCCAGAATTATGAGATCCTCGATCAGCAGCTCGACAACCAGGATCACGGCTACACCGTCATCCGGCTGTGGGGCTCGCATTATGAGATGGGCTTCGCAATGGGCGCAGCCTTCGCAGACGACATCCAGACCGGTTTATCCCAGGTTAAAAGCCAATTGGGCGCCATGTACTCGATGGCTCGCTCGACGATCGATGCCACCAGCTGGTTGCCCGCCGGGATCGAGGACGAGATCTCGGGCATCGTCGCCGGAGTCAAGTCGAAGGCGCCGGGTGCGGCTTTCGATGCGCTCGACGTCGAGGTGTTGAACACTTTCGGTGACTGGGCCTACTACAACAAGGGCTGCCGTTCGCACTCCTGCTGGGGGAGCTTCGTCCAGGGCGCGGTCAAGACGCTGTCGACACGCCGTCTCGACTACTCGACCCCTTTCGGCATGGCGCTGCACCATGTCCTGGCCGCCTGGGACCCGGACGACGGATCCATTCGCTGGGTGAACCTGGCCTGGCCCGGATACGTCACCGTGGTGACCGGAGTAAACGCCAAGGGTACTCTGGTTTCGCTGCACGACTACGGCACCGACTTCCAGCCTGCCGCGGGCGCCGTGACCAGGAGTGTCGCCGCGCGCTACGTACTCTCGGGGGTGCCCGACCTGGCTCTGGCTGACAACCTTTCCTGGGCGGCGGGTGAATTCGGTAACATGACGCTGACCACCGGCTCGTTCATCAACTACTACGTGCCCGAGGGATACGGCGGAGTCTTCACCTGCCAGACGGGCGGCTCGTGTGGCTCGCCGCGCACACCGCAGGCGGCCTACATGAACGGGGAGGCGCTAATCACCACCAACAGCCAGACCGACGGCACCAGCGTACCCGGCGGCGGCGATTTCATGGGCGACTATTACGCGGCCGGCGGACCCAAGGACCTCGCAAGTCACTTCGAGCTAATGGGCACCACCGGCCTTCACTTGATGTCGGTCGCCTATCGCGGCGCCGAGGACATGAGCATCTGGTTCCACGGTCGCGGCCTGGTGCACAGGGTCGAGGTGGAGTGGAACGATCTTTTTTCCGGGACGTACCCGGACGGGGGCCCGGCGGACGCAGGCGGGACGGACGGAGGCGGCCCGGACGCCGGGAGCGACGCGGGATATGACGGCGGTTCCGATGCCGGGGCTGACGGCGGGGTCGACGCGGGTGCGGATGCAGGCCCCGTAGCGGACGAAGGCTCGCCCGAGAACGGCGGGGGCTGCGGCTGTTCCACGCCCGGTGCCGGCGGGGCGTGTCTGTTGTCGTTTATGCCGCTTGTGATCCTGCGCCGTCGGCGGCGACCGCGTTGATCTGTCCCAACTGCAACAAGCAGGTCCCCGACGGTTCCGACTGTCCCGCTTGCGGGATCGTGATTGCCAAGTACCGAGACCGGCGCGAAGCGCCTGTGCGGCAAGCCGCCGACCAGGCCGCGCAAGAGGCGCCGCCCGCGGTCGACCTGACTCCTGAAAGACCATGGCCGTTCAGGCCCGTCTCGGACGGAGTACTCTCCGGCGTTTACGGGCAGCTTGCGCGCATGCTGGAGTCCGGGATATCGCTGACTGAGACGTTGGCGATGGTTTCCCGGCGCAGCCGGGGCCGGCTGCGTGACGCATTTGTCAAGGTCCGCGAGGCGGTAACGACCGGCTCGACGCTGGCCGCGGCCCTTTACGGGGACCCGGTGCTGTTTCCGGGCCGAGTGCGCTCACTGGTGGAGGCCGGCGAGCGCACCGGCGGGCTGCCGGCCGTCTTTCGCTCGTTGGGCGAGTCTTACGAATTGCGTCTCAAGCTTCGGCGGCGCATCCTGCGTGCCTGTCTCTATCCCTTTATCTTGTTTACGCTGTCTTTCTTCCTGCTGCCGCTTTCGAAGCTGATCCTGGGCGGCCTGGGCGCTTACCTGAAGGCCTCGCTGGTGCCTTACCTGCTGGCGCTGGCTTTTCTGGCGCTTGTCCTTATCGTGCTGCCCTGGGGTCTGAGAAAGATCATAGGGCCGGCCGCCGGCCAGCGGATCGTGCGCGCCCTGCCGCTGGCGGGCCGCCTTTCGCGCCTGCGCGTCAAGTCAAGCTTCTGTCGCCACCTGGCGAGTTCGCTCGGGGCCGGTCTCGATCTCAACCAGGCGCTGCGTCTCTCGGCCTCGGCCACGGGAGACATCGCGCTGGTTGCCAGGATCGAGCAAGCGATCCTGCGGGTGGGCGAGGGCGACACGTTGAGCGAGGCTTTCGGTGAACAAGAGCTGTTCGACGACGATTTCATGCTGGCTGTCTCCTCGGGCGAGCTGTCGGGCAAACTTACCGAGGCGCTCGATCAGCAGGCGCGCCTGGGACAGGAGTCTTTCCTGCACCGGCTGGAAGTGGCGGTGCAGCTACTGGCCGTCTTGGTGTTGCTAATGGTGTATGCCTTCGTGGTATTCAGCGTGCTATCGGAGTACAACAACGTGCTCGGCGGCTACCAGAAGCAGATTGACGAGATCATCAAAGGCGTAGGCGGCGGTCAGGGCATGGACCAATTGATGAAGGAGATCGGCGGCAACGGCGCTGGCGCGCTTCCGGCCGAGCTCAAGGATATTCTGCATTGACTGATTTCGATTTCATCATGGTCGAGCCGCGCGAGGCCGGCAACGTCGGTAGCGTTGCCCGGGCGCTTGCCAATATGGGCTTCGATTCGCTGGTTTTGGTCAACCCGCGCTACGAAGACGAGCGCCAGGCGCGCAAGATGGCCGTGCATGCCGTAGGGTTGCTTACCAAGGCACGGATTTATCCGACCCTGGAGGAGGCCGTCTCGGAGGCGCGATGGGTAGTGGGGTTGAGCTGTCGCCCGCGCACCCATCCCGATCGCAAACCGCCGATGGGTCCCGATGATTTCGGCAAGCGTCTTGCGACCCTGCCCACAGACGCCCGCGTGGCGCTGGTATTCGGGCCGGAACCCAGTGGCCTGAACAACAGCCACTTGGGCCTGTGCCGCGACATCCTGAGGCTGCCGACCGCGAGCGACTATCCATCGATGAACCTGGCCCAGGCGGTGATGCTGACCGCCTGGGAGACCAGGCGCGCCGTTGTCCGCAACCGGGGCGCGGCCCGGAAAGAAAAGACCGTCGTCAGTGCCGGAGAACTCGAAAAGGTGCTTTCGCACATGCAGCGCACGCTGACCGAGATAGAGTTTTTGAATCCCCAGAACCCCGAGCTGATCCTTTGCGAGCTACGCAAGGTGCTATCGCGGGCCAACCTCGACAAGCGCGAACTGGCCATGATCAGAGGAATCTTCCACCGCATGGATGTCTGGATGGCCTTCCACGGAGGCCCCGAGGCGCCCAATAAGAGGCGCAAGAAATATCGCTCTTGACATGGGCCAATAAAGCATCTTCTCGAAGTTCTTTCGGTCAGCGGCCGATTATCAGCAGGGCCACCAGGTAGTAGATCGAGATACCGATGATGTCGTTGCTGGTGCTCACCAGGGGACCGGAGGCTAAGGCCGGGTCGATCTTCACCAGGCGGAAGAAGGACGGGATCAAGACGCCCATCATGGTCGATACCAGCATGGCCGCGGCCATGGCCGTGCCCACCGTCAGGCCCAGGACGGCGTCTCCTTGCCACAGGCGGGTGAAGAGGCCCACCGTCAGCCCGCACACGATTGCCATGATCAGGCCTACCGAGAATTCCTTGATCAAAACGCGGCCCAGGTTCTTGAGATCGACCCTGCCGGTGGCGAAGCCGCGAATGACGATTGCCGAAGATTGCGTGCCGACGTTGCCGCCCATGGCGGCTACAACCGGAATGAAGATCATCAGTGTCAGCATGTTCGGAAACCCCAACCGGAAACGCCACAACAACGAACCGGACACCAGTCCGCCGAAGGCGTTGGCGATCAGCCAGGGCAGGCGCGCAGAGGCTATGCTGAAGATCTTGTTGGTGTAGACCAGTTCAGGCTCCTCGGCGCCGGCCTGGCGCAGGATGTCCTCGTCGGCTTCCTCCTCGATAACGTCGACCACGTCGTCGTGCATGATGCGGCCAAGCAACACTCCCTTGGCGTTAACCACCGGCAGAGAGACCAGGTCGTAACGGCTGAATATACGCGCCACTTCCTCCTGGTCGACCTCGGGAGTTACCGCGTGGTAGTCGCGGTCTGCCAACTCGGCGATAGTCTGCTGGCGGCGGGCCAGGATGAGCTTGTCCAGTGACAGCCAGCCGGTCAGACGCTGTTCGTCGTCCACCACGTAGACGAAGTGCAAGTCATCGACCTCGTCGGAGTTTGAGCGAATTGCTTCGATGGCCTCGTCCACGGTGGCCCGCTCGGCGACAGAAACCAGCTCTAGCTGCATCAGTCCGCCGGCCGAGTCCTCGGGATAGCGCAGCAGCGTCTCGACCTCGCGCCGGTCCTCGCTGGGAAGCGCCGTCAATACTGCCTGGGCCAGTTGCGGTGGAAGATCGGTTATCACGTCGGCCGCGTCGTCCGAGGCCATCTCCTCGAAGGCGCCGGTGAGCTGGACGGGGCTGAGGTGATCGGCTAAGTCGTCCCTGAGGTGGTCGGGCAGCTCTTCCATCAGGTCGGAGATCTGGCTGGTGTCCAGCAGCGCGATCACCCGCTGCCAGTAGTCGCGGTCGAGCGTGTCGAAGAGCGTGGCCATGTCGGCCGGGTGCAACAGCATCAAGAAGCGTCTCAGCGCCCGCTCATCCCCGCCGTCCACCAGTGCCTCGAGATCATCGACCTCGGGTAGCTTGTCCTGTCTGTATTCCGGCATGGGAGCCTCGTGTCCGGTCGGGGACACTAGCGCATCAGCGAGGCAGCCGTCAATCACAGAAGATCTCACAAAATACAGGACATTGGGTGCGGCGACGGAAATAGGTCGGGAGCGCCTTGACTTTCCGGAAACTGAAGTTCACTATGATTTTTCTCATGGCCAGTTTTACCCATCTTCACCTGCACACGCAGTACAGTTTGCTCGACGGCGCCATACGCCTCGACCAACTCTTCGATCGTCTGCGCGAGCTGAAGATGGACACCGTCGCCATGACCGATCACGGCAACATGTTCGGCGTGGTCGATTTCTATCAACGCGCCCGGGCGGCGGGGATCAAACCTGTTATCGGCTGCGAGGTCTACGTGGCCGGTCCCCGGGGCATGAACGATCGCAGCACGCGCGAGATGTACCACTTGGTGCTGCTGGCGCGTAACGAGACCGGCTATCGAAACCTGTGCCGCCTGGTGAGCCTGGCCTACCTGGACGGGTTCTACTACCACCCGCGCATCGACAAGCCTCTGCTCGGCAAGTACTCCGAGGGGTTGGTCGGCATGTCGGCTTGTCTGAGCGGCGAGATTGCAAGCCATATCAAGCATGGAAACGTCGCGGAAGCCTCGCACTCCGCGGCCGAGTACTCCGAACTCTTCGAGCCGGGCTGGTTTTTTCTAGAGCTGCAACACAACGGCCTGCCGGAACAAGAGAAAGTCAACCTGTCCCTCTTGGAGATTGCCGCCGAGCGCAAGCTGCCCCTGGTTGCCACGAACGATTGCCACTACCTCAAGGCGGGCGACCACCGCGCCCACGACATCCTGCTGTGTATATCGACGCGCAAGACAGTCGACGATCCCGGGCGCATGCGCCACGACACCGAAGATCTTTATCTGCGCTCGGGAGAGGAGATGAATAAACTCTTCGCCGACACACCCGAGGCCGTCGAGAACACGCGCCGTATCGCGGATGCCTGTAACCTGGAACTCGAACTGGGCAAGGTCTACCTGCCGCGCTACGAAGTGCCCGTGGAATACAATCTGGACAGCTACCTCGAGGCCAATGCCAAACAGGGCCTCGATCGGCACTTGGCCGGCCTGGAGGTCGAGAAGCACGAGTTGTACACCGAGCGCTTCAACTACGAGATCGACGTCATCAAGCGCATGGGCTTTTCGGGATACTTCTTGATCGTCTGGGACTTCATCGCCTACGCCAAGAGCAATGGCATTCCGGTAGGCCCGGGGCGCGGATCGGGGGCCGGCTCGCTGGTGGCCTTCTGCCTGGGGATCACGGCCATCGATCCGCTGCCATACGACCTGCTCTTCGAGCGCTTCCTCAACCCCGAGCGGGTCAGCATGCCCGACTTCGACATCGACTTCTGCCAGGATCGGCGCGGCGAAGTAATCGCTTACGTTGCCGAGAAGTACGGCAGCGATCGCGTGGCGCAGATCATCACCTTCGGGCAGCTCAAGCCGCGCCTGGCGATCAAGGATGTCGGCCGGGTGATGGGCCTCTCGTTCGCCGAGACCGATCGCATCTCGAAGCTGGTTCCCATGGGTCCCAAGGTGACCCTCGACCAGGCGCTGCGTGAAGAGCCGCGCCTCGAGGAGATCCAGAACGAAAAGCCGATCTACCGCGAGGTTGTGCAAATCGCCCGCTCGCTGGAGGGACTCAACCGGCACTACGGGACACATGCCGCGGGCATCGTCATTTCGAACAAACCGCTGCTCGAGATGGTACCGGTGCTCAGAGGCGATGAGGGCGTACTGACGACCCAATTCGCCAAGGACGATGTCGAAAAGGCCGGCCTGGTGAAGTTTGATTTCCTGGGGTTGAAGACGCTGACGGTGATCCAGCACGCCCTGGAAATGATCCGCGCCGGGGGACATCAGCTCGAGATCCTGGAGATCCCGCTCGACGATCAAGTTGTCTTCGCGCTGCTCATCTCGGGGGAGACCGACGGCGTCTTCCAGGTCGAGTCGGACGGCTTCAAGCAGTTGATGAAGGAGCTGAAACCCGATCGCTTCGAGGACATCATCGCGGCGGTGGCGCTTTACCGCCCCGGCCCGCTGGGCGCCGGAATGGTCGAGGACTACATCAACCGCAAGCAGCGCGGGCGCGGCGTCAGTTATCCACATCCGGCCACCAAGGCGGCGCTCGAGAGCACCTACGGGGTGATCATATACCAGGAGCAGGTGATGCGCATCGCCGTCGATCTGTGCGGCTTCAGCATGAGCCAGGCGGACATCCTGCGCAAGGCGATGGGCAAGAAAAAGGCCGAGGAGATGGCCCGCCTGAAGAAGATGTTCATAGAGGGGGCGGGTAAAAAAAGCGGCATGCCGCTCAATGAAGCCGAGGAGCTGTTTGCCAAGATCGAGAAATTCGCCGAGTACGCCTTCAACAAGTCCCACTCGGCGGCCTATGCGCTGATCTCTTACCAGACCGCTTATCTCAAGGCGCACTACCCGGTGGAGTTCATGGCGGCGATATTGTCTTCTGAGATGGACAACACCGAAAAGCTGGTGCGACACCTGGCCAAGGTGCGCGAGATGGGCATCGAGATCTTGCCCCCGGACGTCAACCGCTCGCAAAAAAGGTTCTCGGTTACGGACGGCAAGATCCTCTTCGGTCTCGGCGCCGTCAAGGGGCTGGGCGATACCGCCATCGAGGTCATTTGCCAGGCCCGCGAGGAGAAATCTTTTTTATCGCTGTTCGATCTTTGTGCGCGCATCGATCTGCGCAAGGTCAACAAGCGCCTGGTGGATGTGATGATCAAGAGCGGGGCGCTCGATGCCCTGGGCGCCGGGCGCGCTTGCCAGTGCGCCGCGGTCGAGTTGGCCTTCAGCAGGGCGCAGGCGCGCCAGCGGGAGAGGCAAAGCGGCCAGCGCAGTCTGCTTGCGATGATGAACGGTGGCCGGGGCGCGGGCGGGCTGGACGACGAGCCACCTTTGCCCAAGGTGCCCGAGTGGTCGGAACGCGAGCGGCTGGCCCTCGAGCGCGAGGCGCTTGGTTTTTGCCTGACCGGCCACCCGCTCGATCGCTACCGGCGACTGATTGGGCGCCTGACAAACTGTGTAAGCTCGCGCCTCGGGCAAATGGCGCGCAAGGACGTCGCCCTGGCCGCCCTGGTTGCGTCCATACGCGAGCGGCCTCTGAAGAGCGGCTCCGGACGCATGGCCACTTTAGTGCTCGAAGATCTCGAGGGCACCTGCGAGGCGATCGTCTTCTCGAAGGAATTCGCGCTTTGCGAGGGCTTGCTGAAGTCGGGTGAGCCGCTGCTTGTCAAGGGCACGGTGGCCATGGAGGGCGACGAGAACCCCGTCGCCAGGCTGCGGGTGCGAGAGGTTGCGCTGCTGGCCGATGAGCAGGCGCAGAAAACAACGCGCGTGTGCTTCAATCTTCAGGCGGACGGGCTGACCCCCGACAAGCTCGAGGAGCTGAAGACGATCCTGGGACGCTTCAAGGGTTCCTGCAAGGCCTACCTGCACATCCGCCTGCCGCAGGCCGGAAGCGAGACGCTGCTCGCGCTGCCCGACCAGGTGGGCTCATCGGAGCAGCTCGAACAAGAGGTGGACAACCTCTTCAGCGGCAAGGTGACCGAGTTCTCGTAAGTTTTCTGGTAGCCTATGTTCGCCTGCGCCTGCGCAGGGCCAGCCCCAGTGCGGCCAGCAGGAGGCCGAACAGTGCCGGGTGCGGCCGCTCGCTCGACGAGCATCCACAACCGCCGCCGCCTTTCTTCGAGCAGTCTAGATCCTGCAGGTCGACGAAGCCGTCACAGTCGTTGTCGACTCCATCATCGCAGCTCAGCTCGGCGGCGGGCTCGTAGCGCGGATCGTTGGTAGTGGCCACACATTCCTGCTTGGCGCCGTCGACGCAGACGTCGACCGTAACCTCGCAGACACCCTTGCCGCAGGTGTATGTGTCAAAACCCTCGTCGATCTGTCCGTCGCAGTTGTCGTCCGTGTTGTTGCAAAGCTCTTCATTGCTGTCGTCGTCATCGTCGCAGCTGAGACCGTTGCCGGCCTGGCTGCAGATCATATGACCATCCAGACACAGGTCATCGTCCGTCCCGTCACAAGCCTGGCCCAGCTCGGGCCAGTCCTCGTCGGTCTGTCCATCGCAGTCGTCGTCCAGGCCGTTGCAGGCCTCGACAGCGGCCACGTCGCCGTCGCAGACCACTCCATCCTGGGCGGGGTTGCAGACGAAGGTTCCGTTGGGACACAGGTCGGGGTCGTTGTCGCTGTCGCAGGCCTGGCCCAGTGTGACGAAATCCTCGTCGGTCTCCGTGTCGCAATCGTTGTCCACCGTATCGCACAGTTCGGTGGCGCCCGGGTAGACCAGTTTGTCGCTGTCGTCGCAGTCGTCGCCGCCGCAGCTCTCATCGGCGTGGCCGTCGCTGTCGGTGTCGGTGCAGGTGCTCGAGCACTCGTAACCGCCGCCGGGATTGACGCACAACTCGCCGGCCACGCAGGCGGTGTTACAGTCGCCGCAGGTGGCCGTGCTGCTGAGCGAAGCCTCGCAGCCGTCGGTCGTGCCGTTTTCACAGTCATCGAAGACCGCGTCGCAGACCATCACACAGGCGTCCGCCGTGCAGGTCGAACCGGCGGCGTTATCGAAGACACAGGCGTCGCCGCATGCACTGCAGTTGTCCAGCGTGCCAATTGGCGTCTCACAGCCGGGGTCGCCGGTGCAGTCGCCGTAGCCTGTTTGGCAATCGAAAGCGCAAACCGGTGAGGCGCCCGCGGTGTTGCAGGAAGGATTGGCGACGTTCGGCAACACGGTGCAATCGTTGTCGCAGGCGCCGCAGCGGGTGGCAAGCGTCAGATCGGACCCGTCATCGGGAGTGCCGTCGCAGTTGTCGTCGACCCCGTCGCACTGGTCGTCATTGGCCGCCGGTGTGACCTCGCCGATGCAGTTTCCGCTCCAGGCGCCGGCCGTGTAGGTTTCGGTTCCGGCATGGCAGATGCCGAAGCCGGCGGTGCCCGCCGGGCCGCTGTAACAGGGCCGGGTCGTACCGTCCGGCCAGTCGGCGACGCCGATGTCGGCCATGTCCCGGGGGGCCACCGAATAGCTGTCGGCCGGGGGATTGGCCATGCTGTACTGCCACCCGATGCCGATGATGTTTACGGGATAGATCGGCTCGGGGTTGCCGGGGATGCCGGTGTCCTTGTCGATATACATGACGTAGTTCGTGACACCGGCGTCGTCGCTTACCTCGATATTGGCGTCGCTGCCGGAGGCCGGCCAGGCGTCGCCGCCGGTCGTGTCGCTGACGGTGGCGATACCGATCAGCATGTTCTCATAGGCTTCGGGATTGGCTGCAAGCTGGGCCAGCGTCAATACCGCCACAGACAGCGGGTTGCCCTGGCTGAGCAGGCTGAAGCGGGTATCGACGATCTCGTCCTTGCCGTCGTATTGATCGAGTAGGCCCGAGAGCAGGATCTCGTCGCCGCGGGCCAGGCCGTCGGAAGTGGGCTGGTCGAAGATGGCCAGGCCGCCGGTGGCGTCCTGGACGAACGACTCGGCGTAGTAGAAGCGCTTGACGGCCGTGACGGTGACGTGCACGGTGAAGAAAGCAGCGGCGTGCGTCCCGAGAAGATCGGGGACGTAGTTGCCGTCGGTGTCCGCGCGCACGAAGGCTACGCTGACCACGCCTGCAAAGAACTCGGCCGACGAGTTGCCGGCGATTTGCAAGTCGTTGTCCTCGACCCCGGAGGTTGCAAGGGTCGCCAGGTCGCCGTCCGCGAGCCCGGCAATGCCGGTCAGGTGAACAATGGTTAGATCGGTTGTGTCACGGGCCGCGGTGGCCGGGTTGATGTCAGCGGCGCCGGCGTTGAGCACGTAGTTGGTGGCAGTCTCGGCGCTGGTCTGGTCCACTTCGGCGTCGAAGTATACGTCGATGCTGGCGGCGTCCAGGCAATGGACGTGGATGATGGCCGGGCCCGGAGGCGAGCCGAAGACCGAGTTCTGCCGGCCGGGTGTGCCGTTTATCGGGTTGCCACCGGCGTCGGTTGCGTAGGTCGCCACCGAGGTGTCGTAATTGCCCCAGTTGATGGCGTAGTTACCGCCCAGGCTGGGATCGTAGCGCTCCATGGAGCGGTCGTCGCCGTTGTCGCCCGCGAACCAGGCGGCCGAGCAGTCGACCATGTCGATGCTGGCGTCGGCCCCATCGTGCAGATCGAGCGAGTCGCCCGTGTTGCCCAGGTTGAGATTGACGATCAGGTTGCTTGGCTCGCTGGTGGCCTCCTCGCGCTCCTCGATCAGGAAGTATCCCCCGGCCGGGATGACGCACGAGCCGCCCGCGCAGGACGCGGTGCTGATAGTGTACGGTTGCGCTCCACCGTCGTCGACGATCGTCCAGCCGTCGAGATCGACATCGGCCAAGGTGTTGTTGTAAAGCTCGATCCATTCATCGGCCGTGACCGAAGTGCCCATCCAGGCCACCTCGTTGATCACCACGTCACCGGGCGCGGCCGCCAGGGCTGTTGCCGAGAGCATCAGTGCTAGAAAGAGTGCTGAAATATTTCTCATCTTATGACTCCTTGTGTTGGGTGACGTCAGCCAAACCTGAGCATCCCATATTCCGATTGGGACCCACGGTTTGTCAAGCTTAGCCGAGCGGAGTGCCGTCAATGGAGAGCAGCACGTCGCTGGTCAAGTAGACTTGATTCCCAGCGCCTTCATCTTCTTGTAAAGGTGCGAGCGCTCGAGTCCCAGGCGGCGGGCGGTGTTGGTCACGTGCCCGTTGCACTCGGCCAGCGCGCGCAGGATGAAATCGCGCTCGGCGGCGGCCAGCATCTCGCGCAGCGGTTTCTCGGGAGCGTAGAATTCACCGCCGGCGGTGTGATCCTCGCGGGAGGCGTCGAGGCTCAGCCAGCGCCGCACGTCGGCGGGCCCGATCTCGTCGCCGGGCACCATGATCACCAGGCGCTCGACCGAGTTCTTCAGCTCGCGCACGTTGCCGGGGAAATCGTGTTCGGAGAGGCTCGCGAC
Organism: Myxococcota bacterium; assembly: GCA_035528415.1. Lineage (GTDB taxonomy): Bacteria > Myxococcota > B64-G9 > B64-G9 > B64-G9 > DATKYQ01. The sequence continues at coordinate 71,692 of DATKYQ010000096.1, read as the reverse complement.
GGCGCCCGGGGCGTAGCTTTTCGGGCGGCGGTTGTTCTGTCGGCAGGCGACAGTCATCAGGTGCTCGGCCAAGGCGGGAATGTCTTCCTTGCGTTCCCTGAGCGGCGGTAAGTCAATGGGGATTACGTTGAGGCGATAGAACAGGTCCTTTCGGAAGCGGCCCTCCGCGATGGCGGCTTGCAGATTCTGGTTTGTGGCGGCGATCACCCGCACGTCGACGCGGATGGTTTCCGACGAGCCCACCCGCTCGAGCTCTCCCTCCTGCAGCACCCGCAGCAGCTTGGCCTGCATGGACAGCGGCATGTCGCCGACCTCGTCGAGAAACAGCGTACCCCCGTCGGCCAGCTCGAACTTTCCGCGGCGTTGCTGGCTGGCCCCGGTGAAAGAGCCTTTCTCGTGGCCGAACAGCTCGCTTTCGATCAGATCGTGGGGTACCGCGGCGCAGTTGACCTTGACGAAGGCCTCACCGGAGCGCTGCGAGTTCTCATGGATGGCGCGGGCCACGAGTTCCTTGCCGGTGCCGTTCTCGCCGCTGACCAGCACCCGCCCGTTCGAAGGCGCCGACAGGCGGATCTGCTCGTAGATCGCTCGCATCGGGGCGCTCTGGCCGACCATCTCGCCCTGCAGGCCGGCCATGGTTCTCAGATCGCGATTCTCGTCGATCAGGCGGCGAATCTTGAGAGCGTTCCTGACACTGACGAGCACCTTCTCGGTCGAGAGCGGCTTTTCCAGAAAGTCCACCGCCCCGCGACGCACGGCCCTGACGGCGATCTCGACCGTGGCGTGCCCGCTCATCATCACCACCGGCAGAGCGGCGTCCAACTCATGGATTCGCTCGAGCACCGCCAGCCCGTCCATGTCGGGCATCATTACGTCGAGCAGTACCATGTCGACAGCGCTTGCGGTGAGTTTTTCGAGACCGATCTTGCCCCCGCCGGCCACCAGCGACTGGTAGCCCTCCAGCTTGAGCGCCCGGGAGAGGGTCACCAGGATGTTCTGCTCGTCGTCGATGATCAGCACGCAGGCCATGAGATGAGATCAAGATACTCCATTGCCGCGCGGCGGGTCAATGGCCTCCTGTTTCAGATCTTGATCTTCTTCCAGCTTCCACCGGCGAATTTCCAGGCCATGGTCGAGGATAAGAACACGACGTAGGTAGCGGCGGCCATCCAGGCGCCCAGCATGCCCATTCCCAGGACGACGGCCAGCAGGTATGACAACGGTATCAGGCACAGCCCGTGCATCAGCATCTCGGCGATCATGACGAACTTCGTCGCACCCGCCCCGAAGAGCGCCTGCACCAGGATCAATCCGGCGCTCATCAGCGAGGCGCTGGCGCCCATCAGGCGCATCGAGGGAACAGCTGCGGCGATGACCGCCTCCTTGTCGGTGAAGATCCCCAAAAAGAAATGCGGCCAGACGATTACCAGAAGCCCCAGGCAGCCCATGAAATACATGCCCAGCTTGACGGATTCCCAGCCGAAACGCTCGGCCAGGTTGGGTTTCCCGGCGCCCATGCTCTGACCCACCAGCGTGGACGTGGCCGTTCCGAAGGCGATCGAGGTCATGAAGATCAGCATCAGGAAAGAGATGATCACCCAGCTGGCGCTGGTGGCCACGTCGGGCGTGACCAGATCGATGCCCCGCAATAGCGGGCCGACCAGGGGGATGAAGCCCAGCGGGGTGAGCATCTTGGGGGCCGAATCGAGGTTGCCCGTTACCCACATAAAGAACTGGAAGCCGCTCATGGCGAAAACGGTGGCCAGGCCCGAGGGCAGCGAGAGGCGCACGATCTCGCCGACTACCGAGCGGTTGAGGTTCCTCGGATTGTAGATACGGTATTTTATGAGGATGCTCTTCCTGAAGCTCCAGGCAATCATGACAGCTAAGCCCACGAAGGTGCTGATCAACGAGGCCAGCGCCGCACCCTCGACCTCAAGGCGCGGGAACCCCAGCAGGCCGAAGATCAGTACGGCGTTCAGGAATGCATTCAGCACGTTCATGACGATCGAGGCCACCATGTGGACATAGGTCTGCCCGATACCGTCAAAGAAACCCTTGTAGCTGATGGTGGTCACCATGGAGAAGATACCCAGCATGCGCAGGCGGCAGTAGACCGACCCCAGGCGAATGACGTTGGGGTTCGGATTGAGCAAGGGAAAGATATCCGGGACGTAGTAGTAGAAAATGACGGACACAGCCAGGCCCGACAGGCCGGCGATGGTCAGCGAGTTGGTCAAGGCCCGCCCGGCGAGCATGGGACGTTTCTCGCCGGTGCGCCTGGCGGTGATAGCCTGGGTGCCGATGGCAATGGCCGAGAGGAAGCCGCCCAGGGCCCAGAAGAGCGGTAGGCTGACGCCGATGCCGGCCACCCCGTCGATGCCGGTGCTGCCCGGCAGGCGGCCGACCATGGCGGTGTCCATCAAGTTGATGGCGGTCTGGGAGAGCATGGCCAAAACGACGGGAATCGCCAGTGAGGCGATGCGCTTGGTCAGGCTGATGTCCAGGGAAAATCTCATGATTGGAATCGTCGGCCGGATAAGCTACGCACCCGACCGGCGCCAACCTACAGCGAGGGCGGGAGAATAGCAAACACTTTCTTCCGAAGACTCCGGAATTATAGGCGCCTTTTTTATTTGACAAGCTTACCCGAATGGGCTAATTGCCAGACGGTAGAAAGCACTTTTCGGGTACTTGCAGCGCATATGCCTCGCGCGCCGGGTTCGCGCCGCGTAAGGAGGGTGATTCGATGAAGACAGTGGGAAGCTTGTCCAAGGGGCTGGCCTTTACGGCGGCTGTTCTCTTTGTTTTTTCCTTCCTGGCGACAGGCTGCCGCCCGCCTTTCCCGAAGTGCCGGGACGACGGCGACTGCGCGGATGAGAAAGGCAACACCACCCAGATGAAGTGCTGCAACGAAAACTGCCAGGAGTGCTGCCAGGATCCCGATTGCCCCAAGGAACGGCCCAAGTGTAAAGACATGCGCTGCGTCGAGTGCGTCGAGAACAAGGATTGCCCCGAGGACAAGCCCTTCTGCGAGAACGAGAAGTGCGTCTTCGAATGCGAGATCGACAGCGACTGCGAGACGCGCGGCAAGCCGGGCATGGTCTGCAAGGAGCACAAGTGCCAGTGGGAGTGCGAGAAGGACGAGGACTGCGCCGAGGGCATGGAGTGCAAGGATCACCACTGCGTTCCCAAGTGCAAGTGCCAGACCGACGCCGACTGTCCCGAGGGCAACATGTGCAAGGATTGCGAGTGTGTCGAGAAACCCAAGTGCGAGGTGCAAACCATCCACTTCGACTTCAATCGTTACAACCTGCGTTCCGAGGATCGCGAGGTCCTCGATCGCAACGGCGAGTGCCTCAAGGAGCGCGCCGACATGTCGGTCAGCATCGAGGGACACTGCGACGATCGCGGCACCGAAGAATACAATATCGCTTTAGGCGATAAGCGCGCCCGCGCCGCCAAGAAATACCTGGTGAACCTGGGTGTGGCCAAGAGTCGCCTGAAGACGATCTCCTACGGCGAGGGAAGGCCGGTATGCTCCGAGCAGACCGAAGACTGCTGGGCTCAGAACCGCCGCTGCGAGTTCAGCGAATAGACGGCAAACGCAGGCAGGTTTCAGCCGGAGCGGAGCTCGAAGAGGGCCCCGCTCTTTTTTTATCGCGAGGTGAGCAGGTGAAGATCGAAGGCAACATGTTGCGCGTCGCGTCGATCTTGCTGGGTTGCCTTCTTTTTACAGGTTGCTGGGTAAAAAAGGACGTCGGCAAGCGCATGCAGGCGGACATCGCCGTTTTGCAGGTCGAGCTGGACGTTGTCAAGAAGGAGAGCGAGAAGAAGAAGAAAGAGTTGCAACAAAGAATTCACCAGGCGGACAAGCAGATCGCCGAGCTGGTCAAGATCATCGACGAGTACCGGCGCGCCACGGGACGCAACGCGGCCGATGTGGGGGTGGACATCGAGAGGATAAAAACGCAGCTGATGGAAATCAGAGGTCGCCTCGAGGTGAACGAGCACCGCCTGGACAAGATCGAGCTGAAACTTGCGGGCATCCACAAGGACTTGGGCGAGCGAGCCTCCACGGCGGAAGAACTCGCCCGCGAGAAGGCCGAGCGAGAGCAGGCCGAGAAGAAGGCGGCGGAGCACAAGCCGCCGTCCAACCCACTGGCCGCGATCGAGCGGCCAGAGAAGAAAGAAGATTTTTATAAACTGGCCTACGGGTTGCTAGAAGCAGGCCAGGAAAAGGCTGCCCGTACACTTTTCGACGAGTTTCTGAAAAAGTGGCCGGGCGACGCATACTCCGACAACGCCCTCTACTGGATCGCCGAGAGCTACTACTCGCAGAAGGATTACCGCCTGGCGGCGCTCGCCTTTCAGAAAGTGCGCACGCAGTTTCCGAAGGGGGACAAGAGCAAGGACGCCTTGCTTAAGCTGGGTTTTTGCTTCTACGCCATGGAGCGTTACAAGGAGGCCTTGCCGTTTCTCAAGCAGTTCGTGCAGGATTACCCGAAAAGCCCGCTTTCCGCCAAGGCCAAGAAGAGGATTCGCGAGGCGCGCAAGAAGCTCAAGGGCTCACCTTGACGGCAGATGAACGGTCGAACGGGCGGGAGGTAGGTTAATGATCGCATCCGGAAAGGCGCTTGGGGCGGCATTGATGATGTTGGCTTTTCTGGCATCACGGCCTGCGGGCGCCTCTGAGCAATACCCTGCCCTCGACGAGGAATGCTTCAATGATCACGCCGGGGTCATGGGACGCAAGGATCGGGCGGCCATCAAGTCTCTTTGTCGCAAGGCGTCCAAGGGCAAGGTGAACATGATGGTTGTGACGGTAAAATCGCTCGACGACTTCCGGCCCCGTCCGCTGAGCGTCGATCGCTTCGTGGACACCGTTTTCGAGGACTGGGAGATCGGTTACGAGGAGGGCAAGAACGCGGTGCTGCTCTTCGTCTCGATTACGGAAAACGAGTTCCGCATCGTCATGGGTGATAACTACACGGATCGACTCAGAAAAAAGGCCGGCGGCATCATCCGCAATTCTCTGGTGCCCGCATTCAGGCACAGGCATAAGTCACAGGGCATCAGGAAGGCGTACGCCTCCCTTTATCACCAGGTTGTCGCGGTTCAGATCAGGGCGCTAGTAAAGGCCCGGCGCCGGAAAGGCCCATGAGGTCGCTTGGCGAAGATCTGCTTGGAGCATGCATGCGTCTTACAATGTTGACAGGGGCGCCTTCCGGAAGTTAAATACTGGACATCCGGAGATCCGGGTGTTCAGCGATCGGGGCCATTGCCGTGGCAAGACGAAACCTGCTGCTAGTTGACGGAGATCCCAAATCCCTGCGGGTTATGGAGGTCAGCCTGCGCAAAGCCGGTTACTCGGTCACCACCGCAGTCAACGGCGAGGACGCCCTCGAGAAAGTCGGTATCTCCACGCCCGATCTTGTCATCTCGGACACCAAGATGGAGGTGATGGACGGTTATCAGCTGTGCGAAAGACTCAAGGCCGAACCGCAATGGGCTCAGATCCCTTTCATTTTCCTGACCAACCAGAAATCGGTGGAAGACAAGGTTCGCGGTCTCGAGTTGGGCGTCGACGACTACCTCACCAAGCCGATCTACATCAAGGAGATCATCACCCGGGTTAATATCCTGCTGCAGAAGCGGGAGCGCGAGAAGCTCCAGTTGCGCGACAGGAAATCGAGCTTCAGCGGTTCGATCGACGACATGGGGATCGTCGATTTGATCCAGACCATCGAGTTGGGTCGCAAGACAGGCATCGCCCATTTCATCTCTGCGGAGAACCCCGACCAGACAGCAGAGGTGTTCTTTCGGAACGGCAAGGTGATCGACGCCGGGCTCGGCCGGCTACAGGGAGAGAAGGCAGTCTATCGCCTGCTGTTGTGGAACAGCGGCACATTCGAGATCGATTTCAAGCCCAGCCTGGCACACCCCGACAACATCACGCTTTCAAGCCAGGGTCTGTTGATGGAGGGCATGCGTCGCCTGGACGAGTGGGGACGCATGCTCGAGCAGCTTCCCTCGTTGCAGACTTGCTTCGAGGTTGATTACCACGAGCTGTCCGATCGCCTGAGCGAGATCCCGGACGAGATCAATCATATCCTGAGGTTGTTCGACAGCAAGCGTGCCTTGTTGCAAGTCGTCGACGATAGCCAGTTCGACGATCTCGAAGCCTTGGGAATAATCTCGAAACTCTATTTCGAGGGCCTGATATACGACGCCAGCCGTCGTCCCGCCGAGGAAACCTCGGCGGTAACGATGAACGAGTGGATGTCCAAGCCCCCGCCGCCCGATCCTGACGAGCTTGGCCCGGAAGAGGGAGACGCCGGGCGGGAAAAGATAAAGGACGCCGATCAAGCCGCTGATTCCCTGCCCGTGCCCGAGCCGCTGGCGCCCGAGCCGGAGGTGACCGAGCCGGAGGTTCCCGCGGCGGCCGCGACCGTTCCCGAGATTCCATCCGCTGTTGAATCCAGCGTCAAGGTAGAGCCTCTCCCGGAAGATACCGAATCCGCGGGTCGGGGCGACGGCGCCTGGGTAGTGATCGAGAAGAAAGAAGGGGAGTACCAGGCGACGGGAGAGGGACTCACCGAGCACGGCCTGACGACAGGCTCCGCCCGGACCGTGACGCACGAGGCGGCGGTCTCCGCCGAGAGTGAGCTGAAGGAAGAGGATGCCATTCCGCTGGTTCGTAAAAAAGAGCCCGTTTCGGAGGCGCGAGCCGAGGAAATTGTCGAAGACATGCTCACCCTGATGAGGCCGCGCATCGGGTCGGCCGAAGCTGCGGAGCAAACAGGCAGGTCTCGGTCCGGGTCCGAAACAAGCACCGGCGCTCAGGTCGACGCTCGGGTTGCCGGTGAGGGCACGCTATCGAGCACCGAACATGATTTCTTCAAGCCGGCGGATGAGAGCGGCCATAGCGTTTTCGAAGAACCGATCCAACCCCTGGAAGACTCTTTCGGGCGCTCGGGGTCGTCATGGGTGTTGTGGCTTGTGGCCATCTTGCTGGTCGGTTCCGGCCTCGGATTCGGCGGTTGGTTCGTGCACGAGAAATTCCTCAACTCGGGGAGTGACGGCGGCAGTGGGTTGGGGATATCCGGTCCCTCGCGCTTGGACGCTTCTGTCATTCCCGTTGACGCCGGCGCCGTCGGGCAGACTGATGGCGGTGCGAACGCTGGCGATAAGCGGGCCGTCGCGGACTCTGGAGTCGGGGAACAGAGTGCGGACGAAGATATTGAGCTTACGATTCAGCCGTTGGTTCCAGCGGACAGATCGCGGGCGGCCCCGGATGCCGGGCCGGGGGCGGATTCGTCGGCCGGCAAGGTGCGAAGCGGGCCCGGCCGAAAAGTCGCCAAAATCAAGCCGGTCTCGGCCGAGTACACAAACCAGCTCAGGCGCGGCGAGGCTCTGTATCGCGCGGGCAAGATCAAGGCCGCATCCCAGGCGCTCGAGAAGGCAATCGAGGCCAATCCCCGCGGTGTGGAGGCGATGATCGCCTTGGCCAACGCCTACTTCGAGTTGGATAACAACACCAAGGCGATCAAATTAGCCCAACAGGCGCTGGAGATCAGACCGAAAAGTTCGCGAGCCTACCTGACGCTGGGCACCATCTACCAGACCATCGGTAAAAACACCCAGGCCAAGAGCGCCTACCAGCGCTATCTCAATTTGAATCCCAAAGGTCGCTTCGCCACGGACGTGCGCAGCATCCTTAAGACCCTCAAATAGGCTCGGACAGAGCGCGCATGCTTGTCCTGGGCATAGAATCATCGTGTGACGAGTGCGCGGCCGCCGTGGTTTCCGACGGCTCGCGGCTGCTGGGCCAGCAGGTGGCTTCCCAGATTCCGATCCACGCAGTCTATGGGGGAGTCGTGCCGGAACTGGCCTCGCGCGATCACGTCCGCAGGATTATCGGCGTGATCGAGGCATGCCTCGAACGATCGGACGTTTCTTTAAATCAACTGGATGGTATCGCCGTCACGTCCGGACCGGGGCTGATTGGCTCCTTGCTGGTGGGCCTGACCGCGGCCAAGACGCTGGCCTTAGCTTTTTCAATACCACTGGTCGGGGTGAACCACATCGAGGCGCACCTGCGGGCCGTGTTTCTCAATTACGATCTGGCCTATCCGCACATCGGACTGGTTGTCTCAGGCGGGCACACCAGCCTGTTTCGCGTCGACGGGGTCGGGCGTCTGCGCCTGCTGGGGCGAACCTTGGACGACGCGGCCGGCGAGGCCTTCGACAAGATTGCCAAGCTACTGGGGCTGGATTACCCAGGGGGCATCTCGATTCAACGAGAGGCCGAGCGAGGCGATCCCGCTGCGATTCGTTTTCCGCGCCCGCTGCCGGGCAAGCGGCTGGACTTCAGCTTCAGCGGTCTCAAGACCTCGGCCTGCGTTAGAGCCAAGAAGGACGGCCTGCCACACGGCCAGGCGCTTTGCGATTTCGCCGCCAGCTTTCAGGAAGCCGTCGTAGACACACTGGTAAGAAAGGCTTTGCTGGCCGCGCGCCTGGAGAAAATAACGACGATCCTGGTAGCGGGTGGGGTGGCCGCCAATCTGCGCCTGAGGCAGGTGATGATCGAGCGCGCCGCGGCGGATGATGTCGAGGTCTGTTTTCCCCCCGTCGAACTGTGCACCGACAACGCCGCAATGGTGGCGGCCCTGGGAAGCGTCTACCTGGCCTCGGGCCGCGATGACGGCAGCGGCCTGGACGCCGACGCGAGGTTGGCATGGCCCACCACCTGAACGTACGCGCGATACTTAGGCGCCATGGTTTGAGACCCAAGTCCGGTTGGAGCCAGAATTTCCTGGTGGATGTCAAGGCCATAGACAAGATCGTTGCGGCGGCAGGCGTCGAAGGTCTCACCGTCGTGGAACTTGGCGCCGGGCTGGGGGCCCTGACGGCTCCGCTCGCGCGCGTGGCGAAAAAGGTGCTCGCCGTCGAGCGCGATCGCGACCTGGCCAAGCTGCTGAGGGTCGAGTTCGCCCGGGATGCGGTTGTCCGGGTAGTCGAGGACAACGCGGCTGCCATTGACTGGGAAAGAATACATGCCGATGCGGGAGACAAGCCGGTAGTGGTCGGCAATCTTCCCTATCACATGGCGACGCAGATCCTGTTCCACCTCCTGGAGTCAGCCGGCTGGTTGTCACACTGGGTGTTGATGTTTCAGAAGGAGATGGCCCAAAGACTTACGGCCGGGCCCGGGTCGAGAAGCTACGGGATACTGAGCGTCATGGTGCAGCGTCGCGCCCGGATAACCACCGTTGCCCAAGTTCCGGCGGCTGCTTTTCACCCGGTCCCCAAGGTTGATTCGGCGGTGCTGCGTTTCGATCCATTCAAGCATGTCAGTGTGCCGGTCAAGGACGAGCGGCTTTTCGCGCGCGTGGTCCGCGGCGCCTTCGGCCAGCGGCGCAAGAAGATCGCAAACAGCCTGCTGGCCGCCTTGACGCCCGAGGCGTCGGCCGACTGCGTCAGAGCGGCCCTGGACAAGGCCGGCGTCGATCAGGCGCTGCGGCCCGAGCAGCTGGCGATCGAATCTTTCGCCGCTTTGGCCGATGCCTTCTTCGATCTTCTGGGTATCGCCGACCGGGCGGAAGTGGATTAATAACCGCGCTTCTTAACTGTAGCCATCAGTGATTGCATGTGGGTGTTCAGGTAGTGTCGGAACTCTTCGGGATCCAGCTGCATGTCGTCGAGAATCTCCGAAAAGATTTCCTCGAACCCCTTGACCTCGGTCTTGCGCATCTTGATCGCTATTCTCAGGAGGGCAGCCTGGTACATACGCTGCTGCTTGGCGCTGTCGGCCACTGAACACCTCCTGAAAGACTTGCATTACAACATACTACTGAGCCAATAGTTGACGTACGCTACAATGCAATACGTATATTGTCAATTTTTTTCGATTGCTGAATTTCCATGCTCTTGACCTTTTGGGTCTTTCGGGGTACAAGTTCGGCAAACTTGAGCACTACGGTACTGCGCCAAAGGGGCTGGACATGGTGAAACGTAAAACCGTGCAGAGACAGAACAAGTCTAAGCGCAAAACATCTACTAATAGCGCCAAGGTAAAACCAGCGCGTAAAACCGGCAAGAAGAATGTTCGGGCCCGGGTAGTGAGCCGGGAACTTTTCTCCCGCCGTAGTTCGGGCGGTAGCATAACGCGCAAGAACGGATTGGCTCCACTCAAATTCATACGCACGAATAAAGAGATCAAGAAGTACCTGGCCCAGGCCGGATCGCGCCGGCGCAAGGTGGCGCTAGTTCCCACGATGGGATACCTGCATGAAGGTCATCTCTCGCTGGTGCGCGAGGCGCGTCGGCTTGCGTCGCTGGTCGTCGTGACCGTTTTCGTCAACCCGACGCAGTTCGGTCCGACCGAAGACCTCGATCGTTACCCGCGCGACATTTCCGGCGATCGCCGCAAGCTGCGCAGGGAAGGGGCTTCGCTGATGTTCGTTCCCGATACCCCGGAGATTTACCCGGACGGGTTCCAGACCTACATCGAGGTTACAGATGTGACCCGCGATTTCTGCGGCGCTTCCCGACAGGGGCACTTCAGGGGTGTGACCACCGTCGTGGGCAAGTTGTTCAATGTCATCAGGCCCGATATGGCCATTTTCGGCGAAAAGGATTTCCAGCAGCTCGTTGCCGTTCGCCGCATGGTCGCCGATTTAAACATGGAGGTCGAGGTCGTCGGCATGCCCACCGTTCGCGAGGAGGATGGACTGGCAATGAGCTCGCGCAACGCGTACCTGAGCCCGGCCCAGAGGCAACAGGCCACCGCTTTGTTCAGAGGGCTCACAAAAGCGCGCCGCCTGCTGGACAGCGGTGAGCGCGACGCGGCAGAGTTGGCGGCGGTCGTGCTGGATTTGCTGCGTGAGGAGCAGGATATCCGTATCGAGTATGTCGCCGTCTGTGATCCGCTGACACTCGATCGCATTCCCGAGGTGGAGCACGATGCCGTGCTAATGGCGGCGATCCGCATCGGTGACACTCGCCTGATAGACAACATCCGCCTGAACGCCAGAAAGAGCCGTCGGTCGCAAAGAAAATGAGAATCCTTGTCTTGGCAACAGTGGCCGCGCTTGCAGCCGGCTGTGCCGCCGGCCCCCCTGCACAGCCCGCACCGCCGCCGGCCCGGCAGCCCGGCGCTGATATGTCGGCCTCGGCGCACTACCAACTCGGCCTGGCGTTTTCAAGGCTGGGCGAGCATTCAAAAGCGCTTGCTGAACTGAAGGAGGCCCGGCGGCTGGATCCCGCAAGCCGCGAGGTGACCTTGCTGCTGGGCATGACCTTCGATCTGGCCGGCAAGCCCGCGCAAGCCTTGCGAGTCTACCGCGAGGGAATTGCCAGGCACCCTGGCGATCCCGGCCTGCTTCACGAAATGGGCAACAGCCTGCTCGCGCTCGGCCGTCCGGCCGAGGCAATCAAAGCCCTCGAACAGGCCGCTGACAAGAAGGTGTCGGCCGATCTGCTGGGAGATCTCGGATACGCCTACCTGGTGGCCGCCAAGAACGAAAAGGCGCTCGCGGTTCTCGGGCAGGCCTCCAAGCTGGCTCCCGAGAGGGCCGATATAGCGTTGAACCTGGGCCGAGCCGGCCTGGCCGCGGGCAAGCCCGCGCTGGCAGACGCAGCACTGGAGGCCCGCTCAAGGCTGGCACCAGACGATCCCCGTGGTTGGGTACTGTTGGCCTTGGCCCGTATCCGACTTGGAGCTTTCGAAAAGGCCGCCGCGGCCGCCCAACGTGCCGTCGATCTTCATGAGAAGAACCCCAAGGCGCACTTCCTGCTGGGGGTGGCCCTCGATGCCCTGGGACGCAGACAAGCAGCGCGCAAAGCCATGTTGCGGGCAATCGCACTGGATCCCAAGCTGAGCGCGGCCAGGAAGTGGCTCAAGAAAAACCGCGCCCGCGGAAAATAGGATCCTTTATCCCAGCGCCGCCAGCAGGGCCGCGTGCAACCGGCCGTTGCTTGCGACTATCTCGGCGCCGCTCAGGTCGCACCTGGCGCCTTGCATATCGGAAATTTGTCCGCCCGCCTCGGCGACGATCAGCGCGCCGGCGCAAATGTCCCAGGGATGCAGGCGGATCTCCCAGTAGCCGTCCAGCCGGCCGCAGGCGGTGTAGCACAGATCGAGGCTGGCCGATCCGCCGCGCCGCACTCCCTGCGTGCGCATGGTCAGGGCGCAAAAACGCTCGAGATTGGTGTCGTTGTGCTCCAGGCGGTCATAGGGGAAACCCGTACTTAGAAGCGACTGAGCCAGTTCGCGGGTTTGGCTCACCGCGATTGCTTGCCCGTTGAGTTGGGCCCCCCGGCCCCGTCGAGCCTCGAACAGCTCGTCGCGCAGCGGATCGTAGACCGCGCCCAGGACGATCTCACCCGCTTGTCTGAGGGCCACGACGGCCGAAAAGGTCGGGTAGCCGTGAGCGTAGTTCGTGGTGCCGTCGAGAGGATCCACTATCCAGACGTCACGGGCGTCGGGCTCTGTAGGCGAGCCTTCCTCGGCCAAAATCCCCGCCTCCGGCAGCGCCTGTTCGAGGATCGCAAGCATCGCCCGCTCGCACTCCCCGTCGACGTCGGTAACCAGGTCGTAGGTACCCTTGTGTCTGATCTGGCGAGTTTGTGACAGTCCCGCGAGTTGGATCGCGCCTGCTTGACGAACGGCGCTTCTTGCTGCCTGCATGATGCGGTCGTTCAGCGCATCCATCTTTTTAAGCCCGACAAAAAGAGCAACAACACCAGCCCCAGCAAACCACCGCCGCCGGTCGAGGCGCAACCGCATCCCGTCCCGGGGCCGGCGACCCCCGGGCCCCAGTCGTAGTCGGGATCCAGATACAGTCTGAAGTCCATATTACGGTCGGCCTGGATGTCGAACTCGTCGGCGACACTGGTCAGGAAGCCCTCCCTGCCGGCGCCGGCCTGATAGTTGCCGGCGGGGATGCCGCCAATGCTGAAGGCGCCCTGATCGTCGGTCATGGTCTGGCGGCGGAATTGTCCTGAGTTTTCCCAGATGCTGACGTGCGAGCCGGCTGCCGAGGGCGGCGTGCCGCCGTCCGGCATGCTCAGACTGACCGTGCCTGAGAGCCGGTAAGTTGGATTTGTTGTCCCGTTGTCGTCTTTTTCGAGCACGAAATCGAGTGAGAGGTCGGCGGTCATCTGGACGTCGATTCGGGTCGCCGAGCGATAGCCCGCCCGGAAGGCCGTGAACGAAAGCGGCCCGGCCGGAACTCCTGAGAGCGTGTAGGAGCCCCCGGTATTCGTGTTGCTCGTAAGCGCCGGATCCTGCCCGTTACAGCGTATCGTCGAGCCGCTGCGATCGAGGGGATTGTCAGACAGGGCCACCACTCCGCTTAAGGTGTAGGAGCCGCCTGCGGCCAGGTCGATGTTCTGCTCAACGAGAGTGCTGCCGCCGTCGGTGGCCGGAGGGGGCAGCGTCAGCGCGACCGTCTTGGGCAAAAAGGCGTATTTCTCTCCGCGCAAGTCATAGTCGCCGGCGGCAAGACCTACCAGCGTGAAACTTCCCCCTGCCTGCGAGATGGTCAACCCCAATGTCCGGCTGCCCTGGCGGGCGGACAGGAGCACTCCCTGGCAGGCTGTGCCGGAGCAGGAGGCGACACCCTGGATTGCGCCGACTTCCGAGGGGGGATCCAGCACGAAGTCGTGCGTGGCATCATCGCCGACCCAGGTCGCGCCGGTCGCCGATCCGCGCAATCCCGGTGACGCGCAGGTCAAGCCGTATGAACCGTCGGGCACCGCGGGCAGAGAGTAGTTGCCGCCAGCATCACTTATGGCCAGCAGGCCGGTGCCGCGCACCGCGACCAGGGCTCCGGCGACGGCGGCGCCGGTGTCAGAGCGAGTGACCTGTCCGGACAGGCTGCCGGCCAGCGATCCCGGGGCCGCCAGGACGACGATGGACAGCAGCACTATGGCGGTTCGGCGCATTTTCCATTTTTACCATATCGACGCCCCGATGGCCATCCCACAGAGCAAAAAGTGGTTGCCTTAGCGGCTGGCTGAGGGTATACATTGTAGTCTCATATCGTACCCGGATAGCTCGAGCAGAAAGAGAATAGGAGAGATCTCATGCCCGTGGATCGAGTAGAAAAACTATGGTTGTGTGCGGCCTTGACAGTCGGCCTGGTTTTTGGAGGTTGCAACGGCAAGGACGTCGATGTCGGCAGTCGGACATCCGCCCTGGTGCCGGATCAATCGGCTCCGCGGCCCTCTCACCGTGCACCTTCAGATCGCAACCTGGTGGTTGGTCCCAAGAACGACGGGCGGGTGTTGCCCTACGAACCCGGCGTGGTGCTGGTCAGGTTCAAGCCCGCCTACGACGTCTCGCGGGTGGACGGCATCGCCGCCGAGCTGGGTCTCGAGCGGGCGCGGGCGCGGCACAACCTTCCGGTCGATCGCATGCGTATCATGTCGCGCGAGACCGTCGAGCAGGCGGTCGCGCGCCTGAATCTCGATCCGCGCATCGAGTACGCCGAGCCCAACTACAGGTTGCAGTTCGAGAACACGCCCGACGACCCGCGCTATCCCGAGTGCTGGGGCATGAACAACACCGGGCAGACGGGCGGCACGGCGGATGCCGACATCGACGCCCAGGAGGCCTGGGACATCTCGATCGGCTCCTATAACGTCATCGTTGCCGTGCTCGACACCGGCGTCGACTACACCCACCCGGACCTGGCCGCCAACATGTGGACCAACGAGGACGAGGTTCCGGACAACGGCGTCGACGACGACAACAATGGTTTTGTGGACGACGTACGCGGCTGGGATTTCGAGAACGAGATCAATGATCCCATGGACGACTACGGCCACGGCACGCACTGCTCGGGCATCATCGGCGCCTCGGGCAACAACGCCATGGGTGTCGCCGGAGTCAACTGGCGCGTGACCATCATGCCGTTGCGCATCATCGGCCAGCAGGATTACGACACATACTGCATCGACGCGGCCGAAGCCGTCCACTACGCCGTCGACAACGGCGCCGACCTGATGAGCTGCAGCTGGTGGACGGTGCAGACCTACAGCCAGACACTGGAAGACGCCGTCGTCTACGCCGACCAGCATGATGTCTTCCTGGTGGCGGCGGCCGGCAACGATACCCACAACGACGATGATCCCGGATACAACCACTGGCCGTCCGAATGGCCCTACGACAACATCATCGCCGTGGCGGCCACCGACCATAACGACAACATCGCTTACTTCAGCAACTTCGGGCCCACCACGGTAGACGTCGGCGCGCCCGGCGAGGACATCCTCTCGACCGTCTGGCCCGACCACGGCTACGAGCTGAAGTCGGGCACTTCGATGGCCGCGCCGCACGTCTCGGGAGTTGTAGCCCTGATGCTCTCGATCAGACCCGATCTGACCAAGCAGGAGGTCCGGCAGTTCCTCTTCTCCACCGTCGATCCGATCCCCGATCTCGAGGGCCAGACCGTCACCGGCGGACGGGTGAACGCCTTCCGCGTGCTGCAGGCCATCAGCGGCGTGCCCCTGCCCCCAGTGGCGCTGGCCGGAGGCGACCGCACCGTCCAGGCGGGCGGAGGAGTGCAGCTCGATGGTTCGGCCTCGTTCGACCCCAACCAGGATCCGATCACCTTCGCCTGGGATTTCTTCCCGCCGGCCAACAGCGTAGCCGCGCTGGATGATTCCACTTCGGCCACGCCGGCCTTCACCGCCGACATCTGCGGTGAGTACCAGGCGATCTTGACCGTCAGCGACGGCCCGCTCGATTCCGAGCCCGATCGTGCCAGGATCAACGCGCTCAACTACAGTGCCCAGAGCCCAGTCGTCGAGAGCCTGCATCCCTACCTGCCCGGCACAGATCAAACCTGGACCATCACCCAGCCCGGCGCGGTGGTCATGGCGGTGCATTTCTCCCAGTTCGACACCGAGTCCGGCTACGACTACGTAGAGATCCTCGACGGCGACGACCAGCAATGGGCGATCTACGACGGTAACATAGGTCCCTTCACCTCTGTGCTGGTCGACGGCAACATCGTGAAGGTGCACCTGACCAGCGACGGCAGCATAGAGCGCCAGGGTTTCACGGTCGACGAGGTGCGCTGGTGCGACGCTGGTAAGTGTCCCGTCGGCCTGGGCGATTGCGACGACGATCCCGCCACCGGTCCGGGCGGCTGCGAAACAGACACCAGCGGCGATCTGGGCAACTGCGGCTGGTGCGGACACACCTGCGCCTATGCCCACGCCGGCGCGGATTGCACCAACGGTTTGTGCCAGTTCACAGGCTGCGATTCCGGTTGGACCGATTGCGACAACGACCAGGCCACCGGCTGCGAGGCCGACCTGCAGGCCGATCCGCAAAACTGCGGTACCTGCGGCTTGGACTGCGGCCCGTACGCCAACGCCTCTCCGGGCTGCACCGGCGGCCAATGCGCCATCGGCCAGTGCGACGCGGGCTTTGGCGATTGCAACGGCAACCTGGCAGACGGCTGCGAGTTTGACGTCAGCGCAGACCTGCAAAACTGCGGCGCCTGCGGCAACGTCTGCGCCCTGCCGCATGCCGACAGCCAGGCCTGCATCGACGGCGCCTGCATTCCCATGGGCGCTTGTACGGACGTCGCCTTGCAGCCCGTGGTTGAGACGCCGCACCCGTACGCGAACAACTACGACGACTCCTGGGTGATATCACAGCCCGGGGCGGTGCAGCTTTCCGCTCACTTCGCAAGCTTCGATGTGGAACAGAACTCGGACTGCAGCTGGGACTACGTGCTCTTGCTGGACGGTCAAGGCAATCAGATGGCCAAGTTGTGCGGCACATTGGGCGCTTTCTACTCGGAACAGATCATGGGCGACACCATCCAGGTGGTGTTCCATTCGGACAGCAGCGTGATTCGCGACGGCTTCGTCATAGATTCCGTGGGTTCATGCGAGAACGGCTGCGCCACGGGTTTTTCCGACTGTGACGCCGATCCGCAAAACGGCTGCGAGGCCGACACCGGCTCCGATGTCGCCAACTGCGGCGGCTGCGGTCTGACCTGCGGCGGGGCGCACACCGCCAGCCAGTGCCTAAACAGCACCTGCATCGAGAGCATCGAATGCCAGGCGGACTGGGGCGACTGCAACAACGATCCGCTCGACGGCTGCGAGGCCGAGTTAGCCGGCGACCCCCAAAACTGCAGCGCCTGCGGAGCCATCTGTCTCTACAGCCACGCCGCCGGGGCATGCAACGGCGGCGTGTGCGAGATGGGCGCGTGCAACCAGGGCTTCGGGGACTGCAACGCGAGCGAGGCCGACGGCTGCGAGACTTCTACCAGCAGCGATCCCAACAACTGCGGCGCCTGCAACAGCGTCTGCGACATGGCGCATGTGGACACCGCCTCCTGCAGCCAGAGCGTCTGCCAGGTTGAAACCTGCGAGCTCGGCTGGGACGACTGCGACGGGATCGACACCAACGGCTGCGAGTTCGATGTCAGCGCCGACCCCGACAACTGCGGCGCCTGCGGCAACGTGTGTGTCATCGCCAACGGCACGGGAAACTGCACCGACGGCGTCTGCGTCGTCGGCTCATGCGACGCAGGCTTTGCCGATTGCAACGAAGAGGACCCAGACGGCTGCGAGATCGACCTGAACAGCGATGCACAAAACTGCAGCGCCTGCGGCGTGATCTGCGAGTTCGATCATGCCGGCGCCCTGTGCACCGGCGGTGTCTGTGCCGTCGGCGCCTGCCAGGGCGCCTGGGGCGATTGCAACGGAGACCCGGTCGACGGCTGTGAGACCGACACAACCAGCGATGCGAACAACTGCGGTGCCTGCCAGCAGATCTGCGACTCGTACCTTCACGCCACGCCTGGTTGTCAGAACTCGACCTGCGGGATTGCCTCGTGCGATACGGGCTTCGGCGACTGTGACGGAATCATGCTCAACGGCTGCGAGGCCGACGTCAGCGCCGACTACGACAACTGCGGTGCCTGCGGTCGAAGCTGCGATGTGCCATACGCCACCGACGTTGCCTGCGAGAACAACCAGTGCGTCATCTCGGCTTGCACGGCCGGCTTCGGCGATTGTGACGGCAACGGCGCGAACGGTTGCGAAACGGTACTGGACAACAACCCGGCCAATTGCGGCGCCTGCGGCAACGCCTGCGACTATTCCAACGGCACGGGCTCGTGCGAAGCCGGAAGCTGTGTCATGAGCGGTTGCGATTTGGGCTTCGGCGATTGTAACGCCACGGGCACAGACGGCTGCGAGATCGATCTGATGGGAGACGCAGGAAACTGCGGTATGTGCGGCTATGCCTGCAGCCTGGCCCATGCCGCGGCCAACTGCCTGGATGGATTCTGTGTCGTCGATGTTTGCGAGAATGGCTTCGAAAATTGCAACAACGGAAACGATGACGGCTGCGAGGTCAACATCGACGGAGACGCGACAAACTGCGGCTCATGCGATAACGTATGCGAATTGGCCAACGCTGAATCCGCATGCGTATCGGGAGCCTGCGCGGTGGACAGTTGCAAGACGGGCTTTGACGATTGCAACTCTGATGCTTCCGACGGCTGCGAGGTCGACCTGTTGTCAACTCTCGATCACTGCGGCGACTGCGGCACGGCCTGTAGCTTTGCCAACGCCGGAGCGAAATGCGTCCAGGGGGCCTGCGAGTTGGGCGCCTGCAGCGCACCCTACGCCGATTGCAACCTGGACGATGTTGACGGATGCGAGACCGATGTCAACGCGGACGACAACAACTGCGGCGCATGCGGTCGGGCCTGTCACCAGGGCCAGGAGTGCTCGGGCGGAAGCTGCGTTTGCATCGACACGGACGGTGACGGTTATGCCAGCGTGCCCTGTGGAGACGACTGCAACGATGCTTCGGATACAGTGCATCCCGGGGCCGACGAAATTTGCGATGACGGCATTGACAACGACTGCGACGGCGCCACCGACGAGGGCTGCCAAGACAACGGCCAGACCGAGGGCGGCGGATGCGGCTGCACCACCGACACAAATCGCAACTTCTCCGCCCTGTGGCTTGGACTTTTAGGCCTTCTGCTGACTATCAAACGCAAGAAGTAAAAACGGGATAACCCGAGGAGGGATTTCGTAATGGCACAAGAAAAAAAGAGAACGGATATCTGGTTGTTGGTGCTGGTGATCGTTTTGGTAGCGGCTGCCGGAGCAAGCATGTGGTTCTTCTCGGTGGCCGTTGGTGCCAGATTCGACGAGACAAACGCGCGTATCAAGGGCCGCTCAGCGCAGATCATGACGGCGGTGATCAATCTTCGCCAGGATTTTCTCACCAGGTTTCCCGCTAACACGGCTGTCGAGACACGAGAGACTGCGCCGGCCGCAAAGCCTCCGGCCGTGGTGCCGACACCCAAGAAGCCGGCAGGTAAAAAAACCAAGTAAGGGATCTCAACTCTTCCAGATCAGCTTCTCGGCATTTTTGATGTAGAACTTTTCCAGCACTTCTTTGGGCAGGTCGATTGCGTCAACCTTCCAGTCGCCCTGGATCGGCGTGGGGTGATCGATGCGGCGGTGATCCGTTTCGAAGTACTCCCGGTGGGCGGCGTAGAAGCGGACGGCGTCGCTGTCGTCGTCGGGCCAGATCGAGAGCGAGCCCAGCTGCAGGCCGCCCGGGTCGATGACGATATCCGAGCCGAACAGGATGCGATCCTGGTGCTTGATGAAGAACTTCCTTACCTGCCCGGCCGGGTGGCGGCCGATCTCGCCGAGGCGTGCCGAGGTGTCCACGTAGACGTTGGAGTGGGTGGAAAGCAGGCGATCGACGTAAGCCAGATCCTCGGGGTTGTTGGCCAGGTGGATCAGCAGGAAAGTCGTCTCGGGATGGCGGGCGATCAGTCGCTCGCGGGCGGCGAACAGCTCGGCCCGGGAAGGGTAGTCCTGGCCGTGGAAGCTCCAGGATGGCGCGAACAGAAGCTCCAAATAGCGCTCGTTTTCGGGTGTCGGCGGATCGAAGAAGGCCCGTGGATCGGACGTGTGCATGGCGACTATGGCGCCCAGTTCGGCCGCGCGCTTCATGAGCGGATCGAGACGGACATCGTCGATTGCAATCAACTTGCCGTCCGGCGTGCGCACGCCCAGGCCCATGTTCTTGAAGATCTTGACGCCACGCGCTCCCAACTCGACCTCTTTGGTGAGCCTTTGCGCCTCGCGTTGGGGCCAGGCGGGATCGTCAATGCCGCGCCAGTCGACGTTGGCGAAAAAGGCGAATCGCGAACCGAGCCTGCCGGCCACGGCCACGGTCGCCCTGAAGCGAGCATCGGGGAATGCGCCTGCGCTCTTGGCGCAGAAGCGGGTGATGCCTGCGGTATCGAATATTTTCAGCGCCCGCGCGATGCACGCCTCGGTCGGTACGATGTGCACGTGGGAATCGATGATCGGACGACGCTCCCGTTCTCGCTCAGCACCATCGTCCCGGCAAGCGGGTGACAACAGCAAGGTGACGACCATGAGCACAATCCAGCGCATAATTACAGATGATAGCTGAGCCCGCCGGAATCGACAACTTGTATCGGGCTCTGATTTTGTGTTATCTGAATCTATCAGGGAATCATGGGAAAGGGCTTAACCATGGCGGCGCGCGAGCAGGTTGAGCACGGGAAGAGTAGCGGCATTTTTGGCTGGCTCAGGCGGCTTTTATTGCTTGCCATGCTGGGGGCCGCTGCGGCGGGCGCTTGGTGGTTCTACCAGAATCATCGTGAAGTGGAAGTTCTCAAAACGATGATAGGTCGCCTGACCGCCGAGGACCGCGTGGCCGACGTCTGGGTGGAAGACTACCGCCCCGCTCAGGATGGCAGCCCCCGCAAGATCCGTCTGAAGATTCTGCGCTACGGGTCGGGTGAGAAGCCCCTCGATCCAGTCCACTGCGATTTTTCACTCAACGACGTGATTCATTTCGAGGCGCTGGTCATCCGCCTGAATGACGAACTGATCATGGATGGCAAGGGAAAGAGCATTCACTTCTTCACCCGAGCTTACGCTCTCGACGATCACGGCAATACTTACGAGAGCTGTGAGATCAACCGACCCATGGAGGTGCCGGGCGGCTACCGCATTTTAGCGGCCAACGATTACGCGACCCGGGTTGAGAGCCGCTTGTGGAAATCGTTTTGGGAATATGCCCTGGATGAGAACAGGCGCCGGGCGGACGGAGTCAAGAACGCCCAGATCGAAGCCCCGGCCACGCGCTTCGTTCCAGACAAGATCTACCGCTTGATCCTGGAGCACGACGGCGGGCTGCGCATCCAGGCCAGACCGGTGCCCGAGATCCTCAAGGGCGAAAACGTGAAGCGGGAAAAGTGAAGATGTCCTGCTTCAAGCACTGCCGGCCGTGGTTGTTTGCGGCGCTGGTTTTCTGGTCAGCCGCTTATGCCGCTGGAAAGCAACCCGTACC
This sequence comes from Myxococcota bacterium, assembly GCA_035528415.1. GTDB lineage: Bacteria > Myxococcota > B64-G9 > B64-G9 > B64-G9 > DATKYQ01. The sequence goes on along the minus strand of DATKYQ010000096.1, from coordinate 50,292 downwards.
TATTCTGGCCGTGTTCCAGATCGAGAACAGGGGAACAACACTGACTGCCCAGGAGATCGACATCCTGACAGATTACCTCGGCACCCGTCTGGGAGAAGGAGGACTCTTTCGCATTGTGCCCCGCGACGAGATCCGCGCCCGGCTCGCCACTCAGAAGAAGGAGACCTACAAGACCTGCTACGACCGCTCTTGCCAGATCGACATCGGGCAAGAGCTCTCGGCGCAGTACACGCTCTCCGCGTCCATCGGCAAGATCGGCTCGCTTTGCATCCTGACGGCCGCCCTGTTCGATCTGCGCAAGGCGGCCACCGAGCGAACCGCCACCGCCAAGGGACCATGCGATACCGATCATCTCCTGTCGGCGCTGGACGAGGCCATAGCAAAGCTTGCGCCGATGGCCCCGATTGTGACGAAGAGCGCTGCTCCGGCCGCGCAGGTCGCGCCTCCGCCGCCCCCCGCCTACCGCCGGCCGCTCATACCGCGGACCAAGAGCGCCGGCATGGCTTGCCTGTGGGGCTTGCTGTTGCCCGGCGGGGGCATGTTTTACATCGAGGAAACCGGCTGGGGCGTAGGCTATCTGCTTGCGACGGTGGCGGCCGCCGCAACCGGCATGGGGCTGGCTTTGTCGACGGATAGCTTGATGTACTTAGGCATCGGCTTCGGCTCGGCCGCGGCGATCGACCTGGCATCGATCATCCATGCCATGGTGGCGGCGGGAAAGTGGCGCGATCCTGCGTTGATTCAGATGGCACAAGCGGAACAGGGGCACGCATCGGGAGCACCCCTCAATCTCGGCTCACCTCATGGAGTCTTTCACCCGGCCGTTGTTGTCCCGATATTATCCGGTCGTTTCTGAAGGGCGACAAATTTCGCGAACTGGGCCGCTTGACCGATTCCACTTTTTTCTCCGACAGTGGTAAAATACTAGTAGTGGTGTAAGTGAATATCCTACCGGGAGATTGTTGCCATGATACAGATGAAAATGAATTGGTTTCTTTCGTTGTCTATTGTGTTGCTGGCCGCTGCCTGGGCCTGCTCCGATGAGACGGCGCCGGGGCCTATACCATGTGTCGGCGATGAAGATTGCCCGGATGGGATGGGCTGTACCGACGATGTTTGTCGAACTGTCTGCCTTACCTCGGAAGATTGCCCCTCCGGTATGCAGTGCCTGAGCGGGTTCTGCCAGATGCCGTGTGTGGACGACGGTGACTGTCCCTCGGGCGAGCATTGCGAGGTCGGTTTTTGCAAACCGGATGAGATCGTCGATGCCGGTACCGACGGTGACGGCGGCAACGTCAAGGAGTGCATCGACCAGGACAAGGACGGCTATGGGCCCAACTGCGCCTTGGGCAACGAGGATTGCGACGACACCAATCGCCTGGTTTACCCCGGGGCCCCTGAGATCTGCCACGACGGCATCGACAATGATTGCGACGGGGTTACCGACGAGGATGATTGCGGCTGCGAACGGGGCGACAGACGTGCCTGCTACACGGGCGACTTCGAAACCAAGGGTGTCGGCCTGTGCCGCTCGGGCGTGATGATCTGCGGGGATGACAAGGAATACGGCGATTGCCAGGGGGAGCAGACGCCGGTCGATGAGGTTTGCGACGGGGAGGACAACGACTGTGACGATGACGTCGACGAGGGATTGCTCAACCGCTGCGGGGACTGTTCCCCGCCGGACGCCCAGCTTACCGAGATCTGCGGCGACGGCCTGGATAACGACTGCAACGGCCAGATCGACGAGAGTTGCTCGTGCGATCCTGGCTGTCTCTGCGACCAGGGCGGCTCGGGCAGCAACTGCGAGTGCCACCCGCCGATCAATCAACCGTGCTACTCGGGGCCGCCGAGCAGCATGGGAAAGGGCATCTGCAAGGGCGGAACCCACGACTGCGTCGCGCAGGGCGCCGACTACGTCTGGACCAGCTGTGAGGGTGAGGTCACTCCGGGGGTCGAATGCCAGGGGGACGTCGCCGACGGCGTGGACAACGACTGCGACGGGTTTGTCGACGAAGATTGCCTGCCCGACGGTGACAATGACGGCTATCGTCCGCCCGAGGATTGCGACGATAGCAACGCCGCGATCAACCCCGGGGCACAGGAGTCCTGCAACGCGATCGACGACAACTGCAACGGCATTGTCGACGAGGGAGTCACCAACGCCTGCGGCACTTGCGGGCCGGTTCCCGACGAGGTGTGCGCCAACGGGTTGGACGACGACTGCGACGGCTCGGTGGACGAGATGTGCGGGGGTTGCTCGGGATCCGAGACCAAGACCTGCTACCGCGGGCCGGACGGCACCCAAGGGGTGGGAAGCTGCCAGGCCGGAACCATGAGCTGCATCGACGGCGAGTTCTGGTCTGACTGCGAGGGGGACGTCATTCCCGAGGCCGAGGTGTGCGACGGTGTGGATAACGACTGCGACACAGAGATCGACGAGCAGTGGGCCATCGGCTCGAACCTGTGCGGCTTCTGCGATTCGACCGAGGTCTGCGACGGGGTGGACAACGACTGCGACGGCTGGACGGACGAGGGGGTCATGAACGCCTGCGGCACTTGCGGCGATGAGCCGGCCGAAGTTTGCGACGGGCTGGACAACGACTGCGACGGGCTGATCGACGAGGGTGTCTTGACGGCCTGCGGGACGTGCCCGGACGTTTCTTGTTACGAGGTCGGCTGGGACACGCCGGGCGACTGCGACGCCGACCTGCGCGACTGCGACGGCACCGAACCAGATCCCGGCGACCCCGACGCGATCACGCTCGGCCAGGGCTCGGTGCGCACGCCCTTTATCTTCATTTCGGTCACCGGACGTGATCAGGTGGCCAAGCTGGACACCGAGACGGGTCAGAAGATCTGGCAGGTCGATTCGCACGGCGATGCTCCCTCGCGCACGGCGGTGGCGCTCGACTACTCCGTTTGGGTAGGCAACCGCGGCTTCGTCTCGACAGGAGACGCGCACTACTCGAACGGCGTGCACCTGGACGCCGACGGCAACAGAATTTGCAGCGTGGATGCGCCCTACATCTGCCGCGGGGTGGCCATCGACGGCGACGGCAACGTCTGGTTCGGCACCTTCGACGGCCAGACGGTGTACAAGGTCGATGGCCAGGCGATCGACCCCAACCCGGGCGCCTGCGTCGAGCCGCCCTGCTGCAAGGTGTTGGGCTCGCTCAACGTCGGGGTCAGCGTCTACGGCCTGGCGGTGGACGGCAACGGATACCTGTGGACGGCTTCCTCGCCGGATACCAAGAAAATCAACACCGCCACTATGGCGGTAGAAGCCTCGGTGCCTCACGATCGCTACTACGGCATCGCCATCGACCAGAGTAACAACGTCTGGTTGGGTAGTTGGTCGGGGAGCGGAACACAACGCGGGGTGCACATGGTCAATGGCTCCGACTATTCGGTATTCTACACCGGCGTCGCCAATGTCACGGCGGTGACGGTCGACCAGGACGGCTACGTATGGGGGTCGAGCTATGGAACCAACGAGGTGGTCAAAATCAATCCAGGTACGGGCGCCGTTTTATGCCGGCAGGCGGTCTCGAACGGCACCTATCCCCACGGCGTGGCGGTCGACGCCAACGGGAAGATCTGGGTGCCCAACCGTTACGGCGGCTACGCCAACCGTTTTTTGTCCGACTGCACACCGGACGGTTCGTTCCCGGTCGACGCGGGCCAGGAGCTGTACACTTACAGCGACATGACCGGCATGCAGCTGCGCATGGTTACCACGCGTGAGGGGCACTGGATCCAGAACTTCGATTCCGGCTACGGCGCGCCCTTCTGGCACAGCGCCACCTGGGATGCGACTGTGCCTCTCAACACCTCGGTCAGCGTGTCGTTCGTCTCGGCCGACAGCGAGGCGGAGCTTGTCACCAATCACAGCCCCGTCTGCGGGCCTTTTGCTGCCTCGCCGGCGGACATGTACAACACCTGCCCGACCCTCAGCGGCCACCGTTGGCTGAGCGCCGACGTGCAACTCAACACCACCCAGGACGGAGTGAGGCCGACCTTCTCCAACCTGCACGTCTTCTGGTCGCACTAGCAGGGCGCATAAACGCCTCCCGTGGGGCGCTGCAGAAATTCAAACCCTTCTTGAATGGCCATCCCTCCTCGTGTAGAATGCAGCGATTCCATAGGCTCGGGGAGAACATTGGCCGGTAATTTCGAAGAGTTCGAGTCGGGGCTGAGCTTGGACGCGGCTCTTGACGAAGCCTGGCGTTGTTTGCAATGCGAAGACCCTCCTTGTGAGAAGGGCTGCCCGGCCTCGGTGCCGGTGCGTACTTTTATCCGCAAGATCCGTGCTTTCGATTTGCGCGGGGCGGCCCAGGTCATCCGCCGGGCGAACGTCTTCGGCGGCAGCTGCGCTCGCGTGTGCGCTACAGACGATCAATGCCAGCGCGAATGCACCCGGGCGCGCATCGATCGCCCGATCGACATCGGGGCGCTGCAGCGCTTCGCAACCGACTTCGAGATCGCAAACGGAGTATACCCGGAGCCGGCAGCGGAAGCGACCGGCAGGCGAGTGGCAATTATCGGCGCCGGACCGGCGGGATTGTCCGCGGCCGCGGAGTTGGCCCGACTGGGACATCACGTTACTGTGTTCGAGAGGGGCGCGCGGGCCGGCGGGATGCTGGCGGGAGGCATACCTGCGATGCGCCTGCCCAGTCGGGTTGTCGAGCACGAGGTTGGGGAAATTATAAAGCGGGGAGTCGATTTCGTCTTCGGGCGGGAGGTCGGCTCTCTTTCCGAGTTGGGCGACGACTTCGATGCCGTGGTGGTGGCCATCGGGCTGACACGCCCGGCCAGGCTCGGACTGCGGGGCGAGGATCTGCCGGGCGTCCACCAGGCCCTGGAAATTCTCGGCCATAAGGCTGGCGGCGGGCGCTTGCGCCCGCGTCTCGGCCCGCGGGTGGCCGTCATCGGCGGCGGCAATACCGCCATGGACGCGGCCTCAACCGCCCTGCGCCTGGGCGCAGAAGATGTCGTCGTTCTCTACAGACGTTCGGACGTCGAGATGCCCGCCTGGGAAAAAGAGGTGAGTCGCGCCCGGGCCGAGGGTGTCAGGTTGCGGACCCTGACGCAGCCAATCGAGCTGATCGAAAAAGACGGCAAAATTGCCGGCCTGCGGTGCGTGGTGACTGTGCTCGGGCAACCAGATGCAAGCGGCCGCAGGCGCCCGGTGCCTGTAGATACCGCGCAGTTCGATCTGCCGGTTGATGACGTCATAGTGGCGGTCGGAGAGCGCATCGACGAGAGGCGCGCCGCCGCGCTGGGTCTCTCGCTCGGTGATGACAAGCTGGTGAAGCATGAACGCCCGGCGACGGCTGGGGGCGTCTTCGTGGCCGGCGATCTTATCAGGCAACGGCGCACGGTGGTCGATGCCGTGGCCGACGGGGTGCGGGTCGCCCGTGAGGTTCACACAAGCCTGGGACATGCGCGGATCGTATTTTCAAACGACGAGATGTTGCCAGATGATGTCGACCTGAGTGTGGATTTCTGCGGCGTGCGCTTCGTCAATCCCTTCCTGCTGGCGGCGGCGCCGCCGACCGACGATCTCGAGATGCTCAGGGCCGGCTTCAAGGCAGGCTGGGCCGGCGCGGTTCTGAAAACCACGGCAATAGAGTCGGAGCCGGTCGAGTTGAAGTACCCCATGATGCAGGGTTACCAGTTGTTCGGCAGGCGGGTTGCCGGCCTGGGCAACATCGATCTGATCAGCGAGCACCACATCGACGTGGTCGAGAAGCGTATCCGGGCCATCAAGGAAGAGTTTCCGGATCGTGTCGTGGTCGGCTCGATGATGGGCTCTTCCCGCGCGGACTGGGAGCAACTCGTCGGACGCCTCGAGGCGGCCGGGGCGGATGTGCTGGAGTGCTCGTTCTCCTGCCCCCAGGGCACGCTTGGCGGAGAGGGTTCTTTCGCCGGTCAGATGCTCGGGCAGAACGTCGAACTCACCCGCGAGGTGACCTCGTGGATCAAGGGCGCGGCCCGGCGCGCGCCGGTTGTCATCAAGATCACACCCCAGGTGGCCGACATCAGGGCTGTGGCACAGGCCGTCCGCGAAGGCGGCGCCGACGCCGTTTGCGCCTCCAACACTATTCCCAGCCTGATGGGCATCGATCTCGACAGTTTCAACCCTTTGCCGGACGTCGGCGGCAGGACGTCGTTCGCCGGTCTCTCGGGGCCGGCCATTTTCCCGATCACCCTGCGCAACATCGCCATGGTGGCTGCCGCCTGTGGGCTTCCGGTGACGGGCACGGGCGGCCCGCTGAACTGGAAGGACGCAGTCCAGATGATGCTGGTAGGCGCGGTCAACGTGCAATTCTGTACCGCGGTGATGACCTACGGCTTCGAGATGATCGAAGATCTCAAAAGCGGGCTGGCCTGGTACCTGAAGGAAAAAGGACTGCAAACACCCGCCGATCTGGTCGGCCGGTCGCTCGCGCGGATCACGACTCACGACAAGCTCCAGGCTGCGGAGAATGTGCGTTCGCGCATTGAACAGCGGCTGTGCATCGGTTGCGGCCGTTGCCTTATTACTTGCCGCGACGGCGGCCACCAGGCAATTCGTTTCGGCGATGATCGATTGCCTCTGGTGGATGATGAACGCTGCGTCGGTTGCGGGGTTTGCGCGGCCGTATGCCCGGTGACCGATTGTATCAGGGTGGCGGAGGTCGAGACATGCGGGTAGTTGGAAAGCGTGTCAGACGGCTCGATGCCGAGGACAAGGTGACCGGACGGATGGTTTATCCCTCCGACCGGGTGATCGACGGAATGCTGTGGGTCGAAGTGGTACGCGCCGCCCACCCTAACGCGCGCATTCTATCCGTCGATACCGCCGAGGCGCAGGCTTCCGAAGGCGTGGTGCGCGTGCTGACCGCCCGTGATGTTCCCGGCTTGAACGCCTTCGGCATCCAGATCCAGGACATGCCGGTACTTTGCCACGATCGTGTGCGCTACATGGGCGACGCAGTGGCTTTAGTGGGTGCAGAGACGCGTAGCATTGCGCGCCGCGCGGCGGCGCTGGTCCGAGTGGAATACGAGGTTCTCGAGCCGTTGACCGATCCGGAAAAAGCCATGCTGCCCGGAGCCGTCGCCCTGCACCCAAACGGCAACATCATGCACCAGGGGCATTTCAGCAAGGGCGATGTGGAGATAGGTTTCAAGAAGAGTTCTGTCGTGATCGAGGGTTTCTACCAGGTGCCGATGATCGATCACGCCTTCCTCGAAACCGAGGCGGGAGTTTCCTACTACGGTGAAGACGGCCAGCTGACCATCGAGTCGTGCGGGCAGTACGTGTTTCGCGACCAGACGCAGATCGCCAGGGCGCTGGGGCTTGAGCTCGACCAGGTAAGGGTCACGGCGCCCTACGTCGGCGGAGCCTTCGGCGGCAAGGACGAGATCACTGTGCAGATTCACCTGGCGCTGATGACCTACCACACCCGTCGGCCGGCCAAGATGGTGGCCGGCCGCGACGAGTCTATCGTCGCCCACACCAAACGCCACCCGACCAGAATGTGGTACAAGACCGGCGCCTCCAAGAGCGGCAAGTTACTGGCTGTCCAGGCGCGTTTCGTAGCGGACACGGGTGCCTATGCTTCGCTGGGCGGACCGGTACTCAACCTGATGATGGAGCATGCCGCCGGTCCCTACCTGGTGCCGAACGTCAAGATCGACGGTTACGCGGTGTATACCAACAACGGATTCTCGAGTGCTTTCCGCGGTTTCGGCTGCACCCAGGCCTGTGTGGCCATCGAGAGCCAGATGGATCGAATGGCTCACAAACTGGGGCGCGATCCGCTGGCCTTCCGTCAGGCCAACGTCTTGCAGCAGGGAGATCTGGCGGCACTGGGCTACGAGATGAAGCTTGCGGTGGGCGCCGAGGCAACCGTGAAGTCAGCTCGTCGCGGCAAGCTATGGAAGTCGAGACGACGGCTGGCAAAAGACACTTCGCACCACTCGCCTTCGCTTGCGTCTTACATCAAGCGCGGCGTCGGAGTGGCCACCCAGATGCAGGGCGTCGGCCTGGGAATAGGCATTCCAGATTACGCGGAGGTCGAGCTGCGTCTGGATCGCGATGGCCGGCTAACCGTCTATGCCGGAACAAACGAGTTTGGCCAGGGCGCCTATACCGCATATGCCCAGATGGCGGCGGAGAGACTCGGCGTGCCCATGGATAAACTCGGCGTGGTGGGAGCGGATACCGCCGTGACACCGGATTCGGGAACCACAACCGCTTCGCGTACAACCTATGCCGTGGGCAACGCAATCCTGATGGCGGCCGACAAGATCGAGGCGCTGAAAGCCGAAGCGAGCGAGCCCGGAGATATCTCGGCCCGGGCGACTTTTCACCTGCCGACCCAGGATGTCGAGTTGGGCGACGGACTGCCGCACCTGCTGTATTCCTATGGAACCCATGTGGCGCTGGTGGAAGTGAACACCCTGACCGGCGAGATCGAAGTTGTGGCCGTCGAAGCGCACCTGGACGGAGGACGGGTGATCTTCCGCACTGGTTTCGAAGGACAGAGCGAGGGCGGCGTCGCCCAGGGAATCGGCTATGCCCTGTTCGAGGAAGTCATGCTCGATCAGGGCCGTTTTCTGAACACCAACTTCAATACCTATATCCTGCCGTCGTCTTTGGATGTGCCGGCCGATATCCGCACGGTGCCGGTCCAGGTGTTGGAGGCCTCCGGCCCCTACGGAGCCAAGGGTATCAGCGAGACCTGCATGGTCGGAGTGACCCCGGCGATCCTGAATGCGCTGCAGGATGCCATAGGGGTGCGTTTTACACGCCTGCCGGTTAAAGCCGAGGACGTGCTCGTCGCACTGGAAGAGGGGCGTCATGAAGATTGACTTGCGCCTGACGATCAACGGCCGCGGGGCGCGCTTCGAAGTCGACCCCGACGAGCGCCTGGTAGACACCTTGCGCGAAAAGGCGGGCCTGACCGGCACCAAGAAAGGCTGCGGCATCGGGGAATGCGGCGCCTGCTCGCTGATGCTGAACGCCAAGCTTGTCCCGTCCTGCCTGGTGCTTGCCGCCTCGGCAGACGGCGCCGAGATCGTCACCGTCGAGGGACTGGCAAGCGGGGACGGTCTTAGCGACTTGCAGCAGGCCTTCGTTGACGAAGGAGCGGTTCAGTGCGGCTATTGCACACCGGGCATGTTGCTGGCCGGTGAGTACCTGCTGTCGCGCTACCAGCGTCCCACCAGCGATCAGATCCGCGAAGGTATCTCCGGCAACCTATGCCGCTGTACCGGCTATACAAAGATCGTCTCGGCCATTCGGAAAACGGCCCGCCGACGGGCCATTCGCAGAAGCGGGAGGTAGCAATGGATTCTAAGTCTGGAGAAGGAACAAAGACAATCGCCCTGGAACTGCAGCGCCTGATCGATGAGGAAGAATCGGGGGTGCTGGCATTGGTCGTGCGCTCGATCGGTTCGGCGCCGGGCAAGGTAGGGGCCAAGATGATAGTGTTGCCCGACGGCAGCATCAGCGGCACGGTCGGCGGCGGTGTCGTCGAGGCGCGAGTCATAGCCGACTCGCTGAACGCCCTCGATGACGGCCGCGGGCCGCGTACGTTGCACTACAAGCTGGACGAACTGGGGATGAGCTGCGGCGGGGAGATAAGCGTATACCTCGAGCCGCTACAGCCCGCCAAGCGGGTCGTCATCTACGGTGGGGGACACGTCTCCGCCGCGGTGGCCAGGCTATTAGCCACACTCGATTGTCGCATAAGCGTGGTGGATGAGCGTTCCGAGTGGGCCAACCGCGACAGGTTTCCCGACGTGGACGAGATCGTCAATCGCCCCTTTGCGGAACAGATCGCCTCGCAACCGCCGGGCTCCAAGGACCACGTGCTGATTGTCACCCGGGGACATGATCAGGATCAAATCGTGCTGGAAGGAGTCATCGGCCGAAGCCCCGCCTGGTTGGGAGTGATCGGCAGCAAAAGGAAGGCCGCCAAGACTATTGATCTTCTCAAGGCCAAGGATATTCCCGCAGAGCAGATAAAGAAGATCCGCTGCCCGGTGGGCTTGGATATCGGCGCCGTCACCCCGGAGGAGATTGCAATCGCCGTCGCCGCCGAGCTTGTTTTCCTCTGGCGCCGGGGGAGCGCGGTGGCCGGCGTGCCGAAAGGCACGCAATCCCAGTCGGGCAAAAGCATGCCGCAGCCCAAGCCATACGTGGCCAAGAAGAATGAAAAGTCGCTCGAAGACGTGGTGTTCGACGACTCGGAGGATGACTGATTGAGATATTATGTCAGTGTGTCAACCAGCAACTGATAGCTGGAGTTGAAAAGCCGGATGATAAATTTCATCAAGCTTGAATCGTTGGATGATGTCTTGGAGATGATCTGGGCCGACGGCCCCACGGCGCTCCTTTTGGCCGGCGGAACCGATATCCTGGTGCGGCCCGAGTCCTTCGCGGGCAGGCGCATGTTGATCGACATCAGCAAAGTCGCAGAACTGCGGGGCATCGGGCTTACCGACCAGGGCTTGATCCGCGTTGGGGCGGCGGTCACCCATCAGGCGATCGCCGACAATGCGCTGATCCGCAGGCGCGCCAGGTTGCTGAGCCTCGCCTGCCGGGCGGTGGGATCGGTCCAGATTCGCAACCTGGGAACCATCGGCGGTAACCTGGGTAATGCCTCCCCGGCGGCCGATTCGCTGCCCGCGCTGGTCTGTCTGGACGCCCGGGTGGCACTGGCAGCCCGTGGCCGGCGGCGTGTGCTGCCCGTGCTCTCCTTTCTCAAAGGACCCGCCAGAACGGACCTCGGCCTCGACGAGGTTATCGAGGCCGTGCTGTTTTCGCCGCGGCGCGGGCGGACGGTGGCCTTCTTCAAGAAGGCCGGGCAGCGCAAGGGCATGTGCTGCTCGAAGGCCTCGCTGGCGCTGTGCGCCCGGCGCCACGGTGACGGGCGCCTGAGTCATGTCAGGGTGGCAATGGGAGCGGTCGCACCAACCGTCATCGGGGTACCGCAGGCCGAGGAGATACTCGAGGGCCGCGTTCTTGACGCCGAGCGGGTGAGGTCCGCGGCTAAGGCCTGTATCGCCGCCGTGCGGGCTATCGATGACATCCGCTCCAGCGCCGATTATCGTCGCCGCGTGGTGGGCGCGCTGATGACCGAGGGTCTGATTGAGATCATCGATCACACACGTAAGCTTGCCGGGCGCCGCAAGAGGAAGAGGCGTCCATGAAGATCGCCGGCGTCGTGCTCGCCGCCGGGGCGTCGCGACGCATGGGCAGACGCAAGGCCCTGCTGCGCAACGGCCGGCAGACATTTCTCGATAGCCTGTGCGCCGCGCTGGGTGCCGGGGGCTGCAACCCGGTGCTGGCGGTGGTGGCAGAGCCGATCCTGGAGATCGAACAGTGCTGCCGACTCGAAGGTGTACAGCCGGTGTTGAATCCCGATCCTTCCCGGGGCCAGATATCATCGCTTCGCTGCGCTATTACGCGCCTTTCCGCCGATGTGAAGGGCGTGCTGGTGGTGCTGGTCGACCAGGCGACGATTCGTCCCGGTACGGTGCGCAAAGTGCGCCTGGCGCTTGAAGGGTACGACGCGGCGCTGGCCCAATACCGCGGCCGCAGCGGTCATCCGGCCTGCTTCGGTCGTGCTCTTTTCGACGCCCTGCAATCGCAGGCGGCCGAGGGCGGTGCCCGGGCGGTGATCGCTGCCTGTGAACAAACGGGCCGCCTGTGTCGCGTGGACGTGGACGATCCCGGGGTCGTGCGCAACCTGAACACGCCCGCAGACTACGAATCATTCAGCGGCGGATAGGCGTGTCCGGCGACTATAAAGAACGTCTGCCAATGCGCCGCCCGTTGATTGCGCTCTCGGTGGCCTTTGCCTGCGGGATACTGGCCCAGGGTGTCGGCGGCTGGTCGCCGATTTTCGGTTGGTCTCTGGCAGGGACAAGTGCGCTTGCAGCCGGCGGCCTGGCGCTCGCCGGACGAGGTGGCGTGCTGCGCTTTTTCTTGTGGCTGCTCGCATTTCTGTCGCTGGGCTTCGCGCGCGGCGCACTGCCGCAAGCCGGGCCGGCGCCTCCCGTAGAGGGATTGGCGGTAATCCAGGCGCAGGCGCGCACTGCCTGGGATGTCTATCCCGACCGACGAAGAATAGAAGTGGATATCGAGGCCATGGGAGCATTGTTTCGGTCGCCCCGAACGGTAAGCGCCAGGGCCTTATTGAGCGTGCATGATACCCGGATGGACGCCTGCCCCCGCGTGTTACCCGGGGATCGATTGGTGGCCATGGCCAGGATTCACCCGCCGCGATCGCGGTATAATCCCGGCTTGCGGGACAGAGCGGCCGGTATGCGCAGGAGGGGTATCGACTGGAGCGGTTGGTTAAGTTCGTGCCGCGACATGCTGGTTACCACGGACACAGGTGTGCTCTCGCCGCGGCGCTGGATCGCAAACGCCAGATCTGCGCTTTCCGACTTCGTCTTCGAGCGGAAAGCGGATGCCGCCTCCAAGGGAATTTTGGCGGCCATGACCACGGGAAAGCGCGGGCTGGTGCCCGTTGAAGTGAAGCAGAATTTCGCCCGTGCGGGTTTGGCCCACCTGCTGGCCATCTCGGGATTGCACCTGGGCTTTGTAGCACTTGGCCTGTATGCCTTGCTGTATTTCTTGCTGGCCAGGATCGGTTGGCTGGCCGTGCGCTTCGACATCACGCGCATATCGGCTGCCTTGGTCATACCGGCAACCCTGTTCTACACGCTCCTGTCCGGCGCCCACCTGCCGGCGGTGCGCGCCTGCATCATGGTGGTGTGTTTTCTGATCGCGGTGATCGCCCGGCGCCAATCAGATCCGCTGCAGACGCTTTCTGCGGCGGCCTTGATCATCCTGGGGATCTGGCCACAGTCTCTGTACGAGGTATCATTTCAACTCAGTTTCACAGCGGTCGCCAGTGTGATCCTGGCCGTGCCGCCGCTGGCCGAGCGGCTCGGTTTGCCGCTCGGGCGCTCCGGGTTGAATGACTCCTGGCAGCGTCGCATCCTGGTGAGAACGGCGCACTACGCGCTGCTGACCTTCATCGCCTCGTTGGGCACGGCTCCGCTACTGGCCCGTTACTTCAACCAGGTGAGCCTGGTGGGTATATTCACCAACCTGGCGGCGGTTCCGCTGGCCACCTGGGTGATCGTGCCGCTGGGGCTGATCGCCGCTGTACTGTTTCCCATAAGCTCACTGCTTTCGGGTATGGTGACGGACGCGGCCCTGCTGGCCACCGGCTGGTTGGCCGAGCTTTCCGCCCGGGTGGGAGGGATCGGCTGGTCCGTGCTTCATATCTCCACACCCTCGGTTGGCCAGGTCATCCTTACTTACCTGCTGCTGTTCGCCGTCTTGAAATGGCGCCGTCTTTGGGCGCGCCGCCTGGCGGTCGTGAGCTTCGGCCTGTTGCTGGTTGTCTTTGTGGTCGGGCGGGTCGGTCCGCTGGTCTCGCGTGATCTCGAACTGACCTTCCTGGATGTCGGCCAGGGCGACTCGATTTTCCTGCGTTTTCCTGGTGGCGATACGCTGCTTGTTGACGGCGGCGACGCCCGCGAGGGGGGCGGAGACAGCGGCTTGCAGGTTGTCGCGCCCTTCCTTTGGTCTTTAGGGATCACGCACCTGGATGCCGTGGCCGTCACGCACACCGAGATGGACCACGCCGGCGGCCTGGCATCGGTGGTGCGCCTGTTTACGCCGGACGAGGTATGGACGGCGCACCCGTTAGAGGAGATGCCCGCAACCCGCCCCCTGCTTGCCGCTGCCCGAGAGGCCGGCGCCCGCGTGCGGCTGCTTCGCGCGGGCGACACGCCGCGGTTGGGTGAAAACGCCAAAATCGATGTGCTCTGGCCGGCAGCGGGGAGCGAGACGCTCGAGGCCAACGAACGCTCGCTGGTGCTGCGCGTAAGTCTCGGCCAAAGAACTTTCTTGCTCAGCGGTGACCTGGAGAAGGAAGGCGAGCGCCTGCTGATCGAGTCGGGAGAAGAACTGACCGCCGACGTACTCAAGGTCGGGCACCATGGAACGCGGCAGGCAACAGCCAAAGAGTTTGTGGATCGCGTCAGGCCTTCTGTCGCGGTCATCTCAGTCGGAGCGAGGAATGCACACCACCTGCCGTCGGACGAGGTGATTGAGCGCCTGAGAGAATCCGGCGTAAAAATATTTCGAACCGACCGCGACGGTGCCGTGACGATCACAACCGACGGGCGCGATCTCGAACTGAACACCTGCCGGCCGTAAACGGCCACTTCAGCGGATCGGACGGGAACAGTCCAGCGGGTCCACGTCACCGGCTGTTACGGTAATCTCATTATCGTCATCGTCTGTGCATAGCAGAGCGCCGTCGGACGCTATTCCGTGGGCCGTTGCCTCGAACGCTTCGCTGCCCGGTGGATGAACCAGAATGCGTCTGCCCAAGGTAATGCAGTGTTCGGCGAACTCGGCCACCAGCAGTCGTGGACTTGTGCGCCATAGCTCACGGTAAGAGTCAATTTGGCGCAGGAGTGTGTCGAGTAGATCGGCTCGCGCTACGTTCCTGCCTGCCAGCATGCGCAGCGAGGCCGCCGGCCGGCGCAGGTCGTTCGGAAACTGTCCGCTGCGCGTATTGACGTTGACCCCGATTCCCAGCACGGCTCCCATGACCGGTTCAGTCATCAGCTCGGCCAGGATTCCCGCGATCTTCAGCCCCAACACCAGGATGTCGTTGGGCCACTTGATGCCTACTTTGTAAAACTGCGGCAGGTGATCTGCGATCGCGGCGCGTGCGCAAAGCGCTCCCAGAACTGGAACCAGGCGCAGGTGCTCGGGCGGCGCGAGGATAACCTGAGACAACGACAGGTTCACACCCGCCGGCGCATGCCAGGAGCGTCCGGCTCGCCCACGCCCCTGGGTCTGAATGTCGGCTACAACTGTTGCTCCATCAGAGGCCCCGTGCTCTATCCAGGCCCGGGCCTCGTCGTTGGTGGAGCCGGTGCTCTGAAGCAAGCGCAGCCCGGCCCGGGGAACGGGTTCCAGGTCACCCGGACTCAAGGTTGTCCAAGCTCCATTGAAATGTCGACGGCCCGCGCGCCGTGGGTTAAAGCACCCACCGAGACGTAGTCGACGCCCGCCGCGGCGGCCCGGCGGACATTTTCGAGGTTCAGTCCGCCGGAGGCCTCTGTGCAAGCCTGACCGGCTACCAGCTCAACAGCCTTTTTCATCTTGGCGCCGGTCATGTTGTCCAGCATGATGATCTCGGCGCCGGCCCGCAGCGCCTGGCGCACTTGCCCGAGATTGTCGCACTCGACTTCGATCTTGATTGTTGGCGGCAGCGTGGCGCGCAGCGCGTCGACGGCGGCCCGAATCGAACCGGCAGCGGCGATGTGGTTGTCCTTGATCATTGCTCCGTCGAAAAGGCCCATGCGGTGGTTGCATCCCCCCCCTGCCCGAACCGCGGCTTTCTCGAGCGCCCGCAGGCCGGGGGTCGTCTTGCGGGTGTCCAACAGCCTGCAGCCGGTATCTTGCAGGGCATTGGCGTAGCTGCGGGTCAGGGTGGCGATGCCGCTCAAGTGCCGTACGAAGTTCAATACCGTGCGCTCAGCCGAGAGCAATGCTTGTACAGGACCCGACACGCGTGCCAGGACAGTTCCCCGGCGGACCGTCGCGCCCTCGCGCGCAGCGGGTTTGAATACGCAACTGTCGTCCAGGCGGGCAAACACCCAACCGGCCACTTCCAGCCCGGAAACCACCAACGGCTCGCGGGCCACAAGTGCGGCGCTGGCCTTGGCGGCTGAACCGAAGAGCGCATTGGTGGTCACGTCACCGCTGCCGAGGTCTTCGGAAAGAGCCAGGTCGATAAGCGTCGAAATGTGCGGACCCGGTTTCACCACTGACCTATTGTCTTTCCCACTCGGCGATTTGCTCAAGCGCCCGGTCCAGCTTGGCAAGTCGCTCCTTGAATTCGGCCAACTTTGCTTTCTCTTTGGAGATCACCGCGGGCGGGGCCTGTTTCAGGAAGGACTCGTTCTCCAGCTTTTTCCTGGAGCGTTCGTGGTCGGCACGGGTCTTCTTTATTTCCTTACCCAGCCGGTTGCGTTCGGCCTTGAAATCGATCAACCCGCCCAGCGGCACGCACACCTCGAGATCGGAGCTGACGTAGACGGCGGACTGGGCCGGTCGCTCGGAAGGCTCTCCGATTGTCAGGGATTCGAGTCGGCCGAGGTGGATGATGGTATCCTGGTGAGCCTGTAGCGTGTTGCGCACCCGCTCATCCTGGCTGAGCAGGTGGGCGGGAAGGAGTTTACCGGGGGGAAGCCCGCTCTCGCCGCGAATGTTTCGGATGCCGATTACGGCGGCCACCACACGGCCGATCTGTTCGAGCGCCTCGGGGTCTTGCTCGATGTCAGCGGACCGCGGCCATCCGGCCGTGGCCAGATAGCTGCTTTCGCGCCCTGCCAGCGGGAGTTTCTGCCAGATCTCTTCAGTGACGAAGGGAGTAAACGGGTGCAGCAGGCGCACCGAGACGTCGAGTACCCGCACCAGGATGCCCTGGCACTCGCGGCGTGCCTCCGGTCCATCTCGCCCGTTGAGCACCGGTTTGATCATCTCGAGGTACCAGTCGCACAGCTCGTGCCAGAAGAAATTGTAGAGGATCGAGCTGGCTTCGTTCAACTTATAGTCGTTGATGGCGCTTTCTACGTCTTCGATGGTTGCACGGGCGCGCGCCAGGATCCATCGATCGTAGACAGACCTGCTTTCGGGGTTGCCGGGTAGGGCAGGATCATAATCGTCCAAGTTCAGCAACACGAAGCGGGACGCGTTCCAGATCTTGTTGATGAAGTGCCGGTAGCCCTCGACCCTTTCGACGCTCAGCTTGATATCGCGCCCTTGGGCCGTTAGCGAGGCCAGCGTGAAGCGCAGGGCGTCTGCGCCCGACTCTACCGTGACATCGAGCGGATCGATCACGTTGCCCTTGGTCTTGGACATCTTCTGACCCTGGGCATCGCGGACCATGGCGTGCAGGTAGACGGTGCGGAAAGGAATGTCCCCCATGAACTTCAGGCCCATCATCATCATCCGGGCCACCCAGAAGAAGATGATGTCGAAGCCGGTCTCCATCAACGAAGTGGGATAGAAGGTTTTCAGCAGGTCGGTCCGGTCGGGCCAGCCGAGGGTGGAAAAGGGCCACAAGGCCGACGAGAACCATGTGTCGAGCACGTCTGGATCGCGAGTCAGGTTGGTTCCCCCGCAGCTCGGGCAGGCGCTTGGATCCGTTCGGCTGACGATCACTTCTCCGCAATCGCAAAACCAGGCCGGAATCCGGTGGCCCCACCAGAGCTGGCGGGAGATGCACCAGTCGCGTATGTTGTGCATCCAGTCGAAGTAGGTCTTTTCCCATTGCCGGGGAACGAAGACGGTGCGGCCCTGTTCGACGGCCCTAATCGCCTCTTCGGCCAGTGGCTTGACATTGACGAACCACTGCTTGCTCAGCAGCGGCTCGACGACCTCGCTGCAACGCTGGCAGAGACTCAGTTCGACCTTGTAGTCTTCGATCGCCGCCAGGCGGCCCTGTTTCTCGAGGGCCGCGACAACTTTCTCCCTGGCCGCGAAACGATCCAGGCCGGCGAAATCAGGGCCGGCCTGCGCTGTCATCTTGCCGCTGACGTCTATCACGCCGATCGACTCCAGGCCATGGCGCCGGCCGGTCTCGAAGTCGTTGAAATCGTGCGCCGGAGTAACCTTGACGCAGCCTGTACCGAATTCAGGATCAACCAGTTCGGCATCTGCGATCACCGGGATGGCGCGCCCGCTTAGCGGCAACTCGACCTTCTGGCCGATCAAGTCCTTGTAGCGTGGATCGTCGGGATGCACCGCCACGGCCGTATCGCCCAGCATGGTCTCGGGACGGGTGGTGGCCACCGCCAGGCTGCGCTTGCCGGACAGCAGCGGGTATTCGATCGTCCACAACTTTCCTTCAGTCGGATCGAGAGTGACCTCGAGATCGGACAGGGCAGTACGGCAACGGGGGCACCAGTTGATCAGGCGCTGGTCACGGTAGATCAGGCCGTCTTCGTAGAGTTGCACGAACACCTCGCGCACGGCCCGGCTGAGGCCGGCGTCCATCGTGAAACGCTCGTGGCGCCAGTCGACCGAGGCGCCCATGGCCTTGGTTTGCTCGCTGATGCGGTTGCCGTGACGCTGCTTCCATTCCCAGACCTTCTCGATGAATGCCTGCCGTCCGATGTCGTGCCGATTCAGGCCTTCTTTCGCAAGCGCGCGTTCCACTACCATCTGAGTAGCGATGCCGGCGTGGTCCGTGCCGGGAAGCCACAGGCAGTTGAAGCCCGACATGCGTTTGTAGCGTACGATCACGTCCTGGATGGTCAAGGTCAGGGCATGTCCCATGTGAAGGGTGCCGGTAATGTTGGGCGGCGGAATCACAATGGAGAAAGCCGGCCGCGAGTCGCCTTCGTGGACCTCGAAACATCCCTTGGCGATCCATTCGCCGGCCCAGCGAGCTTCGACTTCAGCCGGATGGTAGTGTGTAGATAAATTATCGCTCATGCCGGTGCGGGTATTGATTCGAGCAGTTCTCCGGTCGATCAATCCGCGAGTTTATCCTTGACCAGCTTCTCGATTTCTTCCTTGAGGATCGTCTCGGCCAGCTTGGGCACGATTTCCCAAACGACTTTCTCGATGATCTCCCTGGCCATGGACTCGATCTCTTCGCGCGGGATTGACGAAGCTGCAATATCCCCGGGCCCGGCGACCGGTTGCGAACCTCTTTCGGCAGGCTCAGCCTTGGGAATGAACTCGTGTACCGGCGCAAGCTCAATCGTGTCCTCTGTAGATCCCTCGTCAACCAGTCCCTCTTCGTCGATCTCGACCGAAGGCAACTCTTCTTCATCGATCGGCTCGGCGGTGGGGGTCTGCTGGGCCAACTCGGCCAGCGTTTCCATCTTGGTTTCGGTGATTGGCTCGGGTGCGGCGGGCCACAAGGGAGCCGGCTCGGGCACCGGCGGCACGAAAGGCGCAGCGGGTTTGGTAGCCGGAGCTTCGAACTCGATTGGAGCGGGCGCGATCTCCGGCGCCTTGATCTCCGGCTGCGTCGGAGCTTCGGTGAGATCCGGCTTCGACTGCGGCAGTGGCGGCTCGGCAACGAAAGGTGACATGAGCGGCTTGGGCTCGAAAGCGGCCGGCTCCAGGGGCTTTGGCTCGAATGGTTTCGGCTCGAATGGTTTCGGCTCGAACGGTTTCGGCTCGAATGGCTTCGGCTCGAATGGCTTCGGCTCAAGTGGTTTCGCTTCGAGTGGTCTCGGCTCTAGTGGCCTGGGTTCGAGCGGCCTGGGCGCGAGTGGCCTGGGCGCGAGTGGCCTGGGCTCGAGTGGCCTGGGCTCGAGTGGCCTGGGCGCGAGTGGCTTGGGCTCTAGTGGCCTGGGCTCGGGAATGAATGTCGCGGGGGCAGGCGTCACCGGAGGAGGCAGAGGGGCGGCTGCCGGAGGATGGGCCACAGGCGTAACCACCGGTGTGGGTACAGGTGTGGGCGCTGTCATCACCGGTTGCAGCGGCGAAGGCATCGCCGGCGAGGGAGCAGCGCCGACGAGTTCGTTGACTTTATCGATCAACGCCTGACTCTCGAACGGCTTAGTTATGTGGCCGTTCGCGCCCACCTCGCGGGCCCGGTTTTCGTCGAAAGCCTCGAACGTTCCGGCAAGCAACAGAACCGGAATATCCTTCAGTTCAGGATCCTGTTTAACCGCCTGACAAACCTCGTAGCCGTTCTTCTTGGGCATGATGACGTCAGCCAGGATAACGTCCGGTTTCATCTCCTTGGCCTTGATAACGGCATCATCGCCGTTGTCGACGGTCGTAATCTCGTAATCCTCGTTCGCGAAAGTAATACCGACCACCCGTTGAATAGTTATGCTGTCGTCGGCGAGTAGCAAAGTCTTGGGCATCGACGCCTCCTTCCCCGTGACCGTCTCTCCGGCCCGCCAACGGGGAACGCTGAGGGAAAAGCAATAAAAAACGTTGTGGAAGTACCACAAAGAAATTCTGCTGTCAAGATGAATGGTTACCAAGAATATGGGCTCTTGACAGATTTTCGAACCGGCTGCTACGGTATGGTGCGAAAGAAGCTGACATGAAAAAAATTTTCAAGATTATCATTGTACTGGGTGTGCTTACAGGAGCCTTCTTTGCACTTCACACACGGGTTCTGTGGCTGGACTATTTCGACGGAACCATCGTGGACAAGGAGGAGCGGTCGGTGGCGACCGTCACCAGGAAGGGACACGCCCAGGACATCAGCGAGTATTTCCTCGATATCGAGACCGACTCCGGCCGCAAGGTCAAGATGCAAGTCGACCAATTGCTGTACTACCGGTCGCGAAACAGTATGCGCGTGCGTAAAAGGCCTTTCAGCTCGCGGGCCGACCTGAGTCAATAGTCGCGCACGGCTACCTCCGTGAACAGCTACAGTGAATGCATCTCTTGACGTGGTGCGTCAAATCGTGTATTTTCTCAACGTGGTTGTAATACAGGCAACATGGCGAGGAATACTATTATGACGACGTTGAGACAGCTTGGGCGATTCCCCTCGTTTTTTCGCGGTTCGCTCAACCAGACTCTGGCCACCCTTGACAAGCCTTTGCAGTTCGAGCCGCTGCCGCCCAGGCCGCTGGTGCTCGTTCCCGGGGCGTTTTGCACATCGAGCGTGATGAACCGCCTGGGACGCAAGGTTGAGGAGTTGGGACGCAGTGTGTGCGTGCCGCCGTCCTTTGCCTTCTACTACTCGGCCCTGGCCAATCTGTGCCGACTGCCGCAGGCAGCGGCGGATTTCATTGCCTGGCTTGACGAGATCGGGAGACGGCGTGGTTTTTCCGAGGTGGACGTGGCCGGGCATTCCAACGGGTCCCTGATTGCCTTGCTGGCCCGGGACATGATCGATGGCGGCGAGGTCGAATGCTCTGTGAAGATGAGGAAGGTGCTCACCATGGCGGCGCCGTTCGGGGGCATGCCAAACGCCCGGGTGCTGGCGACAATGATCCCTTGTTGTCGCGACCTGGTTGCCGGCTGCGATACCCTCAGACGGGTCGAGCGCCAGGGGGGCGTTGTGGCTCATAGCCTGGTGGCCCAAGGCGATTTTCTCGTGCCCCCTGTGAACCAGTTTCTCTCGTCGAGCACAATGACGGTGATGGAGGGTTTTCAACATATGGATTTCGTCGTCGGCGGCAGCGACAAGATCGAGCGTACTGCCGGGGAGATAGTAAAATGGTTGGGCAACGGTTGTTGAGTCTCGAGAGCCTGCGGACGGTGACGTCGGCAATGTTGGCGTCCTCCGATCCCGACCAGGTGGAGGGCATCGACACCGAATTCATCCACCTGCTTGCTCCGGCCATAGATTCCCTGAGTCGCTTCTACTTCCGCATGGAAGTCGAGGGCATTGATGGTGTGCCGCGTGGGCCGGCCCTGATCGTTGGCAACCACAATGCCGGAATCACCTTCCTCGAGCCCATCGGCATGGGGGCGCGCTGGTACCTCGAACGCGGCATGAACGACACCTTACACTTTCTGGTACACGACGCCATGGTCGCCTTGCCCATGCTGCGCACATTCCTGATTCGCACCGGCTGCGTGCGCGCCTCGCACGAGACCGCCAACAAGCTGCTCAGGAGAGGCAAGAAGGTGGTCGTATTTCCCGGCGGAAATCTCGAGGCCTTTCGCCCTTATCGCGATCGCTACAAGATTACCTTCGGCGGTAAAAAGGGGTTCGTCCGCCTGGCGCTGCGCGAGCATGTGCCGATCGTGCCGGTGGTGCTGGTGGGTGGACACGAGACCTTCTTTGTCCTGCGGGACGGGCAACGACTCGCCCGGATATTACATCTGAAAAAATTTCTTCGCTCGGAGACATGCGCTCTCTTCCTGGGTCTTCCCTGGGGGGTGGGCTTCGGACCGATCTTCCACCTGCCCTTGCCGGCCAGGAGCCAGGTTCGCTTTCTGGATCCCGTGTCGCTTGACGGCTATCAACCGAGTGACGTTGGGAATCCACTGGCGGTGGACGAGATCTACCGCCGGGTCACCGGGGGCATGCAAAAAGCGGTGGACGAGTTGGCCGCCAAGCGGCGTTTCCCCGTCATCGGTTGAATCGCCCGAAGTTCATGCGGGTGGATTTTCCGGGGGGATGGCGCCCTCCTCGTGAACCTTGATCAGGTAGCCCAGGATCAAAAGCGACGAAGCATTCTCCATGATCTTGGAAGGATCCGCCTGGATCACCTTGCGGGCATACTCGAACAGGGTGGAGGCCAATTTCTCGCCAACGGCGGTTTCTATGACTTGGCGCAGGCGTTCCGGTTTCATACGGCCCAAATCTTCCAAGAAGCCGAGCGCGAGTTCGTTTTTCGAGCTGGTTTCCATGCATTTCACGTTAACAGCAAACGCAAGGCAGGTCAAGATTGACATGGACGATGGTTTCGGTTGATGCTCTGTTAATGATCGGATCGTCTTCACGCGCAGGTCGCCGGGCACCCTGGTTGGCCCTGGTGTTGTTGGCGGCGGTTTGCGTCCCCGCGCGATCGTCTCCGCAAGCAGTGTTTCCCAATAAGCCCCATTCGCGGGTGGCGATCGTTGACGAAGCGGACATGATCGCGGGAACCGACTTCACAAAAATCCGCACCACGATCGAGAAGACGCTCAACGAGACGGCCGTTCCGATCGTCGTCGTGACCATCGAGCGCATGAGCCGGTACAGGGCGGCCGGCATGTCGATCGAGCAGTACGCCCGGGCCCTTTTCGACGATTGGGGCATAGGGCACCCGACGGTAAATGTCGGAGGGAAGCAGGTCGCCCGCAACCTGGGAGTGCTGCTGCTGGTGTCGAAGGCCGATCGCAAGGCCCGGATCGAGTTGGGCGCCGACTGGGCCCGTGACAAGGACGATGCCTGCAACACGATAATGCAGGATTACATCATTGCTTCGTTCAAGCGCGGCGAGTTCTCCAAGGGCATTCGCGCCGGGGTCGAGGCCCTGAGCGCCATGGTGCGCGAGAAGAAGTTGCCGAGCGTCCCGCGGCCGGCCTGGCATTACCTGTTGCTGATCGGGTTCATCGGCATGGGCATCTTCACGATCGTTTCCCTGGTGCGGCGCGGATCCAGCGGCTGGGCCTGGCTGTTCTGGGGGGTCGTCTTCAGTATTGTCGGGTTTCTCCTCTATCACATGCTATCCTCCCGGCGTGGCGGCTTTGGCGGAGGGTCTTTCGGCGGGGGCTTCTCCGGCGGGGGCGGCGCAACCGGAAGCTGGTAGGGAGTTTGCCATGCGACGGGCAAGCAAGTTCTTCACAGAAGCGGAACGGACACGCATCGAACAATCGGTGGCCGAGGCGGAGAAGGGTACCTCGGGAGAAATTGTGCCCGTTGTGGCGACGGCCTCCGGCGATTACGACCGTGCCGAGGACATTTTCGGGTTGTGGCTGGCGATTGCATCGCTGGTTGTCGGCTGGTGGCTCTTGCTGCCGTCCGGCGGGCCGGGCGAGTGGTCGGAAGGAGCGCTGCGGGTATCCTGGGTCGAGCTGCTGGCCGGCATCGTGCTGGCTGTCGCGTTCTTCATCCTGGGCGCCGGGCTGGCCGGTCGGGTGGGAGTTCTACGCAGGTTGTTCATTCCGCGCGGCCAGATGTCGCGCGAGGTAGAGAGCGCGGCCGGGCGCGCTTTTTTCGAGCACGGTTTACGAGGCACAAGGCATAGTACGGGCATCATGATTTACCTGTCCCTGTACGAGCGAATGGCGCGCGTCACCGGCGACCGGGCGATCTCGGAGAAGCTGACTGATGACGCCTGGCGAGCTGTGCGCGATCTGATAATCTCAGGGATCAAGCGGGGCAAGGCGGCGGACGGGGTGGTGGCCGGCATCAGGCGCTGCGGCGAGATCCTGGCCGAACACTTCCCGATCGAGCCGGGAGATGTGAACGAGTTGAGCAACGAACTGCGGCTGATCGACTGAAGCATGCTCCCGCTGGAGATACTCCGGATGCCGGCATGAACAAGATCGACTCCCAGATAGCCAGGCTGTTGCGCGCCAAGGGGTTGCTGGATCAATTTCAACACCAGAGCGTGCTCGACCACCTGGGCCGGCGGGGCGGCAGGTTTCACTCGGCCGTGCTCGAGTTGGGCTACGTGTCCGAGGCCAGGATGGCCGCCATTCTCTCGAAGGTCACGGGTTTCTCCAGCGTGTCTTTAGCGAAAATGAAGCCCGACCTCGATGCCCTCCAGCGTCTGTCGGGAGAGTTCTGCTCCAGTCGCTGCGTCTATCCATGCGCCGTCAGGGATGCGGGAAAGACGCTCTGGCTGGCAATGGCCGACCCCACCGACATCGATGTGTGCAACGCGGCCCGGGCCGAGAGCGGCCTGGAGATTCGCCCGCTTGTCGGCAATCCCAGCGACATAAAAAAGCACGTGCAGGCGCGCTATGCCGACCAGATCAAGGAGGAAAGCCCTTTCGTGGTCGGAGCTATCGACCTGTCCCTCTCGGATGACGAGGAGGCCGAACAAGAGTTCAAGATCACCGACCTGGCCGGAAAGACCACCGTCAAGCATACCAAGGACATCAAGCCGCAGTTCGCTCCCGTTGCCGCAGACCAGGCTTCCAACTCCCCGGAGCAGTTACAGCGTCTGGACAAGTTGCTCGAGTACCAGCACAAAGCCGAACGGATCATCCGCTCAGTGGTGCGCTTGATGGTCGACAAAGGTCTCTTCAGCGCCGATGAGTTTCGCAAGCGGCTAAAATAAGAGTAATCGGGTCAGCCAATTCAATCGGCCAGCGCATGCAACGCCTGGTTGAGGCGCGCCGTCTGCGCGGGACAGGAGCCCGCGAAACCCATCAGCAAGTGGGTTGCCCCGAAGCCGGCCGAGGGAAGGGCGTCCCGCGCGCTGCCCTTCTTGACCGGAGTCTCCAGAAATGAGCGCCGGTTGTCGGCTACGTAACGCAGCAGTTGGGCCAGGCATCCCTCGCAGTCGCCGGGGTGGTCCCGGATGATTGTATTCATCTGCTGAGCGTGAAGAATCACGAACTCCATCGGATCGACGCCGGCTCCATGCGCGGCGGCATCGGGGCTGCCGCCGCTCAGGCGGCTCCTGTCGCAGGCTGCGGTCTGAAGAAGCGCTGTGGCCGCGCACGCTATCAGGAGCACGAAGAGCCTCACTTGACGCCCTTTCCCCTGATCTTTGCAAGCGCTCTCTCGGCGGCCGCCTGGACGGTTGCCTCGGGGTCGAGAGACAGGTGTTCGAGATCTCCCGTGGCAGAGCGTGCAGCCGCGCCTATAGATCCCAGGGCGTGGGCGGCCAGTTCGCGGAAACGCGGAGCCGGATCGGATAGCATCTGGGTAAGCAGCGGCACGGCAGCGGCCGCCAGGGGCCCCATTTTGGCAAGCGCCAGCAAGGCCGCCTGCCTCACCCTGACCGACTTGCTCTCCATGGCCTGCATCAGGCGCGGCACGGCCGCAGCCGCGGGCTGCCCGATGTGCCCGATGGCCCTGGCCGCGGCTGCACTGACGCGCTCGTCGCCGGAACCGAGATCGTCTATCAACCTCTCGATGACATCCTTGTCGGCGCACTTCATCAGTCCGAGCGCCTCGGCCGCTTCATCCGGGGTGCTTTTTAACAACCCGGCCACCGCCTCCATGTTGTCCTGGCAGTCTTTTCCGAGCCGGCCCAGGCCGGCAAGCGCCCAGATGCGAACCGCCGGTGATTTGTCATCGCTGGCACGCTCCAGGCAGTCGACCGCGGCGGGATGGCCTATATATACGAGCGCCTTGAGTGCGGCGGCCCGGATGCCCGCCTCGACGTTACGGGCCAGCCCGAATATTTTCGGTAAAGCCGGTTCGGCTTTTTTTCCGAACTTGGCCAGCGTGCGGATGGCCTTCGCGCGCACCTTGGGGCTGGGGTCGGCCAGGTAGTCTGCGATCTTGGGCGAGGATGACGGACCGCCCATGGCCAAGGTGCCGATCGAGGCCGCCCCGATCCGATCGGCATGGGCGTCGATCCCGGCCGAGCCGATCTTCTGGTCCCAGGCGGAAACCGGTTTTGCCTGTGCCTTTGGCGGCTGCGGCTTGGCCTCGTCCTTTTGTGTGCCAAAGAGAGAACAGCCGCCCGTCAGAATGACGGCCGCGAAACAAAAACCGAAG
This sequence comes from Myxococcota bacterium, assembly GCA_035528415.1. Classification (GTDB taxonomy): domain Bacteria; phylum Myxococcota; class B64-G9; order B64-G9; family B64-G9; genus DATKYQ01. Next base: position 24,142 of record DATKYQ010000096.1, on the reverse strand, counting down.
GTTGAAATTCGTCTCATGGCCGATCTCCTTTTCAAAAAACTACCTCGGTCTCGACCGAGAAAGTATCGACGCTGCCCGAGAAGATCGAGTTCTGCGGCGGTACCAGGATCGAGTTGTCGATGGTGTCTTTCAGGTACCAGTAACGGTAGTAGGTCAGCGACAACCTCCACCGGTCGAACAACGTGTAGCGCGCCCCCAGGCCAAAGCCGGTCAGGTTGACCGTAGGACTTTCAAGGCTCTTGGTCTGGTTGGGGGCCGGAGAATGATCGTAGCTCCAGCCGCCCATCAGTTCGAGGGGAAAGGAGAACGGCCGTCCGAGAAAACCGGCGGAGATGGTCCAGGAATCTTCATAGTTTTTCGGAGTCACGAGCGGGTTCGGCAACAGGCCGCCGGGGATATTGTGGTAGATATTCTGAGTCTCGAATACGCTGTAAAACCAATAGCGGAAATCGACGGCCAACTCCAGTTGCGGGATGATTTCCCAGTTGACGCCTGCATTGATTCCGGCGGGAACCTTCATCGTCTGTGTCATGTCATAGGCGCCGATGAATCCCTCTGCCACTTTGTCGAGGCTCGGATCTCTTTTTCCACCTTCGGCGAAGCCGATCTCGAGGCGACCCTTGAGCGTGACGTCGGCTCCGCCGATGAACGACAGGCCGACGGTCAACTGGGGCAGGATATCCGCGCAGATGCCGAAGTTGTAAAACGGCCGGTAGTCTTCTCCGACCTGCTTGATTTCAAGATCGGTGTTCAGCTCGAAGAGATTGAAGTTGTACCACTTGCTTCCTTCCATACGCACATATTGAAGGCCCAGGCTGGCTCCCAGCGTTATGAAATCGAGAGGTCCGGGCAAGCGATAGGCGCCGCTGATTGCCGATACGGCGGCCACGAAGTATGCCTCTACTACCGTATAACGCGTCGGGGCGTCCTCGGGCATGAAGGCGCCGATGAAGTCGGGTACATAGAAAGACAACGCCCAGACCGGGCCGTCCTGCCAGCCGAAGTCGGAAGAGGCCACGAACATCGGCATGGCGCCAAAATACTTGGTGGGTTCGTAAGTTCCCTCGAAGTAACCGTCGGCATCCACCGGGGTGTCGATGAAATCCTCGCTGCCGTATTTGCCCTCGCCTCCGGGCCAGGCCTTGAGACGTGCTTCGGCGTGGACGAAGGAAAAGCCCGAGGACAGGTGCAGCCGGGTGCCGTGCTGGTCGGCCAGTCCGGCCGGGTTATGATAGACGGCGGAGAGATCGTCCGGCTTGGCGATCCCGGCCATCATGCCGGTCTTCTTGACCCCCATCTCGATGATAGTGAATCCGCCGGCAAGCGAATGGCCGGCCTGGAGGAGACCGATGACCAGGATGGCCAGGGCGCTTGATCTCGAAAGGGTTTTTGTCATAGCGGCTTCCCCTTCAGTAGCTGATAGCGTAGCTGAAGCTGGCCTTGGGATAGCGCCTGACGCGCTCGGTAATCTCAGCGGCGTGAATCAGGCTCAGTCCCTCTTTCTGCACGCCCGATTCGACCAGCTTCCCTGCGCCGGCGACATCGCCCTTTGCCTTTATTCGTCCCACCCGCTGCATGAGTGTTTCGATTACGGCGGGGATCTTCTGATAGTCGATCACGAAGCATCCCCGGTCGCGCCCGTTGGCCGCCGTCGAGCCGGCCCGCCAGACAATGGCTCCCGCGCGCGCCAAGTCGGCCAGTTGGACGGCGGCCAGTTGGCTGTAGGGCTTGGGCCGGCCGGCCTCGTCGGTCATGCCGCGCGAGACGTGGCCGAAGGCCCAGCGGATCGAGTGGTTATATACCTGGCGCGCGTCCGTATCGCTGAGTATGCCCTTTTTCACCAGCAGTCCCGTGAAGAAGAGTGCTCCGGTCTGGGCCTTGAGCTCCTCGATGATGCTGGCCATCGGCCCGCCGAAAATGTCGCCCGGCCGCTTGCCCTCGATCTTGTAGTCGGAGTGCGGGCCGAGATTGTGGGTGGACTCGTGCAGGATGGTGTCCAGAAGGCTCAGTCGCTTGTCGTCGCTGTAAGCTTGCATGGATTCTGCCGACAACAGGGAGTCGCCGCGGGCGCGATCGATCGTCCGCGAATCGGGATCGGAGTAAAGGTTGGACATGACCACCGTGCGGCCCCGGCCCTCTTCCGCCACCTTGCCCCAGTTCGGCAGGCTCTGGCCGACCACTGCACCGAGCGGCTCGCGGGCGTCGCCGGCGTTGAGAATGATCTCGATGAAATCCGGCAGGTGAAAGGAGACCTTGCGGGGGGCGTAGGCCGGCCCGATAAGATCGGCCAGCGTTTTTTCCATGTCGCTGCGTATGGGCGCGAGGCGCTCCTGCCAATAGATCGAATCGGGATCGATTTTAGCGAAGGAAACATGGAACATGGCCTTGCGGTTGCACGGATCTTCATAGACTTCGTCCGGGCCTATTCGCAGGTACCAGCGGGAATTGGTGGAGTTCATGGCCGCCCAGGCCTCGTCGGCCGGTTGCCAGTTGTTGCTCTCGAAGCTCGCGGCCGTGGCTAGCAGGTAGTTGGTGAAGGCCTGCTCCTGTCCGGCGGGAAAAGCGGCCGCCGCGGCGCGCAATTCGGCGGCGATCTCGTGCATCCGGCCCGGCCACTCCCGGCTGTAGGGCACGCCTCGCAGTCCGGCCTTTCCCCGTCTGACGACGGTGAAGGGATCGAGCAAGACCGCGGCATTGGGCGCCTTGGAGATTTTGCGGCACAATTCGGGATCGGCGGCCAGGTCGGGAGGGTAGAGCCCGGAAAACTGCCCCGCGAAGTCTGGGCAGGCGTTGCAGAAGGGATCTTTCTGAGTAGCTGGAGCCTGGCACCAGGGCCTCTGGTTGCGGCGGAAAAGAGCACGCGAAAACGTGTCACCGGGCGGCATGCAGTTGCGCAGCCCGAACGATCCGAGTTGCAGCGCGAACAGCTCCTCGATAATCCGCGCGGCGCGCGTCACGTGGCGTACGATCTCGCGTTCGGCGGGAAGGGCCTTGGAAAAATCGGTGTGCACCAGCGTCACCCGTCCCTGGTCGAGTTCGCGCCTGACCGCCTCGCGCCGGCGGCGTTCGATGAGCGCGCGGTAGGCGCGGGCGAACAAAGGGGTCAGCTTGTCGTGCTCGAGGTAAGGCCTGCGGTCGGTGCCTACTCCCAACAGAGTGAGCTCGTCCGCGTCGAGCACGCCCGGGTTGGTAACGTCCCGGCTCCAGAAAAGCGGCATCTCAGAAGACGCCGCCAGGCGGTTGAAATCGTCGCGTCCCAGTGCCGGCAGGGACGAGATATCGGCGGCTTTTGCAACGACAGCTGCCTCGCCGGTTGCGGGGACGCTCGTCGTAGACTGTGGAGATTTGGCGTCCTTGAGAAGCAGCGTCGAAGTGCATCCAGTCGTAAAGATTGCGTAAGTAAAAATGCCGGTCAAGACCGCCCGGCGACACATGTGTTTCAACATGCCGCGCTCCTCCTTGCCTGATGTTTGCGGACGATTGTTTCATAATTGCAGCGGCCAGGCAAGACACGGCTGCAATTGACATGCCTGCGGCCGCGCCATAGATTAAGACGCGAGGTGGCGATCGTGCGACATCGGTTTTTCTCGTACATGGTCTGGCTTGGGCTGGCGGCTCTAGTGTGCACGGGCTGCAAGCACCGTTACCCGATTCCTGCACCGCGGGTCGATCCGCTGGTTGAGGCCCGCGCTCTGACCAAGGCGGGCAAGCCGCAAGAGGCCTTCGAACGGTTTGAAGACATGCTGCGGGCCGATCCGAAAAACCTGTCCGCCCAGCGCGGACTGGTGGAGGCTGCCTACTTCGCGGGCAGGCTCGAGCAGGTGGCCCGGCGCTACGAGAGCATGGCCGGCGGAAAGTCAGCGGGTATCGGCGCATACGGGCTGGGGCTGGTTGAGATCTCACGCGGGCCTGGTCACATGCAGGCGGCTTTAGATCAATTTACCCGCGCCGCCGAATTATTGCCGGCCGAAGCGGACGTACCCTTCCGGATCGGGCTTGTTTACTTGATGAACGGGGACTACAAGCAGGCCGAGAAATATCTCGAACAGGCGGTCCACAAGGATCCCAACCGGGCTGATATCTACGTGGCCAGGGGCAATGCCTTGCTGGGCCAGGGTAAGGGAGCCCAGGCCGTCAGGTCGATGGCCAAGATCCTCTTGCTTAGCCCGTCCGCGTCCGTGGCTTCGAAGGCCTGCACCGTGGCCGCCAAGGTTTTCGATCCTCTCAGGGGGGCGGACCCCGATCTGGCCCAGGATCTGGAGAAAGTGGTCGAACTCCTGGATCGTGACTACGTGCAGCAGGGGCTTGCGGAAGTCTTGAAGATCCTCGATCGCCAGCCGGACAATCCCTTTGCCAACGTGCTCAAGGGATTGGCGCACAGCCGGCTGCAGAACGACGGCGAAGCGGTCGTCGCCTTCGAGCATGCTCTCGATCTGCGGCCTGAAAGCCCATTGGCTTTGATCGGCCTGGGTGACGTCTATGCCCGCTTGCAGAAGTGGGGCAAGGCGCGAGCGTATTACGAGAAGGCGACGTCCATGAATCCCTTCGACCTGGACGCCCGAACGCGCATGGGCGACATGGCCCGGAAGCGGCGTGACTATGCCCGGGCGGCCGGCGTCTATGCCAGCTTGGTGTTGCTGGCCCCGGACAAGATCGACTACCGTTACCAGTATGCCCTGGCCCTGTTTTCTGCCGGCCGGATTCGGGAAGCCGTTGGAGTCTACGAGGGTATTCTCGAAATCAAGGCGGACGATATCGAGTCACTTGTCCGCCTGGGTTCGCTGTATGCCGCCCTTTCCAAGGCCGAGCCGGAAAAGCGCGAGGCGGACCGAGGCCGTGCCCGCGCCTTTCTCGAAAGAGCCCACGAGTTGAGCCCCGACAACCAGGCCATCCAGGAAATGCTCGCCAAGGTGGAGGATTAGTATGCCGATCTACGAGTATGACTGTGAGAAATGCGGCCGCGAGTTCGAATTGTTGGTGTTTGATCGCGGAGCGCCGGTCAACTGTCCGGCCTGCGGTACAGGGAAGGTCATAAAGAAGATGTCCGTGTTCTCCCACAAGAGCGAAGATAATTTCGTGTCGAGTTCCGGAGCATCGTCCTGCAGCGGATGCGGCGCCTCGAGCTGCAGCGGTTGCTCGAGCGCGTGAGCGGGTCATGGCAACCTGGCGAACTAGATTAGCAATTTGCGCCTGCTTGTTATCGGTGGGGCTGGCTGGCTGCGTTCACACCTATCGTTTCTACGACGGGCCCAAGCGGGAAGCCGCCGAGGTCGCCCTGGTCAAGGGTGGGTCCGTCTCGGACGCGGTACGGATAACGATCGTGGCGGTAGAAGACAAGATCTTGAACATGAATTACGGCAAGTTCGCCGTCGAGTACCAGCGGGTCGAGGTTCCTCCGGGCGCCCACAGGATCCTCGCGGCCGCCACCTTCGAAAAAGCATTCAAGAACGGTCCGCGGCGTCTGAACAAAGAGGTGACCATCGACGCCAAGGCCGGCCGCGTCTATCAGCTTTACGCCAAGCTGGATGACAAGCGCAAAGTGCATATCTGGTTCAAGGATGTAAGCGGCGATTGAGAACGGTCAGCGAACCAGCTTGACATAGACTGTCACACCCAGCGCCAGCAGCATCAGGGCGCTGCCCAGCCAGCCGACGACCACGGTGATGCGGGCCGGACGCAAAGCCGGCTGCTCGATGTGCTTGTGCACACAGTAGAGATTCAGGCCGTAGAGCACGGGCGCCGCGGCCAGGCTGATCAACGCCACGGTCGTCACCAGCGTCACGGGATTGCCCACCAACAAGATAGTCCCCGAGGCCAGGAGCGACGAGCAGATCACGAAGCCCGTGTAGGTCAGCCTGCGCATCTTGCGCGTCGCCAGGCCGGCGCGCAGCGTGGCCAGGGCCTCGCTAAAAGAACGTGAGAAACCGTCGATGACCGTGTAGGTCGTCGAGAACATGGCGAAGAAAGCAGTCAGCATGAAGACGTGAAACATCCAGCGGCCCATGATGCTGGTGTAGGCGCTGCTCAGGGCCTCGGCGAACTGTATGCCTTTCAGATCAGCGCCGCGCCCGGTTAACTGGGCGGCGCCCATGCAGACGAACATTATCCCGGTCAGCAGTGAGAGCAGGTAGCCCACCCGCATGTCGACAAGCGAAATACCCAGTTGCCGACGGCAACCCTGCAGATCGCCGTCGTTGTGAAACTCACCCAGGCGCTTGAGTTTTTCGAGAGTCCAGAACGAGTGCCAGATTGAGACGTCGATGCCGGTCGGCATCCAGCCCAGAATGGCGGCCACCAGGACGATCGAGCCGGCCGGAAGGACGGGGATGAAAAGATGGGCGAGATTGGCAGGAGACGGGCAGACCGGAATAAAGGCCACCAGCGTGGCCAGTGCCAGGATGGCGATCATGACCTTGTTTATGTTGTCCAGCCAGGAAAAGCCTCCGGCGAACAGCAAGCTGACGACGACGCCGATCAGGATCAACGAGAACCACTCGGTTGACAGGGCCCCGGTCCAGGACGACAAGACGCAGCCCGAGACCGAGACCACGCCTGCCAGGACCCCGATGCCCTGCAAGACGGTGCTCAGCAGAAACAGGTACAGCGCCCAACCGCGCGGGCCCGGAACGCGCAGGTAGCCGGCCAGCAGGCTCTTGCCCGTGGCCGCGGCATAGCGCGGCCCGAACTCGAAGGCCGGGTACTTGAACAGGTGGCTGGCCAGAATCAGCCATAAGAGCTGGTAACCGAACAAGGCGCCGGCCTGAGGACTGAGCACCAGGTGCGAGGCCCCGACGGAAGTGGCCGCCAGCAAGATGCCGGGGCCAAGATGTTGCCAGAAACTCTTGATCATCAGATAGCAGTTTACTAACTTGCGGTTCAGGGCAGGTCAATTGTTTCGTCGAAGCATTGCTTGCCTTTCGCGCCCGGCTTGATAAAATACGGCGTAATTGGGGGGAGTCAGAGAATAGTATGCCTGATTCCCGATTTGAGCTCAGTTACGGCACCTGCTCAAGAACGTTTACAATCCCTTGTGATAAAATCGGTGGACCGCTTATCAGGCCTCGCGAACCGGAGCCGCGTTCGGGCGCCGTGCCCGAAATCCTGCGCCGGGCGCTATCCGCGCCCGTTGGACGGCCGCGCCTTGCCGAACTGGCCCGCGGCCGCATCGTGGGTATCGTCATTTCGGACGAGTTCCGGGCCGGGCTGCAACACGAGATCCTGGATGCCCTGCTGGACGAGGTCACAAGCGGCTCGCCGCAATCAATCACCGTGCTGTGCGCCACCGGCACACACGATCCCGCGGTCTACGCCAAGGATGCGGGCGCATGGGTGGAGGCCGCGCGGCGGCGCCTGAACCTGCAGATCGATTTCGAGCCCCACGACTGTGAAAAGAGCGATCTTGCGGACATCGGCGTCACCGGGCGCGGGACCCGCTTGCTGGTGAACCGCAAGTTGCTCGAGTGCGACGTGCGGATATACGGCCACGAGTCGAAGCACCATTACTTTCACGGTTATTCCTGCATCGACAAGCAGCTCCTGCCCGGTCTGTCTTCGGCAGAGACGGTTACACAGAATCACAAGTGGGCGCTCGACCCCGATTCCGGTCCGGGGCGCAGTCCCTGGCAGGTGGATGCTTCCAGGCAAAAGAACCCCGTCTGCGAGGATACCCGCGAGGCTCGCGCTCTTTCGGAGCATTTCGTCATCTCGCCGAGCGGCAAGGCGGTTCGCGGCGACGTGATTACCTTCGGCCTTGACATGGTTTCGGCGGGTGGAAAAATCTTCTGGGTGCGGGCCGGCGATCCGGCCGAACTGTCGTCGAAGATGGTCGGAGTGGTTGATGACATGATGGCTTTCGAGGTCGAGCGCGCGAAGTACGTGATCATCTCCCCCGGAGGGCCTCCTGCCTCGCAGGCGCTCTACGGCACTCAGAATGCCTTCGACCTGGCGCTGAAAAGCGCCATCAAGCCCGGAGGCGAAGCCCTGGTCCTCGCCCCGCTCGACGGGCGGCCGGATCTGGATGCCGACGTTCGCGGCCTGGCCCCCGGTCGGCGGGCCAAGGAACTGTTCTGGGACAATCTGGTTCGCCTGCGAAAGAAACCACTGGCCGAGGCGCGGCGCGAGATCGCCGACAACTTCGAACTCTACCTGTGGAAGACCGACCGGGTGCTGAGGATTCTCGACCAGGTGAAGATCTACCTGCACTCCGAGCTTCCGGCCGCCGTGCTAGGGCCCGGTGGGTTCGAGACGGCCCCGGACATCCAGGCCTGGATCGATGAACGAGTGCGGCGCTCTGACGGCAAGTTCACCGTCATCGATCACGGCAACAAGCTGTGTGTAACCAGCAGGGACTAGAACGACACGCGCAGGTAGAGCGTGACCAGCCTGACGAGCCTTTCGCCGGCCCAGTCCGAGCCGCTGACGCTGTGCGAGTCGGGATCGAGTATGGGCAGCCCGGCATACTCGCGAAAAGGCGGCCCGATCGGTGCGCGCACGGTTGTGCCTGCTTCCAGAGTCCTGTCGTTCTCCCATGTCAGGCGGTAGCCTAGCCGGCCGACCAAGAGAAAGTCGTTCCCCAGTTTCTGCACGATCTGCGCATCCTTCTCGAACGCGTCCTTTACCGCCATCAGATTGACGGTGTACGAGGTCACGTAGTGCAGCGAAATGTCGGCCACCAGGCCACAGCCTAAGTTGTAGCTCATGCCCAGGTTGGCGCGCAGCAGGGGCTCGGATTTCAGGCGCGCGCCGGTCGAATAGGCGACTCTTCTCAGGCCCAGGTTGCCCCACAGCTTAAGATCTTGGGCGGCAACGATCGAAAGCTCGACCTCGCCACCCAAGGCGTCGATGCGGTCCGGGTTGTTCATGAACTGGAAAGTCGAGTTCGCTATGTCCGGAAGGTCCGGCCTCAGGGGGTTGAGACCCATCTCGGAATCGAAGAAGACCGTGTCCAGGTAGAAGTTGTAAAACAGGTCGGCGGAGGCTGTCAGCTTCTCGTCGAGAAAGCGACCTCGCCAGCCGGCCTCGATCGAGTGGACTTGCTCGTTCTTCAGATTTTCGTTGCCGGCCGAAGTCTTGAGCTTGTCGACCACCTCGGGAAAGGCCGGGTTGTAGATGTCGACCTGCATGTGCATCTGGCTCTCTATGAAGGACGGCTTGCGAAAGGCCAATCCGTATCCCAGGCGGAATGCTTGGTTTGCATACGGCCTGTATACGGCCGCGATTCGCGGGCTGAAGGCCGGCTCGGTCTCGGAATTGATGTCGAGCCGGAAGCCCCCGGTGAGCTGCAGGCTGTCTGCCGGGAGCCACTCGCTGTTTAGGAAGACGGCTCCGCGCAGTTCGTCGATCCCGTTGGCGATGACCTTGTCGGAATCCATGTAGGAGTAGCGCAGGTTGGCGCCGGCAACGATGTGCAGCCAGGCGGCTGCCTGCCAGTCGGCCTGCAACTGGCCGTCGTAGGTGTTGGTGTCCATGACGAAGTCGGGAATATCAGTGATCCAGCTGTTGTAGGCGAAGAAACGCGAGCGGTAGTGGAAGTCGCCTTTAAAGCGGATCTGGTAGAGCTGGACCTTGAGCTTCAGGCCGTCAGCGAGCGCAATGGACGCCTTGGCCATGGCGTAGTGGTTGAGAACGTCCCTGGCCAAGAAGTCGCCCACGATCATGTAAAGCGGGCCCTCGCCCTCGAGCACCCCGCCGTGAAGCGAGACGTCCAGGTCGTGCCCCTGCTGGTAGCGAACGAAGGAATGGAAGCGAGTCCTCGACTGCACCATGGGATCTTCACGATCGGACGCGCTGCCGGTCGCCCCCTTGCCCAGACTGGCGCTCATAGACAAGACACCGTTGCCGGCCTGCCATGAACCCCCGGCCCGGCCGAACAGCCGATAGGTGCCTTGCTGGCCGCCGGTGAGATAGGCATTTCCCGTTAGTCGGCGCGGCTGCTCGGCCATGGTCGTGATGTTGACCACCGCGGCGAAGGCGTTGGCGCCGTAGAGCGTCGAGCCCGGGCCGCGGATGACCTCGATGCGTTCGATCTCCTCGATGTCGATGGTCATGGCCGCCCAGATCGGAAAACCGGCCAGCTCGATCAAGGCCTCGCGGCCGTCGACCAGCACCAGCACCAGGTTGTTGGCGTGATCGGTAAGCGCCCGCGCGCCGACCAGCGGGAAAGACGGCTTCAGTTCGTAGACGTCGAAGCCGGGCACCCTTCTCAGCAGATCGGGCAGGTTTGTCGCCCCGGAGGCCAGAATATCTTCGCGGGTGAAGACGGTAATGGCCGACGGGCTCCAGAAGATCGACTGGCGGTGCTTGGAGGCCGACTCGACCTCGTCGGCCTTGATCTCTTCTTCGAGCAGGGCGAACTCGTCCTCGAGGCCGTCGTCATCCTGACCGAGGACCTGCAGGGGCAGGAGCATCAGTCCCGCCAGGACCACGTTTCTGAGCGTGCTGGCCAATCTGGAACATCAATTACATACATCCAGGCCGGGGGCAAGAAACCATTTCTTGGACCGCCCTGAGAAAATGCGCTACCATCGCCGGGCGGAGAAGTCGATGCCTTCTGCGATGAGAAAAGTACTCCCGGTTGTGCTGGCCTGCTGCGGCTTGTTGTTGGCTCCCGGGCAGGTGCGCGCGCAGGATGAGGATGACGAAGGCCTCGAGGACGAGTTCGCCCTGCTCGAGGAGGACGAGACCGTCTACAGCGCCGCCAAGCACGAGCAGAAGATCAGCGACTCCCCGTCCACCGTGACCGTCATTACCCGCGAGCAGATCGAGAACACTCACTGCACCAACATCACCTGCCTGCTGCGCCAGGTTCCGGAGATCGAGGTCCGCCGGATGAAGCCGATGCACCACTCGGTCGGCGCCCGGGCGCTGGCCTCTGAGATCGGCGACAAGGTACTGCTGCTGGTAGACGGGCGCGAGGACAACGTCGAGGCCTTCGGCATGCCTTTCTGGTGTGCAATGGCGGTCCATCTCGAAGATATCGAGCGTATCGAGGTCATCCGCGGGCCGGGATCCGCGCTCTATGGCGCCAATGCCCACTCGCTGGTGGTCAACGTCACTACGCGCAGCGAGGATAGAAACAGCGCCCGGATTTTTTTAGGAGCCGGCCAGCACGGCCGCGCCAGCCTGGATCTTGCCGTAAACCGCGTCATCGGCGCCTGGAGCCTGCGCCTGAATGCCGGCAGAGAAGCGGCCGACTCGTTCGACGTCCGGGATTCGAGCAAACGCGAGGTCGACTGGGTAGGGCTGCGTGTCGCCCGCGACTGGGGTTCTTCGACCTCGCGAGTGGATCTTTCATACATGGACGGCTCTGGCAGTGTCTCCATCAGCCTGTCTCCAGCTGAATTACAGGATCTCAAGACCATTCGGGCGATGGTGAGTCACGAGAGTGACTGGCTGCGGGCCCACGTCTGGTACCAGATGTTCAGATTTGAGATGACGTTCGACATGCCGCTACAGTACGGAGATACCAAGCTCGGCACAGTGCCCAGTTCGATGTACATGCTCAACCAGGCGCTGGACACCGATTTACAGATAAACCAAGAGTTGTTCGCGGGCAACTTGCTGATCGGGGGTGTCGACTACCGCTTTCTGAGCATGTTCATGGATGGCAACGACCCGGAGACCGTCTTCCAGCATCGACTGGGCGCCTTCATTCAAGACGAGCAACGCCTGTGGGATCGGTTGTCGTTGCTGGCCGGTTTGCGCCTTGACTACAACTCGATCACGCCGCTTACCCTAAGCCCCCGGGCCGCTATCGTCTGTCGGGCCGGCGAAACCCAGGCCTTACGCCTGGCCTTCGGACGGGCCTTTCGCAAGCCGTCCTTCTTCAACACCTCGGTGCATCTTACGAATGTCTTACCCGCGAGCGGTTTTCCAGAGGTGACCGATTTCATGCGCCGCAGCATCGGCAACGAGGATCTGGGCAACGAGGAAGTGACCTCGCTCGAGGTCGGCTATCGCGGGCGGTTCTTGGATGGCGATCTGACAATCGAGTCGGACGCCTTCTTCAACTGGTACCGGGACATGATCGCCTTCACCTACAATATCGTCGAGGGGGCGCTGGGGGTTCCAGATCTCTATCAAAGCTGGTTCCGATTCGAGAACAACGGTCTGAGCGTAAATTCGGCCGGCGGTTCCGTGTCGCTGGTTTACACTCGGCACAAGGCGCTGCGCCTGAGCGCGAACTACACCTATCGCTATAGCTGGTACGTGAACGAGACTTTCACGGATCTTTACGGCAAGGGCGATCGCGTACCCTGGGAGCCGGCGCATCTTTTCAACGTCGCCTGCTCCTATTTTTTCCAAAGCGGTCTGCGCCTGGGCGCAGCGGTCCACCTGCGCTCGGGATTCCGCGAGCCGTGGGCGGCAGACGGCGGCCTGTTCGGCAAACAGATCCTGGTGGCCGAGCCGGTAAAGGCCATGCTGGGCGCCTATGTTTCTTATAGGCTGGGTGTAGGAGACGGTTGGGTGGAGGCCGGCGTGCGGGCCCTTGACCTGCTCAACGCGTCCTGGCGAGACCTGACCGGCGTCACTCGCTTCGACGGAGTGCCCGTCGGAGGGCAGACGCTGGGGCGGCTGATGTTGCTCTTTGTGCGTGGGGAAATATAGCAAGGCCATTGTTGAACAGACGCATGCTTACACCAAGGAATTTTCGACAAGATGGATCGCCGAGTTCAAGAGAAGGTATCTGGATCTTGAGTTGAGTGAAGAAGAGTGGAAGAATTTCAAACGTCACGATTAGCTGGTTGACTCCTCCGCCTGATCTGACCAGGAATCCTCAGTCATGCCATGGGTCCGATGTCGATCCTTGCCAAAAGAATTGCATGCGAGTACAACGGTAGCGATCGAAAAAGGGGGCGAAAGCAATCGTACCACCTTCAACTAGCGGACCCGAGGCCAAGGCCCGGGAGAACATCGACGCGGCGCTGGAAGACGCCGGCTGGGTTGTCCAGGACCGCGACCAGATCAACCTGAGCGCAGGCCGTGGCGTTGCCATACGGGAGTTCAGGCTGGCCTCGGGTCATGGTATCGCCGACTACCTTCTGTTCGTGGACGGGAAGGCAGTGGGCGTGCTCGAAGCGAAACCTGAAGGGCATACCCTCAGCGGTGTAGAGCCACAGGCTCAGAAATACGCTGACGGTGTGCCGGACACGCTACAAGTTCCACTCCGGCCCTTGCCGTTTTTCTACATCAGCACCGGCGTGGTCACCCGCTTCACCAACCTGCTGGATCCCAAGCCGCGCAGCCGCAGGATCTTCAACGTCCACCGGCCGGAGACATTGGCCGAGTGGCTACAGGCGGACACCCTGGACGACTGGGTGAAGTCCCTGCATCCGGAGGGCGGGCTCTACACCTCGGCGGACAAGACCAGGCCATCCAGCCTGCGCTCCCGCCTGCAAACGCTTCCGTCGGTGGAGATCCCCGGCCTGTGGCCCAATCAGCTCAGGGCGATCACCAACCTGGAGCACTCGCTGAAGCAGGACCGGCCGAAGGCGCTGGTCCAGATGGCCACCGGATCGGGGAAGACCATCACCGCGATCTGTTGCCTGTACCGGCTGATCAAGTTCGGAGGGGCCCGGCGGGTCTTGTTTCTGGTGGACAGGAAAAACCTGGGCGAACAAGCCGAGAAGGAGTTCAAGAGCTACCGCACGCCGGACGACCGGCGCAAGTTGGAGGAGCTCTACAATGTGCAACTCCTGACTTCGAACAAGATCGGTTCGGCCTCCAAGGTTGTCATCTCCACAATTCAGCGGTTGTACTCCATGCTCCGGGGCGAAGAGGAGTTCGACGCCGAGTTGGAAGAGGGCTCCCAGTTCGATGTTGCCGGCCGGGCGTCGACCCAGCCGGTGACGGTCGAGTACAACCCCGGGCTGCCGCCCGAGTTCTTCGACATCATCGTTGCGGACGAGTGCCACAGGAGCATTTATTCGGTCTTCGGTCAGGTCTTGGAATATTTCGACGCCCACATCATCGGATTGACCGCCACCCCTGCAAAACACACTTACGGCTATTTCAACAAGAACCTGGTCATGGAGTACGCGCACGAAGAGGCCGTGGCCGACGGGGTGAACGTGGACTTCGAGCTGTACAAGATCCGGACCAAGATCACCAAGGGCGGGTCCAGGGTCGAGGCCGGTCCGGCCACCGTGCTGGGCTACCGGGAACGGCAGACCAGGAAGGTCCGCTGGGAGAACCCGGACGAGGACCTGATCTACGGGGCCGAGGATCTCGACCGCAAGGTAGTGGCCAAGGATCAGATCCGCACCATGGTCCGCGCCTTCCGTGACCGGCTGCGCACCGAGATCTTCCCCGGTAGAAAGCACGTGCCCAAGACGCTGATTTTCGCCAAGGACGACTCTCACGCCGAGGACATAGTCGACATCATCCGGAAGGAGTTCGACGAGGGCAACGACTTCTGCCAGAAGATCACTTACAAGACCACCGGCAAGAAACCAAAGGACCTGATCCAGGACTTTCGCAACAGCTACTACCCGCGCATAGCGGTAACCGTGGACATGGTGGCCACCGGGACGGACATCAAGCCCGTCGAAGTGGTGATGTTCATGCGGGTGGTCAAGTCCCGCGTGCTCTTCGAGCAGATGAAGGGCCGGGGCGTTCGTGTCATCGATCAGACCGATCTCCAGGCCGTCACCCCGGACGCCCGCGCCAAGACCCACTTCGTGATCGTGGACTGCGTGGGGGTGGTGGACCAGGAGCTTACCGACACCAAACCTCTGGAGCGCAAGAAGACGGTCTCGTTCAATACGCTCCTGGAGCACGTTGCTCTCGGAGGTTGTGACCAGGACATGATCTCATCGCTGGCGAGCCGGCTGGCACGCCTCGACAAGCAATGCGACCCGGATGTCAGCAAGAAGATCGAGGAAGTCTCCGGCGGCTTGCCTCTCAAGGGGCTCGTCCACGGGATGATAGAATCGCTGAACGCCGACAGGCAGGTAGCGGCGGCCAGGCAGGAGTTCAAGCTCCATAACGACCAGGAGCCAAGCGAAGAGCAGGTTGCCAAGGCCACAGAGAAGCTGATCAAAGAGTCGCTTGAGCCGTTGGCCACCAAACCCGAGCTTCGCAAACTGCTGATCGAGACCAAGCAGGCTTGTGAGCAGGTCATCGACAACGTGAGCATCGATGAAGTCGTCGAGGAGGAGACCGGTTTTTCACAGGAGGCCAAGGAGAAGGCCAAGGCCCTTGTGGATTCCTTCGAGAAGTTCCTGAATGAGAACAGGGACGAGATAGACGCGCTACAGTTCTTCTTTTCGGTGCCCTACCGCGAGCGGCTGCGTTTCGAGGACATCAAGGCCCTGGCCGAGGCCATCAAGGCCCCGCCGCGCCAGTGGACCCCGGAGCGCCTGTGGCGGGCCTACGAGACGCTGCACGCCGACAAGGTCAGGGGCGCGAACGCCCAGCGGCTATTGACCGACATTGTCAGCTTGATCCGCTATGCTCTCCACCAGGAAGAGGAGCTTGTGCCCTATGGTGAGCAGGTCAAGGCCAGGTTCGATAACTGGATGGCGCAGCAGAAGACCCGTGGCAGGAGCTTCACCGACGATCAGAAGCTGTGGCTCGCCATGATCCGCGACCACATCGCCACCAGCCTGGCGATCGACCTGGACGCCTTCGACCTGACGCCGTTCGTGGAAAAAGGAGGCCTGGGCAAGGCGGCGCAGGTTTTCGGCGGAGAGTTGAAGGGTATCATCCAGGAATTGAATGAGGCGTTGGTGGCATGAGCAGAAAAACCGGGAATACCGAAATCAAGTCTCTTTTCGGAGAGGAATATGGCGATTTTGTCGGTGGAATAAGAGAACTACTGGATGCCTCGCGACGTGCTGCGGTCCGGACCGTCAATACAGTAATGACGGCAACATACTGGGAGATCGGCCGGCGCATCGTCGAGTTCGAGCAGCACGGTGAGGCCCGGGCCGGCTACGGAGAAAAACTGCTCGAACGGTTGTCCGAAGACCTGACAGAAAGATTTGGGCGCGGGTTTTCGCGCCATAACCTGGCGCGATTCAGGGATTTTTATCTCGTATTCCCCCCTGAAAGGATTCGAGCGACGGTGTCGCTCAAATCTTTCGAAGAAGCCGCCGGTATTATTCTCTGCGCGTCCAAAGGCAAGGCAGTGGTTCGTTACGCCACGGAGGGCCTGCCCAACAAGATGCTGGTACGCGAATACCTAACGACCTTGCCCGATGAGAAGCTCCTTGCGACCGATTTCGACAAGACCCGAAAGAGACTGGAAGGGCTGCGCGGATCATGAGGTATGCAGATATCTTTACGGAACGCGCGGGCATGGGTAAAGCAGAACAGGTGTTCGGCGGAGAGTTGAAGGGTATCATACAGGAACTGAATGAGGCGGTGGTGGCATGAGCAGTCAATTGGCATTGCCCACCGGATGGGTTGAAGCCCATCTTGAAACTGTTGCGTTAGTCATACAGGGGCAATCGCCTCCTGGGAGTACATACAACTTGGAAGGTGAAGGGCTCCCCTTCTTTCAGGGAAAAGCTGAATTCGGAGATCTTCATCCAATACCTGTAAAGTGGTGCAGTGCTCCAAACAAGATTGCTGAGCCATGTGATGTGTTGATTTCAGTAAGGGCTCCTGTTGGGCCAACTAACCTTGCTGACCGCCGGTGTTGTATTGGTCGTGGCCTGGCGGCGATAAGACCATTGGCAGGCATGCCATCGAAGTACTTTCTGTACTATTTACGCCACACAGGTTCCTTACTTGCAAAGCAAGCGACGGGAACCACTTTCAAGGCGATCAACGGTGATCAGCTATGCAAACACCCTGTATGGATTCCTCCCTATACAGAACAGAAAAGAATCATCGAAGCCATCGAATCCAACCTCACCAAACTCGACGCCGCCGTCGCCGCGCTGAAGCGTGTCAAGTCCAACCTGAAACGCTACCGAGCTTCGGTGCTGAAGGCGGCGGTGGAAGGGCGGCTGGTGCCCACCGAGGCCGAACTGGCCCGCAAGGAGGGCCGGGACTACGAGCCCGCTTCCAAGCTGCTTGAGCGCATCCTGAAGGAGCGTCGCCGCCGCTGGGAGGAAGCCGAGCTTGAGAAACTTAAAGCAAAAGGAAAGATTCCGAAGACGACAACCCTCGAGCAAACAGCACTCGAGGGCGATAAAAAACATCAGTGGAAGGCGAAGTACAAGGAACCCAAGGCCCCGGACACGACGAATCTGCCGGAGTTGCCGGAGGGGTGGTGTTGGGCATCGTTGGAACAGTTGTCGTCTACGATCCGTAACGGGTACTCCAAGGCACCACGAGAAACTAGCGGTGTCCCGATCCTACGGATAAGTGCGGTTCGCCCGATGTCGGTAGATACATCCGACATCCGTTTTCTTCCACTACCTATTGCTGCGTATGAAGGGTTCGTAATTGCAAATGGCGACCTTCTCTTTACTCGGTACAACGGCAATCCGCATTTGGTTGGTGTATGTGGGCTGGTAAAGAAGCTGAACCAGCCTATTGTGCATCCGGACAAGCTGATACGGGTAGAGATTGTTACTGGCAATGTTGATCCTGGTTTTATTGAAATTGCGTGCAACTGTGGGGTTTCGCGAAGCCATGTTGAGAAGAGGGTAAGGACCACGGCTGGACAATCAGGGATCTCTGGCGGGGACCTGAAAGCGATGCCAATACCAGTTCCCCCATTGTTGGAACAGCGTAGAGTGTTCTTCGAGGTCCAACGAGTCTGGTCTGTTGCAGATTCTGTTGAGCGAATTCGGGGACACTCAGAACGAAAGTGCACCTTTCTCAAGCAGTCGATCCTCAAGGCAGCCTTTGAAGGCAAGTTGGTTGAGCAGTGCTCAGAAGACGAACCTGCCTCGGTGCTACTCAATCGGATCGAGGCTGAGCGTGACTCTGCGGGCATGGAATCGTCGAGAGGCAAGAAGGGCCGCAAAGGGAAGATGTCTCGTGCAAAGGACTGCTAACGACTTGGGCCAATACTACCTTGGCTGGGATGTTGGAGGATGGCACTGTTCGAGTGCTTCTAAATCGTGTGATTCTCTTTGCTTGGTAGGCGAAGACAGAGGTAGAAAACCCAGCGTAAAGGGTTCCGTGTTCAGGGGGAACGTTCGGGTTGCTTTCGATAGCGGAGATGGAGAGAAGCTGCTTGCTGCTCTTTTAAGACTCTGCCAGTTCGAGACTTCTGCAAGTATCAGGCTTACGATTGCAATCGATGCGTGTCTTGGTTGGCCAGACGACTTCATGCGATTGCTTTCTGGGGAAAAGGTATTATTACCTGGGGATATGAAGAAATCCAACCCGTTTCTCCTGCGAGAGACGGAGCGGTTTCTTTACGATCATGGACATAGACCCCTCTCGGCCGTCCAGGATATGATTGGAAGCCAATCCACTAAAGCAATGTTGCTGATTCACCGTCTGAGACTATCTCCGAGCGATACGGGGTTCTGGAAAGGAAGCATAGGCAAGGCTGACGTGGAGCTTTTCGAGACGTATCCGGCACCTTGTAAGAAAAGCAATAAGGCTTCCGAGTTGTACAAGAAGGTCATGAACGTCCCGAAAGACATGAGTCAAGACCAGGTAGATGCCCTCTACTGCGCACTGATTGCATGGTTCTTTTCGAAGAATCGTACCGCTCTTGAGCAACCACGAAAGGGAATCAAAAAGGCCGAAGGTTGGATTTGGGTCCCAAAGGACTGCCTGAAAACTAAGAGAATGAGGAAGTCATGAACGACAGCGGTCGAATTGTCCAGAAGCTCTGGTCTTACTGCAACGTCCTCCGGGACGATGGGCTGTCCTATCAGGACTACCTTGAGCAGTTGACCTTCCTGTTGTTCCTGAAAATGGCCGACGAACGGGCTGCCCTCATTGACCAGGAGCAGCCTATACCCAAGGGCTACCGCTGGGCCGACCTGGCCAAGCCCCAGATGGAGGGCGAGAAGCTCGAAGCCCACTATAAAAACACCCTTCAGACGTTGGGCAAGAGACCCGGTCTACTGGGACTGATCTTCCGAAAATCCCAGAACAAGATTCAGGATCCGGCCAAGCTACGCCAGCTCATTGTGGAGTTGATCGGCAAGGAACAATGGCTGTCCATGTCCTCTGACGTGAAGGGAGACGCCTACGAGGGCTTGCTTGAGAAAAATGCCCAGGATACCAAGTCCGGCGCCGGCCAATACTTCACGCCCCGTCCACTCATCCAGGCCATCGTGGACTGCATCAAACCCACACCCAAAGAACGAATCTGCGATCCTGCGTGCGGTACCGGCGGGTTTCTCCTGGCTACTTACGACTACCTGGCAAAAAACTACAAGTTGGACAAGACCAAGAAGAAGTTCCTGCGCTACGAAGCCCTCCGGGGTGTGGAACTGGTGGACGGAGTGTCCCGGCTGTGCGCCATGAACCTCTTTCTGAACGGCATCGGGCCGGACGACGGAGAGATCGAGCCGCCCATCGTCACCGACGACTCCCTTCGCAACGAGCCCAGCGATCACTTCGAGGTGGTCTTGACCAATCCACCCTTCGGCAAGAAGTCGTCTATCACCGTGGTAAACGAAGAGGGCGAAACCGACAAGCAGACAATCACCTACAACCGGCCGGATTTCTGGACCACGACCTCGAACAAGCAGCTCAACTTCGTACAGCACGTGAAGAGCCTGCTCAAGATCAACGGCCGGGCGGCCGTGGTGGTTCCCGATAACGTGCTCTTCGAAGGCGGCGCCGGAGAGACCGTCCGGCGAAAGCTCCTCCACGAGTGCGATGTCCACACCTTGCTGCGTCTACCAACAGGCATCTTCTACGCCCAGGGCGTCAAGGCCAACGTGATCTTCTTCGACCGCAGACCTGCCAGCGACAAGCCCTGGACCAAGAAGCTGTGGATCTTCGATTTCCGCACCAATATACATTTCACCCTCAAGCAGAACCGGCTCACCAGGCAGACGCTCGACGAGTTCGTGGAGTGCTACAAGCCCGATGACCGCCAGCACCGCAAGCAGACATGGTCGGAAAAGAAACCGGAAGGCCGCTGGCGGGCATTCAACATTGATGAGTTGCTGAATCGTGACAAGGTCAGCCTGGACATCTTCTGGCTCCGGGACGAGAGCCTTGAGGATTCGGCCAACTTGCCGGCTCCGCCGGTGATCGCCGAGGAGATCGCGGATGATCTCAGGTCGGCGCTGGAGCAGATCGAGGACATACTCGGAGAGCTTCCAAGCAGGGTGTGACAAAACGTATTGGAGTCGATTAGGTCTTTTTTCACGTAATGTTACAAGGGAGGTCTTGAACCTAGATTCGTTTGGTTGTACGGTCACCAACCGGGAAACTACCAGGTTGGGTTATTGAGTTTAGGTGGTGTTCGTACTCAAGATTGGAAGCAAATGGCAAGCATTGACACACTTTCGGCCCTATTCCATGCAATCGCCAAAGGTGACTTGGACACTGCACTGACTGTCGCAAGCAAGATCGCCAAGCAAGAAAATGAGCGTGGGCACCACTCCGCAGCGCAGGCGCTGAGAGGTTCCCTGAATCCAAACGGGCACTCATTAGCTGTTCATGGCCGGCCTGAATCTCAGATGTCAACACCGCTGGGGCTGCTGATTCCTGAGCAGGAAGGCCCACTCCTTGCTGATGTCATGCTCAGGCCCGAAGCCAAGAAGGCACTTCTCAGTGTAATCAGTGAATGGAAGCACCAGAAGAAGCTCCAACAAAATGGAATTCGAAGGCGTTCGACGATGCTGTTCTGGGGACCACCCGGCTGTGGCAAAACATACACTGCGAGGTCCTTGGGTAGAGAACTCTCGCTTCCGGTACTGACCGCTAGATTGAGTTCGGTTGTTGGGGCGTATCTCGGTCAAACAGGGGCGAACCTTCGCCAGTTGTTTGCATTTGCGAAATCCAATCGCTGCATTCTGTTATTGGATGAGTTTGATGCTCTGGGTCGCTCACGAGGAAGACGTGAGGATGTTGGTGAATTGGATCGCGTTGTCATCTCGATGTTGCAGGAACTCGATCATTCACTCCCAGCGGGTTTGGTGATTGCGGCAACCAACTTGAAGGAATCTCTCGATCCAGCTTTATGGAGAAGGTTTGATCTCAATATCCAATTCCCAAGCCCAACGAAGAAGGAGATTCTGAAATATTCCGGCCAATTGCTCAAGCGAAGTCAAGTAATGCGTACGGAGAAGTTGCTGAAGAATCTGGCCACAAAAAAAACCTACGCTGATGTTGATCGCGAGGTGGAAAACCACCGGCGAGACATCATTCTGAACAAGGCATAGATCTAGGATGGGTGAAGGCAGAGAAAACAAGAAGGCCCGAACCTTCTTCCTGAATGAGCATCATGAGTTGTCTAGGGGTGAATCCCCTGGTGGCGGTCGTGTGCCCAAGCTGGCTCCGATAAACTGGGCAACGAGGAAGCGCGTCATATCAAGGTCACTGGAGTCTGTCCAGCGAACTATCGAGAATTCTCAAGACCCTTTGCGAGATAGTCGGTACTTCTTACTGGCCAATCCGGTTAGGAACCTCAAGAAAGAATCTGCGAACAAGAAGAAAGCACCTGACGGCACCTTCAATGAACCGGTGGACTACTCCAAGGAGCACTCTAGAGCTTTCCAGCGACTTGGCTTTGACCTGCTGGACGTTACCGAAGACGGTGACGCAGTGGTTCATGTCTCGGTTGATGGCTTCGATAGAATTCGAAGGCTTGCTTCCAATTTGGATGGACTTGGAAAGCTCGAACAGTCTCGATGGGCTGTCCTGAAGAAATTCAATGTAATTCCGAAATCCCTGCGAGTTGATGAAGCCTGGTTGGAAGGACTCTCAAAGGGCAAGGAAGTAGACGCAATAATTGAGCTTCAGCCACTGTTGTCCAGAACAGAAAGCGATGAGGTAATACGGGCTGTTCTGGAGATGCTGAAGCGTAGAGTTGGGGAGCAACTTAGTGGATCGGGGAGGGATTTCTCTGGCAGGTTTTGGTTTCGAGCGAAATTGCTACAGGGCACGATAGGTAAGATCGCGGAGTCTCTTTACAGTGTACAGTCAATTCACCAGCCGCTCGTATCATCGGTTGCGCTAGCGTCACCAGAAACGAAGGCGGAGAAGAAGAGAGTGAAACGAGCGAGGTCACCTGGCCAGTCGCGGACTTTTCAACCGACTACCATGGTGAATCCTAGCATGTTGCCGACTGTCGGCATCCTTGATCTTGGCGTCCCTGAAGGCCATCCGCATTTGGCAGGATATCGTAGAGGCACTTGGATTCATCCAGAGAGCACAGGCCAATGGATTGGGGATCACGGCTCGCTTGTCGCATCGCGGGTAGTTTTTGGAGATCTGGATCTCCGTGCAGGACTTGAGGATGGTTACCAGCCATTTTGCCGATATCTTGATGTTATTGTTGCTGACGATTCTAGGAACACAGATGACAAGTTCATCATCAATGCAGTTGAAACTTGCATCAACAATTATCCAGATGTGAGAGTTTTCAACCTGTCATTTAGCGATCACCACCCGATTCATACCTATGACCCGGTCGAACGGAGAGAGAAACTGCGCTTGGCGCAGGACTTGGATAACCTGGTTTTTGCGAAGGATGTCGCTGTGGTTGTTGCGGCAGGAAATTCCAATCCTGGTCAGGTCCCCACGGAGGCATATCCAAGGAACTTCCTTGACCCAGACTGGAGGATGGGGCATTGGGCTCTTGGATTCAACACTCTTACTTGTGGCTCATTTGCGGCGTGGCCTGGGACCGGATCACTACCTGGGCATTCCGGTGCTCCAAGCCCTTTCTGCAAGGTCGGGCCGGGATTGGTAGACAGCCAGTCTCCAGACTTTTCTGAAAATGGGGGTAGTGTAAACGCGAAATACCACGGAGCACCTGGTCTAGGCGTGTTCGGATGTAGATCGGACGGTTTTTGGGAAGACTATTCTGGCACATCTTTTACCGCCCCGGTTCTCGCGCAACACGTTGCTGTTGCACTAGCAAAACTGCAGGAATTTTGTGAGAAAGGTTCAAAACCATTCGCTGCAACGGCAAAGAGCTTTCTCGCTGCCACAGCAATTCGGCCTAGTGCATTGCCGCCGCAATATTCTGACTTGGCGAAAGTCACGTTGGGCCGGGGTCGGGCAGACGCGAGCAAGATCGATCAACCGGTTGCCAACGAGGCTGTTTTCATTTGGCAGGGGATTATTGAAAACTCTAAAGAAATCGTTCGAGTACGGCTTCCAATTCCGAAGTCTTGGCTGGAAGAAGCGGTAGAGCCAAGACTTGAGGTGTATATTGCTTGGGACACGCCAGTCAACGCGGCGGTAGAGAATATTTTCGGATCGAGACAAGTCACTGTGAAGTTGAAACCTAGCCCTGATGCGAAAGCAGTTCGTCCGCTGGGAAGTCAAGAGAACCCAAGATACCCCCTTCTTTGCAGGAAGTACGACCTCAAGAAGATATCAACTAGGGAAGAAATCGAAGGAGAAATTTGGCTTTTGGAGTTGGGCTACCAACAAGTCTGCGATTATCTGCCGTCCCTGGATTTCTCGCCATCCCAGCGGGCATCGTTTTCTGCACGGTTGTATGATGAAGGCGATGCCCCTGTCAGTCCTCAGTCCTTTGTCCAAGCCCTGCCAATAGCGAAAACTATGGTTAGGCTGTCCTCCGCATCCGTGAAGGTCCAGACAGCCGTGACTCTGAAGGTCAAGGTACGTTGATGTTTTTCTGGGGGGTCTCCAGAAGATGCGATCTTGGCAAACGATAAGAGAGCTTCTGGACAGAATCGAAGAAGAGATCGCTCTGGCCTCCGGAGTTCTGCTGACGGACCAAGCCGACGTGCCAGCCGATCCGGAAAACAAGTTACCTAAGCGCTAACCGCATGAAATTTTGTGAGAACATTCCATTTCCGTTCTTTAGGCGAATCGGGTGGCACCTCGGCTTGGTGGCACGTCGGCTTGGTGGCATGCAGTAAGTCCCAATAGTTTTCAACAAGGCCCGAAAGTGGACAGCCCCCGTTCCTTCGCGTCCTCTGTTGGTGTGTGGATGGCTTCCAAGAGCCGCGTAATGTTGGCGGAAGACGCGGAGAAGAACCAGGGTGCAGTACAGGTGGCTTGAGGTTTTCTTGAACGAAAAGGGAGCCCCCTAGGGGGCTCGACTGCCATACATGGCAATAGG
>DATKYQ010000095.1:0-14640 GCA_035528415.1 Myxococcota bacterium | reverse complement strand
GCCCTGGTCGCGGAATCGATACGGTTGGGGGGCGACAGGCCCAGGTTGCCATGGAGCAGTCCGGGTGGACCATGAGAGGCCAGAGATGCTTTAAGCCGGAGGGCCTGCCGATAACACACCCCGAGCATGACGGCCGCGTTCTTGAGGGGCAGCTGCCCCTCAAGAACGACTGTAAGAACATGTAGTCTTTGTAGCTCCCTGTCGGTCATAGCTAGTCGTCCCATATAGGACATTTTCGCAGGGCAGTTGCGTAGGACATAATCCCTGGGCTATCACATCAATCGCCATTAGTATTGGAAATGGCCGCTATTGATGATAGTCTTACGGCCGGGTGGTGGCGAAAGGAACAATGTTGAAAAAGCACCTCGAGTCCCGCAAGCCCGAGGCTGGAAGCGTTCAAGATCGACGCGGATTCCTGAAAAAGATCTCTTACATCGCACCGGTGATCGTGACCTACTCGCTAAACCTGAGCGCAGCGGCCCAGGGCACCCGTGGTTCTCCACCCGATCCCCCGCGCAGCGCGCGGGTCACCCGCGACGGGACGGAAATCAAACGCAGATGAATCCCGGCAAGGCTGCAGGCGCCGCGGTCATGCACATTGGCATCTTGTCGGTCGAGCTGACTGTCGCCTGTCGTTCGAGGCGCGTGCTCGGGACGTTGAGGGATCTCTTTCGTTTCTTCCCGGTCGAACTGACCCGCTTGGGGGGCAATGCGGACTTCGAGGTTCGTGAACGGAGCGGATCGTATACGTTGTTCGAAGAAGGCCAAGTCTTGATCGATACGGACTGCCGGGCCTATTTCACGGCCTGGCTGGAGTACCGCATCTTCGAAGAGTTGATCCACAGGGAAAGCCGGCATCTGCTTCTGCACGCCGGGGCCGTAGCCGGCCGCAATAGCGGTGTGGTGCTTTCCGGAGAGAAGGGTTGCGGAAAGACAACCTTGACAGCCCGCCTGGTTCAAGACGGTTTTTCGTATCTGTCGGACGATACGACGGCGCTCTCGTTCGAGAACGGCAAGCTCGTTCCGCTGCCGCGTGCGCTGCACATCAAGGACGCGTCTGCGCTGCCTGCCCGGGGCGAGTTTCGGCTCGCCTCTTACGATGGCGCATCGAGCGAGTATCCCGCGCGCTACGCCTTGCCGCCGGCTTCGCAGGTAGCCCGGGTGCCGGTCGAGCCGTCTTGTGTCGTCTTTCCAAGTTACAAGCCCGGAAAACGAACCAGGCTGCGCCCGTTGCCGGGAAGCCTCGCCGCCGTGCTTCTAGCTCGCCAGGCGCAGAACCTGCCCGACCATATGCCGCGCGGATTCGAGTTGATTGCCAAGTTAGTCGAGAAGGTTCCAGCCTACAGTCTCGACTACGGCCATGCGGACGATGCACTAAAGCGCGTGCGCGATCTGCTGGGTTGTTGAGATTTTCCCGCGAAGTTATTTTGGAACCCGCCTGGCGCTGATGACAAAGGCGCGTTTCTCATCATCCGTGGCCGGCAGGTAGCTATAGCTGCCGCCCTGGATCATCCCCCGCCGGACATTCGCCGCGACGTCATGCAGCCTGAGCTTCCAGCCTTTGGGAAGCGAGCGCCAGATCAGCGTCACCGGTTGATCGGTTCCCCGGGCCTCGAGCGCCAAGCGCCACTCGCGCACAGGCACAGCGGCAATCGGTATTTTCCTGTGGAAATCGAACGGGGCCGCGCCCGCCAGAATATCAACACAGTAATTGCCCGCCTCACGTCTCCAGTCGGCATGCGGCGCGTACAAACTGACGTGATGTTGCGAACTCATGTTTCCGGCGTCCGGGATGTCCAGCCGGTCGTAACCGTCGCTGCCGCCGGAGTCGATACCGATGTAGTTGTAGTCGTCGCGCAGCTGCCCCGAGAAGGCCGAGAGCTTGACGCGCCAGGCCCGAGTGGCTGTCGGCCGAGAGTTTGGTGTGAAACTGATGCTCGCGACCGGGGTCTTTGTCGGCTTGCTTTCGGCGGCGCGCGGGTAAAGCGGGTAAGGAACCACCGTCGCCAAGGACGCGGGCTGCGGCTGGGTTGAGGGAATGCGGATGTAGACCGGCTGCTTGATCTTCACCCAGAATCCCTCCCAGGGGAAAATTTTGCCGTCGCGTTCCTCGAAGTCGGCCGGATCGTAGTAGTGATAGGCAAAGGCCGTGTTGTCGTACTCGGCAAAGAAGACGTTGTAGACAAGATTGGTCGCCGAGGTGACGGGCACGAAGCCGCTGTCCGGCTGCGTGGACACCAATATGTTTTGCCAGTAGACGGGTTTGTTGAAGGGGTTGCCGATCAGGTGCCGGCCGGGAGACGAGCCCGACGATGTAAACGTAAGTTGCGCCGTCGTGAAGTCGCCGCCGCTGTAGGGATCGCCGCCCGAGTCGATCGCCCCCTCGCCCGTCTGGACCTCGATCCAGTAGCCCCGCCCGTGCTCGATGGCCGTAGCCTCCTGGTACTGCTGGCCGGCCTCGTCCCACTGGTAGAAAGGCTCGCTGAAGC
This sequence comes from Myxococcota bacterium, assembly GCA_035528415.1. Lineage (GTDB taxonomy): Bacteria > Myxococcota > B64-G9 > B64-G9 > B64-G9 > DATKYQ01. Next base: position 12,151 of record DATKYQ010000095.1, on the reverse strand, counting down.
TGCTTACGCCCGCCGAATGGTTGGCCGTCGGGAAGCTCACCATGCACCAGCTTACAGAGCCTGTATGAGAAGCGAGCGAAGTCGACGAGCCAATCGTCTGGACCGAAGTTTGCGAGGCCCCGAGTAGCAGGCCGGTGTAACCCAGCCCCCCGTCGATCTGCTGGTAGGGCGTGACCACCGCCCGGATCTGATTGCCCGAGGAGAATAGCTGCGGCTCCAGGCGCTTGTAGTGCGCGCCTGCGATATTTTCCCAGTAGCTGTCGTTGAATTTCTGCCACTGGTAGAGGTAGCGCTCGGGGGCGCTGCCCTGGGGTGTGAAGCCCGATCCGAGCGCCACCAGCGTGTCGCCCGGCGCGGCGATCGAGGCCGGCTGCAGCTCGGCCGAGTCGCAGCGCGGCCGGTCGGAGACGGCCTGGGCCAACGCGTCTGTGGCCTGGGCCTTGCCGTAACCCCAGCTATAGCCCGGAGCCGTGCCCACGAAAGAGTCCCGGTTAGCGCGGTAGCTCAAGATCGACTTGACCGCGTCCGGAGTGTATCCCGGGTGCTTCTCGAGCAGCAGGGCCGCAAGCCCTGTGATGTGCGGCGCAGACATGCTGGTGCCGTCGATAACCCAGTGAACACCGTCCGGCATCTTGCGCCTGACGTCGGGTGTGTAGTCGGCCGAGAGAGCCGAGGCGATGGCCGAGCCGGGTGCGGTGATGTCCGGCTTGAGCCGCCCGTCGCGGGTCGGGCCGAGACTCGAGAAAGGACAGATGTCTGCCAGGGTGTAGCCGTAGGTCCAGTCGGTGCCGTTGATGTCGGTCCAGAAGTCCTTGGAAGTGTAGGCGGCAACACTGACCACCGACTTGGCGGTACCGGGCGTTCCAACGCTGTAGTCGTTGTCACCGTTGGTGAAGGTGCACGGATACCCGAGATAGTAGCCCCGGTCGTCAAGGAAAATCCAGCCGTCGATGCGGTTCGGGTCGCTGGGGCTTACGCTGTCGCCTATGAAAGAGATCGTCCAGGAGCCTGTGCAGAGCACGCTCTGCGACTCAATGACGATTTCCTTGTCACCGTTGTACTCGGTCTCTCCGGCCGCCGGGTTCCAGACAGTAAAAGCGCCGCAATTATTTTTGGGGATACCTATCAGTTTCTGCGATGACTCACCCACGTTCCAGGTGGCGCTCTTGTTTCCATTGGCGATCTTCACCTGGTAGCTGTCCAGCCCGTTGTGCCAGATGTCGAAATCAAGGTAGTAGCCGTTGCCGGCCGCCGTGGCCACGTTGAAAGTGAAGTTCACGTCCGAGATTGACCAGGTCCCCTGGTTGTGAATCAGGTCGGCGCCCTCGTTGCCGGCGGAAACCACCACTATTTGGCCAGGGCCGCTCATGGCGTCGATGCCGGTCTCGAGCGGGTCGGTGCCGTCGTGCGGGCCGGAGTGCCCGCCCAGGCTCAGGTTGACCACGGCCGGTTGGCCGAGCTCTGCTGCCTTCTCAAAGACATAGGCAACGCCGTTGAGGATGGCATCGTCGTAAAAGGTGGTGGACACGGCCACTATATCGGCTTCCGGCGCGACTCCCACGTAGCGATATTCGTGCTGTCCGTTGCCGGTGGCCCGGCCATTGCCTGCGCCTATGCCGCTGACGTGCGTGCCGTGATATTCGGTGTCATGGAAGGTACAGCTTCCGGCGTCGATCTGGGCCGCCGTCCAGTAGGTGCTCGTGTCCTGATCCCAAAGATACTTGATGCGCGTGGTGTCGTCGGGGTTCTTGAAATCATCGTGGTTCGGATCGATGCCCGTGTCCACCAGGCCCCAGACCACGCCCTGCCCGGAGCCGCTCGTCCAGGGAGGTGGGAAAGTGTTGTAGCCGCTGACGTCCTCGATGGTCCTGGCCAACTCGAGACCGACCGAATTCGAGGGCAAGGTCGGCACGCTGACGTCCAGGGTCGGTCTCAGCTTGTGGGCCGCGCGCATGACGCGGATTTCCTTGATCTCGGCCAAACTCGACAACACGTCGATCGGAACCTCGGCCGTGATCACCGGGCCGTGGCGCCGGATGTTCTCGACTCCCAGGGATTTCAAGAGCGGGTCGGCCTTGGGCAACACTTCGCCGATCACCGCGACGAACACCCGCCCGTCTTTGTTGAACACCTTGAAGAAGCCACCGTGGCTGAGTTGATCGATGTCGGCGGCAACAACCCGAGCCGCCGCCATTCGCCTGAGCATCGAACCCAGCCGGTGGGTCGTCTCCGACCCGCCGCAAGCGCTCAGGATCAACACGCACAGAATGCAAGACAGCAGGGATATTCGCCTCGTCGAGATAGTCCCGAACACAATAACCTCCGCGCAACACATGCCCCCATGCTTGACGATGCTTGCATTGTAACACTTACGCATGCTTACGGGCAATCACGAAAGCGCAGTCAGTTAGTCTCGATGGGCCAGGTGCAAAGCGGCGGCACCTGCGAGCAGCGGGGTGTGGGCAACTCTTGCAAACCCCGCGCTCTCGAGTAACTCACCTACCTCTTGGTCTGTGTAGAATCTTGTGGCCGACTCGGCCAGGTATCTATAAGCGGCCTTCTCTCCAGACAACGAGCCGCCTAACCTTTCCACGATCGCGCGCTGGTACCAGTGGACCAGCGCCCGCATGACGGGCGCCCGCGGCTGGCTGGATTCGACGATCACCAATCGGCCGCCCGATGCGAGAACCCGCCGCATCTCGGCCAGGTAGGCGTCGCGCCCGGAATTTCTAAAGGTCAGGTTACGGAAAGCGAACGAGATGCCGATGGCGTCGAAATGGCCGTCCGGCCAGGGCAGCCGGCCGGCGTCGGCCCAGACGAAGCCAAGCCTGTCGGCAAGATCGGCCCGGACGGCCTTGGCCCGGGCGACTTCGAGCATGGGCTTTGAGAAATCGGCGCCGATGATCTCGGTCCCGGCCGGGGCCCGGCGGGCCAATTGGATGGCCAGATCGCCGGTGCCGCAGCCCAGATCAAGCACCCGGGAGGGCTTGCCCTCCAGGCAGGCCCAGGCGGCCAGCCTTCGCCAGCGCTGGTCGAGTCCCAGCGTAAACAGGCGGTTGATCATGTCGTAGCGCCGGGGCACCTTATCGAACATGCGCAATAGGGGCTTGGAGGGAGAACGGGGAGCGTCGTTCATGGCGCAAAATTAGCAGTCTTCTCGGGAGGTTTCAACGCCAAACAGTGTTCCATTTAACTATTCCTGTACTTTTAGCTCGAAATGAACCATACTCTCCAAGTTCGCCCCCGGTATCTCCGGGATGCTTCCCCAGGGCCAGCCGCGTTCCTTGAGGCAGAGAGTTTGGTTCTGGTGTTTCAGCCGCCTCGAGGAAGGGCTGGTGAAGGTGAAGACGGAAAGCGCGAAAATGGTTGAGGCTCCGATGTTCACCGCCTCGGTCGACGACAGCATCATCAAGGGTTTTCTGGCCGACAGGCGAGAGATGATCAAAAGGCTAAAGTGCAAGGGATTCACCAGGAACGCAATCCTGGATCGCGCAAGGCACTTGGGCCTTTCCGATCAATTCGTCAAGTGGTGCTCCATAGGCGCCACCGACGTGGCCTTGAGAAACTGCCTCGGCTGCGGCGAGCGTTTTTTATCGGTCGGCTTCCAGAACAGGCTCTGCCCACGCTGCAAAAACCGAAGATTCTAGATTCCAACAACAAACATCTCTAAATGCTGCCGTCAGTATTTCCTTTACTTTAATATTAAAAAGACGGACACTGCTCTGGTTTGATCCCGGATATACTGGGAATTCATACAGGACCAGACCAGATTCGCCCAGGCATCGGGAGTGGTTCTTAACTAAAATGCCTCGGGTAAGGAAAGGTCCAGCATGAAAATCTATGTCGGCAATCTCCCTTTCAGCATGGACAGTGACGCGCTCCTGGAACTATTCAAGCAACACGGTGAGGTGGACTCGGCAACGGTCGTCACAGACCGCGACACGGGCCGATCGCGTGGATTCGGATTCGTCGAAATGTCGGACGGAACCGAGGCACGCAAGGCCATCGAGGCTACCAACGACCTCGAGGTGGATGGGCGCTCGCTATCGGTGAACGAAGCCAGACCGAAAAACAAGGGCGGCGGCGGCGGCGGCGGCGGTGGCGGTGGCGGAAGAGGCTCCAGGAACAGGGGTGGCGGTGGCGGTGGCGGTGGCGGTGGCGGTGGCGGCAGGCGAGACTGGTAGTCTTCGCCGGGCTGCATGGAGTTCTCGGCCGGAATACCGCAATCCGTGCGGCTGGCTGGGGGTATAAGGAAGGCTGGTGTTTAGATGGCAAAGTCGAGCAGGCAGACATTCAAGAAGCGGCAGAAAGAGATCACCAAGAAACAAAAGAAAGAGGACAAGGCCAAACGCCTCGCCGCAAGGAGAGGAGATCCTGTTTCCGACGAAAAGGTAGAAGGGGTCGTTTCGGCTTCTATCGAATCTAAAGACGGAAAACCGACGCTCAAGATTGTCGCTGTTGGAGGATCAGCCCCCAAATCCGAAAGGCCATAGCAGGCCTATAGCAGGTAATGACCGGTCTGTAACCGCACCCCCTACCTAATTGCTGAAAAAAAGCCGTGTTGCCCTTGGTGGCAACACGGCTTTACGTACATCTTGTTCCCTCCAGTCTAGCCGGGACGGGGCTGATGCCGCCGAGTCAGGGAACACCTAAGTCACCAAGATCGGCGGTACCGAGAACATAGCTGGGCCGGCGCCGAGCCCACGGCCTCAAGAGTGCGATTCAAAGAACCACCTGGAGCTTGACACGTGTCATGTCATGTGGCATAATTGATTTGGAGGTGAACAATGGCGAAGTCAATGGAGGCTACAAGAAGATTAGAAAGCAGACGAGTACGCGAACACCAGTCGAAGCCCATGGCGTTACGGCAATTCCTCAAAATCACTCAGGAGGCGTTCGCCCGACTCATCGGCGTGTCGCTCCGGTCGGTGACACGATGGGAAAATGGAGACGTGCAGCCGGATTCTGAGAAACGTAAAAAGCTCGACTATCTGCTGACAATAAGCAGAAGACTCGAAGAGTCGATGGACAGAGAACACATTACAGACTGGCTGACCACACCAAATCCAGTGTTTCTGAACAAGCCGCCGATGGACCTTGTACAGTCAGAGTACAGTCGACATGTGCTCGAACAGGAACTCGATAGAGCCGAATGGGGAATCCCAGGGTGAGCAACGCTAGTTTCGACGGCGCATTACAAAAGACAAGTCCCACAACCATCAACGGTCGATGGTACCGGACCGTAAAATATAAACGGCGCAGACAGGTCAGCAGCACAAAAGGTTCATCGATAGTGGAGGGCCGTTATCACACAACCGACAAAGACTCTGTGCTTTACTTGTCCGATTATCCTTCCTTGAGCATGGATGAATCGACCCAAGCCTTCAAGACCGTACCAATCAAAGACTCTGCATGGTACACCGCCACATTCAATGTCGAACTGTCTCAAGTTCTGGACTTGACTGATCCTAAAATCCTTGGTCGGCTGGGCATCATGCCGACGGACCTGGTACAACCCAAGCCCATGGGCTATCGACTGCCTCAGCAACTCGCCGAAAAAGCCCGTGCCAGTGGCTTCGAGGCGATTCTTGCCCCGTCCGCAAGGTTCGGAACGTCGGGCAAGAACCTAGTAGTCTTTGTCGAAGTAGTGGCCAATACCGGGGGCACTGTCGACTTGGCGAGTTAGAGAGTGAACAGAGGAACTCATCTTATTATGTCTCTGCGGATCCAGACAGCTCTGCCAGGCGGCTGGTGAGATTAGACTCCTTGAAGAACCGGCTGACAGAGACGGCGTGCTGCCCAATAAATAGATCAACCGCAGCGTCGCGGATTCCTGGTGATTTTACAAAACGGAGATCCAGCACCTTGAGGGTCCCAGCAAGCTGGAATTCTTTGAGCAAAGATCACCTGCTGCTATTCTCCCAAGATGTATTTGACAGCAGAGTCCAATGCCTACGCTGAACGATTCGTACTTTCCATCAAGTCGGAGTGTCTCGACCGCTTGATCTTCTTTTCCAAGAAGCAACTCAGGAACGCGGTTTCGCAGTACGTGCGTCATTATCACACCGAAAGAAACCACCAGGGTTTGGACAACGTTTTGTTGTCAGGCGATCGACCCGATAGTAACCAGAGCGACGATGGTGAAGTTCTCTATCGTGAGAGATTGGGTGGCTTGCTTCGGTATTACCATCGCAAGGCCGCTTGACGGCGAATACTCCCAGATTGATTTGGGTAGAGCAGAATCCGCAGTCGTGGTGCATTTTGACAGGATGTCCGGAATCCCCGATTCCCTTGGCGTTCCATAGAAACCTCCTGATGTTTTCAAGACGAGGTAGGATGCTCTACGCCGTCCGGAACAGACATGTACAGAGTGGTTTTTAGGCGGGCTACCATCGTTGTGCATCGAAGATGCCAGCACAAGGACAGGTTTGTATCTGAGGGGAGGAAGAAATGAAACAGTTGATGGGACTCCTGATCGTACTGATGATGTTCGGTTGCACCAAGCGAGACGAGCACATAACAAAAGCCGACGAAACAGCGTCGCAAGTATCCACACCGAAGGAAATACCGGTCACATCCAGATCCGATGAGGCCATCGACGCCTACCGGAAAGGACGCGAGCTGTCCGAACACGCTCATCGGGCTGAGGCCATAAAGGAGCTGGAGAAGGCCGTCGAACTCGATCCCGGTTTTGCCCAGGCGCTGGCTCTGCTGGGCTCGATGAAAATAGCGCAGACGAAAAATCATCATGGACATTGTCTCAGTCATTAAAGATGCTAGTTGTCAGATTTCCAGGTCTAAACTATAATTTCGTAGTATGGATTCACCATCCCGATTTGGGCGGGGGCAGGTATGCATGCTTTCATCCGTTGGTTTCAGATAGCGGGCCCGTTGGTTGCGTTCCTGATTTTATCAGCCTGTGGCCATTCAAATAGCGAGTGCGCACCTGGGAGACAACTCGAGTGCGATTGCCCGGGGGGCGGAACCGGGGTCATGACCTGCCGACAGGACGGAAGCGGCTTCGGCGAATGTCGTTGCGGCGATTGCGCCGGCGGTGGGATGGCCGAGTGTGGCGGGGTTTGCGTAGACACGGACTCGAATCCGGAGCACTGCGGAGAATGCGACAATTCGTGCGCGGGGGGCAGTCGGTGTGTGGAAGGAGTATGCACCGCAGGGGGCTGCGGTGCGCTGGGGCTTTCCGACTGCGGCGGGGCGTGCGTCGACACGACGCGGGACAACGAGCACTGCGGCGGATGCGGCAACGTCTGCGACGTCGTCAACCGCTTCACCTGTCGGGAGGGTTCCTGCGAATGCCAGGAAGGTCTCGACGACTGCGGCGGCGTATGTGTGGACACAAGCGAGAACCGCTACCACTGTGGTGGCTGCGACATCGCCTGCAGTGATGGCGATTTCTGCTTCGACGGCGGCTGCCGGAGCGACTTCTGCGAGACGCTGGGGCTTGTCGACTGCGGCGGCGAGTGCGTTGACACCCGATGGGACCGCAGCAACTGCGGGGCGTGCTTCAACGCCTGCGGCAGCAACGAGATTTGCAATGCGGTCAGTTGCGAACTAGACCCATACGACCCGTGCGAGAACATGGGGCTCACTCTGTGCGACGATAGGTGCGTCGACACATTTTACGACGAGGACCACTGCGGACAGTGCAACAATGCATGCGACACAGCCGGTGGGTTCACCTGCCAGGGCGGCGAATGTGCCTGCCCGGAAGAGCTTGCCGACTGCGGGGGGAGCTGCGTGGACGTGTACTGGGACACGGGAAATTGTGGGAGCTGCGCCAATGCGTGCGCCGGTGGGGAGAACTGCATCGCCGGCCGGTGCCGCCCGGAGAGTTGCGAAGACCTGGGCATGACCATCTGCACGGTGGACTCCTATCAGGTATGCATTGACACGCAATACGACCCTGAACATTGCGGGGGCTGCCTCGTCCAGTGCGCGGGAATCGACGAATTCTGCGTCGATGGCACATGCGGCACGACGCCCGCTTGGACGCCAGTCTGGAGCGGGGACCCCGATTGCCATGTGATAAAAGACATATGGGGGTCTTCACCAAACAACATCTGGGCCGTCGGGCAGCAATCGGGGGAGAATGGCACCGTGTACCGGTTCGATCCCGCAACCGGTGAGTGGGCGCCGTTCCAGAACGGGTTCGGTCCGCTCTATGGGATGTGGGGTCTGGCAGCCGACGATATCTGGGCTGTAGGTCTGTACGGTACGATCATTCACTGGGACGGACAGGGATGGTCTGACTTTACGTTCGATATCATTCGCAGCTTCATGGACGTCTGGGGTGCCGTACCCGACGACGTCTGGATCGTGGAAAGCAACGGAAGGATCTACAACTGGGATGGCGACATCTGGTCGGAGGCCCCGAGTTCCAACAACTGGAGGCTGGAGGGAATATGGGGCCTGGCGCCCGACGACGTATGGGCCGTCGGGGGGGTCGATACGATCAACCACTGGGACGGAAGCGCTTGGACTAGCGTGATGCAGAGCAACTGGACACTCAACGGTGTTTGGGGATTCGCCGCAGACGACGTTTGGGCCGTAGGCGCCCACGGTTCCCTGCTCCACTGGGACGGCAATACCTGGTCCAGCCACAGGAGCGGTGTCACCCCGATCCTGGAGGCGATCTGGGGCGCCGCTCCCGACGACGTCTGGGCCGTCGGCTGGGGCGGCACCATCCTGCATTTCAACGGCGTGCTGTGGTCGCAGGTGCAGAGCGGAAACGGCGACCAACTCTACGATGTGTGGGGCAGTTCGGCGGACGACGTCTGGGTGGTCGGCTGGGGCGGCACCATTCTCCGCTACCAGCGCTGACGGAGAGGATAGCCATGAAAACACTTTCCCTAAGTGCAGTCCTGGCCGTGCTGGCGGTCTCGTGCTCCCAGAGCAGTTCGGGACTGACCTGCGAGCCCGATACCCTGGCGGAATGTGCCTGCCCTGGCGGCGGATCCGGCGTCCAGGCGTGTATTGCGGATGGGAGCAGCTATAGTGACTGCATCTGCGGTATTGACTGCGAAACACTGAGCCTGAACGACTGCGGCGGCGAGTGCACAGACACCCTGACAGACCCTGACCACTGCGGGGGCTGCAACCTGGCCTGCTCATCCGGCGAGAACTGCGCCGACGGAGTCTGCTTTACCGGCAACTGCGAGGGCGTCGGTCTGACCACTTGCGGTGAAGACTGCGCCGATACTTCGCGCGACAACGAGCACTGCGGCCGGTGTGCTTTCCCGTGCAAGGTGCTCGAAGGCTTCATCTGTATTGAAGGACATTGCACCTGCCTGGGTGGGCCATGCAGCGGCGCGTGCGAGAGTGACTCGGACTGCCTGGGCAACTCCGTATGCCGAGATGGCGGCTGCGTGCCCGTCGAGTGCCTCGATTCCATCCATTTTCCCGATCCCAGGATGGAGTCACTCATCCGGGGCATGATCTCGAAGCCCGACGGACCTATCCCGTACGAGGACGTCAAGGACATCAGTAAAATCGAGGGTCCAGGCTGCCGGGCCGACATCCCGGACTCGTGGTATATCTACGACATCGCCGGCATTCAATGCCTGACCTCACTGAGCGAGGTTGAGCTTAAATGTCAACGGATACAGGATCTGCAACCGCTGGCTGGTTTGAAATCCCTGATCGCCCTAGATCTTTCCACCAACTGGATCGACGACGTCTCTTCCCTTTCCAGCTTCGCCTATTTGACTGATCTGGATCTCTCGGGAAACGGACTCATTGATATCGGCCCGCTCGCGAACCTGACTTCACTGGTCATACTGAACCTGTGCTGCAACGAACTGACCGATGTGGAACCGCTGTCCTCTCTGACGGGGCTTGCTGAGCTCGACCTGGCGGGCAACCAGGACCTGAGAGACATCCGACCCCTCTCCGACCTGCAGGGATTGAAGAATCTCAACCTGGCCAACACCTTCATGATGGACATCAGCCCGCTCTCCGACCTGTCCGGCCTTGTCTCGCTGAACCTGAGGTCTTGCGACGAGTTGCGCGACTTCAGTCCCCTGTCCAACCTGACCAACCTGGAAACCCTCAATCTCACCTTCACCAAGATCGGAAACATCCAGCCGCTTTCCGGCATGATTAAACTTACAACACTGGAAATGCTCGCACATGTTGACGAAGACTACACCCGAGTCTCAGACTTGAGCCCCATCTCCGGATGCACCTTGCTCCAGACGCTCATTATCAGGCAGCACAACGTGAGCAACATCAGCCCGCTGGCAGGGCTTACCGCTTTGACTCATCTGGATCTAGGGACCAATCACCGCATCGGCGACATTGGCCCGCTGGCCGGACTGGTTGCATTGGAGATCCTTGAGATCCGCAATAACCTCATCACCGATCTCACTCCCCTGTCGGGCCTGGCCAATCTCAAGGAGGTGGACCTGTTCGGCAACAGCTGTGCGGACCTCAGCCCTCTCTCGGGCCTCGACCAGCTAGAAGAGCTCGACCTGGAGTCCAACCAGGTCGAGGACCTCAGCCCGCTGTCAACCTGCACGGGGCTTTACCGTCTGACCCTGGATCGTAACTACGTTCGGGATCTTACCCCCCTGGTTGACAACCCGGGCATCGGAATGGATGACATCGTGCACATCAGCACCAATCCCATCGACTGCACCGGGCAGGCCGGAAATATCCAGCTCCTCGAGGACCGGGGAGTATACCTCAGGACCGACTGTCAATAAACTCGGGAGGAAAGTATGCGCAAGCTTCTCGCGGTCCTCGTGCTTTTCGCTGCCTCTCCCGGCTGCGGCCCGGACGGGCAGGGGGGCGTATGTGGATCCGGCTGGTGCGGCGAGGGAGAAACCTGCAACCTCTCCGGAAGGTGCGTGCCATTCGCGCCGAAGACGTGGGCGGTGATCCTGGCCGGGGCCCTCGTCATGGGCTCGCCGGCGGACGAGCCCGGGCGCGAACCGGGCGAAGTACAGCACGAGGTCACCCTGACCCACCACTTCGCCATGCTGTCGACCGAGGTGACCATAGGCGAGTTCGTGGATCTGATGGGATACGATCCGGTCGACTACCTCCAGTTCTATCTGTGCGACCGGGAATGCCCGGTGAGCACGGTCAACTGGCACGAGGCAGCCGCCTACTGCAACGCGCTCTCCGCGGCCGAGGGATACCCCGAGTGCTACACCTGCAACGACAGCCCCTACTATCCGTTCGTGCCCACCTGCGAGCCGAGCACGAACTACGCCACGCCGTATGACTGCCCCGGCTTCCGGCTGCCCACCGAGGCCGAGTGGGAGTACGCCGCCCGCGCCGGGACGACCACTTCAACGTACAACGGGACCTTCGACGAGGACCACCTCTGCTGCGAACGGCCCAACCCGGCGCTGGACCCCGTCGCCTGGTTCTGCGGCGAGGACGACCTGACCATGCACCCGGTCGGGCAGAAGCAGCCCAATTCGTGGGGGCTGTACGACATGCTGGGCAACCAGTGGGAGTGGTGCCACGACTTCCACGCCGACTACCCCCCGGGCCCCGCGACAGACCCCTGGGGGCCTCCCTCGGGAACTCCGCGGGTGCAGCGCGGCGGATGCTTCCACATGTGCGCCTTCTTCGCCCGCTCCGCCTACCACGGAGCCAGCCACCCGGACAACCGCGACGAGAATAGCGGCTTCCGCCCGGTCAGGACACTGCCCTGACTTGAGAACTGAAAATAGCAGGGGGACGCAACGGGTATATGGACAGCGGGGAGTTGGCGGGATTCACCATCGGTACGAGTGGAGGAATGCGGCATAGTCCGAGGTTCACTCGGTGTGGAGCGCGAGAAAAGCGGTGGTGACTAGCGTATTGCATTTGCTAGTCGGCCCGAGTCGGCTCGCGAATGCAGTCCATCGGCTTGAACGTCAACTGATGTATGGCTGGTGTGGATGAACTCGTTCAGAGGATCGTCCCATGACGCAGCTACTCAATATTGTCGATGCACAGGTGGATCCCAGGCCCCATTGCCCCTGGACAACTACACCCTGGGGCCAGCTCACGAAACGGGAAAAATTGTACGCTCAGGCTTCTGGGTCAGGTCACCTGGAAAGTTCCATCAGGTTTCGCCTGTGGTAGGAACTTGAGGGGATCGGCCGGCAGTTTTTCCAGAAACAATACCAGGCACCAT
>DATKYQ010000094.1:0-3120 GCA_035528415.1 Myxococcota bacterium | reverse complement strand
CATGTGGTACAATCACATTCCGAATATGCCCGAGGAGCGGCTTCGGCCCTTGATGAGAGAGTTTAATTATATGCTTCAGCAGCATAGCGTCTTTAAGAGAGTTTTCGAATGGGTCTGAAAAATGAGGGGATCATTGAGGGTAATACGGGCATTGGTTCTTGCTGTTCAAGAGGTCTGCCGGCCTCCGCCCAATAGATATTCATGAATTCACTGAGAGCAGGGCAATGTATGAAGTCATCGAGCAGATAACATTGGTTTTTACGCCATAAGATTTCAACGGAATGATCAGTCACATTCTGAATGTACGGCATTCTGTACTTATGATATTGTCTCCAGTGAATCCAATTGGTCCACGGGTACCGATCCACATCCAATACAGTACTTCCATTGCTGCCACCTGCTCCATTTTCTCCCGGCCGGCAACGCGGCGGGCAGCCGGGCGCATCGTTGACACGGTATCTGGTGATGTCCGAGAAACGAACCTCGTCCATCAAACCCGAAAACTCGAGCGTTCTGCCGCCCTCTACGTTCAATGTGCCGCCCAGCATGAACGGACCGACCTGGGACGGAATGCTTCGCGGCCAGCCCGGCCCGGAACTGGTGTCGACGAAGGTGTTCATGTAGCTCGGCCCATCGAACCAGTCTATATTTTCAGAGTTGACGTACCCATTTATATAGATACGGCCCTTGAAGTGCCCGTCATAGACGAACACCAGGTGTCGCCATTGGCCTGGCTGGATGGCCATTGCTTCTAATTTACCTTCGTCAAGATTATTTTTCAGATCTTCTTTCGTGGAGGCAACTGAGGTCGGTTTCCAGTCTCCGATGGCATCGTCATATAGTATTATCTCCAACACAATTGCCATTATATTGTTGCCGGGCCTTTCTATCGTCTGCCTTGTCGCCTGAATCTTGAAGTTTCCATCTTGGATCGCCAGTACCTGGGGAACACCACTAGTTGCGGATTCGAACTTCACCCACGCCTCGAAGGCGAAAGCCCTCGGCGCGTAACCGATGTCGACCGTGGCATCGCAATGGTCGAAGCCAAGCGCCGCTCCGAAATATCCGCTCTGGCCCAGTTGGCAGTTGCCGTCGTCCGAGAGACGGCCGTGATTTGCATGACCGCTCGAATCTTCGAGATCCCAACCCGCGTCTCCACCTGCTCCTTGCTGATCGTCCATCGCGAAATGAAACAGGTTGTAGTCCGCATAGTCCGCCGTAAAGCCCGATGGTTCGGGCGGCGTCGGACCGGACTCGGGGTCCAACCAGCCGGGGTCCGGCTGGGTTTGAATATCTCCAACCTGGATGTCTATACCGTTGCCGTTGACCATAACTCCCCCGACGCCCAGGTCGCCCAGATCATAGGGCGTGATCTGCCAGTTGCCACCGAAGTTGGAACCCAGATCGAAGATCTCCCCTCCGGCCGTCTGTACCTTCAGATGTACGTCATGAGGGCCGATGCCGGCCGCCTGGAGCGCCTGGTGATCCAGCGGTATCCTCACGTGAAGCGGGCCGGTAAGCGTAGTCGCCTCTTGGCCGGCAACCGCGATTTTTACCGCCGTGGAAAGTGGGGATCCTCCGCCCACAACAGGCAGCGTTTTGGTGATACCCACCTTGATCAACCTATCGCCCGGAAGGCTGCCCGGCATGAAGTGGAGCACGTAGCCGTTCAAGGCATTGTTCTCGTCCTTGACGGCTATTCTCCTGCCGCCACCTTCCACCAGGAACTCGAGCGGCTCGGTCGAATATTGGCCGGGATAATCCTTGAGGACAATCTTGTCCAACATTAGCCTTACGCCGCCCGCATACTGCACCTCGAACGAGTAGCGGCTGCCCAGCTGGGCGGAAAACCCGAGCGTCAACGGCGCAGCAAGCGCGCCCGGCCGCAGTTCCTGCTGGGATTCGAGTAAAGCCTGCCCCTGGTATTCCCGGACGACGTAGACGCTGCCCAGCGGTTCGTCATCAACTGGCTCGCCTTCTAAGCGCAGCCAGAACTCGACCCAGCGTTTGCCGGGCGTCACCCGCGCGTGCGGGCCGGTGCTCATGACGACGTTCTGGCCATCCGAAGGCTCGATGACCCAGGCTGTTCTCTCGACATGCCCGGCGGCATGTTCGAGATCAGAGTCGTTGCCCAACCATTCGATGCGCGGCTGCCTCGATCTGTGACCGAATACCTCGATCTCGGCTACCTGGGTATACTCGCCCTGAGTTTCCTCGTTCAGGTAACGGACGAACCTGGTCGCTGTATCGCAGATGTCCTCCGTGGCGTCGGTCGCTTCGCTTCGCTGGGCCACCTCCAGCCACTGGCCGGTGAGATTGTCCCAGGCATAAAGCGAGTAGCTCGAGGGTACCGGCGATACGACTCGAATGCCGTTCACCTTCTGCTTGGCTCCAAGGTCGACAATCAACTCGTTGCCCGCCCCGGGAGCCATCCAGGCGGTACTCTCGTCGCCGTCGATGGCCCTGTAAGAGCTTCCCCCGGGTCTCATCCAGGGCTCGGGAGGCGCTAGCTGGATGTCTCCGCTCACATAAGACACGGCTCCGTACAGTGCCAGGTTGCTGCCCTCAATGCCCCCATCCTCGCGGCAGCTCGTGGTGCACGGGCCGACCTCGTCGGCAAGGGTTTGCGCCTGGTCCAGCCAGGCGGCCGCCGTGGCGTCGTCCAGCCAGTGGCCCTGGCCCTGTTCGACATGGGAGATAAAGTCATTGAGCAGGCCTAGCTTCTCGGCGCAGTCGGTTGCCGCAATTGCATCCTCCAGCAGACCTTCCAGCTTCTTTCCGTGGCCTGGGTTCAGATCGGCGCCCTGAACAGACCCGAGCAACTCTCCCGCGCCCTCGTCCGGCGAGGGCGCGTGCACCAGCAACGCGACCTGATCCGGCTCGCTGAAAAGCTCGCCGTCGCTGACAACCAGTTCGAACACCATCGACCCCAGGTCGACGTTCGGCGGCACTATAAATCCCGGCGTCGCCGAGGCCGGATCGTCGAGCCTCACCGCCGGGCCTTCAACCTGGTACCACATGTACGTGATCTGGTCGCCGTCCGGATCGCTGCTCGCGCTGCCGTCGAGCTGCGCCCAGTCGCCGACATTGGCTTCCTGTGAAACTCCCGCGTTTGCAACC
>DATKYQ010000093.1:0-4653 GCA_035528415.1 Myxococcota bacterium | reverse complement strand
TTTACGTCCGCGGCTGCCAGCTCGACTTTCAAAAACTCAGTGTAGCGCAGACAAACGACCAGCTTCATGGCCGGCCCGCCCCGTAAGACCTTCTCGACTACCCCGCTGCGCCGGCTATCGAGCATTTGCCTTTTCAGTTGCCTGCTTTCGAGCTCATGCCGTGCTTGGGCATGGGCCACCGAGGCCCTTTTCACGCCGGCCGCGGTCTTGATGAACAACAGCCGCCTTATGGCCGCAAGCCCTGCAAGCGAATTTTTATCAGACATGCGTCTACACCTCGCAGACGTCCCCGATGATGCTCTTCAGGCTCAGCAGTGAATCCTGAAGCGTGCAGCGTTCGCCCGGAGCTTGTCTTAGCCACTCGATGATCAGCGGCCGCTTTTCTATGGCCTTGTCGGTGAGCGGCTCGGATCCCGGCTCGTAGACGCCCGCGGCGATCAGGTCGCGTCTTTGCTCATAGCTGCTCCACAAGAGACGCAACTGCCTTGCCAACACGAGGTGTTCAGATCCTACAACCTTGTCCATCAGGCGGCTCAACGAGGCGACCGGATCGACGGCCGGAAAACAACCTTGGCCCGCGAGATCCCTGTCCAGCACAATGTGCCCATCAAGGAGTCCCTTGACTTCGATTGCCAGCGGATCGTCGTCGGCATCGGCATCCATTAGCACCGTATAGATGGCAGTCATCGATCCGCGGCTATCGTTGCCGCTGCGTTCTATAAGTTTTGCCAACCCGTCGAAGACCGAAGGCGGATAGCCGCGCCTACCGGGAGGCTCGCCGGCCGCCAAGGCGATCTCGCGCAGGGCCCGGGCATGACGTGTCAGCGAATCTGCCAGTAGCAAAACCGATCGCCCTCGGCTGCGGAAGCCGTGAGCGATCGCCGTGGCGACCGGCAAGGCCAGCGCCCTTTCCGCGGCCGTGCGGTCCGAGGTGGCGCAGACGATCACCGAGCGGCGCAGGCCTTCCTCACCCAGGTCGTTGGCTATGAACTCAGGCAGTTCACGCCCCCGTTCGCCGACCAAGGCCAGCACGATGCAGTCGGCCCGTGCGCCCCTGGCAACCTGGCCGAGGAGCGTGCTCTTACCCAGGCCGGGCCGTGCGAAGAGGCCCAGGCGCTGGCCTTGGGCCAAAGTGTTTATCCCGTCGATGGCCCGGATGCCGCATTCCAGCGCCGCCCCGATCGGCTTGCGCGTAAGCGGTGCGGGCGCTGGAAAATCCGGCGCAATGTAGCACTCGGCTTCCGGCGCCGGCCGGCCGTCGAGCGGCCGGCCACGGGCGTCGAGTACCCGGCCAAGCAATTTTTCAGACCAGGCCAGGCGGAATTCGGACCCCGTGGCTCGCACAACCGAACCCTCTGACAATTTCCCGCACTCGCCCGCCGGCAGCAGCATGGCCAGCTTGCCCCTGAAGCCGCAGACGTCGGCCGCCGCTTGGCGCGAACCGATCAGCACTCTCTCCCCTACCCGCGCCCCGGGCAGGCTGGCGGTCAAGATCGATCCTACCAGCCCCTCGAGCCGTCCGGAGCGTAAACAGGGATTCGCCCCACGGACCTTGGCGCGCAAGACTGAAAGGCGGGCGGAAAGATCGGGCTCTTTCAGAATTTCAAGCATCTTGAAGTCCTTCCCGCATCACTTTGGCCAGTTCATCGATCTGCACCGACAGGCGTCCATCCACCTCGCCCAGTTCGCCGCGCACGATGCATCCCCCGCGCTCGATGCGCCCCGAAGACTCGATCTTTACTTCGACTGCGGGATCTCCCGACAGCGACGTCTTCAGGCCGCGCACGATTTCGGCATCCTCGGGATGAACAAAGATGGTAATCATCCGGCCGGGTCGGTTCTCGGAAATCACGCCCTCGCAGATCCGCCCGACGCTCTCCGGGCGCAGGGCAATCTCCCGCCTGAGTATGCGCCGGCACATCTCTTTGGCCAGATCTATTGCGCCACAGGTTAATTTGAGATCGAGAGTCTTGCCCATGCGGACCAGTTCGGCCGCCTGGCTGGCAATCTCCCGGTAGCCCCGGCTGCGTCCCTCTTGGCGAGCCGCCTCAAGAGCCGTCTCCAACTCGTCTCGTTTCCGGTCCTCGATCGCTTGAGCCGAGCGTTTGGCCGCCTCTATAATTTCAGCAGCCTCTTGTTGCGCTCGCAGCCGCTCGGCGAACAACAAGTTGTTCCTGGCGGGCCTAATATTCATATTGGCCGTCGCGGCGGCCGGTATTATCCGGGCTGGCATGTTTCAGTTCTCCTCGATCCATTGGTCTCTGATGCCGCCGGCTTGCTTGCCTGCCGACTCGATTTTCGCAAGCCGCATCCAGGCCGCCTTGAAGCAATCGCGGCACTCTTCGGGCAGTCGGGCCGCAAGCATATTCGCTTCTGATGCATCCAGGTCGGCGGCCGCCCTGGCCAGGCGATGTGCGCCCGCGCGCAGCAGCCACTCGCCCTCACGCGCCCCGGCCGGCCAGAGAGCCATCTGCAGCGAGGTCAATACGCTTCCGGCGGCACGCCCGGCACGCCTTGGCGAACGGTGAGATCCGGCACGCGGAAGCTCGGCGGCCAGAAGCCTCCTCGAACGCGACGGCAGGCTGGCAAGCAACTCCGAAAGCTCCAACCCACCTGCCCGCAAGAGCCGCTGCCTGCTAGTCGCTGAACACAGGCGCTCTGCCAGACGGCGCCGCCAGGGCTCGCTCGAGCACCACAGGTCGTCGGTCAGACGTTCCCGCAGGCGCTCGATCGTCAACCCGCCCTGCATTTGGGCCGCCTTTTCGAACAACTGCCTGTCGACCGCCGAGAAGGCAATGCCTTTCATGACCTGCCCCCTCCGGTTGTCCGTGAGCTTCGCCGCCTGTAGCTTCGCAGAAAGAACAACCCCAGTGCGGTTATAAAAAGCAGTCCGGCCGCACCCGTGGCCGCCTGTTTGACTATCGTCCCGCCCGCTGCGCCGCCACTGGAAGCACTGGAATCCTCTCGTGGAAGCGCCACCCTGCGCCTGGGAGTAAAAACCACCGCCACCCGCTCTGTCTGCAACCCGTCGATCGAGTTGGCCACGATCTTCTTGACCTCCTCGGCCGAGACGGGTACCTCGCCCGCCGGGCCGGGATGGTAGCAGACGAGCACCGAGGCCGTCGGATTCGAGACCGCCGGGCGGCCGAAACGACCTTCCACCTTGCGGGTGACGTGCACCCGGGCGGTGACCACTCCCTCTATAGATTCGAGCGTCTTGGCGATCTCCTCCTGCAAGGCACTCTGGTACAATGCCGCCTCCTCGGTCTTGCCGGGCACCAGTCCGCGCTTGTAGTGCACCACATTGATATATAAGGGCATTTCGAGTAATTTCGTCACCAGAGCCGGCGGATCGGTAGCGTTTTCAGTTCTTTGTGTGGTGACGAAACATTTGAGACGCAGAAAAGAGGTGATCGATGAAGGCAGTTTGAAGTGGACCCCACTTTTCAGATCAGGGGTTAAGGTGATAAAAGGGACCCGTGAGGCCGTACTCCGCGAAAATCCGTAACCGCACGCCGAGACTGGACTATGGGTGTATGGTACAAGCTTGTGTCATGCGCACCCTCTTCGTAGCAGTATGTGTTTTCTTCCGAGGCCTGTTGATACCCAAAGCCACACTTGCTATTGAAAACGCAGCCCTCCGTCAGCAACTCGCGGTCTACATCAAGAACCAAAAGCGACCACGACTCCAACCCTGTGATCGCGCCTTCTGGCTCATCTTGCGCAGAGTCTGGTCTGACTGGGCCCGCACGCTGGTCGTTGTGAAGCCGGCGACAGTCATTGGTTGGCACAAGAAGGGCTTCCTCGCCCTCTGGCGTCACAAGTCAAAGCCTGGCCGCCCACGGATTCCTAGGAAGCACATCGACTTCATCAAGCGGATCTCTACCGACCATCCCGAGTGGGGGGAGGACAAGATCGCCGAAGAGCTTGCCGCCAAGTTCGGCATCAGCCATTCCGGCAGCACCATCAGGCGGTACATGGTCACACGCTCCAGACCGCCACGGGGAGGTCAGACCTGGCGGACGTTTGTAAAGAACCACGCCAACGAGCTATGGGCCTGCGACTTTCTTACGCAATACACAGCCTTCTTCAACGTTGCCTACATTTTCATCGTCATGGAGATCGAGTCGCGACGCATCGTTTACTGGGGTGTCACGACATCCCCTGCTCTACCGTGGGTCAAGCAGCAGCTGCGCGAGGCGACTCCTTGGAGCGAGGCTCCGCGTTTCTTGGTCCACGACAATGACGGCATCTTCGGTCAGTACCCCAAACGATTGACGATCGAGAAGGATGGCAAGAGAAGAAGCTACCGATGCCATCTCGACCGGTGGCTGCACGAAGTCATGGACATCGAGGGAATCCCCATTCCCTATGGCGCGCCAAATGCGAACGCACACCTGGAGCGATTCAACCGCACATTGAGAGAAGATGCTCTGGACCACTTCATCTTTCTTGGCATCGAGCACATCCGAAAAGTCGTGGCCGAGTTTATCGAGTATTACAATCGAGCCCGTCCTTCGCAGGCGATTCACGGTATACCAGATCCATACCCGGAGCTTCGCAAGCCACCACCTGCTGACGGCAATCTCGTCGCTCTGCCAGTGCTTGGTGGGCTGCAACACGACTATCGGCTGGCGGCGTAGTTGATAGCTC
>DATKYQ010000092.1:0-41401 GCA_035528415.1 Myxococcota bacterium | reverse complement strand
TTCATTGGCTCCCTCCTTTGGAACCAATTATTGTCATTCGACGCCAAGAAACAAGTTTCAAAAACGGGTGCTTTCAATACCTGGATCAAATTAATGCCTTAGAAAGAAAACCTAAAGTATCATATGAGGGGATCTCTGAGGGCGTGGTTGCGTATTACAATAGAAGAGGTTTCAATAATAGCGAAGGGGATGATGATGTCAGTGGCTGGTATCAATTCCATGTCGGCGGGGGTGTGGATTTTTCGGTGCTCGAGTGGCTCGATCTCGGCTGCGAGTTGAGGCTCCGATTAGGCTTTCCTAGCAACCCCGATGTCGTGTCATTGAGATTTTTCGGGACCGTGACTTTTCGGTTTCCATTGTCAATAAAGTTGCACAAACGGGAATAGGTCGATTACTTTCGGTTTGCGTCGTCTCGTTGAGATTCGGAAGGGAGTCTATCCAATGATCGAGTTGGTCGACTGTCTCCCTGTTAGATGTTTTATTTGACGTTCTGTGTTGCCCGCCAGCCTTGCTCGACCAGAATATTCGGCGCGGGATAGTGCTTTAGGTTGAGCGTGAATATCTTGCCTCCCTTGAGCATCGCAGTGGCGGCCAGGACAGCGTCGTTTACGTCGATGCCGTGGCTGGGGTTGAATCGTCTATAGAGCTTTCCGGCGGCGTCGACTATGGACTGATCGATCGATGTGGTCTTGAACCGGGAGAGGAATAAACAGGTTTCCTCTTCCTCCCCGGGTTTCATGAAAAAAACCACTTCGGCCCTTTGCAATGCGCCGGTCCAGAGTTCGTAGTCGCTTGCCGCCAGGCGCCGGAAAAACTTGAGCGCCGCGGGCGCGCCGCGCAGATGCCAGATCAGAATGTCGGAGTCGACCAGTGCCCTCATTTTTTATGTCTCTTGATCGAGTCGTTGAATGCCTTGCGGCCCGCGGCAACCGTTTCCCCGGCCGACTCGTCTCTTTGCCAAATTCCGTGGGTATGGGAAAAGAAGTCGAAGGACTGTTCTTTTTCGATCTGCCTGGACAGTTCGTTGATGGCCCGTTCGATGATGGCTTTCTTGGATTTCCCCAGGCGCCGCGCCAACTCACCGATGCGCCGGGAGACTTCCTCGCTGATTCGTGCCGAGAAAACCTGATCCATTTGTCCAACTCCTTACGTATACATAATAACGTTTACATTGTTATCTGTCAAACCCCAGTCTAGTGCCCGTCCCAAAACCCGGTCTGGGTCTGGACCTTTTGGCCTGATTTCGCCTGATTTCGGTTGACCGGGCCGCTTCTTTTGGCCTACCATCTACGGCCAATTTCAATGAAACCGAAGGGAGGAATCATGATGCGCAAGTTTACATTCGGAACGGTGGTCGGCCTGTTGGGAATCAGCCTGCTTGCCGGGTGCTCCAAGAAGGCCGAGGTTCCCGCTGGCATGTCGGCCATCCCGGCCGACGCCGACATCGTTGGTACCCTGGATGCCAAGGCCGTGGTGGCCTATGCCAAGCAGGCCCTGCCTAAGCTGGTGCCGGCCGAGATGAAGGCCCAGGTGCCCTCGATACAGCAGATGACCGAGCAAGTTTTAATGATGGCCGGAGTTGATCTGAACAAGCTCGACAAGATCACCTTCGTCGGTTACGCCGGCTCCAAGGATAAAATGGCATTCATCGTCGACGGAATCGACTTGGCCGGTCTGAAGGGCAAGAAGACCGGCGACTACAACGGGACGGCTCTTTACGCCATTCCGAATGCCATCCATTACGCCGCTTTAAAGGGCAAGGGCATCGCCGGGGCGCCCAACGAGGAGATGCTCAAGAAGCTGATCGATGTCAACAGCGGCAAGGCCAAGAGCCTGGCCGATAGTGAACGCGGTAAACTCCTAAGCCAGCTCGCCGGCGTGGAGACCGACCTGGACCAGTTGCGCGTCTACGTTTTGACCGGCAGCTTCCCCGGCATGCCGCCCACTCCGATGAAGATGAACGGCGGCGGCTTCTTCATGCACCTCGACAAGGGCCTGGCCGGCACGGTGATCAGCGACAAGGACGGCGCCTCCGATCTCAAGGGCAAGCTGGACATGGGCCTGATGGGCGTCAAGATGGCCATGTCCATGCCGGAAGGCGGGGGAGGGTTGCCTATCAAGCTTGATAAAGACACTAAGGGCATGATCACAGATCTGCTCAACAAGATAACTACAGACCAGTCGGGTGCAAACGTCTCCGTCAGTTATCATGGCGATCTCAAGCCGCTGATCGAAAAGGCGGTGGCCGTCGGCATGAAGCAGATGAAAGCCGAATCCGCCCCGCCGACCGCCATTCCCGCGCCGCCCGCTCCACCCTCGCCGGTCAAGGTCGTTCCGGCACCGCCCTCGCCGGTCAAGGCCGTCAAGTAATTTCCTCGACTGCCGTTCCCGCGGCGGCTCGCGCCGCGAAGGAGAGCACTCATGCGCAGACTTGCTATGATCGGGCTTGTCGCCATGCTGCTGGTGCGCTGTGCGCCCCCGGCCCTGATCCCGGCCACGCCGCAAGTCTCGGATCTGGCTAAAGCCAGGGCGGTCGCTCACCGTGAGCGCGGCGCTCAGCTGCTTGTAGAAAAGGGACAGGCGCAAAAGGCCGCGGATGAGTTCGGCCAGGCGCTTGAATTCGATCCCGGCGATCTGACCTGCCGATTTTGGGCCGGCTGGACGGCCGGTTTGCTCGGGGACCAGGATCAGGCCTTCGAGCACATGCTGTGGGCCGCTAATTCGGGCAAGCCCCTGTCGGAGTTGGCCATCTGGATGGCCTATCGTCTCTTCAGCACCAAACGACAGGGTGAGCGGCTGGCCGCGGTGCTGAATGGCCTAATCGAAAAAAAACAGACCCCGCCGACGGTTCGTTCGCGCGCTCTTTACTTTATGGGTCACAGTCTGCGCTACCTCGGGCGCGGTGAGCGTGGCGCGGCTGCGTTCGCCGAGCTTGGTTACCTGAAAGACTGGATGCTGGTCGGCCCTTTCAATAACGATCAGAACGCGGGCTTCGATACCGTCTACCCGCCGGAGAAGGGGTTTCTTGACTACCGGCAGAAATATCAGGGCAAGCTGAGCCAGGTGGGCTTCCGCCGGGTTAACCATTTAGACTTCGATGGGCGGGTAAACCTGGCCGCCCTGCTTGATCCCTCGCGCTGGACCTGCGCCTACTTGGTCAGCTTCGTTCACAGCGACCGGATCAGGGATGTCGCCCTGCGCCTGGGCGCCTACCGCGGCGTCAAACTGTGGCTGAACGGGCGCCTGTTGCTCAAAGACGACCGGGCCGAAATCGGATCGCTGGATCAGTACGTGCTCGGCGGCAGGCTCGAACGGGGCTGGAATCGATTGCTTGTTAAGGTCTGCCAACGCACCGGGCCCTGGCAGCTGCGCCTGCGCATCACCGACCCCGAGGGCCGTCCGTTGCCGCGGCTTGCAAGCTCGACCGATATCCACACCGTTCCCGATCGTTCCGGCGACAAGACGCCCCTGCCAAGGGTGTCCAGCCTGCAAGTGACGCTTTCCGAAATGCCGGACGCCGGAATGGGCTTCGCAAGACTGGTAAAGGAAGTCTTCCTGCGCCGTCAGGGTTTTTTCCAGGCAGCGGTCGAGCAGGCCGTAGAACTTGCCGAGCAGCATCCGTCAAGTCCCCTGTACCGGATGGAACTGGCCCGAGCCCATTTTGCGGCACAGCACGAGGGAGCCGCGCTGAAGGCCTTGCGGGCGGCCGAAGGCATCAGCCCCGGACTGCCTGACGCCGTCATGGAGCGGGCCCGCTACGAGCAGCGTAACAACCGTGCCGCACGGGCCATGCGCATTCTCGACAGGCTCGATGAACGCGCGCGTTCCCTGCCCGCGGTGCGCCTCCTGAGAGTCTCGCTTCTTTCCGATCGCGGCTTCAACGTCGATGCCCTGCGAGAACTGGAAACCCTGCTGTCGCTGCAGCCCGAGCGGGCATCGCTATGGAGCCAAGCGGGCGGACTGCATAACGCCCTGGGTCAACGACGGGCGGCCCGACATGCCTATCGCCGGGCGCTCGATCTTTGCGCCAACGATTCCTCGACCTACGATCGCCTGATCGAGGCCGCCCTGCGCCGCGGCGAGGATGGACGGGCCATTCGTATGGTGCGCAGGAAGAATCGCATGTTCCCCTGTTTGATGACCTCGGCGCTGAAAGAGGCCGAGATCCTGCTGGCGCAGGGGAAGTTCGCAAAGGCGCTCATCGTCACTGAGGGCATCGGGAAGATTGCGCCCGACTACTGGTACCTGCATAAACTGCGCGGCGATATATTTTATCGCCGGGGGGACAAGCGCCAGGCGCTGGGCGAGTACGAGAAAACGATTGCCCTGCGTCCGGACAACCCGGACCTGAGCGAATATCTCGATTTTCTCGAAAAAAAGAAGGACGCCGCTTTTGAACGCTACGCTTTGGACGAGGCCGAGGTCGATCGCATCATAGCCGGGCGGCCGGCGCGTTCGGCCTACCCCGAAGCGGAGACCGTCTTCCTGCTGGATGACCAGATAACACATCTTTACAAGGACGGTTCATCCAGGCACCTGGTGCACCAGATATACCAGGTGCGTACCGAGAAGGGGCAGCGCAACTTCAATAAATTCAGGGTGCCCTCCGCTTCGTCCTTCCGGCTGGAAGTGGCCGAGACGATCCAGCCCGACGGAACGCGCCAGGAGGCAACATCAATCCGCCGCGGGGTGATACACTTTCCGTCCCTGCAACCGGGCTCGATCCTGCACGTGGCTTTTCGCTACGAGACGTCGTCGCTTTCCTGGATGCAAGACGAGTTCGCCATGAACTACAATTTCCAGGGCCAGTATCCCAGCCAGCGGGCCCGCTGGGTGCTGGTGATGCCCGCCGACAAGAAGCTTACGATTCTCATTCGCGGGAAGCTGGTCAAACAACAACAGCAAGCGCTGGGCGACGAGAAGGCATTCATTTGGACGGCGAAGGACGCGCCGATGCTGCACCGGGAGGTTCTCAGCCCCCCGATGCGGACGTTACGAGCGGCGGTCTTCGTGTCGACGGTTCCATCCTGGGATAAATTGGCCAAGTGGCAAAATAGCCTGATAGCCGACCAGTTCGAGATCGACGACGACGTGCGCAAGAAGACCAGGCAGCTCGTGCAGGACGCGAAGACCCCCATGGAGAAGCTCGAGAGGATCTATCACTTTGTCGCCAAGGACATCCGCTACCTGAACCACGATGTCGGCATTTTTGGCAAGAAGCCCAACAAGGCCATCAACATCTTCGAGAACAAGTTCGGCGACTGCAAGGACAAGGCCACCTTGATGATCGCCATGCTCAAGGCCGCCGGCATCCGGGCGGCCTATGCCGGGATTCGCACATTCGACCGCGGGCCCGTGTTCTGGAAAGTTCCCCAGGCACAGACCAATCATATCGTCACCTACGTTCCCGCCCAGCCGGGCGTCGAAAAGCCGCTTTTCATAGACGGCACCTCACAATACGGCAACATGCTCTATCTGCCCGATCGCGATCAGGGCCTGCGGACGCTGGTGCTCGACGGGAGCGGTCACGAGTTTGTCGAGACTCCCCTGCTGGCCCCTGAGTCATCGACCCTCGATTTCCGAAGCGACGCCCGCATTGCCGGAGACAGCCTGGTGATCGAGGCGCACGAAAAGTGGAGCGGCTGGTTCGCCAGTTGGTTTCGATCGCGGCTGAATGTAGAGGGTAAGCGTAACGAGGAACTGACGCAAGAGATGAACTACCGCTTCCCGGGTACACGCCTGAGCAACGATACCTACCAAGGCCTGGACGATCTGAGTCCCGCGGCAGTTGTGACTTTCAAACTCGACATCCCGGGTCGCGTGCGAAACGAAGGCGGCACACTGCGCGTCAACCCGTTGTGGTCCTCGAACCTGGTGCGGCGCATGGCCCAGAAGCCGGACAGGCACTACGATCTGTTCATGGTCTATCGCACCAACATGACGCTGGTGAGCAAGTTGGCCATACCAGAGGCTGACAAGATAGTCACCTTGCCTCGCAGCCTGGAGATCGATAACGACCTGGTTCGCTTCCGCCAGGACTGCGTGGTGGGAGCCGCCACGCTGAATCTTTCGACGGTAACCTGCTCACGTAAGCTGACGATCAAGAAGCGTATAATTCCCATCGAGCGCTACCACGAGTTCCGCAAGATCTGCCGCCGTATTGACGAGGCCGAGGCTCAGGACATCGTTCTGCGACCGCTGTAATGAAGGCACTCCTTGCCGTTACGGCTCTTGCGGCTTGCGCTTGACGAGCAGGGTGCGGGTGCCTTCCTGAACAACTTTTTTGTGCTGGTTGATTATCTCGAGTTTGAACCTGATAATGCCCCGCTCGGGGTTCCGCGATTCGCGCTTGAACTCCACGGTTCGCTTCTGGTGGACGGTGTCGCCGATGTAGATTGGGGCGATGAACTTCCATTCCAGCGCCAGAAAGGCGATCAGACTGCCTTCCATCAGGCCCTCGCGCACGCCCAGGCCGGTGGAGATGACCGGGCCGATCATCCCGTGGGCGATGCGCTTGCCATAATAGGAATTCTTGGCGAACTCGGCATCCGTATGCAGCGGGTGCCAATCTCCGGTGAAGGAAGCGAAGTTGACTATATCGGTTTCGGTGATGGTGCGGCCGAGTGACTCGAAGACCTCCCCCACCTTGAAGTCTTCCCAGTACATTCCTTTTCTGAGTGCCATGTTTTCTATCTGACTCCCGTGGTGGACGAAATGCAAAAATTATTTTTACGCCGGATCGCGTAGCCAGCGAACGACCGTGGACAGGTCGAGATCGCTCTCGTCGGGGGTACCCGAGGTGGTGGCTCCGGCGGCCGGCAGGTAGCACGTCTGCGTGTAATCGTACACCATTCTTGCAGCATTGTAGCTCCAGGCCAGGCTTTGCAGGGCGTGTTTCACCCGGGCAATCCACCCGCGCGGCAGGCCGCTGTCGTCATGCTTGTAAAACAGCGCGACCACTTCGTCCTCCAGAACCTTCCTCAGTTGCTCCGCCTCGCGTCGATCCTGCTCTGCGGCATCCTTGTGGATCTTGCCGCTGCCGATGGCGAAGCCGTTGAAACCGTCGTAGGCCTCGGCCCACCAGCCGTCGAGGGTCGAGCAGTTGAGCCCACCGTTGAGCACCACTTTTTGCCCGCTCGTGCCGCAGGCCTCCATCGGCCGGCGCGGATTGTTCAGCCACAGGTCGACCCCCTGGACCAGGTGGCGGCCGACGTTGATGTCGTAGTCCTCGAGCAGCACGATGTGCCCCTGGAAGCGCGGATCCCGTCCCAGGCGGAAGATGCGCTGGATGATCTCCTTGCCACGGTCGTCCCTGGGGTGGGCCTTACCGGCGTAGATGATCTGCACTGGATGCTCGGGATTACACAACAGCCGCGCCAGCCAGTCCTCGTCCTCGAGCAGCAGGCCGGCCCGCTTGTAGAGCGCGAAGCGTCTGGCGAAACCGATTGTCAACGCGTCCGGGTTCAACAGGCTCGCCCGCAGGCCGGCCTCCCGCTGGTCGTCGCCGCGGAGAGTGGCCTGGGTGATCAGCCGCCGCCTGACGAACTCGATCAGCCGGCCCTTCAAGGAGCGATGGGTTTCCCATAACTCGCCGTCGTCCACTGCGTTGATTCCACTCCAGACTTCCCGCCGGCGGATGCGATTCATCCAGTCGCGGCCCAGGTGCCGTTCGTAGAGCCTGAGCATCTGGGGCGCCAGCCAGGAGGCGACGTGCACCCCGTTGGTGATGTGCCGAATGGGCACCTCGTGCTCGGCGCGAGCCGGCCAAAGGTCTTTCCACATACGGCGGCTGACCGTGCCGTGAATGGCCGAGACGGCGTTCGCGCGGTTGGAAGTTTTGAGTGCCAGGACCGTCATGCAGAATGTTTCTTGAGGATCGTCGTCGTGAACGCGGCCGAGGCCCAGCAACGTCTGCGTGTCGATTCCGAGTTCCTCGCGTAGCCGGCCCAGGTTGTTCTCGATCAGTTCGGGAGGGAAACGGTCGTGGCCGGCTTCGACGGGGGTGTGCGTCGTGAAGACGGTTCGCGCCGCCACGTAGGCCAGCGCCTCGTCGAAGTCCATACCCTGTTCCTGCATGGCCTGCCGGGCCGCCTCCAGCGTGGCGAAAGCACAGTGGCCCTCGTTGAGATGCAGCACGCCGGGGTCAATGCCCATGGCCCGAAGAGCCCGCAACCCGCCGACGCCCAATAAAAGTTCCTGCCGGATACGCACCTGTTGGTCGCCACCGTAGAGACGCTCGAGGTGGCCGCCCAGCCGCCGGTCTTCTGCAACGTTCTCTTCCACCTGCGGGTTGAGCAGGACGAGCAGCGAGCGGCCCACCCTGACCGTCAACACCTCGGCGTGCAATGTTCCGACGGGTGTTTCCAGTTTGATCGTCAACGGTGCGCCTTGTTGGTCACGGGCGGGTTCAATAGGCAGCATCTCGGGGTCGCTTTGGGTATAGCTTTCTTGTTGCCAACCATTCTTGTCTATGCGCTGCCGGAAGTAGCCCTGGTCGTAGAACAGGCCGACTCCCACCACCGGAACTCCCAGATCGGAGGCTCCCTTGAGATGATCACCTGCTAAAACGCCCAATCCCCCCGAATAGAGCGGGATGGATTCGTGCAGCCCGAACTCTGCTGAAAAATAGGCCACCGGTCTGAACTTGAGAGGGCCGGCATGGGTGGCTCCCCAGCCCCGTTGCGGATTCATGCCCTCCTGCAAGCGGTGGAAGGCGTAAATTACCCTGCTCTCGATGGCCAGCTCACGGGTTCGTTCCTCGAGACGCTTCTTGCCCAGGTGTTTCAGGAAGGCGACGGCGCTGTGGTTGCACTCGCGCCAAAGCTCGGCGTCGAGATCCTTGAGAATGTCGATAACCTCGGGTTGCCATGACCACCACACGTTGTGGGCGATCTGCATCATTTTGTCGTACAGGTTCTCCATGGAAGTCGCTCCCTGTCTTTTGTAAAACCCGAAGCATTCTCCCCGGACCGGGTCGGCCAGTCAAACAATATGAACTCAAAAGAGACGCGCCGGCCGGGACGCGCTTTGACAAGTGATCAGTTTGTGATACCCATGTAAAGGGTCACGGGGAGAAGACCGCTTCGGATGGATGAACTCGACGCCGCAAAGCGTGCCGGTTCGCAGGGCGATAAAACCGGTCTGGAACTGTTTTCACGGGTCGCGCAGCTCTTGCGCCGCCGGCGCGCCGGGGAATTGCCCCAGGACGAGATCACGCTTTCGGACGCAATGAGGGAACTCGAAGAGCATCTTGTCGCGCACCCGCAGTCCGTTCCCGCGTTGAGGCTGCTTGCCGAAAGCGCGCAGGTATTGGGCGAGTTCGGGCGGGCCCGTGAGTACATATCGCGGGCCGAGTTTTTGGATCCTTGGAACCTCGAGATCCTGATCATCTCCGAGTCACTCTACGAGACCGACGCAGGCTCGGCCCATAGGCGCCCTGGGGAACCCCTGAGGCTGCACTCCGATCTCACCTCGGGGGTGGTCAACGCCGACTCGCTGATAGAGAAGGCCATGGGATCTTTTCGGCTGGGCGATCTCGATCGGGCCCGCACGCTTGCCAAGCTGGCCTATCGCATCACACCAGAGATCGAACACCACCTGATAGACATCCTGGCTATCGGGTCGAGCCTCGATCCCCAGAGAACCTTGGTCGAGTTCACCCTGCTCGAAAAAGAGAACCCGCGCTCGGCATATCTGTATCTTGTGCTGGGCTCGATCTGCAACGTCCTGGGCAGGTACGACGAGGCGACCTCATGGCTCGCGGCCGGTGTCGACCTTTCATCCAAGGATCCATACTTACTGGCCATGCTTTACAACGAAATGGCATACGTCATGGCCAAACGCGAAATCCGCCTGGATCGTTGCGTGGCGCTGGCGCGCGCGGCTTTAGAAATGTTTCCGAACAAGAAGGCTAACGGTTTCATCCGTGACACACTGGGTGTAGCCTATCTCAAGAGCAAGGAAGTAAAGAAGGCCGTCCGCAACCTGCGTGAGGCGGTCAGCAAGGACCCGACGGTCATTCCCAGGTTTCACCTGGCCTTGGCCCAGTTGATGGACGGGGACACTGCCGGTGCCCAAACCGAGTTGAAGATCATCGCCGCTTCGCGGCCTTCGCTCGAATCACCCCACGTGGAGGAGACGGCCATTCTCGATCGCGTGCAGGCGAACATGGGGCGCCTGGAAGATTTGTTGAATCTCGGCGGCGCGGGCGATATTCAGGACGTAATGGAAATTCTGGCTGGGCTGATATAGAGCCAGGCCGGTTATGAACGGCGGGCAAAGGAGACCCGATGGCAGAAAAGAAGAAGAGCGACGGCGATAAGACCGCCAAGAAGAAATCCACGGATCAGGATGCAGATCCAAAACAAAAGCCGCTGGTGACTCTTGCCGAGGTGGCATCCATGTTGCGCTTGCCTCTGCTGAGGATTCGCAAGATGGTCCAGGCGGGCCAGATTCCGGGCGTCAAGGTGGACGGAGAATGGCGCTTCAATAAGGATCTGGTCGTTCAGGCAATAAAGCGGCGCTCTCGAGGACGCTGAC
The DNA here is from genome assembly GCA_035528415.1 of Myxococcota bacterium. GTDB lineage: Bacteria > Myxococcota > B64-G9 > B64-G9 > B64-G9 > DATKYQ01. The sequence continues at coordinate 30,862 of DATKYQ010000092.1, read as the reverse complement.
GGTTACCTGAGCCAGACAATCAGCGCGGCGGCGGCGGCGAGCAGCACTGCCGGGACAAGCAGCCAGGCCAGTAACAATCGCCCGGGGTGCAAATTGCGGCGCGCGCAATTATGACATACCGCCAGGGGCTTGCTCAGGCCCGAGACGAGTTCGGCACACTTGGTGCATATCAACGCATGGCAAACTGCGCACATGCCGGCTGCCGGCCGGTGGCAGTATACGCAGTAGTCGCAATCCGGCTGAAATGGCGCCAGGCCGGGCATGCCTACTCGGGATAGCTTGCGAAGAGGCGTCCCCAGGGATCGTGCTCGTGAATGTCGCGAGCGATTGCCCGTCCCCTGGATGGCCACCAATAGTGATCGTGGTACAGGTATGACCCCAGCACAAAAGCGTACACGGCGGGGGTTCTGAACAGCAAGCGTTGGAATATCTTCAGCGGGCTGAACCAGAAGAGATCTCCGACGTGGCTGGCCAGGTTGTCCCCCACACCGAAGGCCAGGTTCAGCCCGGAGATGTCCTCGCCGACGACGTCGATCTCCTCGATCCTGCCGACACCGAGACCGCGCTCGTGGGCCAGCCTGATGTAAGCCAGCGACATGGGATCGAAGCCCATGATCTTGGCTGCCACCGCGTCGATGGCCACCGAGTCGGCCGAAGCCAGCAGCAGGTCGGCCCGGCAGGGTTTCATGGTACGCGGCCCGGGACCCGAACCGCATATCGTCCCGTCCATAACGGCGAAAATACCCGGGTGAATCTCCTGCTGAATGGCCAACAGGTCGACCAGTGTCTGATGAATGACACTGTGGGTGTAGTGGCGCCGGGTATTGAGCAACCCGCCGAAGGCATTCTTCATCGCGCCCGTGGTGGTGGTGTAGATGTGCGTCTTCATGGTCGGCAGGTGTACGATGTTTTTGCCGATGAAATAAGAAGGTATCCGGATTCCGTGTGGATAGATTTTATCGAGTACCAGCATTTTGGCCCGCGGCTCGTAGACCTGCCAGTGGATGTCTTCCTCGCGGAAGTTGTACAGCACCGGGATCTGGTAGCGTTCGAGCACTCCCTTGAGGCGGCACAGGCGCTCTCCCTTGAAGGGGTTGGTCACGACCGTGTTATTGCCGACGCATACCAGGTCGTCGAGGCCGGCGGCCTGCAGGGCCTGGATGGTTCCCTCGAGCTGCCAGGGAGTTGTATTGGCTCCCGGGAGCGGATAGTGCCAGGATATGTTCTCCTTCAAGATACAGGTCGCCCCGGGCTGCAAAGCTTCGCCTATGCCGGCTTGAGCGGTGATCGCACCAATATCATGGAGAACCCGCTCAGGAGCGGAACGCACCACCGCTACCTTGGAATGTATAGCCATGGCTCACTCGATGATCAACGTGTTCGATAAACTATCCGGCCGCGACTGGGATCATAGGGAGAGAAAGCCACCCGTACGTGATCACCGAGGACGATCCGTATATAATGCTTGCGCATTTTACCGCACACATACGTCAGCACCACGGGCCCTCCTTCGAGCTGGACGCGGTACATCCCCCCCGGCAGCACTTCCTTTACGACTCCTTCAACCTCGTAGGCTTGCGCTTCCTCGGGATTCTTCCTCACAGACAGATCCTTATATTCAACTCGACACCTCCTTGAAAAACGCGACGATTTCGCGATCAGAGAGTCTACACAGCCCCGCCAGGATGTCAACCTCGATCCGGATCACCCTCGCGGGCAATGATCCGGGCCAGGAAGACAGCCAGGTCACCGGCCGCGAGGCAAACCACTGCCTGGCGCTGGGCGGGACTCATGCGCGAGAGTTCGAGGACGCTGATCCCCGGCAGGGCCAGAGGTTGTTCGATGCAGTCTCGCCAAAGGGTTTCCCCGGAAGCCACGTCAACCAGGGAAACCCGAATCAGCCACTCCATTCCGGCAGCGTCCTGGGCCTCGCCGGCTGTCAGGCAGTATTCATCCACACTCAATGTAAACAGGGCGTCCGCCGGCTGGTTTTCATCATCAGCCCGCCAGCGCAGCAGCTTGTTGAAGGCAGCCGGTAGTTGCTCGACCAGGCAGGCAAGCAACACCGGCCGTCCAAACGAAGCCAGCACATTGCCGAAGCGAGTTTCGGAATACCCCTGGCGCGGGCCCGGGTTGATCAATATTCCCGAATCGAGACTCTCGAAACGTGTGAAGCGCAAAGTCGGGTTCTCGGCGACGCTGACGGCGAAGTCGATCGTCAATATCCCATGCAGGTGTTCCGGCAGGCGATTGATGTGACAGCAGGCCGCGCAGCAGACGGCCAAGACAGCGCTCGAGACTACATACAGGCGTCCCATGGCGGGCAATGCTATCACGGCCCGGATGAAAGATGGCATTTATTGACAGGCCTCGACCGCGAGAGGTATCTTGAAGATGCAACAGCTTGGAATATCGTCATGATCTCGACGTCTAACTGTTGAACTGTTGAAGAGCCGGCCGGGAGATATTTTTTTAAGGTCGGCGACGGGGAGGTAGTCATGAAAAAGGTTGGCATACTCTCGTTGGTGCTGGGCCTGGCGTCGATTTTCCTGGTGGACGTACCCGCCAGGGCCCAGGCGGCGCCGAAGGTGCTGCGAGGACGGATCATCGCCAACTCCAAACCAATCGACATACCGACATCCACCAGGGGCTTTCTCAAGAAACTGCGCAAGCAAGACCGCAAGGTATTTACCAAGAACGCGGACGGCCAGTGGGAGATCCACTTCGTGGCCTTTTTCAAGCGTTCGCTGCCTGTCGATAAACTCGGGGTAGTGGTTCTCGACGCCAAGAATGGGCCGGTGGCGGTAGCCGACGTAGCCGGCACAAAGGGACAGAAGACCCTATCCACGCACATCCTGGTCGACACGACCGAGACACCCAAGAAGAAACACATCCTGCGCGTGTTTTACGCCAAGGGAAACAAAGCCATCCCACTGGCCGAAAAACAGATCATACTGAAGTAAAAAAGTTACCGGATTCGTCTAAAGCACGAGATCCGATGGTTTCTGATAGAGGCGCTCGCAGTAGCGGCAGCGTACGGCGGGCTTCGATGCCTCGCCCTCGCGAATGAAGACCGTCTCGATTTCCTCGATGTTGGTTATGCATTTGGGATTTGGACAGCGGAGCAATCCCAGAAACTCATGGGGAACCTTTATCGGCCGCTTCTCGACCACCTTGCCGTTCTCGATGATGTTGATGGTGGCGGTGGGTGCCACCAGTGCCAGTCGATCTGTCACCGCTGCTGTCAGCTTGAGGTTTTCCACCTTGACGATATCCTTGCGGCCCAGCTTTTCGCTCTTGAAGTTGATACCGACGGTCAATATGCCGTCCTGTTGCACTCCCAGAATCTCTACGACCTTCATGGCCAGCGGGCTGGGTATGTGATCGATAACCGTGCCCCGCTTGATGGCATAGACCTTGTGCGCGAGTGTTTCCGTCATTGCATTGCTCCCATCACCAGTCCCAATAGCGCCTGCCTGGTGGGAATGCCGTTGTGCGCCTGGCGAAAGTAAAGGGCGTTTGCAGTGCCGTCCAGTTCTTCGGCGATCTCGTCGACCCGGGGCAGGGGATGCATGATGCGGCACTGCTCACCCAGCCTGGCAAGCTCTTTTTTGTCGATGCGGTAGGCGCCGGCAACTCGCTCGTATTCGAGGAAGTCGGCGAAGCGCTCTTTCTGGATGCGGGTGACGTAGAGGACGTCCAACTTCTGGTCGAGTTGGCTGATGTTCGCGACTTGCGAGAAGCGTGTGTCGTTGGTTTTCAACTCCGCGAGTGTTGTCTCCGGCATGCTCAGGGAGGGGGGCGCAATGAACACCTGGCGGGTGTCGAAAAGACTCAACGCCTTGGCCAGGGAGTGGACCGTGCGGCCGTATTTCAGGTCTCCCAGCATTCCGACCGTCAGGCCGTCTAAGTGCCCGAACTCTTCCTGGATTGTAACCAGGTCGAGAAATGTCTGGGTCGGGTGCTGGTTGGCGCCGTCCCCGGCGTTGAGCACGGGAACGCTTGCTACTTCGGAAGCCAGCCGGGCGGCTCCCTCGATGGAGTGACGCATGGCGATTGCGTCGCAGTAGCCGCTGACGGTCTTGATCGTGTCCGATAGCGATTCGCCCTTCTTTGTGGAAGAGACGTTGGCGTCGGCGAAGCCGATCACGCTACCGCCCATCGAAACCATGGCCGACTCGAAGCTCAGGCGCGTACGGGTAGACGGTTCGAAGAACAACGTAGCCAGCACCTTGCCCGCGAGCATGTTGGGCCACTTGCCGGCCTTGACCTCGAGGGCCTTGTTCACGATGGCTTCGATTTCCTCCCGCGGGAAGTCGCGGATGGATACTATTGAGCGTCCCTGCATTTCCACTTTCACAGTCCTCCTGAATTTTGCCGGAGTATAAGTGGCGTGCGGGAGACAGACAATAGAAATGTTTGTCTAGGCGTAGGCCACGGGATCCTTACAGCCTGCCGCGGCAAAGCCGGCCAAGCGCAGGCGGCAACTCGGGCAAAGACCGCAGGCCAGGCCGCCGGGCGTTGGATCATAACAGGTGTGGGTGTTTATGTAGTTCACTCCCAGTTCCAGACCGCGGCGGATTATGGCAGCCTTGTCCAGGTTGAGAAGCGGCGTGCGAATACTGATCGACTCTCCCCGCATGCCCATGCGGGTGGCCAGGTTGGCCATGCGCTGGTAGGCCGAGATGAACTCGTCCCGGCAGTCGGGATAGCCGCTGTAGTCGACCTGGTTGGCCCCGATGAAGATGTCCCGCGCTCCGAGGGTCTCGGCCCAGGCCAAACCGAGGGAGAGGAAGACGGTGTTCCTGGCCGGAACATAGGTCACCGGGATATCGCCCGCGGGCGGTTCCTTGGGCACGGCGATTTCAGTGGTCAAGGCGCTTCCCCCGATCTTGGAAAGCTCAACCCCGATTACCATGTGGCGCCTGACCCCGAAGGCCCGTGCCTGCAGCCCGGCCTTTTCCAGTTCGATGGCGTGCCGTTGTCCGTAGTCGAACGCCATCGAGTAGCAATCGTAGCCCTCTGATGTGGCGATAGCCAGGCAGGTGGTCGAGTCCATTCCTCCGCTCAGCAGTACAACCGCCCGTTTATTAGTGCTTTTCATTTGAAAGAGGCCTCGCTATTTGTACTACATGTAGGACACTGTGGGTAAAAAATTGACATGTATTCCAAGGTGGGATATTGTAGCAGTGAACAGGGCAAGGAGGGAAGACCATGAAATCGTCGCCTATCGCTCGAATCCGGTTGGCTGCCAGGTCCCAAAGGGAGCGCCGTACGACGCCCAGGGACCGGCGTATCCTCGACGGCACCATTAAGTACCAGGGCTGCTTCCTCAACGTCGAGGTTACCGACGTCAGTGAATCCGGGGCCTACGTCGTGGCCCCCGTTGTCCCCGAGCAGGCCGACTGCATCACCCTGGCGATCGGGCTTCCCTCTCTTGGCACCTCCGTAATGGTGACGGGAAGAGTGCGCCGTGTCGGTATCGGCTCGCGAGTGATGCGTCGTCCCGGTGGCTTCGGGATCCAGTTCACACGCTACTACACGCGGGTGGGACACTCTTCTCTCAAAGAGCACCTGGCCGCCTGAGACTCCAGGCCGCGGGGTTTTTCCCCGCGTCTCGGTTGACAGGGATCTCCCGGTGGGGTTAACCTGACAAGCAACGTCGAAGCCTAAAGCAATACGGAGCGGTAGCATGGCAAGCGCGCGGATCAAATCATGGTCCAATGAGCAAGGCTTCGGCTACATCGAGCATCCCGAGCACGGGGACCTGCTTTTCGACTTCGAAGCCTGCAGCTTTCAACCCGAAGTGGGTGACGAAGTAGTCGTCGAAGAAATCGGCAAACGCTACGACGGATCTCTCAAGGCCACGCGGGTCAGCTGCACGGCCAAAAAGCACAAGGGCAAAAAGCCGCCGCTGCCGGACCTGCCGATCTGACTCGCGCCGGTTGCGGATGCCCGCTCAGCCGAATTCCTCCGCCAGACTCTTCTTGAGCTTCTGTTCCACCTTGCCCCTGAGGGCACCAAGCAACATTGACAGCTCCACGCGGACGGAAACTTCTCCCTCGCGCAACAAGACATGCCCCTTGACTCCGGTTCGTTTGAAATCGTAGCGGTTTTCCCCCGTCCAACCCCCGCTCAGGCCGTATTTTGCGGCCAGTTTCTGTCCTACTTTTTCGATTCTTTCGTGAGACTCCGGCATCGAAAGGCCGTGACTGCGGCTGATATCGATCGTGGGCATGATTATTCCCTCGAGGTCATGTGGACGGTTAGTGTTTGCTCATCGCGTCTCTGAAGATCCGGTACTGGCGCATGTAACGATATGCCCCGCGCGGCGAGAAGAACAGGAAGTCGACCCTGCCGAAGGTGACCACGTCCCCGTCGTGCAAGTTCACCGGCTCTCCCGGCACGAGCGGTCTGCCGCGAAGCATGCTGCCGTTGGTCGACCCCGAATCCACCAGCGAGTAAGTGTCTTGCTGACCATTGTAAATAAGGCAAGCGTGCCTATTGGAGATTGTGCTGTGTGAAATGATGTAGTCGCGGCGCGCGTCCCGGCCGATGAATGCCTTCCGTGGAAACTCCCGGTTTGGATGCGCATTGGGCATCAACGGAATGAAATCGAGCACCCGCTCACTGAAACGATCGATCGTCTGGGCGCCCGCAGTGCTATCCACCAGCCGCGTATGCACGAACTCGTCGATTGCGCCAGGAGTTTCGGAAAAGAACAGGAAGGCATGCGGAAACTGCTCGATAAACTCTTCTATAGAAAGCGTGTTGACAACTTTGATAAAATCGCGAAAGCTTTCCATGAGACTTGCCTTCCCTCCCTGGCAACCGGGGTCAAGCACTCAAGAGATAACACGTGTGGCTTTCACCTGTAAAGCCCTCACGGGTTGTAGTACCAAACTTCGGCCGACGCACAGGGACCGTCGGCCGAGTTCACAAACCCACCGGCGATTAGCAAGCCTCCGGTTGTTAATAGGCTCACGCTGGCGAAAGCAATTTGTCGTCCGAGGGCGTTGGTGGCCGAAAAAGAAGCGCTCAGGGCTTCCTGGTCTATATGTGCCAACTCGGCCGAAGACAGAAGTGTGTCCTCGAAACCGTCGTATGCCTCGCCCGCGGCGTAAAGGATGTCAGCGTTCGGCAGGCGGGCGGCCACGAGCCCCCGGCGCGCTTCGTGACCGGCAGGCTCCTCGCCGGTGTCGAGGACGAAGAATCCCGAACCGGCTTCCGCGTCCGCCAGATATATCTCCGGAGCGTCGATCGACTGGAACGAATTATCGCCTCCGATTATCAATACACCGTCATCAGTCCCGATCGCCACGTGATCGATCCTCGGGGTCAATAGGCCACCCCGGGCATGTTCGCCGGAAGGAGTGATGTTCGAAAAAACGGTTCCGTCGAACAACTCACACGAGTCGAGAAGCCCGTTGGCGCTCAGTCCTCCGGCCGCGAGAACATCGTGCCGCCCCGGCCCGAAGGAGGTCAGGCTGAAATCGTGGCGCGGATGAACCAGGGAAAGATCGGTACGGGTGAAAGTCTCGGCCAGTACATCGAATAAAAGCGCGCTGGCGGTGAGCGATCGCTGTCCATTAGGGCCAATCTCGCCTCCGGCGACAAGGATTGTGTCCCGGCCCTCAGCGCCGTCTCGCAGGCTAAACAAGACGGCGGCATGCTTGGTTCTGCTCTCGACATCCGCGGGATCGTAGTTGCCCAGCTCGCGAAAAGTGCTCGTTGCGGGATCGAACAGCAAGATTGGCTCAACCAGCGAGCCCTGCTCATTCTCTCCTCCGAAGACCAACACCCTGCCCTGGGGGGTGGCGGTCAGGGTATGGCCAACCCGGCGGTCGGCCTCGGGGAAATCCGGACATCCCGCGTCGTCTGCGGCACAGCTTGTTTGCAGGGCCGGATCGTATATCTCCGGCGGGCGGAAGTTTTTGGGAGATCCACGCTCACCCTCGGAGGCTCCTCCGAAAAAAAGCACTCGTCCGTCCGGCAGGGCTGCCGCGGCGTGCGCGAAACGGGCATGTCCAAGATCGCCCAGTTTCGTAAACTCTCCCTTCCTCGCAAACAGTACCTCGAGTTCGGCCGGGTCTCCCTCGGACAGCTCGAACGGCGGGCTGCGCCCGCTTGAAATTACAGTCTGCCCGTCGAGCCCGAGCCCCTCGATTGTCAGAACGACGGATGAAGCGGGCGAGCCTCCCAGGACGAGCTCCGCAGAGGACACGTCGACAATCGAGACCAGGCTTTCCGTGCCGGGGATCTCGATCGTCACGCGCAGGGATGCCACCCCCTCCCAGGTGTCCTGGTCCGGCGGGGTGTGAATGCGCAGGTCGATGGCGCACTGCTTGCCGGGAACGTGCTTCACCTCGCCGCAGCCGCATGCCGCGAGCATGATTAATCCCGCCAGCAGGGGAGATCTTGCAAATCTCACGGGCCGATCCTCTCAAGCTGAATGTGAATCAGATCGGGATCATTTATTGTATCTTCGCCGCCTCCCAGGGTTAAAGCCAGCGAGGTTCCAACGATGGCCGCGGCTACAGCACCTACTCCTGTCCAGAACCACCAGCGCGTGAATATGCTTCCGCCGGCACTGTCCTGCACGGCGACGGGCGCCGGCGGCTGGGTGCCGCCGGAGACATTCAAACCAATCTTTGGCTTTTTCTGCAGGCGCACTAGACTGCTCGTGGCAAGTTTCTCCTTGGCGGACTCCCCAAGCAGGCGCGCGGAAAAATCCATACCCAACGAGTCGGGCGGGAGTGCCTTACTTCCTCGCGAGGAGAGGGCTTCGGAAAGCCGCCCGGCAAGCTCCGGCCCCAGTTCCACAGCGCCTCCCGTGCCGAGGGGCAGGCCAACGATCCGCGCCGTGTCGCCGTTAGCCGGGATGACGGCGATCGTCAGTACTTTTTTTCCGGCAATATTGAGCCCCAACTGGCTCAACACGACCGCCCCTGCCCCCGATATGTGGGCCAGATCGCGCGCGGAAGAAGACAACTTTTCCTGCGAGCCCGGGCCGGCGATCTCCTGCTGAATATCGGCGATCAGCCGGGAGAGGATTTGTGGGGACAGCTTCTCCTCGATCTTTGCGGATTCCCCCGCTGATACCTCGACGATTTTCCTGACAGCACGGTAGCCCGTCTTCGAAAGATACAGCGAGTGCAAGCCGTCGGGGACGCCCTTTTTGGTGGTCGGTGTGCGGCCAATCTTCAGCCCATCCAGTTCTGCCAGGGCGCCTTGGGGATCAGTGTTTACGGAAATAGAGCCGTTGACGTCCTTGGACATCTCGGCAGCCGTATCGAACAGTGCGCGAAACTTGCCCGGCACCTGGCCGGGATCGGGCACGTAGTTCGGGGCGACCACCAGGATCTCACGGTAGGCCGACCGGGCGTCATCGCCGCGGCCGGCGGCAGCCAGGCTCTCGGCCAGGCCCATTAAAGCGTCGATCAATGTTCCGGGATCGTCCAGCCACTGCATCCGCCGCCTGAGTATCACCCGCGCCGAGAGAAAAGAGTCAATCGCATCGTCCAGCGCAAGTTCCAGAAGGCGCTCCCGACCCTGCTTGGTGAGCGCTCGCGCCCGGCTGAGGTCTTTTCGGACATCGTCAGGCGTCTGTTCCTCCCGCCGCGCAACGAGCCGCGCCGCGTCGACGACCTCGACCTCTCCCGAAGACAAAGAGTTTTCGATCACTGCGCGGGCGCTAGCCGCCTCACTCGCATCCACGCCCTGCGCCGCCTGAGTATCGAAGAGAATTACCAGCGTCTTACCGGTTTTTTCTACAGGAACCGCCTGATCGCCGGTATTGTCCGTGCTCTCCGCCGGCTCAGTCGGTTCATCCTCCTGCGCCGCGGCCAATGGTGCGACCAGGGCCGCCAGGAAGAGCATGACGATCAGCCTGTGCATCCACGCCTCGCAAAGAAAAATCACGGAACCAGTAAAAACTTAACACAGCGTCGCAACGAGGGTCAAACAAGGTGAACACTGAATGCCGGAAAACGAAGCTACTTTGACACGATGGGACGAAAACGGCAATATTGACAGAGGTATTCAGTTCGGGATCGGAAAGGAGTGCTCGGATGAAGAGCACCATCTGGCTCGGTCTTCTTGTCTTTGGCCTGGGCGCTTGTCTGTTGGCGGGATTTTCCGGGTGCGGCCCCGATCAGAGCTTCGCTTCCGGGGATTGGAGCGAGTCTAGCGCTGCTGTCCGGCACGAGATCGCGAGACCGGATAGCCCGGACGAACGCGAAACCAGGCGGGTCGTTCTCGATGTTCAGGGAACGGCCACGTTCCAGCAGGGCATGCTGCCCGACTCTTCATATCAACACGCCGGGACTACCGTCTGGGCCTACTATCCCGACGACAACTACGGCAGCGACCCCAACTTCGGGTTCGGGGTCAACGGCAACTTCTACTGGCCATACATGAAGTTCGATCTCGGCGCGGCCGTGCCCGCAGGATCCCAGGTGTTGCAGGCCGTCCTGTCTATGAACGCCGAAGAACGCTACGGCAGCTACCAGAACGGCGCCAGCCACAAGGTGCTCTCGGCCTGGGGCGAGGCCACGCTTACCTACAACAACATGCCGCCAGACTGGAACAACCAGGTCTACGAATCGATAGTCTACGTAAACGGGCTGGGCTGGTTCGACTGGGACATTACCCAGATGGCGTCCGACTGGTTGGCCGATCCTGCCGCCAACTTCGGCCTGTCGATCATTCCCATAGACTCGCTCTACGATGGCGACTTAGTCATCTGGTGCAGCGACGACTACAGCTCGGTCTCGCTGCGCCCCAAGCTGACCGTCGACTATTTATTGCCCGAGCACCGCGCCACCTTTGTCAGCCAGGCCGCGCCGCCCGCGGCGCTTACCACCGGCCAGCAGGCCCAGGTCTGGCTGCGCTTCCGCAACGAGGGGGCCGACACCTGGACCGGCGCCGATAACTACAAGCTTGGAAGCCAGGGCCCGCAGGACAACACCAACTGGGGCTTCAACCGGGTGATCCTGCCGGGCGACACCCCCAAGGACGCCGAGGTCGAGTTCTCCTTTTCGATCACCGCCCCCGCACAGCCGGGCGTCTATACATTCCAGTGGCAGATGATTGAGGAAAGCGTGATGTGGTTCGGCGACCTGAGCACGCCGGTGAATGTAACGGTCTCAAGGAAGGCCAACGGGGATCCCTGCACCCTGCCCGCCGAGTGCGACTCGGGCGAGTGCGTGGACTCGTTCTGCTGTGACTCGGGCTGCTTGGGCAACTGCATGCGCTGCGATCTTACCGGACGGCAGGGGATCTGCAGCTATATAAGCGGGGGAGAGGATCCCGACGGAGAATGCGCCGGAGATCCTCCCTGCGGCTCGTACTGCAACGGCACAGGCGCCTGCGGGTTTCCCGCAGCGGGAACAACATGCGCGGACTGCGCGACCTGTAACGGTGCCGGCTCCTGCAGCCAGTGGGCGGCCTCGGGAAGCGATGCCGGGGACATCTGCGGCCTGTGCCGTGTCTGCCCGGGAGACGGGCCCGACTGCGTGCCGGTTGCCGTCGGCTCGGATCCCAACGGAGAATGTACTCCCGCGACCCCGGAAAGTTGCGGCTTCGATGGTAATTGCGACGGGCAGGGAGGATGCGCCTTTCATCCCCAGGGAACGGTCTGCGACCCTGAGCGCTGCCAGAACGATATTCACCACCCGACGGATGTGTGTGACGGGGCCGGGTCCTGTCAGGACTCGGGACAGGATGCCTGCCTGCCCTATGTTTGCCTGGATGCCAGCAGTTGTCGCACTGATTGTTCGCTGGACACGGACTGTGTCACGGGCAGCCACTGCGAGGGAGGCGCCTGTGTCGCCTACATCCCGCGCGGCCAGGCCTGCAGCCGGGACGAGCAGTGCATCTCCAGCCATTGCACCGACGGAGTCTGTTGCGACGTGACCTGCAATGGCTTGTGCGAAGTGTGCGACTTGCCGGCGGATCCGGGCGGCTGCCTGCCAGTGCCCGACGGCCAGGATCCGCGTGAAGATTGCCCGGGCACGGGCATCTGCGGCGGGGTATGCGACGGCGCGAGCGCCTGTCGGTTCACTCCGGCGAATACGAGCTGCGCTCCCTGCACCACCTGCGACGGTGCCGGCGCCTGCGCGGTGTTCGTCGCGGCCGCGAGCGATCCTTTCGACGACTGCCCGCCCTGCCAGGCCTGTTCGGGCACGGACGCTTCCTGCGGCATGGTGGCCGACGGAAGCGATCCCCTGGATGACTGCGCCCCGAGCGCGCCTGCGAGTTGCCAAGGCGACGGCGATTGCAACGGCTCGGGTTCCTGCCGCCAGTGGCCCCAAGGAAGCGAGTGCGTGCCTGCGGCCTGCACCGACGGATTGCTCGAACCCGCAGACTTGTGTGACGGCGCCGGTGCCTGCCAGGACAGCGGACAGGTCGATTGCCTCGGATACCAGTGCCTGGCGGCAGATGCCTGTCGAGACGATTGCGCCGCCGATGGCGATTGCCTGGATGGCTACCATTGCCAGGCGCAGACTTGCGAGGCGGACAGGCCGACGGGGGATTTTTGCGAGAGTGACGGGCAGTGCGCCTCGGGGCATTGCGCCGACGGCGTGTGCTGCAGTTCGGCCTGTCAGGCGGCCTGCGAGCGCTGCGATCTTTCGGGGTCGCTCGGGAATTGCGCCTTCGTCCCGGCCGGGGAAGATCCCGACACGGAGTGCGGCGACTCCGGAATCTGTTCGGGGGCTTGCGACGGCGCGGGCGCCTGCGTGCAACCCGGCCAGGAGACAGCCTGCGGGCCCTGTGCTCGCTGCGACGGTGTGGGAACGTGTTCGGTCATGATTGCCGCCGGCAGCGATCCCGACGACGCCTGCGGTCCGTGCCGCGTCTGTGCCGGAGATCGGGATGAGTGCATCAGCGTGGCGGCTGGTGAAGATCCGCTCGAAGAGTGCGATCAGCAACCGCAGGACGAATGCGGTCTCGACGGCGTTTGCGACGGCCGCGGAGCATGCCGGATGTGGGTTTCGGGCAGCGCCTGCGGAAGCCAGAGCTGTCTGGGCGACGTACTAACGCCGGCTCCTACATGCGACGGCCGCGGGAGTTGCGCCCAGCAGGGCACGCTCTCGTGTGCGCCGTACATTTGCGATGGTGATTTCTGCGCGGGGCCGACCGGGCTCGATCACGTCAGCATCGAGGACTCGCCCGACGGCAGCGGTCAGCCCGTGGGAGATACCGCCTTGACGACGGACGACCTGCTCGACGTGTACGCCGTCGGACGCGATGCGGGGGGAGCTTACCTCGATCAAATAGTGGTTACCTGGAGCGTGGATGGAGAGATAGGCACGCTGCAACCCGGGCCCAGCCGCAGCGCCACTTTCGATCCCACCACACCGGGCACGGGCAGGCTGCTGGCCGTGTTCCATGATCCTGCCGTCACAGACGGCCAAAGCGGGATTCTGGCTGTGGGGCCGGGTGTCGCCGCCGGAAGTGTGGATCTCGTCGCCAATCCTTCGATCATGCCCGCCGACGGCGTCTCCATCTCGACGGTGCTTGCAGGGCCGGTGACCGACGCTGACGGCAACCTGGTAGCCGACGGCACTATGCTGAGCGTGATCACCTCAGGCGGATCGATTCAGGGCGACGATGACGATCCCGCACTGGACGGATTCCAGCGGGCCACCAACCGGGGATTCTTTTCATTCGTCGTCATGGCGGGCACCACGGCGCAGGCGGCCAGGCTGCGGGTGGTCGCCGTTCCCCCGGGAACGGCCCATGGCGAGGGTCTGCTCTATTTCGGCGACGGCAAGCCGGTTGCCGACGCCGGGGACGACATCGCGACCTACTCGGGCAAGAGCGTGACCCTGGATGGCAGTGGAAGCTTCGACCCATACGGGCGCCCCATTGGCTATAGCTGGAGCCAGACTGACGGCGAGCCTGTCGAACTGGTCGGGGCCGACACGGAAATACCTTCTTTCACGGCTACTCTGTTCAGCGGGAGCCGGACTCTCACCTTCGAGCTGATCGTTTCGGTGGGCACGGATGAGAGCGCTCCTGACAGCGTGGACGTCTTCATCCAGGGTGAACCGGACGACCTGCCCGTCGCTATAATCGTTCTTGATCCCGATCGCGGCCCCGCCCCGCTCAGCGTCCTTCTGGATGGGCGCACGAGCAGCGCTTCCGGCGGCGCCACGCTGAGCGGTTTTCTGTGGAGCTTCGCGGACGGCTCCCCGGCGGTGAGCGGTCAGAGCACCAGCCGCATCTTCAACGAGCCCGGCGGCTACGGCGTGACTCTCACGGTGACAGACAGCAGTGGAAAGTTCGCCGTCGCCAGCGCCCAGGTGAGTGTTCTCGACGGAGACAACCAGCCGCCACTGCTCAGCCTGAAGGCGATCCCGGACCGTGGACAGGCCCCCCTCGAGGTGGACTACACGGCGGAGGCAACCGATCCCGACGGCACCATCGACAAGATCGAGTGGGATTTCGGTGGCGGCTTTTCAGCGGAAGGTGCCGAGCAAACAAAGTTGTACTCGCGCCCCGGGCGTCACACGGCACGAGCCAGGGCCACGGACGACAAGGGTCTTTCGAGCGTTGCGCAGATAGACGTTTTCGTGCTGCAGGCAGGATCCCTGCCGCCGGTGATCCTTTCCAGCCCGCCTGTGAGCGCGCGGGCGGGTGAAGCATACGACTACCTGCCGGTGGCAATCGGCACACCCAGCCTAGCCTGGAGCCTGGGCAAAGAAATTGGCGGCGAGTTGCTAAGAGCCCCTGCCGGAATGCAGACAGACCCCGGCAACGGAGTCACCCATTGGGTTCCCACATCAGACCAGGTGGGTGACGTTGACGTCACCCTGGTTGTCGCCAACGACGCCGGCGCAGACTTTCAGGATTTCACGATCCGGGTGGAGGGTTCGGGTTCCGCGGGCGGCTGCGGCTGCGGAACGCAACGGGGCTCGCTTCCCGGATGGCTCGCCATGTTGCTGTTTCTGGCGCTTGCCTCTTTCCGAACTATCGGGAAACGTTTACGACGCTAGAAGGTTGTCAAGGGTCGACTCGGGCACGGCGCCCGTCTGGCGCTTGAACTCCCGGCCGTCTTTGAAGATGATCATCGTCGGAATGGCCTGGATGCCGAACCCTCCGGGCGTTTGCGGATTGGAGTCGGTGTCGATCTTGGCGACCATGACCTTGCCCGCGTTTTTGTGCGCGAAACTCTCGAGGATCAGGCCCATCGTCCTGCATGGCCCGCACCACGGCGCCCAGAAATCGACCACAACCGGCACGGGAGACTTGGATATAAAATCGCGAAAAGTCGAGTCGCTCAGGCCGACGACCCCTCCGGGCACTTCCAGTTCCGTTTTGCAGGAACCGCAAACCGGTTTTTGACCCGCCTTCTCGATCGGCACAGAGTTGGTTTTTCCGCAAGACCGGCATTTGACGAGCAACTTGCCGTCCAGGTAGTTGACCATTTCACTCATGGCTACTTCCTTCGATCTCGCGCTGGCCCGCTCAGGCACTCTTTTCGAACAGGTTTTTATCCGCGCCGCAGACGGGACAGACCCATTCGTCCGGTAGATCTTCGAACTCGGTGCCCGGCCCGACGCCGTTGTCGGGATCTCCCTTGGCGGGATCATAGACATAGCCGCAGACGCTGCAGGTATACTTTTCCATGAGACCTCCTGATGCCGGAAGACCTCACCCGGCAACGGCAAAGATAGTCATCTTACCGCCAGGGGTCAAGAGGAAGTAAAAAGAAGATATGTGTCGGAGTCGCCGGGCTCAGATGCGCAGACCCAGATAGCCCATAGCTGAAATGTCCCAGCCGGACTTTCCGGTGATGTAGTGATAGCCGGCGTCGGCCGAAAGGCCGACTGCAAACCAGTCGCCGAGGGGAATATCCAATCCGACTCCGAGGCGGGCCTGGAAGCCGGCGGTGGCATCGAGCTTACCCTCGGCGTCGGGATCGAAGGCACCTTTTTTGGCGGTCAACATTATCAGGCCGACCGAACCCCGCACGAACGGCTCGATTGGGCCGAGGGGGAGCTTGAAATCGGCGCCCAGCCCGGCATGAAGGAAATCGGCGTCATTGAAGAAATGCTGATAGTCCACCATCAGCGAAATGAAGAGTATCTCGAGTTTTCCGCGCACGCCGAAGGTTCCCCCCGACAAGGTCGTGCTCTCGGGCGTCAGCGGCCGTTCGACGTTGCTTATCTGGGTATAGCCAGCCTGGGCGTCCAGGTCGAAGGCGAACAGGTCGGCCCTGGCCTGAGAAAGCGGCAAGACCAGGCAGATAATCGAAACAAGAAATGTTCTTCGCATGATCGGCTCCTTTGTCCCCGGGATTACGGTCTGTTCAGTGTGACGTCAGACACCCAAGCTGTGTTCATTCTGGATGCAGGCGACATGTCTGTCAAGCGCTGATTGTCCCACTCACTCCTACATCCCCAAAATATTTACGGAAACGACTTGCCATGTTCTGCCTTGTCTTGACAAACTACATATTAGGGGTATGTCGAATGTTTGTAAGGAGGGCGCATGTATAATTTGAAAACTCACGCGGCATTGATTGCGATCGTCACGCTTCTTCTTGCGCTGGGATGCCAGGATGACAAGTTGCACGGGTCGGCGCCCGAGATCGATCGTTTCCATTTTGGTCCCGCGGACTCACCGCCCATACTGGACGACTACACCCCCTTGCCGGACTCGGACGAAATCGTGATCGATTTCGGCCTGGTCGACGTGATGAGCATCTCACGGCGTTACCTTTTCATTCGCAACGAGGGCCAGGGCGACCTGATCCTGTCCGCACTGGAAATCTCCGCCGGCAGCAGCCCGGACTTTTTACTAGGCTGCCGCAAGGGCGGCATTTTTGAAAACGGCTGCCCATACTCTCAGGAGCACCCGCTGTCGATCGCCCCTGGTCGAGATCTAGCCGTCGAGATAACTTACGCGCCCGGAGAGGTCGGCCCCGATAGCGGTGACTTCGTGATGACCTTCAACACCAGCTTGCATCGAACCATCAGCGTGCACCTCATCGGTCAAAGTGTCACGCGCGAGATCCAGGTTTGTATAAGCGACTGCGTGGGCGACGAGCAATCGGCCGGGTGCCAGCAGGCCGCTGAGATCTGCAACGGGGACGTCGGTAAGGACAACCTGGTGGTCGCATTCGGCGACACCGCAATCGGCAGCGTGGTTGAGCGCACCATCAGCGTGCGCAACCTGGGCGAGCGAGGGCTTCAGGTGTCGGTGGTCAATCTGGCCGCGGGCTCAGGCGCCCAATTTGCGCTGGACACTTCCACAAGCGGCCTGCCCGGCGAGATCGCGACCGGAGACGGGACGCAGTTCATTGCTCTCTACACGCCCGATGGCGGACAAGAGCACTTGGGACGAGTGCGTATCATCTCGGACGATCCGACTGCACCCCAACTGGAGGTTGAACTCGTCGGCCAGGGAGTGGCTCCCCGGGTGTGCCCTGAGCCGGCAGTGCTCGATTTCGGCACGGTGGCCACCGGTCAGGCGGTCGTGAAATCATTCACAATCAACAACTGCGGCTTGATGCCGCTCGAGGTCTACCAGGTTGCCATGGCTGCCAATCCCTACAGCCCCGATTTCAGCCTGGTCGACCCCGGCTCTGTGCCCGGGACGCTGGGGGTCGGCGAGAGCGTCGATGTCCAGGTGCAGTATCTGCCTCCGACGGACGGCTCGGACGCCGGCGGGGTAGACATCTTTTCGAACGACATGGTTTCCGACCCGGTCAGCCACCTGACCGGCACGGTGGCCCTCTTCGGGCGGGCGATCTCGCAGGTTTGCGACCTGCAAGTTGTGCCCTTTGTTGGCAGCTTCGGCGTCGTGGAAATTGGCGCCCCGGCGACCGTCGACCTGCTGGTTTCGAACGCCGGCAACGGGCCTTGTACACTTTCCGATTCAGACATCAGCGCCAACACTCCCGATGGCGAGTTCTCGGTGGTGTCCGAGCCCGCGGCCGACACAGTCATCGATCCCGGCCCGGGAAACGAAGTCACCCTGAGCGTTGGGTACGATCCGATCGATCGCGGACAGGACACCGGCACGCTGAGTCTCTACGTCAACGATAAGGATACCGACGAGGTACGCGTCGATCTGAACGCCTTCGGCAACTGGCCCGGAGGCGATGGTCCCATCGCTATCTGCTCGGTCGATCCGCAGACGACGGTACCCTTGACAACCGTACGCTGGCTGGGCAACCAGAGCTACGATACCAACAACCGGCCCATCGCCGTCTATCGCTGGAGCATCGTTGCCTTTCCTGCGGGTTCGGCGGCCACTCTGGTCGGTATCGGCGCAAACCGTTCCACCCAAGTCGACCTGGCTGGAAGCTACACCGCGCAGCTGGTGGTGGAGAACGATATCGGCCAGGTCTCGGAACCTTGCACTGCCACTACCAGCGTGACCCCGACCCAGGACCTGTGGATCGAGATGTACTGGACTCACGCCGGCGACGACATGGATTTACACCTGCTCGCGCCGGGCGGCACGCCGCGCACCTCAAGCGACTGTTTCTTCTCCAACTGCGTCGGGATGTTCTTCACTCCCGACTGGGGACAGCTCGGCTACGACGGGGACGATCCCCACCTCGACCAGGACGACATCCCGCACACCGGCGCCGAGAACATCAGCATCGCCGACCCGGCCGACGGGGTCTACACCGTTTTCGTCAACGACTATCCGGGCAGCGTCTACGATCCCCCCAACAAGGTCTACGTCAACGTCTACATCGACGGGGCACTGGTGGCCGGATTCGATAAGGACATCTCGGGAGAGAACGTCGACTGGTACGTGTGCGAGATCGACTGGCCATCGGGAGTGATCACACCGCTTTAAGCTCAACTTTTTTGACCACTCACGGTCTCCCTCATACAATAGGCCTACAACTGCTTCCGGAGCCCGGATGGTCTTCGAGCCTACAACATTCGGCAGGTATATACTGCTCAAGCGGATCGCCATCGGCGGGATGGCCGAGGTCTTCCGGGCGGTTGCCTACGGGGCCGAGGGATTCGAAAAGCTGGTGGCCATCAAGCGCATGCTGCCGCACCTCTCCGATGACCCGCAGTTCGTGGACATGTTCGTCAACGAGGCCCGCCTGGCGGCCAACTTGAACCACGGAAACATAATCCAGATCTTCGATTTCGGGACGATTAAGGATCTTCTTTTTTTAAGCATGGAGTACGTGCGCGGCAAGAATTTCGCCGAGATCATCGATGTTCTCAAGGCGCACGATCTGTCGGCGCCCATCGAACTCGCCTGCCACGTCGCCATCCAGACGCTCAACGGCCTGGACTATGCACACCGCGCGCTCGATCGCCACGGCAACCCGGCCAATCTGATCCACCGAGACGTCTCGCCTCCTAATATCATCGTCTCCTTCGACGGCGAGGTGAAGGTAGGCGACTTCGGCATCGCCAAGGCCACAGAGACCGGCATTCGCACCGGCTCGGGCGTCCTGAAGGGTAAGTACGCCTACATGTCGCCGGAGCAGGCCGGCGGTTTCGACATGGATCCGCGCACGGATATCTTCAGCCTGGGCGTATGTTTCTACGAGCTTCTGACCTTGATCGAGGCATTCGGCGGCAACTCCGACCTGGGCGTCCTGCGGGCCATCAGGGCGGCGGAGGTCACGCCGCCCCGCGAACTGAACCCGGCCATTCCCGAGGAACTCGAGTCAATAATGTATCGGGCACTCGAGAAAGAGCCCGCCGATCGTTTCGAATCCGCGGCCGAGATGCGCGACGCGCTCGAGCAGTTCATGATCAGCAAGAACCTGCGTTTCTCCGCCTCCTGGCTTTCGAATTTCATGCGCGACATTTTCCGGGACGAGATTGAACAGGAGCGGGCGCAGCTCGTGCGGGAAACCCGGGAGGCCGAGCACCTGAGGGACGAGGCCAAGGCTGTCGCCAGGCTGGGAGCCTTCGACGCGGGTGACGTGGACACCATGATCTACCCGGATCTACTTGCCAAGATGGCCCGCCGCGCCGCCCGCCGGGACGGCCCCGCACCGGAGCCCCTGGACGACACGCTGCCGTTGGGCGCACAGGAAGATCGCGAGGAGAACACCGAGGAGATCGAGCGCTACCAGGAAGAATACAGTTACTCATCCAGCCGCCCCCGCCCCCAACTTCCCTCGCTTGATCCGGAGACGAACGACAATGTTGAGACGGCGGAGCTCTCTCCCGCCCTGGCGCAAACATCGGGTTTGATTTCGGCGGTAGATTTCATGCGCACGGACAGGGGCGCGCAAAAAGTGCGTGCCGATCGCGATAATGAAGACTTCGTGCAGACCGACGACTTGCTGGCCCAGGTGGGAAGCAGGCAACCAGAATACGAGCCGACCTCGGCGGAGGATCTGGCAGGCGACGAACAACCGCTTGCGGACCCCCCCGGGGGAGGCCGGCGCCTCGGGTTGATCGGTGCGATCTTTCTTCTTCTTCTGGCCGTCGTTCTCGTCGGCCTGTATCTGTACGCCACTCGCCGCCAGCCGGCGGCGAGTGAGGCCGGTGCCGACGCCGGGGCCCTCGAAGAGCAAGACGCGGGCATTGTAGCCGGCCAAGCGGACGGACAGTCGGATGCGGCAGACCAGGCTATCGAACCACAGCCGTTGGCGGATGGCGGGGAACCCGATGCGGACGGGCGGCTCCAGCCGTTGGCCGCTGATGCGGGCCCATCGCCGGATGGCGGAGTCGTTGCGGCAGATAGCGGAGGAGACAAGAAGGTAAAGCCCGTAAAGAAACGCCCAAGGCGCAAGAAGCGCTATCGTCATCACCGCAGGAAGACCCGCAAGAAAAAGCACAAGCCCCAGCGCCGTACCGGCAAAAAGAAGAAAAAATCCTCTAGTCGTCGTCGCTGAAACAGGTGGTCCAAGGGCCGCTTGACGGCACGGCGGGGCGATACTACAATGCCGCTCACTTGCCGGAGTGGACCGGAACGCGGGAGGCGCCAATGTACGGAAAAATAAAAGAAGATCTTGGCCGGGAACTCGCCGAGATGCGAACGGCCGGACTTTACAAGGAAGAATGGCTGATCACCTCGCCACAGCGGGCCGAGATCAAGGTTGCAGACGATCGCGGCGTGTTGAACTTTTGCGCCAACAACTACCTGGGATTGTCAGATAACGCCGATCTGATCGCGGCCGCCAAGAACGGACTAGACCGGCACGGCTTCGGGATGAGTTCGGTGCGCTTCATCTGCGGTACCCAGGATCAGCATAAGGAACTCGAGCGCAGGATCTCTGACTTTTTCAAAACCGATGACACCATCCTCTACTCGTCCTGCTTCGACGCCAACGGCGGCCTGTTCGAGTGCCTGCTCGGCAAGGATGACGTAGTCATCTCCGATCAGCTCAATCACGCCAGCATCATCGACGGCATTCGCCTGTGCAAGGCCGAGCGGCGCCGCTACGCGAACGCCGACATGGGAGAGTTGGAGCAGCATCTCGAGCAGACCCAAGACAAGCGCCGGCGGATGATCGCCACCGATGGGGCCTTCAGCATGGACGGCATCGTTGCCCCGATCGACAAGATCTGCGACCTGGCCGAGAAGTACGACGCTTTGGTGATGGTCGACGACTCCCACGCAACGGGCTTCATGGGCAAAACCGGCCGCGGCAGCGTGGAGCATTGCGGTGCCCTGGGCCGGGTGGACATCATCACCTCGACCCTGGGCAAGGCCATGGGCGGCGCCTCCGGAGGCTTCACCACCGGCCGCCGGGAGATCGTCGAGTACCTGCGCCAGCGCTCGCGGCCCTATCTGTTCTCGAACACGCTGGCACCGGTCATCGTGGCAACCACCATCAAGGCCTTCGAAATGATTTCCTCGTCGACCGCCTTGCGCGACAAACTGGAAGAGAACACCGGCTACTTCAGGCGCAAGATGACCGCCGCCGGGTTCGACATCAAACCGGGTGTTCACCCGATCGTGCCGATAATGCTGGGCGATGCCAAGTTGGCTGCCGACATGGCCCGCGACATGTTGGCCGAGGGCATATACGTGGTCGGGTTCTCATACCCGGTCGTGCCGCAGGGCGCGGCACGTATCCGGGTACAGATCTCCGCTGCCCACGACAAGAACCAAATTGATCAGGCCATCGAGGCTTTTGTCAAAGTCGGCAAGAAGCACGGCATCATCAAGTGACAGGCCCTGGGGAATATTGGATTTAGGTTCGAGAAGGCAAATGACATCAATGAGCAAGCGCCTGCTGGCGGCGACTACGGTTCTGGGTCTTTTTATGCTGGAAGCGTTGCCGGCCGCGGCCGCGGAGGGAGAAGCATCCGTCGGCAAGGACCTGTCCGTATTATGGGTGTCTTTCTTCGCGGTCATGCTTCTCGGCATCGCCGTTTTGCCACTGGCGGCCGAGAAATGGTTTCATCCCAATCGCAACAAGCTTCTCTTCTCGGCCATCCTGGGTCTGCCGGTGATCGGCATGTTCCTCTACATGGATCCGCACGCCGTGCTGCACACGACGCAGGAGTACATCTCTTTCATGATCCTGCTGGGGGCGCTGTTCGTCATCTCGGGAGGTATCCTGGTGCAGACCGACATGCGGGCGACCCCGCTGGTCAACACCGCCTTCCTGGCCCTGGGCGCATTGCTGGCCTCGTTCATGGGCACCACCGGCGCTGCCATGTTGCTGATTCGCCCTCTTTTATCCACCAACCAGCAGCGCACGCGGAAGGTGCACACGATCATCTTCTTCACTTTTTTAGTGGCCAACATCGGCGGTTGCCTGACACCGCTGGGCGACCCGCCGCTCTTCATGGGCTACCTGGCCGGCGTGCCGTTCGCGTGGACCTTCCGGCTGGTCGTCGAGTGGGCCACTGTGGTCGGTTTTTTGTTGCTGGTCTATTTCGTCCTCGACACCATCATGTACACCCGCGAGCCCGGTGCCGCTATCGAGCGCGACAGGCTCGAGGTGCGCCCGACACACGTAGCCGGAGCATGGTTGAACGTCCCCTTGCTGGTCGGCGTGGTTCTCTCGGTGGCTTTCCTGACCGAGAAGGTCGTGCCCTTTCCCATCCGCGAGGCGGTGCTGGTCGCGCTGGCGGTGGTCTCCTGGCTGCGCACCCAGAAGGAATTGCGCGCGGCCAACAAGTTCACCTTCTACCCGATCATCGAAGTTGCCGTGCTGTTCGCCGGAATCTTCGCCACCATGATCCCGGCCATTCTGATCCTCAAGGCGCGAGGCGGAGAACTCGGGGTAGAAAGCCCCGCAAGCTTCTTCTGGGCCGCGGGATCGCTGTCTTCCTTTTTAGACAACACCCCGACCTACGTCGTCTTCTTCTCGCTGGCCCAGGGATTGGGTCTCAAGCCAGGCGCCGTGGAAGTCGCCAAGACGGGAGTCGACCAGGCCATCCTGACCGGGATCAGCCTGGGCGCGGTTTTCATGGGGGCCATGACCTACATCGGCAATGCCCCCAACTTCATGGTCAAGTCGATAGCCGACGAGCGCGGGCTGAAGATGCCCAGCTTCTTCGGTTTCATGCTCTGGTCGATAGCCATCCTGATTCCCACATTCATCGCGGTCACGCTCATTTTCCTGTAGGCTGATCAAGACCGCTTGAAATGGCACGATCTTTACGCTCAGCTTCGCGAGTGCTGTTAAAGCCACCGAAGTTGCCGGTGGCAAGTCTTGTGCCGCGTAGGTTGCGGCGCCAGCTTTGACATCTTGGTGATCTGGTGTTATGGTTAGTTGGTGCGGATCCCGCAACTCCTTTTGGGAGAATGAGATGCCCAGGTTGACCATAACATTATCCTCTGAGATGCATCAGGCACTGAAGGAGGCCGCGCTGAGACGCGGCAGGTCGATTCGGCAGATCATCGAGGAAAGTCTTGCAGAGAGTGGATTGAAAACCACCTCAAGTGCCGCCTCCATCGTGGCTCGTGCGCGGAAACGCGCCGGCCTCGATGAGGCCCGGGCAATCGATCTGGCCGTAAGCGAAACGAAGGCAGAACGCCGTCGATGAAGCCTGCGCTTGCTGTCATCGACACCAACGTAGTCGTGGCGGGACTCATCACCGCGAGTCGTGATTCACCAACTGCCAGGATCCTGGATGGAATGCTGGCAGGAAGATTTTCTTTCTTGCTCTCGATCGACCTGCTTGCGGAATACCGTCTGGTGCTGCTCAGACCAAAGATAAAAAAGCTTCATCGGTTGAGCGAGCGGGAAATCGACAGACTGCTTACGGAGATCGCGGCCAACGGCAAGGTGCAAGAGGTTGGCCCGGCGGCGGCCGTGCAAACGGATGGACCTCCCGACCCAGAAGATCGCCACTTGTGGGTACTGCTCGAAGCTCGGGCCGGTTCGGTGCTGGTGACCGGCGACAAGGCTCTGCTCAAAAATCCCCCCAAATGGGCGAAAGTTCACACTCCCCGGGTTTTTATAAACGAGCTTGGCTGGCAGACCTGATGGTTTCCGCAGCTGCGGTCGAATCAGTTGGGCTTGAGCGGCTTCTTGAAGTACAGGGTGCTTACCGAGTAGGGAAAGACGCGTATGTCGTAGGTTCCCAGCGAAACCATGCCCGAGATGTCTTTAGCCAGGGCCGAGACTACGCCCCTGATGGGTGTGACATTGGCAGCACCGAAAAATCCTATAGCTTCAGTTGCCGTGGCATCGGTGCCGGGTATCCACACACCCGGTAGATCTTGGTAAACAAGGTAATACGTCGTCTCGGCCGCCTGTGAAATGCCTACCGTCGCATTGATGACGCGGTCGAGGTTGGTGCAGTCGATTACTCTGGCCAGTATTGAGCCCCGTAAGCTATTAATGACCAGGCCCGCGCCTTCTGTGTAAGTGCCGTAGAGGCTCTTCTTCAAAGCGGGCACGTCGATATCGAGTGTGCCCGAGCCGGCATCACAGGCATCCGCGCGCAGGTAAACTCCGAAGAGATACAGGCTAACGTGTTCGTTCGCGCCGCTTCCCCCCGCCTCGACTTCCAGCACGAGATCTTGTTTGGTCGGCAAGGCATTCGTGAACTGGTAGTAGCCCAAGCTGCCGTTGTCTGTGGCAATCGTGGTGTCCAGGGGACTGGCGATGTCGCCGGCCAAAATGTCGGCAAGAGAGTGCGCTTTGACCGTAAGCCCGATCGTGTCGGCGGTTCTGAGCGAACCGCTGCCTATCAGGCGGGTTACATATCCTTCGAGGTTGCACTCAGTGGCGCTGCCGTTATCCCGCGGCGCGCCGTTCCTGAAGCACTGCAGGTCGGGGCCGCTACCGGTGCTGCCCGCGTTGGTGGTCGGTACCAGCACGCAGGCACCGCCTTCGCAGCTCTCGCTCCCGCCGCAAACCCTATAGGTTGGGCACAAATCGACTCGCTCGCACTTGTTGTTGCCTTGGTTGCAGGAGTTGGGCTCAGGGTTTTGGGCGTTCGGCAGGTCTTCGCAGTCTGCATCGTTTGCGCAGTCGAGGAGGCAGACGATGTACTTGTCGTGGCAGTATTTGTTTTGGCCGCAGGGAATTTCCACCACCATGCCCGACTCATCATCACACTTCTGGATCGAGTCGTTGCCTCCCTGGTAGATGCATTCTGGGTAGTCAGATGGATTGCAGTCACCCTTCGCCTCGCAGCGGTGTGTTTCCTGGTTGCAGTAGTAGTCAGGGCGACTGCAGTCTGCCGTCGTCGCGCAGTCTTGGCTGGCGTCTCCGCCGTCATCCCCGTCGACGCCGCCATCTGTTGCAGCCTCAACGCATGTTCCCCCTTGGCACTCCAGCCCGCCACTGCATGCGCCGCCTCCATCGGCCAGCCCGATGCAGGGCTGGCCGAGCCCTCCCCGGGCGGGTTGGTATATAGCGCAGCCAACCATAGACACAACCAAGCCAACAAGCGCGGCCGCTCGTACCAGCATTGCCAGAATCTTCATCTTGGAACCCGCCCCTAAGAATCATTTATATAGCAGTATGGTAAGCCAACCGGCGATGTAATAAAAGGGCTGTTTTTACTGGTCAGTTGGGCTTGAGCGGTTCTTTGAAATACAGGGCGCTGACCGAGTAGGGGAAGACGCGTATGTCGTAGCTTCCCAGCGAAACCATCCCGGACGATTCCTTGGCCAGGGCCGAGATCACGCCCCTGATCGGGACGACGTTGGCGGCACCGAAAAATCCTATGGCATTAGTTGCCGTGGCATCGGTGCCGGGTATCCATACACCACCACCTGGTGGATCGGGCAGTTCTTGGTAAACAAGGTAATACGTCGCCTCGGCCGCCTGTGAAATGCCGACCGTCGCGTTGACGATGCGGTCGATGTTGGTGCAGTCGAGCACCCTGGCCATTAACAGGCCCCGTGACGGATTGATAACCAGTTGTGCGCCCTCGGTGTAGGTGCCGTAGAGGCTCTTCTTCAGTGCGGGCACGTCGAAGTCGAGCATGCCAGAACCGGCGTCGCAAGCATCCGCGCGCAGGTAGACCCCGAAGAGATACAAGCTCACATGCTCTTTGCCGTCTGTTAAACCCGCCTCGACTTCCAGCACAAGATCCTGTTTGGTCGGCAAGGGATTCGTGAACTGGTAGTAACCGAGGTTGCCGTTATCGGTGGCAATCGTGGTGTCCAGGGGACTGGCGATGTCTCCGGCCAAGATATTGGCTAGCGAGTGTGCCATAACCGTAAGTCCGATCGTATCTTGGGTTCTGAGCGAGCCGCTGCCCACCAGATCGGTCACGTAGCCCCTGATGTTGCAGTCCGTGGCGACGCCGTTATCCGCCTGCGCGCCGTCCTTGAAGCACTGCAGGTCGGGGCTGCCTGCGGTGCTTGTCGCGTTAGTGGTCGGCACCAGGACGCAGGCGCCACCTTCGCAGTTCTCGCTGCCGCCGCAGACCTTGTAAGTTCGGCACAGGTCGACCCGCTGGCATTTGCTGTTGGATGGGTTGCAAGAGTTTGGCTCGGGGTTCTGGTCATCGGGAAGGTCTTCGCAATCCGTATCGGTTACGCAGTCATCTAGGCAGACGATGTACTTGTCGTGACAGTACTTGTTGTCGCCGCAGGGAGTTTCCACCACGTTGCCCGACTCGTCGTCACACTCCTTGATCGAGTCGTTTCCTGCCTTGTAGACGCATTGCGGGTACTCAGCCGGGTCGCAGTCTCCCTTCGCCTCGCAGTGATGCGTGTCCTGGTTGCAGTAGTAGACGTCGCGGCCGCAGTCTGCTGTTGCCGCGCAGTCGGTTACGCAGGCGGATTCGTCGTTGGTGGGGCTTGTGAAGAAGCAGTAGCTGCCGCTGTCGCAGTCGCTGGGTACCCAGGCGCCCTCAGTGCAGGTCAGCAGCTTGCTCGGATTTTCCGGATTGCAGGCCTTGGCATCCTCCACGCAGGGGCCGGCGTCTCCGTCGCCGCCGTCGCCGCCGTCGGTTGGACCGGACACGCAGACTGACGGTCCGCCATCGCCGCTCGATATACAGTCGTAACCCGTAGGACAGCGATGATCCGAGTTGTTGCATTGCTTGCCCTCGACGCTCAGGCTGTAGGTGCAGCTCGATAGGAATCCCATGAGCAAGGCGGCCAGTAATGGGCTTAGGTATCTCATCGATTACGTCCTCAGAAGCTGAACGTTACCGCGGCACCGCCGGGCGTCAGGCTTACCACCGGCGTCGACACCTGATCGGGCTCGGAGCTTCCCTCGGTTAAGAACAGGATCAATCCGGTTACCAGGCCGGCCGCGCCTACGCCGAAGAGGATGTTGGCGGTAAGCGCCCTGGTTTCGATAGTGGCTTTCAGGTCGTTGGCCTTGTCGGCGAAGGGCTCCTTGTCGAAGTCGGTCTTGGCAGCCGAGGCCAGGTAGGCGCAGGTGCCTGCCCCGACCATGGCGGCACCGCCCAGGCCGACCGCCACCCAGGTCCAGACCAGCTTGCGGGGCGGGGGAGGCGGCCCCCCGTGGATGCCCGGGGGGTGGTTCTTCACCGGAGTTACGATTACCGGAGGCGGGATGTCGTCCTTGACGGTGTTGAACACGGCCATGATCTTGGGCGAGGTGTCAGGCGGCAGAGCCGCGTTGTAGTCGAGCTTCAGAGCCGCTTCGAAATCCTTCAGCGCGCCGTTCTTGTCTCCCAGCGTGAAATGAACCAGGCCCAGGTAAACGTGGACCCTGGCCGCTTCCTTTTTAGTCGAGTGGGTGTCTTTCAGCGCCTTGAGCAGGATACCCTGGGCATTCTGGTATTCGAAATTCTCGTAGGCCTCGATTCCGCGGGCCAACTCCTGGTTTTCAGCCCGCGCGGCCAGCGGTGCAAGCAAGACGACAAGGGCAAGCGCGCAACTTCGACCCGAATGCATCAACCGGCAACTCGTAGTTTTCATGAGAATATTCCTAGCACGTCGGCCATTTGAATGCAAGATGAGCCGATCTGCTATTTCGTGATATTTGACCTGGGCGGGCGATTTGTATATGCTGCGGCCCGAATCCTTAAAGCAACTCTCGTAAAGGAGAGCTATCATGAAAAGGGGAGCATGTGTCATTCTCGTGCTGGTTGCCGTGCTGGCGGCAGGTTCTACAGCCTTCGCGCAAGGTGCCGAAGGGATCGACAGCGAGCGCTTTAAGCCCGCCATGGACAGCCAGGGACTTTTCGTAACCAGCGGCGGCCAGGGAGAGCTGTCGGGTGATATCAACGTCGGACTGTTCCTGCACTACTCGCGTAACCCCCTGGTAGTGATGCGCAACGGCGACGTTGTCCAGAGCCTGGTCTCCGATCGCCTGTCCGGCAACTTCCTGGTCTCGATGGGCATCACCGACTGGTTAACGTTGGGAGTGGACGTGCCGGCGGTTTTTTACCAGGACGGCAAGATGCTCGACCAGAGCACCGGCGCGGACATGGGACTTTCCAGCGCGGCCCTGGGCGACATCCGGGTGTCCCCCAAGCTCACGGTGCTGCGCGAGAAGATCCACGGGATTTCGCTGGCGCTCGACGTGCCGGTCAGCCTGCCGTCCGGGGACGGCGGCGCTTTCCTTGGCAGTACTTCGGTGACCTTCAGCCCGACCTTGGCGCTTTCGCGGCACCTTTTGAAAGAACGACTCTTTCTGGCGGTCAACATCGGCGCCTGGCTGATGTCCGGGAACGCCGACTATCGCGATTTGGATGTCGGTCACGAAATGTTCTACCGTGTCGGCGCCGGATTCCGCTTCGCCGAGGGGTTCTGGGGCCTGGGCGAGATTCTCGGGGGCGGCAAGATCTCAAGCCTGTTCAAGAACAAGCCCAATGAGGCGCCCCTCGAGTGGCTGCTGGGGCTGCGCTACCGCGTGCCTTGCGACCTGTACATCACCGCCGGCGGCGGCGGCGGACTGCTGCCGGGCTGGGGCACTCCGAACTTCCGGGCCTTCATCGGCTTGATGTGGTCGCCGCGCGTGCGAGACATGGACAAAGACGGCATCGACGACGACGACGATCGCTGCCCGTCCGATCCGGGACCGGCCGAGAACGACGGCTGTCCCTGGGGCGACAAGGACGTTGATGGCATCAAGGACAACGTCGACAAGTGCCCCGACAAGGCCGGCCCGGCCGAGAACCACGGCTGCCCCTGGGGAGACAAGGACGCAGACGGCGTCAAGGACAACGTCGACAATTGTCCCGAAAAGGCCGAGGACAAGGACGGCTTCGAGGACGAGGACGGCTGTCCCGACCCGGACAACGACAAAGACGGCGTTCTTGACGGCGACGACAAGTGCCCCAACCTGGCGGGCACGGAAGAGCAGCAGGGCTGTCCATTCAAGGATTCCGACTCTGACGGCATCGAGGATGACAAGGACAAGTGCCCCACCCAAGCCGGTCCCAAGGAAAACGGCGGTTGTCCCTGGGGCGACAAGGACTCTGACGGCATCAAGGACAACGTCGACAAGTGCCCCGACCAGGCCGAGGACAAGGACGGCTTCGAGGACGAGGACGGCTGTCCCGATCCGGACAACGACAAGGACGGCATCCCCGATAACAAGGACAAGTGTCCCAACGAGCCCGAGACGATCAACGGCGTCAAGGACACCGATGGCTGCCCCGACAAGGGCCGGGTTGTCGTGATCATCAAGAAGGAGAAGATCGAGATCCTGCAGAAGGTGCACTTCACCAGCGGCAAGGCGGTCATCATGCGCGACTCCTTCAGCCTGCTGAACCAGGTGTCGCAGGTGCTGAACGGGCACACCGAGATCGAGAAGATCCGCGTGGAGGGCCACACCGACTCGGTAGGATCCGACCGGCTCAACCAGCGGCTCTCCGAGCGCCGCGCCAAGGCGGTCATGGATTACCTGGTCAAGCGCGGCCACGTCGCTCCAGAGCGCCTCGAATTTAAAGGTTACGGAGAAAGCAAGCCGATCGCCCCCAACAATACCCGCAAGGGCCGCGAGGTCAACCGCCGGGTCGAGTTCACGATCGTCGGGAGCGAATAGGAAAAGATTTTCCCGGATATCTGCGCAAGTCACCCGTCGAGGTATGGGACGACCGCATCGGTTTCGAGCGAGGCAGCCACGGCGCGGCCGAGCAGATCGACGCTTGTACCCCTTCCCGAAATCCTTGACAGTTAGGGTGTAGAAATAGGTGGACAAATTCCCTCCTTCTTTGAGGCGACGGGAGTCGTCGGAGAGGAGGAGCGGAGATGAGCGATGATCGGAAGAGAGACGAGGGCGGAACGGAGTGGAGGCGTAGCCGGAGCGGAGTTCCGCCCGACGGGCTGGATGCAATCGGGGGTGAGCCGGGAGGAGATGATCTGAACGCCCTCGACGGGGAAGCTGAACAGGCGGTCGAAGGAGAGTCTGAAGAGGAGGCTAGTCCGAAGTTCCCTATAACCAAGACAAGTCAACAAGGCTGAAGTCCAGTAGTAGTGTGTCCTTTTGCTGATTACGCGTCAATTTGAAGTGAATTGTGTAGCCATGTAAATGTGTATATTTTGCTTGACAAGGGAACCG
>DATKYQ010000091.1:0-121649 GCA_035528415.1 Myxococcota bacterium | reverse complement strand
GCACCGAGCTTCGGGTGGACGATGCCGGCTACTTCAGCGACGGCAACGGAGTGGCCGGCGGCGACATCATCCAACTCGAGCAACAGAGCGTCACCGTCTTGATCACCGCCGTCGACTGCGCCTCCAACACCATCACCCTGGAAACCCCCCTCAGCTGGGAAACCGGCACCGGCGTCGCCCTGCCTTACTTCGGCCTCCGGCCCGACCAGGGCGCCTTCGAGGCTGGACCTTAGGGAGTCAAGGTCATCAAGGAGTCAGAGTTGAGGGATGTTGTTGACGTGGCCAGTATAGGGGAAATACTCATTCTTCCAGTAGTCACCCGGAATGATACCGAAATCAATGCCGAGATTGTAAGCGACATAATTGAAGCTGACTTGATCGCGGATACTGTAGTTGGATACTTCGTGCCACCAGGCATCATTTAATTGGCAAACCGTTTTCGTATGGCGCCTGAAAATGACACCGCTGGCAATTAGGCCGTTGTGCTCAGGGTAACCCTCCGTACGATATCTTTTAGCAACACTATCGAGAACTTCTGGGTCGTCTTTTTTGATATCTTTGCAGACAATGATCTCTTCAAATATGCAGTCTCTTTGCGGATGGATGATGAAGGCAATATCTTCTTTATTGAGCCAACGATGGATAGCTTGTATCGGATCGATCTTCATTTGAAATGTGCCGTCTAACCAGATGGAGTAGTCCGCATTAGGAAAGAATCTATGCGAATTGATTTTATACCATCTGGCATTCATTCTCGAGTGTTTGTAAGGAAGTTCTGCGGTGACGATTTTCCATACTCCCGAGTTGGTTATTGGTTTATCAGAAAAGCAGATATATTGAGCCCTTTTATTTGTGACAAGGGGGGGGAGTAATTCGTCGATCCCTCCAATGATCGCAGTATATATGACCACTTCAGAGCTGGAGATAGCCAGGGGACCCAGAAAATTATTCAGTTTTCTAATACTCTGATCCAAAGTGTGGATGACTTGTTTCTTGATATTACTTGCCAAATTTTCACCAGGATTCTCGACAACAATCACACTCAATGGATAGGAATTTCAAAAGGTCTTTCTCGGGGTGACCCCTTTACTTTATTTTCAGGTTGTCGAAGTAGAGCGGTGACTGCCAGTTGTTGAAGGCGAAACGATCGTTGCCCGGGTCCTTGAGGGGGTCTGAGTCGTAGTAGTCGAGCAGCAGCTTGCCGTCCACGTACCACTTGATTACCTTGTCCTTGCGTACCACCCGCATGTGATAGGTTTGCCCCGGCTTGACCTGGTCGCGCCTTTTCAACTCCATGCGGTCGGCACCGTGCTCGTCCTTGCGGGCTATTACCGAGATCGTGTTCTTCCAGCCGCCGAAGATAAAAATGTAGCCCGAGGCGTGATCGCGGCCGTTAGCGAATATCTCGAACTTGATGTCCCCGGAAGGGCTCTCGGTGCGGACGTCCAGTTCGATCGTTACGTCGTCGGGCAGACGGGCCTTTAGCCATAGAGGGTGGTTCTGCGTCCCGGCCGAGAAAACCTGCCCGTCCTTGATGCTCCAGCCGGGATCACCTTCCCAATTATCTCCCAGTTTGGACCGGTTGAAATCGTCGGAAAAGGGCAGCGGCGCAAGCTTTTCTTTATTGTGGGAACAAGAGACCAGAAACAGCATACTGAGCGCGGCGCAGGCAGAGCGCGTGAATCTCGTGCAAGACATGATCCCCCCTTACATCTTCGGCCGCCGCTCCTCGTTATAATACTCGGCGAACTGGGCATCGAGGTCGACTATGGTCAAGTGGTGGTTGTGGCAGCCGACCATGGGACAGGCGCGGATCTCGCCTCCGTCCGGCAACTGGATTGCGAACATCGGCACGTGGCACATGTTGCAATGCTCGGGCACTGAGAGAGAGGTGCCGCAGTGCGGGCAGTAGAGATCTACCACGTCGCCGTCGTGCGGATCGAGGTCGCACTCGTAGTCGAAGGCGCCGTAGAATGGGTTGAAATGGATCATGCCGCTTTCGCCCTTGAGACGCACTAAGGCGCTGACGGCCGTTTTTCCGGATATTCGTTTGTCCGCGTTCATCAGCGAACAACCGTTGGGACAGCGTCCTTCCTTGATCAAGACACTGCCGGGCGGGATCTTCAGGACTATCTGTTCCATGTCAACGCCACTCCAGCGCCCCGTGGGGGCAGAACATTGCGCAGGCGGGCTGTCCGCCGCACAGGTCGCACTTAATAGGCCGCCGGGTTTCGGCGGAGAAAAACATGTGCCCGAAGGGGCAAGCCACCTCGCACAAGCCGCAGCCGATGCAACGTTCTTCAATGAGCTCGACGGCCCGAGTACCGGGGTTGCGCACCAGCGCCTCGGTTGGACATACCTTGATGCAGGCGGCCTTGATGCACTGCATGCAGGTTATCTGGACGAAGCGCTCGGGCGCTACGGCATGCACCTTGATACGGCTGTGACCCAGCCACCCGGCCGACGAGTGCGCGAAGGTGCAGGCTACCTCGCAAGTGCGGCAGCCTACGCACTTGGTCGGTTTTACGACCAGCGTTTTTACTGTCTCGGCCAGCACTTCACCAGGCGACGGCGGCAAAACGCTTGCTGGTTGCTGCCTGCTTGCAGGATTCGCAAGTGTCATAGTAGTCCTCCGGCAGTCCCTTTTCTTTTATCGCGAAATCGCGGTGCACCCCGGTAATCACCGGAGCGCCACAGTTTTTACAGAGCACGAACGGGAAACTCTGACCCCAGATGGAGCGGGTGGTCGGGGTGTCCTTGATGAAGATGCAGTCGGTCGGGCAGACCGAGACGCACGAACCGCAGCCGACGCAACTGTCGGACGGCTGGTTGAAGGGCAATCCGATGCGCTTATGCTCGCCGCGCCCGATCGTGTTGAGTGCATTGTGTCCGAGCTCGGCGCAGACCCGAACACACAACTCGCACAAGATGCAGTTGGGAAGCTGGCTGTCGACTCGCGGCTGGAAGCGCGGGGCCGCAACCCCATATTCCGCCGCCAGTTGCCGTAGCCGCGTCGAACCCGGCGCCCGCGCCAGCAGAAGCTCGAGGTTGGCCGCCCGCTGTTTTCTTATCTGGGCCGAGTCGGTGACTACCTCGATTCCCGCCGTGACGCGGAAGTTACAGGAAGTTGTCAGCTCTTCCTTCCCGCTTGCCTTTACCTCCACCAGGCACAGGCGGCAGGCTCCGATCGGTTCGAGAGCCTGGTGATGGCAGAGCGAGGGAATCGAAAATCCGGCCCGCCGGGCGGCGTCCAGAAGGCTTTCGCCTTCCTGCGCTTTTACCTCGGCGTCGTTGATGCGGATGGTGACTTCCATATATAGCGACCTCCTATTCAACCAGCACGGCGTCCTGGTTGCAGACGTCCTTGCAGATACCGCACTTGATGCACAAGTCCTGATCGATCACGTGCAGCTTTTTCTTCTGCCCGCTGATTGCGTCCTGGGGGCAGTTCTTCGCGCACAGCGTGCAACCGTTGCATAGCTTGGCGTCGATGCGATAGGTGATTAGCGCCTTGCACACTCCGGCCGGGCAACGCTGTTCTTCGATATGGGCTCGGTACTCCTCGCGGAAGTACCGTAGCGTAGACAGCACCGGGTTGACGGCCGTCTTGCCAAGAGCACACAGAGAGGTCGTCTTTACGGTTTCGGCGAGCTCCTGAATCATCGGGATGGAGTCGGCGTTTGCGCGGCCCTCGCAGATGTCGCTCAGAAGCTCGTGCAGGCGTACCAGCCCCTCTCGGCAAGAGGTGCAGTTGCCGCACGACTCGGATTTAAGAAAACGCAGGAAGTAGCGCGCCACGTCGACCATGCAGGTGGACTCGTCCATGACGATCATGCCGCCCGAGCCCATCATGGCGCCTTGTTCCAGGAGCGTATCGAAGTCGACCGGCGTATCGAGTTTGCTCTCCGGCAGGCATCCGCCCGACGGCCCGCCGGTCTGGACCGCCTTGAACTTCTTGCCCCTGGGAATTCCCCCGCCGATGTCGAAGACGATCTTGCCAAGCGTCATCCCCATGGGGACCTCTACCAGGCCGGTATTGTTCACCTTGCCGACCAGCGAGAATATCTTGGTGCCCTTGGAGCCGGCGGTGCCGATCGAGGAGTACCACTCGGAGCCCTTGCCGATAATGATCGGTATGTTGGCCCAGGTCTCGACGTTGTTGATGTTGGTCGGCTTGCCGAACAAGCCCTCTACCGCAGGGTAGGGCGGCCGGCGGCGGGGGACCCCGCGTTCACCATGGATCGAGGCGATCAAAGCGCTTTCTTCGCCGCAGACGAAGGCCCCGCCTCCGCGGTTTATCTTAACGTCGAAGCGCTTCTTGGAGCCGAGGATGTTCTTGCCCAGCAGGCCCAGCCGGCGGGCCTGCCCAAGAGCGATCTCCAGGCGCTCGACCGCCAGCGGGTATTCCTGACGTACATAGACGTAGCCCTCGTCTGCGCCGATGGCCAGCGCCCCGATGATCATGCCCTCGATCACCGAGTGCGGGTTGCCCTCGATCACCGAGCGGTCCATGAAAGCGCCGGGGTCTCCCTCGTCGGCGTTGCACACCAGGTAGCGCTTGTCTGATTCGGTTCGACTGCATATTTCCCACTTGTTGCCGGTGGGGAAGCCGGCTCCCCCGCGGCCGCGCAGGCCCGAGCGTTTGATCTCTGCGATAGTCTCCTCGGGACCCATTTCGATGGCCTTGGCCAGGGCCGAGTAACCGCCGCCGCGGATGTAGTCGTCGATCGAGGTCGGGTCGAGCTGGCCGTTGCTGGCCAGCACCAGGCGCTTCTGGTGCTTGTAGAAGGGTATTTCCTGTTCCTTGCGATACTGCTTGCCGCTGTTGGGATCTGTATAAAGCAGCCTGCCGATGACTTTCTTTTGCTTGACCGTCTTGACGACGATCTCGGCAACGTCGCTTTGCTTTACCCGCTGGTAGAGCAGACCCTCGGGGTGAAACAGCACCAGCGGGCCGCGCTCGCAGAACCCGTGGCAGCCCGTGGCCACCAGGTCGATACGGGATGCCAGCTTGTTCTTCTTCAACTCGGCCGTAAAGGCGTCGAAGAGCGGGAACGAGCCCAGGGCCTTGCAGCCCGTTCCGGCGCAGACGGCAATCGTCCGCCGCCGCGAGCTTGCGGTTGACTTCAGCTTCTTGCGGTAATCCGAAAGCTGTTTGGCGCTTTTGAGTGCGGCCATCACTTCTTGCCCTTCTTCTGCATGCCGCCCACCAGGCGGGTTAACCTCGCGGAGGTCATGTTGCCGTTGTACTTCCCGTCGATGATCACCAGGGGCCCCAGCGCGCAGGCGCCCACGCAATTGACTTCTTCCAGCGTGAAGGTCAGATCGGCGGTCGTCTGTCCTGCGCCGATGTCGAGATCGCGCTCCAGCTGTTCCAGAAGGCGTGGAGAACCGCGAACATGGCAGGCCGTACCCATGCAAACCGTGCAGATGTGCTCGCCGCGCGGTTTCAGGTGAAACCCCTCGTAAAATGTGGCCACCTCGAACACCCGGGCCGGGCTTAGCCCGACGTGGCGGGCGGTCATCTGAAGCGCTTTCTGCGGCAGGTAACGAAAGGCGGCCTGGATATCGTGAAGCAGGTTTACAAGCGCGCTGCCGTCATGGGGCGGATAGTTTGCAAGGATCTTGCGCACCCTCTCGGCCTTGATGGGGGGCGCCTTAGTCATTTAGCTGCTCGCTTCCTGGCGCTTGACCCCTGCTTGTAGCCCGCCTCGAAGGCCGCTATGTTTGCCGGGATGAATTTGGCCTTTTTGGCGAACTGCTTCTTGATCATTGCCGCCGCCGCGTCCTTATCGACCACGCGCGTGAAGCCGATGTAGACGCCCAGCATCACCAGGTTGGCAGCCCGCGCCGTTCCGACTTTCTTGGCCAGGTCGTTGGCCGGGATGTAGATCACCGTGCAATCCGGGCGATTGGCCTTGATCGGCACGAGCGTGGTGTTGACGACGATCAGGCCGCCCGGCTTCACCCGCGGGCCGAACTTCTCGAGCGACGGTTGGTTCATGACCAGCAACGCCTGCGGCTTGGAGATATAGGGCGAGCCGACCGGCTTGTCCGAGATACACACGGTCACGTTGGCCGTGCCACCGCGCATCTCGGGGCCGTAAGAAGGCAGCCAGCTCACCTCGAGCCCCTTTTGCATGGCGGCGTACGCCAGCAGCTTGCCGCTCAGCAACATGCCCTGACCGCCGAAGCCGGCCATTAAAACTTCAGTGCCCGCCATCGATCCACTCCTCGCTGAAATCCTCGGGGCTCTTTTTAACACCCAGGGTGTAGTAGGGCAGCATTTCCTTCTCGAGCCATTTTTCCGACTCGCGCGGAGACAGGCCCCAGTTGGTGGGGCAGATCGACAGAACTTCCACGAAGGTGAAACAACGATCCTCTATCTGGTAGCGGAAGGCCCGCTTGATCAACTCCTTGGTGCGAATGATCTCCTTGGGCGAGTGCGTAGATGCCCGGGCCACGAAGGCCGGGGTGGTCAAGGTGCTCAGGATCTCGGCCATGCGGGTGGGGTAGCCGACCTCGGCCGGATTGCGGCCATTGGGCGAAGTGGTGGTGTACTGGCCGGGCATGGTGGTCGGCGCCATCTGTCCGCCGGTCATGCCGTAAACGGCGTTGTTGACGAAGATGACGGTGATCTTCTCGCCGCGATTGGCGGCGTGAACGATCTCGCCCATGCCGATCGAGGCCAGGTCGCCGTC
The DNA here is from genome assembly GCA_035528415.1 of Myxococcota bacterium. Taxonomy (GTDB): domain Bacteria; phylum Myxococcota; class B64-G9; order B64-G9; family B64-G9; genus DATKYQ01. Next base: position 114,948 of record DATKYQ010000091.1, on the reverse strand, counting down.
GCCCTGGTAAGTGAAGACGATCAACTCCGGCCGCGAACGCTTGGCGCCGGTGGCCATCGCCGGCGCTCTGCCGTGGGAGGCCTCGAACATGTCGAAGTTGAAGTACTCGTAAGCCAGAACCGCGCAACCGACCGGGGCGATACCCACGGTGCGCTCGCGGACGCCCAACTCTTCGATTGCCTCTCCCACGATACGGTGGATCACCCCATGGGTGCAGCCGGGGCAGTAGTGGGTCGGCTTGCTCGTCAGGCAGGTCGTGTGTGCGAAGATCTTCTTCATCGCGACTTCCTTTTCTTGGCGGGCTTGCTCTTTTTTGTTGCGGCCTCGGGTTTCTTGCCCGCTGCGCCGCCCGGAATCTTTTTCAGCGAGACAAGCATATTCTCCTGGGCTTCGTCGGGCGAAAAGACCACCCCGCCCGCGGTCCCGTAGAAGTCGATTTCCTTGCTGCCCTCGCAGGCCAACTTGACGTCCTCGAGCATCTGACCCATGTTCATCTCGATCACGACCACCCGCTTGGCGCGGTCGATGGCCTGGCGCAAGGCTTCGTAGGGGAACGGGTTTACAGTGATGGGCCTGAACAGCCCGACCCGGATGCCATCCCGGGCCAGATCGTCTATGGCGGTCTTGCAAATGCGCGACATCATGCCGAAGGCGCACACCAGCAGATCGTAGGGCCGCTCGGTGTTGTAGACTTCCCAACGCTTCTCATGCTCGGCGATCAGATCGTACTTGGCCTTGAGCTTGAGGTTTATATTGTTGCACTCGACCGGATCCAGGTAGAGCGAGTTGATGATGCGCTTCTCGCGCCCCTTGCAACCGGTCAGCGCCCAGTCGCCCGGATCCAGCGGCGGCCCGACACCCTCAGAGGGGAATTCGACCGGCTCCATCATCTGGCCGATCATTCCGTCGCCGATGACCATCACCGGGGTGAGGTATTTCTCGGCCAGTTGGAAGGCCAGGATCACAAGGTCGACGGCTTCCTGGACAGATGATGGCGCAAGCACAACAAGCTGGTAATCGCCGTGCCCGCCTCCCTTGGTGGCCTGGAGGTAATCGCCCTGGGCCGGCAGGATGCCGCCCAGACCCGGGCCCGAGCGCATGATGTTGACCAGCACCACGGGCAGTTCGCAGGCGGCGATGTACGAGATGGCCTCGGTCATCAGGCTGATCCCCGGCGAGGACGAGGTTGTCAGCACGCGGATGCCGACGCCGGCCGAGCCGTAGATCATGTTGGATGCCGCCACCTCGCTCTCGGCCTGGACATACTTGCCGCCCACCTCGGGCAAACGCCGGGCCAGGTACTCGGGCACTTCGCTCTGGGGCGTAATCGGGTATCCGAAGAAGTGCACGCAGCCGGCGCGGATGGCGGCCTCGCCGATTGCCTCGTTGCCCTTCATCAGTTTCTTAGCCATGCTCTAGCTCCTGGTTACCGAACGCGTTGGCGCGTAGTTTCGGGTCAATATTGAAAGAACTCGTACTGCGTTCCCTCGACGAAGACCTCGATGGCCACGTCGGGACACGATATGGCGCATAGCCGGCAGCCGATACAGCGTGACTCATCGCTGACCACCGAATATCTGTATCCCTTGGCGTTGAGCTTCTCGGACATTCCCATGATGTCCTGGGGGCAGGCATTAATGCAGCGCTCGCAGCCCTTGCACAGTTCGATGTTTACCTCGATTGCCGGCATCGTCTCGCTCCTTATGGCCTACCGATGGGAACGGCCCTTCCTTCGGGGGTGTTTTTCTTACCCGCCTCGTCCTGCGGGCGAATCCAGGGTGGCAACATGCGGCGCGCCAGGCGAAAAAGCGGCTCTTTGACAGTTGCCAACTCCGGCGCGTCGGCCATTTCGCCCATGGCGGTGACGCATACGATCGGAATCGCGGCCTGCTTGGCCACCTTGGATGCCAGGCGGTAGCCCTCGAGAATGATCTCGGGGGTGGTTTCGTTCATCAAATGGGTGTTGGCGATAAGTCCAGTCACCCGCAGGCGGGAGGCGGCTTCGATCTTGTCAAGCATGTCGAGACAGCCATCGACCGTCTCGGTGAAGGGTCGGCGCGCGTTGATCACCTGCCACAGTTCGTAGGGATTGTCTCCCAAGGCCGGAACCAGGCTGGACACCAACCTGGCGCCCACGTCGTCGCCGCCGACGTCGAAGATGCTCATCCGGCCCTTGGGCGGTGCGAGCATTCCCTTGATCTCGGGCACCACTATGGGCAGGTCGGCCCAGGTTTGTCCCGGGGGCGGGCCCACCACCCGGATGCCGTGGCGCTCCATGATTTCTCTCGCCTCACGGCACCTGAAGTAGGGGTTGACTACGTCGAGATCGGCGATGTCCAGCTTCAGGCCCTCGGCGGCCAAAGCTAAAGCCAAGTTGACGGCGACCTCGGTCTTGCCGGAACCGTAGTTTCCAACCACCATGATCAATGGATGGCTTGGAAAAAACCCGGAATTATGTGACTTTGCACCACTCACGTCGCTGACCCGACTCTTCATAACACCTGTCTGTTTTGGGCGCAAGGGAAAATGGAACAGGGAAAATGGGAGAAGTTGACGCACTGCGTGGTTGCAAGCTTCTTCATATGAAGGTATAAACGCCGCCTGCCTTTGTGCTGACCAGAAAGCGGGGAGCAAAATGAGTCGGGATCTCGAAAAAGAATTCGCTTCGGCCGACAGACCAGACATCGCTTTAATCACCAATCACGGTTACGCAGGGGTTGAGATTCCCTTCGGTGGGGCGCCTGACACCGGTGGGCAGAACATGTATGTCAACTCGCTCGCCCGGGCGCTCGACGCCCTCGGCTACCGGGTGACGATCTTCGCCCGGGGAGGATTCGCCTATTTCGAAAGTGAACGCGTTCGCGAGCAGCCCGAGTATCTCACTTCGCATGTGCGTTACATTTTCGTCCCCGGGGGCGGAGACGAGTTCATCCACAAGGAGGACATAGCCATCGCCCTCGATGAGGAGATCGAGTGGCTGGACGCCTTCATTCGCCGGGAGGCCGAAGACCGCGGCTGCCGGCCCTGGATGTTTTACGAAATAGTCAACACGCATTACTGGGATGCGGCCGTTATGGGTATGCGGCTGGTGGAGCGCTGGCGCAACGACGCAGTCTCCCGGGCGGTGGATGCCTTGCTCGGTGGCGTAGTGTCTGACGAACTGATCGAGAAGACCAAAGACCAGCGCCACTGGCTGGCGCTGGGCGAGGCCCCGGCCTACCACCTGGGCGCGCTGCTAATCGAGAGCGAGGGATCGCCGGCCACGCCCATTATACAGCGGGCGCGCATGGCTGCTTCCAAGTGGGCCGCCGTCCATGGATCTGCAGAGGGTAGCGAAGTCGATCAGCTTGTAGGCGCCGTGGCCTATGCCTTGGCCGATGTCAGAGACAGCATGGCCCCGGCCTTGCATATCCTGGCCGCCGCCGAGGCGTTGGGGATGGCATTGCTCGATCTGGCGCCGGATGTGGCCGAGAGGCTCAAGCGCGATATCGACGCGGTCGAGCGGCATGTCTGGACGCCGCATTCACTGGGAGCGCTCAAGGAGGACAATTTTCGGGACAAGCCGCCCAAGGTGGTCAGGCCGCTCAAGTTCTGCGAGCGGCGGGATCACGAGCGGGCGATCTGCGATCGCACGGCGGCATTCGCGGCTACATCGGCCGAGATTGCCGACCGATTGTTGACCCATTACCACGTGCCACGCGATCAGATCTTCTATTTCCCGCCCTGCGTCGACCGCGGCATCTTCAAGACCTATTCCACAGACGAGCTTGCCGCGACCTATGACTATCTGTCCGGGGTGAGCGGGGTACCGGTCGAGAAACTCAAGGCGGGCCGCATCGTCTTTGAGACCAGCCGCATGGATCACACCAAGCGCAAGGATTTGCTGCTGGACGCCTTCTCCTTCGTAGCCCGTGATCGCGATGACGCTTATCTCTTCATCGGCGGCGGCCCCGAGAAAGAGTTTTTTTGTGAACTAACAGCCCGGCGCGACTCAAAGGCCGAGCTTTCCGGGCGGGCCTTTTTGACCGGGTTCATCCCGGAGGAGTTCATCGGCCCGCTCTTCTCGCTGGCCGACATCTATGCCTCGGCATCTGAAATGGAGGGTTTCGGCATGTCGGTGCTCCAGGCGGCAGCCGCGGGGACGGCGGTGGTCTGCTCCGACCTGGTTCCCTTCGCCGTGCAGTATGTCTCGGAGGACGCCCTGGTTGTCCCGGCAGGCGAGGTGTTCGACTTCGCCCAGGCCATACAGAGCCTGTTGGACGACAATGACAACAGGATAGCGCGCGGCCGGCGGCTGGCTGAGAAAACCAGGGCCTTCGACTGGGAGGCGCAGGCGGCCGCATTTCTCGACTACCTCAGGCAGCGCGAGTTCAGTGTGGCCGCGGGGAGGAAAGAATCATGATCGGAGACAAGCTGGTCATCACAGACTACCACGGGCAGGGTGCGGCCAAGGTGATGGATGCCTTGCGATCGAGGCTGGCGGCCGCTCCCGGGGCCACTTTGGCCGTGAGCGTGGCCGGGGAATCCGGTTCGGGCAAGAGCGAAATCGCCCACTGCCTGGCTGAGCTTGCGGAGCGTGACGGCGGCAGGACTTTCATATTCGGCCAGGACGACTATTTCAAATTGCCGCCGAGATCGAACCACAACAAGCGCCTCGATGACATCTCCTGGGTCGGCCCGGACGAGGTCAGACTCGATCTGCTCGACGAGCACATCGCGTTTTTGAAGAAGAACGCGGGTATTCCCCTGACCAAGCCGCTCGTCTATTTCGAAGAAAACGAAATTCGCGAGGAAGTCATCGAGCCGGGCAGGCTCGACGTGATCATCACCGAGGGCACCTACACCAGCCTGCTCGAGAATGTTGATCTGAGGGCCTTTATAGATCGCGACTATCGCCAGACCAAGAAGGCCCGCCTGAATCGCAACCGCGACCCGGACGTGCAGTTTCTCGAGCAGGTCCTCGAGATCGAACACCAGGAAATATCGAGGCACAAGGCCCGCGCCGACGTGATAATCGAAGCTCCCCCCGAAGAACGATAGTTTTCCAACCAGTATAGCTTTTTAAAAAATATCGTCCGGCTGCAACCCATCCGTTTCATATCCGTCTGAAAAAATGTGCGAACTACGCAAACGATTCAGCGAAAATCGCCGATCGTCGCGGCTGGATTATAGCAAAGACTAGTTTTTACAAGATGTTGCAAGAGTCTGCGGTATGGCGTGAGAATTGCAGTATAAGCAGAAAAAGGAGCCATAAATGAACGACCTTTTGGTATACACGAGACAGTCGCCGCGCTACCCAACCTCCATGTTCGTTCGAACCGAGGGAGCGCGGGACATGCGCGAGTGTCGCGGCAACGTCAGCGCCGGGGGATTTTGTTTCGAAGGGGCCGAGAAGCTCCGGCCGGGAACCAAAGTCGAGGTGTTGTTCAGGGTCCCCGGGGCGGGCGTCTGGCTGAGCGGCGCGGGGGTCATTTTGGGGTGTGTCCAGGGTGATTCGGTACTGGCAATCCGGGGGCGCTTCACCGATTTCGATCTCGGCGATCCGAGATTCCTCGACGGCTGGTTCGACATGATTCACCGGCAACGCAATGGGAAGAGCCATTCCAAATTCGTAGAAGACCCGGACGAGATTACCCTCTACTCGACAACGGTATAATTGGCAGGGCGGGTTCGGGATCGTTTTCGTCTCCGGCTGCTTCCAACAGCGAGCAGACCAGCGATTAACATAAGCAGGAACCCCGCAGGGGTAGGACGGTGTGTCGAGCAGCGACAACCGGTCTCCGCACCGTTCTCGTCGGTCCGCGCCGGATCTCCGCCGTCCCATGCGGAATCGGTGGCACCTGCGTCGACTCCGGCGTCCACTCCCGCGTCTGCCTGGCTGTCCGCTCCCGCGTCCACTCCGGCATCCACTCCGGCGTCTTCAGGCGGCAGATCGTCGACGATTATCTCAACCCAGACGCGGTCGCCGAAGCGGCCCACCCCGTAGTTGTCCATCCGAAAATAGCCGCGGTATGTGCCGGGGGCCGAGGGGGCGGTCATCGGGACGTCCCAGTCATGGGTCTGGCCTGGCGCGACGGTGGCCCCGGCGGGCAGCAGGGTCTGCTCGGCGGCGCCGAAGCTCTCTTCGCCGTCCCGGGTCCAGAGGTAGTTGCCGTCCCGGGTCCAGCTGCTGTTTCCGCTGTTGCGCATGGTCCAGCGCTTTACGAAGTTCTCACCGGGAGCGAAGTGGGTGCCGTCGGGAATCGTCTCTGCGACAAAGGCCGCGTCGTCGACATCGGGCTGGTCGGGGTTGTAGATGAAGCCACCGGTCGCGAAGCCGGCCACACGGTGCTTATCGTAGGTGCCGCAGGGACCGCCCCAGTACTGCTCGGTGGAATCAAAGCTGCCGTCGGGGTAGGCGCTGACTACCCAGCCGACGTGCCCCCAATCGCTGCAGGTGCCGGACGGGTTGCAAACGAAGACAGAGGCATCGTGCGGGTCGTCGCCGGTCGGGTAGCCGTTGCTCGTGGCGTACTCGTCCCAGGTTCCGGCGTCGGTGCACCACTCTAGGGCGCGTCCCCACGAGCAGCAGGCCATGTGCCAGGCGTGCCAGACGCAGTTGCCGCAAGTGCCGTCGCACAGGCAGTAGTTGCTGCGCCCACAGGAGCAGGTGTCCTGTTCGCCGCCGCATTCGGGAACGGCACGCGCGGCCAGGGGCGTAAGCCAAATGAGTGCGCACAGCGCGACGCATAGGCGCGCAGCGCGGCTCATGATCCACCTCCCGGGAGTGCGAGCTTGGCCACAAAGAGCCTGCCGCTTCGCCAGTCTGTGAAAGCCAGCTTGCCCGAGGGCGAGATCGCAGGCTGCATCTCGGTTATCTTGGGCGTGGCGGTCAGGCGCCGTGTCTCGTGTGTTGCAAGATCGAGCATGAAGAGATCCGCGCCGACGATGCCATTATCCGTGCCGCCGTCATCTGCCGCTTGCGGGCGAGTGAAGACCAGGCGCCGGTCGTCCGGCAACCACTCGGGCTGGGCCCCCGGGCCCGAGTATTCCAAAGTCCCGTCGATCCGGACGACGTGCAACTCGGCGACGGGAAGATGCCCGGTGCAATAGGCGACCATCCCGCCGTCCGGGGCAACCGTGGCGCCCCAGGCATCCTCGGCCAGAACGCGGCTCATGTCCCGCCGGCTCACGATCAGGCGGCCGCGGTAGTCGGAGAATGACACCCGGATCCCATCGTCCGAATATAGCAGCTGCGAACCATCGTCGAGGCCGGCAAACGAGTGAGTTATGTCACCAGCGGCGTCCCAACGCGCAGCCCCGCGGAAGGCTGGGTCCAGCTCGTCGATCTTTCCGGTGTCAAGCTGCACGACGTACAGGCCGACGCCTCCTCTGCCCGAAAGCAGCAAGCGCTCGCCGCCCGGCGACCAGCGCGGCGACACCAGGAACCGCCCCTGGCTGTCGATCTCTGTCAGTGAGTCGAGCAGGGCGTCGCTCCCTGTCTGGCAGGATGCAAACAGTGAACATGACAACAGCACCAGGCACACTGAAGAGACTGAGCGCATAGCGATCTCCAGGTTGAGACTCAAATCCTAGTGATATCACAGGACGACCCGCAGGGATATTGTCCTTTTGCGACGCTTTGCATATTATCGGGTGCCGATGCGTAGCTCGTTTGACAACCTAAGATGCATCGCCTTGCTGTGCGGGGTTGTTGTATGCATGCTTACCGCCGGGCGCGCGCCCGGGGCCGGAACTTGCCCGGCAATGTCGGGAGCCGATCCGGCTCTGGCAGCGCGTGACGCAGACGAGCGTCTCGATTTCATTCGCGAGCGTCTGGCCGGCGAGGCCTTGCGGGGGCGGGTCTGGAACGACGCCTGGAGCATCAGCTACGGACTGCTGACAGTCACCCAACTCGTGCTGGTGCCGGTCTTCGAGGACGCCGGCCCGCGCGCGGATCTCTACGTCGGGGCTGGTTCGTCGGCCATTGGGCTGGCTGCCCTGGTTATCCTGCCGCTCGAGGTAATGAGCGACAATGTCGAGCTCGAACAACAACTTTCCGAGAAAGGCGACCAGCCCGACCTCTGCGCCGTGCTGGCCCGGGCCGAAGGCCTTTTACTCAGTGCCGCCGAGAACGAAGATCAGGGGGTGAGCTTCTGGATGCACGCGGCCAGCGCGCTTTTGAATATCGGGGCCGGGCTTATCTTGGGGCTGGGCTTCGATCGCTGGGAGTCGGGCGCGATCAACGCAGCTGCGGGCATCGCAATCGGCGAGCTGATGATCCTCACCCAGCCCGACGCACTGCCGGGAGACCTGCAACGCTATCGCTTGGGAGAATTCGAATCGAGCGGGGACGAGCAGACCGTGAGTTGGGCGCTGCTGCCCGGTTTTTCCAGCTCGGGCGGCGGGCTGCGCTTCGTGCTTTCGTTCTGATCCTGCGATCAAGGCGAATCGAACACCAGATTTATTTCCAGATCTTTCCTCTCGGTCATCGAGAAGGTCAAGGTCAGCACCAGGCCGTTCAGGTCGGTGTTTACCGTGCCCGGGGCCGCGCCGTCCACCTGGGCGTCCTGGAGCGTCCATCCCGTGGGCACTCTGAAATCGAGTCGGTGCTCGAACGGGGCCTTGGCGCTTCCTGGAGCGGCGTCGTAGATCACAGACAGCGTTTTGGTCGCCTGGTTCCATCCCGTCCCGATCACCTCTATGGCTCCCTGAAGGAAATGGCGGTTGTCGCCGATGAACTGTGGGTGATTTTCGATTTCACGCAGCGCGAACACCTGAACGGTGTGAGGAGCCACGGTTCGTGCAAGGGCGCCGCGCAACGACTCGATCACCTCGCCCGTCCAGAATTCCCTGGCGACATAGTCCTTGCCCGGGTCCATGCCCGCTTCGGCCAGGTCGAGCGACAGGGCCCGCTCTGCATCGGGCATCTCGGTGTAGGGATTGGCGGTGAGATCGAAGTTCTGGCCCCAGTTGAACAATGCCACCACGTCGTAGGCCGGCCCTCCTCCGCGGGTATTCAGTCCTTGTGACGGATCGACTCGCATGTGCCAGACCTCGGAGAACTCCCGTTCGAAAAGATCCAGGGGACGCGCGGCCCTTCCGAACACCGGAATCACTCGCCGGTAGTCGTTTATCCAGTCAGGTTCCATTTCCACGATCTTCTCGCCCAGCTTGGCCACTCCACCGGAGAGCCCGATGGCGGTCAACAGGCAGCGGGACTCGTCCGCGGTAAGGGGAGTCACGGTCGGATCGGCGTGCTTGCGGAAGAAGATCAGGTCATGGTTGAAGATGAACATCCGGTTGTGCTGGTAATAGCGCCGGGCGATGATCCTCGCCGCGGGCTTGACTCCCTGGGCCTCCTTGCGCCCGTCGCCTTCGTGCTCCTTCTCCCAGGTCGGCATGGTGTCCAGGTTGGGCCGCAGCGAATCGACGTACCCCAGATTGGGGCCCGCCATGGCCACGGTCAGCCAGAAGGTGTCCCCGGGGCTGCCGCCCGCGTCGACGGCTCCCTGGTCCAGGCCTTCCCGTATGGCTGCCAGCCCGCGGCGGAAGGCTTCTTCGCGTGTCACCGTCGGATCATGGTAGTTGGTGCCTCCCAGCGCCCAGTATCCGAAGTCGGTCTTGATCCAGCGGTAACCGTCGGACCGTATCTTCCGGAAACGGTCCCTGAGCCAGTCGAGCACCTCCGGATGGCTGAGATCAAGCACCGGGCTTCCCCCGGTGGCCAGCGGGACCTGGTCTGGAAACCAGCCGTCGTCGACGTGGTCCTGGTAGGTCTGGGAATTCTCCGACACCTGGAAGATTGCGATCCAGACCCCGGGGATCAGGCCCTGGTTCTGGATCTGCTGGCTGAGCCATTCGGAGCCGTCCGGGAACCGGTCTTCTCTCCAGTCCCAATCGCCGTAGTTATACTCGTACCCGTCGTCCATCTGGAACCACTCGCCGCCGAAGTCCTTGAACTCGGTGGCCATGGCCTCGATGTTGTCCGCCATGAGTTGCTGATCGATGGCCGTCCCGTATCCGCCCGACGAGCCCGATCCGGTCCAGGAATTCCACCCGGTCGGTACCCGGTGATCGGTGCCGCGTTCCGGCCACAGTTTGATTCCGTTCCAGGCCTTGACCGCGTCCGCGTAGGCCTCCAGGCCCTCGAAGGGCTCCTGGGTGGAGGGAAGAACCCAGATGGGACCCGCGCTCAGCTGCTCTCCGGGTTCGAGCGGCTTGCCATTGTACATGTAGGGGAATTCAGCCGACCAGTAACTGAAGGCAGTTCGATCGTTGGAGGTCCGGGCTTCGTCGGCAACGAAAGAGGTATTGAACATGGGCGACGAATACTCGTAGTCGAGCGAACCGGCGACGAAAGTCCGGCCGCTGGCCAGGTCCTTGATGGCGTGGTTGCAGTTGCTGATCGAATGTCCTTTCTGGTAGCCGTGGATGTAGCCCAGCAGGCTGGTCTCACCGGTCTCCTCGACATCTCCCGGCACCAGGTCGACAAAGAAGTCGAACAAGAAAAACGAACCGGTCTCCAGAATGCGGTGATTGGACGGATGTTCGCCCAGCCAAAGGCCGCCTCGCCGTTCGGCTTCGACCTTGGCCGGAACCAGGCGGGCCAGGACGATCGGTTCGGTCCCGTTGTTTGTGGCCTGGACGGTTGCGGTGAAGAACGGCCCATCGCTGTAGGCGGACAATAAGAGAACCAGATCCGGAGAGCCTTCCAGTCCGCGGAAGGTGATCTCGCCGCGCTCGGCGGCTCCCAGTTTGTCGCTGCTCACCTCTTTGGATCCCGCCCGGACGAAGTCGTCGGTGGTGCGGAAGACAACCGGTTCCAGCGTGCCCGGGATCCCGGTTTCCACCTCAGCGAAGGCATTTTCCAGAATGAGGGTTCCGTCATCCAGAGAGACGTCGTACCGGCCTTTTTCCAGATCGAACTTCACCTCGAAACCCGAGCCCGAAAGCGTGATGTATCTTTCGTCCCCGGTTCCGGGCTGGTCTTCCGAGCAAGCCTGCATAAAAAGCACTGCGATGGCTACAACACCGACATACAAACATCTGCTCAATCTCATCGCAACTTCTCCTGTCATCTATCCATCGTCGTTCAAAGGTCTGGACCTATCAGATTGTGGTAACGCCCCAGCCAGTAGGCAATCAGGTAGAGTGCGGACGGCAGGCAGCATGCTATTTCCCCTGATAGTAACGATCACAATCTATCAGGGGTGACTGGCCAGGTAAACCCCTGCTGTTTTTCCACTGGTCAGGCACCGATGGCGCGCGTGGATTGCTCGTTGTTGCTTTCCATTGCAGCCGGCGACACCACGACACTTGAGCCTCCCTGGATTCCGATGGTGTGTATTTCAACCGGGAGTTGGGGGACAGCCATATTGCGCGCCTCGACCACTGCATGTGTGATCCCGCCGCAGCACGGCACCTCCATGCGCAGCACTGTGATGCTTCGCGGATCGCAGCTGGCGAATATTTCTTTGAGCTTGTGTCGATAAAGATCAATGTCGTCGAGTTTGGGACAGCCGACCAGCACCGTGCGGCCTTGCAGGTAGCGCGAATGAAAGTCGGGAACAGTGAAGGGCACGCAGTCGGCGCAGATCAGGAGATCTGCTCGCTTGAGAAACGGCGCCCCCACCGGTACGAGCTTGATCTGCACCGGCCAGTGCGAAAGCGCCGACTCGGGCATGGTCGCGGTCGATTGCTGGAATGCATCGCGGGTTTCTACGGGCTGCCCGGAAAATTCCGTATCGGCTCCGGGCGTGAAGATACGCACCGCCGAGCCGGGACATCCACAGGGCAAATCGATCGGCTTGGGTAGTGCAGGCTCTTTTTCCTCCTGCGACTTTACATCGGCCAGACGATCGGCGACGGCCTGTTCGTCGAACTCCCCGGCCTCTCGTTCTTCGATGGTGATCGCGTCCTGGGGACATTCTCCAAGGCACGCGCCCAGCCCGTCGCAGTACACCTCGCTCACCAGTTTGGCCTTGCCGTCGATGATCTGAAGCGCCCCCTCGGCGCAGGACGGCACACAGACACCGCAGCCGTCGCAGAGCTCCTCGTCTATTCGCACTATTTTTCTGAGTGCCATTTTCAATCCTCCTCAGAATTACGTTGATTCGCCTGTTCTCTCCCCCCCCGACTATTCGCAAGAAGAGTGCCAGCCTGGCGTCGCCCGGGAATATGCTGTATATTCAGTTAGCTACGCGCATGTTCGAGTCATCGGGCGCGTAGCCGCGACTTAATATTCATGAGACACAATGTCTCGCGATACAACTTATCCGAGGGGACTCTCTATTTATCTACGGGATCGAAACGGCCGTTGTCGTCGACGTCTACCTGGATGGCATTGGTCATGCCGACAGGGCGGCAGCCGCGAAAAACGGGATCCAGAGTTGCGCCTTTTTCAGCGTAGGCCACTGCGGCGTACCAGGTGTCGACGGTTGGCGAGACGCTCAGCTGTCCGTCGTAACGCACGGCGGGGTGAGCAGGGTCCAGCACGCCGGGTGACGCGAGTTCGAGGTTTTCTATCGTCTGGCCGTTGGCGATCAGATCGAGCTTCGAGGCCGGAACCCAATCGGCGGCCTCGACATGTACATTGACGTTTAGCGGGCCCGGCGACGAGAGCAGGTCGCCCGGGTGGCTGCCTGCGATCTCGATGCTTACGAATATGCCGCCGCCCACCAAGGCACGGCGTTGTTTCAGGTTGGACCAGATCTGGTCGAGATCGACGTTCTTGGGATCGTCGCTCGACGACACCACCAGGGTGCGGCCGAAACCCGCCTCTGCGTCGCGTTGGTGCGCGTCCGAGACGCCGACGGCGGTGCGGAAGACACCCTGGTTGTTCATGGCCGACCACAGCGGAAGCACTTTCTCGAGCATCAGGTTGACGTCGTTCTTGTTGAGAAGCTCGATGGTGTCGAACTCGGTTGAGAACTTGTCTGTGGGCAGGCTGTCCAGGCGAGGCATTGCGTCCGGCGGATCGAAGCCCATGTATGAAAACCAGGCGTTGTACGACAGCGGGTGGGCCGCGTTGATCACCTTGGCTCCCAGTTCGCGGACTTTGGGCCAGATCTCAGGGAACTCCAGGTGACGCACGAAGCGGCCCTGCTCGTAAAACGTCCAGGGAACTTGCCAGTAGATCCAGCCGACAGGATGGCTGGGCATGGGAAAGACCGTGCAGTGTCCGAAGTGGGGCGAGACTTCGTTGCCGGTCACCGCAACCAGCCACTGGTCGAGATCGAAGGCCAGGCGTTTCTTCAGGTCGTCTATGTAGGGAGTGAAGTCGGTCGAGCAATCGTGATCGGTGATCACCACGATCTCGACCCCTTCGGCCAGGTTTGAGGCGATCTTGTCCTCAATGTCGTAGGTCGAATCGATCGAGCGCGTGCAGTGAGTGTGCAGATCGGCGGCGACGTAGCCTGTTGTATCAACCTGGCGGGTCAGGACGCCCGCCACATCGATTGTCTGCCCGGCTACAGTCGTGACGTTCTGCCTGTGGATGTCATATTCCCAGCCGCGCGACAGCGTGACCGTCCAGTCGCCGACCGGGACGACGAACGAGCCCTGGCCGCCGGCTCCGAAGTTGAGCGAATCCATGTCTACCGGGGCGCTCATGGCGGCGTCGTGTCCGGACTGCAGCGATAGCTTGCACGGTAGCGGGCCGCCGCCTTGGTTGCTGCAGCGGTAAGCCAGCCGGGCGGCTTCTGGAATCGTCAAGGGCACGGGCACGGTCTGCCCGGCCGCAAGCGTTACGGGATCAGATGAGATCTCCGGGCGGCCGGCCGGTTGAACACGCAGCCTGTAGTCGCCTGGCGGAAGCTGCATCTCAAAGGAGCCCTCGGCGTCGGTATATGTCTGGTCGATTACGTCGCCGGCGGGCTCGGGCTCGCGGGAGGCAATAACAGAAAGACCAGCTTGAAGCTTGCCGGAGCTATCAACAACTGCTCCGGCGAGCAGGCCGCTGTCAAGATCACCCTTGTAGTCATCCAGGATTCTCAGGCAGGCGTCCAGGCCACCTGCGCCCACCACCAGGATGCGTTCGGCCACCAAGGGGTCATCAGCGCCGCTCTCTGGAGGAGCGCTGCCTTCTACCACTTTCAAAAGGGCCACCTCGTGTAGTCCGAATGTGGCCTGAATGCCTCCGGAGGCTCCGGCATAAAGGTTGCAGCCGTCGGGGGCGGCGCCGGCCAGGTAGTCGTGTTCGCCCGACGGGATGCCGCTGCCTGTGAAATTGCTGCCGGGTACGAAGTCGCTGGTCGTGTCGCCGTTGAGCACCACGTCTCCGGCGTCGAGAGCGACAGCGGCGCGAGCGCCGGTCGTGATGCTGGTGCGGATGCGCAGGTATTCGACATCCGGTTCGAGGATGTAGTCATGAACGATGCGCAGATCCTTGGGCTCGATGGCCCCGTCAATGGCGGCGTCCAGTTCGGGAATGCCCTGATCGCGGCCGCTGATGCGCACGATTGCCGCCTGGCCGTCGCTGCCGTCGGCGATTACTTCTGCCTGCTCGGGAAAAAGCGTCAGCATGCCCAACTGCGGGAAGATCTCGGCCAACCTGTCGCGCCCCGGCTCTCCCACGGGCCGCACGATATCGGCGTCCAGCAGGCTGCCCCCGTAAGGGCCCCAAGCGCGCGGCTGGTCGATGTTCTCGATGATGAAGGCCGCCCGGCTGTTATAGAGCTTGAAGTCTCCGATCCAGCCCTGGGCCTCGGGCCCGCCAATCAACTCGCTCTCGGCTGCGATCACCCCCGCGCGCACCTGGCCCGGACCGAGACGCTCGTCCAGTGGTGCCCCCGGACCGTTTGTCGAGCAGGCGCACGCGAGAACGGCGCTTGTTGCCATGAAGACTGCTATCCTGCTTGCCTTCATGGACCGGCCTTCTTCCATCAAGGCACGAAGCGCACGCGCCGCTCGGCGTTTTGCACAACCTCGGCCTCTTTGAAGAATAGCGGCGGGGCCTCGTTCTTGCGCCAGAGTTCGGCGTCGTCGGCATGGTGCGGGTCGGCGGGATCCATCGCCTGCCCGCCGGGGCGGGCGTTGCTGACCTTGGGCCCGTCGGGGGTCATCTCGATCACCGCCCGCTGCTGAGGCCCGGAGTGATACTGGAAGTCATTGGTGCTCCACAGGCCGAAGTTGGAGGCATCGACGCCGAAGCTGTCTCCGTGGCGCGGGAAGCCGTCGGGGAACTGTTGATCGCCGTCGGGTGGGATGGAGAACGTCTCGCCAAACAAGCCCGAGATGTCCGCGAAACGCACCGTGTGCAACTTGCCCCACAGCCAGCCTTGCATGTCTGTGCCAAGTTTGCCGGTAAGGAAGTCGTGTGCTCCGAGCATTGCCCGCAGAATTCGTTCGTCGCGCGACTCGCTGACGTTGAGCGTATCGAGATCGTCCCACAGGACGGTGTCGCCCAGGGCCGCATCGTAAGTGTTGAGCTTGGTAGGCTCGAGCATGGCCCACTCGATAGTCTTGGCGGCGATCCTGTCCACCGGACGCTCGCCGAGACGGGCAATCTCGTCGTCGAGGGCCAGGTGAAGCAGGCGCGTGATCGATGCATTGAAGATAGTGGTGGCCACGCTATCGGCTATCTCGTCGGCCGAAGGAGTGCCTTCGACCGCTGCCGGCGTGTGCATGCCGTCCCAGGCGGCCAGCCTGTCGCCCATGGCGGCGATGTCGTCGAAGTCGGCCCCAATCTCGGTCACCACCGCCGTCAGGTCGGCGTGTGTGCCGGGCGTGGCGTGCTCTTCTTTTGCGCGTTCGACCGCCGCGGTCATCACCGGAGCCAGTCCGACCCCCAGCGGCGAGCGGTCGTCTCCCTGCAGCCCGGCCATCTCGTCGCGCGTCACGCCGCCGCGCGAAGTGAGTTCTGAAAGCACCGAGTCGACGCGAGCGTTACGGTGACCAAGATCGAAGTCCCAACCGATGTAGTAGGCGTCGTTGAAAGGGTCGCCGTCGGCGGTCACTCCGACCTCGTCCTGGTTGGCGGTCGACATGTAGCCCTTGGCGGGGTTCAGGTCGTGGGGGATGTAACGATCGGAAAGATCCTCGCCGGTCCACTCGTACTCGCCCGTCCCGGGCAGCACGAAGCAGGGGGCGTAGCCTGTGCCCGTGGCCGGATCGTAAGTCAGCGCCCGTGGATCGCGGATGGGAATGCGCGACTGTGTCGTCCAGAAGATGTCTCCGTTCGAGAGCGCCACCATCCAGTTCTGGGCGCCGGCCTCGAAATCGTCGAGCGCCTGCTCGACTTCATCGACTGTCGCGGCCTTGTTCATGCCCCAGACTGCCTTTAGCTCGTTGGAGATCTCGAATCCCACCCAGCGTCGCGAGAGGGCCTCGGTTCCGCCCGGTTGATGGGTTCCGGGTATGATCGTGCCGTGGTGCGGAACGACCTCGATCTCGACTGTCTGGCTGTCAGCGCCCATGATATTCAGTTGCTCTTCGATCTTCTGGATAGGCACCTGCTGCCCGTTGAAGAGCACCGTATCGGGATTGCCGCCTGCGCCCGGCGTGATCGTCTCCTGGTAGACATCCTCGACGTCGAAGTTGGCGACCGTCAGTCCCCAGCCGATGTTGTCGTTGTAACCCAGCAGAATGCCGGGCGTGCCGAACAAGCCCAACCCCGCCACATTCAAGTCGCCGCCTGCGCGCTTGGTGTTCAGGTGGGCATACCAGAAGAAGTTTGGGCTCTGCAGAGACAGGTGTGGATCGCTCATGACCATCGGGTTGCCGCTTTCAGTCTTGGAGCCCGAGACCGCCCAGTTATTCGATCCGCCCCCCAGGCCCTTATAGGCCGGAAGGTAACGCTCAAGCCACGAGTAGTAGTCGAGCGCCCGTTGCAACACTCCTCGCGAGGGCAGTTTGGCCGGCCGCGGATCGCTCAACGGCTTGCGCGGCTCCCAGAAGGCCCGCGAGCCCGAGTCGCTGTCGAGGTTCGGGAAGCCGTCGCGCGAGAAGACTTTCTCGGCCGGTTCGAAGGGCCACAGGTCGTGCAACATGCCGGCCCGCGCGGCCAGCGCAGGATCCTGCGAATCGGATGGAAACTCGTCGACGACGGCCAGGCGGGCGGCGGTCAGGGAAACTTCCTCGGAGGCCGTCTTGGAAAGATCGTAGGTCATGTAGCGCGCGATGCACAGCGTGTCGGTCGGCGTCCAGTCGGCCATCTTGTCGACTGGCAGGATGCCGCCCATGCCTCCCGGCAGGTCGGCCGTGCCGGCCTTCAACTCGGCGATGTAATGGTTGATCCCGTCGGAGAAGGCCTGCATGCTCAACAGCGTGGGATCGTCGTCGGCCAGCGAGGCTCGGATGGCCTTTGCCATACGGTGAAAGCCGAGCTGGCGCGCGCCGATGTCCTGGTCGAGCAGCGACGGGGAAAGCACCGGAGATATGATCTCGGTCATCGTGCCCTGCAGGCCGCGCCGAAAGAACTCTAGCTGCGCCATGCGATCGCGGGCCATCAGGTAGCCCTCAACCTCGAGCACGTCATGATCGCTTCCGGCGTAGATGTGGGGCATGCCGCGGGTGTCGGTTACCACATCGACCGGCCCTGAAAGTCCGCCGAGGGTCATCTCGGCGTCGATCGGCAGGCTCTCGATCTTGCCGCTGTTCTCTCCGCCGCCACAGGCGGCAATCAGACAGGTGGTAATGACCATGGTCATGGCCGAAATGATGGTTTTTGTCATCTTTGATTCCCCTTTTTCTTGAGCTTGTCTAAAAAGTCGCTTGGACCGAGCATTATCAGTAAATCACTTTCTTTAATCTTGAATGCAGCCTTGGGAATTAGATCGAGATGATCGGGAACCGACTCCTTGATGGCCACTACCTGGACGCCGAAACGGTTGGTCAGGTCGAGATCCTTGAGCGACTTGCCGATGAACTCTTCAGGAGGCGACAACTCGATTATCCCGTAGCCCTCGACGACGGGCAGGTATTCGAGCATGTTGGGGTTGTGCAGCTTCTCGGCCACCGACACGGCCAAGTCGCGCTCGGGGAAGTAAATTCCTGTTACTCCCAGCTTCTGCAGCACCCGCTCGTGGGCCTCGCCTATAGCCATCGTCTGCACCCGCTTGAGGCCCAGTTCCTTTAGGTTCAGAGTCGCCAGGATGGACTGTCCGATGTCCGAGCCGATGCATACCACGGCCGCGTCCATCTGGTGGACGCCGAGCGAGCGCAGCGCCTCCTGGTCGGTGGCGTCTGCCACCACGGCCTGGCTGACGTCGTCCTTTATGTTCTCCACCCGCTCGGGCACGGAGTCGATGGCCATAACCTCGTGGCCCTTCTTGGAAAGGTTGATCGCCAGGTAGTGTCCGAAGTTTCCCAAGCCGACAACGGCGAACTGAGCCATCTCTCACCTCATCCCACCAGGATGGATTCCTCGGCGTAACGGTAACGGCTTACCTTGCGCCGGCTGATGGCCATGGCGATCACCAGCGGCCCCAACCGGCCTACGAACATTACCAGAGTAATTGCCAACTTGCCAAGCGTGCTGAGAGTTCCGGTCACGCCGGTGGAGAGACCGACAGTGCCGAAGGCGGAAACAGTCTCGAACAGGATCTCAATTGATTTTCCCCGGCTGGCCGCGTGCGAGACGCCGCCGATCTCGGTCATCAGCAATATCAAGGCGGCGATGATAACCACGGAACCGCTGATTATGAAAATACCGATGGCTCGCGACATGCTCGCTTCTGAAATGCTGCGGCCGAAGATCTGCGGCCGCTGGTGACCGCGCAGGCGTGAGAGGCCCCAGACGGCCAGGGTGGCGAAGGTGCCTGTCTTGATGCCTCCGCCGCACGAACCGCTGGAAGCGCCGATGAACATCAGCACCAGCAACAAGAAAAGAGTCTCGTTGGCGATTTGCCCGATCGGCAGCGTGTTGAAACCGGCGGTCCTGGCAGTCACCGACTGGAAGAAGGCCGCCAGCAGGCGCTCGTGCCAGGGCAACCCCTGCAGCGTGTTGCCCCACTCCATGAACAGGATCAAGAGCGTGCCGACCACGATCAGCGCTGCGGTGGTTGTCAGCACCAGCTTGGTGTGCAGGCTCAGGCGCGTCCAACCCTTGCGGCGCAGTGGGTTGTTATGCGTGGTCTCGGCCAGCACGACGAAGCCGATGCCCCCGGCGATGATCAGCCCGGCCACCACCAGGTTGACGATCCAGTCGCCGCGGTAGCCGACTAGGCTGTCTGCGAAGGGCGAGAAGCCGGCGTTGCAGAAAGCCGAGACGGCGTGAAACACGCCCAGGTAGATACCCTTGGCCGGGCCGTGATCGATCGAGAAACGCGCAGACAAGATGATTGCGCCGATACCCTCGATCATGAAGGTGAAGCGCATCACATCCATGATCAGCGAAAGCAAATTCTGGTGTCCGAGGGCGGAAATGCTCGTTTGAACCGCGGCGCTGCCGGTCAGGCTGGGCCTGCGACCGGTGGCCACTAAAAAGGCCGTCGAGAGCGTCATGATGCCCAGGCCGCCTACCTGGATCAGCAAAAGCACCACTAATTGGCCGAAGAGGCTCAGGTGCGTGCCGGTATCGACGACAATCAAACCGGTGACGCAGGTGGCCGAGGTCGAGGTGAAAAGCGAGTCAATGAATCCGAGCGGCTGGCCGGGCGAGGACAGCGGCAGGCACAAAAGGACGCTTCCGGCCAGGATGATGAAGGCGAAGGCAGCCACCGACATGCGGGCCGGTGTTAGGAGAGCCCTGGGAATGATGCCTTTGATGCTCATGGGAGAACCCGAGAAATCGGTTACATGTCCGCGTCGATGAAGCCGTAGTAGCGGCCCATCCAGTAGGCCAGCAGGTAGTCACCGGGCGGCTTGACGCGGCTAAGATCCTGGCTGCAGCCGTCGAGATCGTAGGGATTGCCCCACCACAGGAAAGTCCCCGGGCAACGCTCGGCTACCTGGCGCGCGTATGAACCCAGTTCGCCGCCCAGGCGATCGGTGCATACAGGGTCGCACTTTCCCGCCGGACAATCGAGATCGGGCACGTGCTTCGAGGCGGGGAACTGGCGCAGCATACAGATCCCGTTTTCGACCGCGGCCACGGCCGGGCCGTCGGAGTTTGGCCCGAGCGCTTTCTGAGAGGCGTAGATGAAATCGAACCAGGCGTTGTTCTGATCGGCCACCGGGCGCGGGGTGTCGGCCGGGGCGAAGGCCTGGTGCTCGAGGTGATTCTGGATAAGCGCGCGCAAGGCAGGATCGTGCTCGAACCAGATCAGGTTGTGCAACGAGGCGAAGTGCATCGAGATGTTGTTCCAGTTGGACATGCACGAGTCCGTGCCGACGTAGAGGCCCGAGTTGTCCAGGTAGTCGGTGTAGGGCCGCGGCGTCTCGGTCGGGCTCTGGATGCAGTCGATCTGGCCGTGCTGCTGCAGCAGGCAGCGCGAGTAGAAATCGCTGATGTCTTGGTCGCCCGTGGCCTCGGCGCAGATCTTGATGAACTCGAGCGCCATGGCGGCGTTGAAGCCTGGGAAATTGTCCAGAGCCATGGCGTACAGCCGGCCGTGCTCGACCGATCGCGAGTCCCAGTCGTGGATCTCGAGGCGCGTGGTTACCAGCATGTCACCGATCTGTTGCAGCATGTCGCGGACGGCGGTCTGCACCTCGCCGTCGTCGACCAGTTTGAAAACCGCGCCCAGGGCGAACATGTGCCCGGCGTACTCGTCCTGGCTGACGTTGTCCAGCCAGCAGTAGCCGGCGTAGTCGCCGAGGCCGCAGTGATCGGTCGTGACCCACTCGATCGTGCCCGGGTCGGTCACCTGGACGCAACCGTCCTGGCCCACCTTGACCCACTGGTTGTCGTCCTTTTCGACGTCCGGCACGTAGCGCGCGGGATCGGCCGGGCACTCGATGCCGGGGATGCCGGGCGGGATGAATTGGCGGGTGAACAGGCCGGGTACTCCGGTGATGGCCATGCGATCGCGCTCGCCTTCCAAAAGCAGCTTGATGGTCGTAAGCGCCTCGGCATCTTTGGTGGCGCCGTAGCGGAAGGCCTCGGCCGCCAGGTAGAGCGCGCTCCACAACCCGTCGTTCTCGCCGCTCAGCCAGCTTTCAACGTCGGCGTAGCCGGCCTGCGATTCGGCAATGCCGTCTTTGAGCAGCACCCCGCTTGCCCACTTGAGCCCGGGGTGGATGTGCAGGCGCCGGGAAATATCTTCGTAAGAGATCATCTTGTCGTGAAGGCTCTCGGGCGTGGCCAGGGGATCGTCAAGACAACTTGAAAACTGTGGTGAGCCGTAGCGCCATGGGTCTACGCAAGCTGCCTGCTCGCATAGCTGGCCGCGCTCGCGCATGCACTCGATGGTTTGCCAGTGGCCGTTTTGGCAACCGGTCAGAACGAAGGCATCGTCCGAGCAACTGAATTCACCAGCCGCGCACTCGCCCGGCTCTGAGTTTCCGCAGGCCGCGCAGGATGCGGCGAGGGCCAAAGCGAAAAGCGCGCAGATGGCCGAACGTGTCATGATTGCGCCTCCTCAGGGATCCGGCACGTCCATCATGTGGGGCGTGTGCCGCAGCCAGGAGGTGTCCAGGTGCCCCTCGCGGATCAAGTCGGCGCATGTCGTATCGTCGCTCACGCGCATAAGGCGAAAATAGGTGCGATCGACCTGCTCGTGGATCTCGGTCGTCGTGTCGTAGACCAGGTTGGGGGTGGAGGCCGAGATCACTAGTTGCTCATTCTCGATGGTGGACAGGCCGCGGACGTGATCGGCGTCGAGGATGATGCCGTGGTAGGTGCCCTTCCAGCGTTGCACGTTGTAGATCTCGCCGCGCAAGACGCCGTCCATGAAGGTCGTCATCGCCACGTGACCGTCCTCGTCCTGGTCGATGAAGCGCGGGTCGTTGGGATCCGCGTCGTAGTCGTGCCGATCGGGAAGGGGGTCGTTCAGCGGGTCGTCAAGCACGCAGCCGCGCACCTCGACCGACTGGGTAGTCTCGAACGGGTCTCCGGCATTGGCCGAGGTTATCCGCGTCGTCTGGGTAACGAGGGGCAAAGAGTGCAGGTAGAAGTTGGGGATCAGCACCCAGGCCAGATCGTTGAAGGGCTGGTCCGTGTCGATGAAGTTGATCAACTGGATCTCGCAGACTTTCTCCTCGAGTTCGAGCGTATCATCCTGGTTGTGCGAGATCTTGACCAGAAACAAGTTAGCCGAATAGGTGTTCTGCTTGGTGACCAGCGGCAGGCCGAGGGTCACGACGCCGATCTCCATGCGCATGCCCCATACGCCGCTGAAGGCATGGGCCGGGCTGGTCGCCGGGCCGTCGCCGAAGTCGATCTCCGGGCCTTCGACACAGACGCTTTTTTGCCCGCCCGCGCATACAAAAAGGCCCGTCTTGGGATCTGCTTGCTTCTCGCAGTCGCACACGAAGCTGAAGCCGAGTCCCTTGCACTGCGCGTCTCTGGAGCAGGCCGTCGGCGGCAACTCTCCCGGCGGGACCCATTTTTCCCAGCCCTTTTCGAGGCACTGTCCCACCGGGGTGCAGGAGAGATCTTCCTCGTAGCCCAGGCAATCGTTGTCGTTGCCGCAGTGGGCGCCGCAGGTCCCGGCGCAGACGTCTCCGCTGGCCTCGCCGTAAGGGCAGACCTCATCGCCGCCGCAGTGGGCTTTGCTCTGGAAGCAGACGCCGTTGCAGAATCTGCCCGCGCCGCAGTCCGCATGACTAGAGCAGCGCTTGCCGCCGTCCGGTTCGAGGCACTGGCCGTAGCGGTTGCAGATGAAGCCCTCCCTTGCTACGCAGTCGCCGTCGCTGTCGCAGTCGTCGCCGGTGAGATTGCAGCGGCCCTGGTCGCAATACTCGAGACAATCGGCCCTGGTGCGGCATTCCGACCAGCAGCGGCCGTCGGTGTTACAGAAGCGCCCGACACCGCAGTCGAAGTAGCCCACACAAGCGTGGTAGCCGAGTTGGCTCTCGTCCATGGGCGTGCCGCCGGTCGACGAACAACCGCAGGCGGCCGCCAGGGCGTAAAGGAGTAACCACGTTCTTTGCATGCCGTTCTCCCTGTCTGGTTACGCAGTCAGCCTGACTTTTCGCGCCATAGATGTCAAGGGAAAGGCTTTACGATTCAGGTTGGCAGAAACGACCAGCAGGAGTAGTATCGTGCAAATAATGAAGGAGGTGCGCTCATGAAAAAGGCGGCCCTGTTGCTCTTTTCATTGGTTTTCGTAATCGCGGGTTGCAGCTCGAAGTCGAGTGAATGCTCAAGCCCATGCGAAAAGGCCGACGACTGCGGCGCCGGTCAATATTGCAGCGCTCAGGGCTGCTGCGAGACCGGCTGCGCCTCGAACGCCGACTGCACAGACAGTATATGTAACCTGGCGACCCACCAGTGCCAGGGCAGCGACAATGACGGCGAAGACGGCGGCGATGACGGCGGCCAGGATGGGGGAGTCGACGGCGGCTCCGACGCCGGTTCTGATCCCGGCCAGGCCGACCCGGGGCCGGGTGACCAGGCGGCAGACGCCGGGGGCGATGCCGAGTGCCAGGCGACTCACGACCGGCAGCTAGGCGAGGCCTGCGACTGCGACGACGAGTGCCTGGCCGACTATCCCTTTTGCTTCGCCGACGTGATGAACGATTCGGGCCCGCTCTACTGCACCGTCCGCGACTGCACCCCGGGCTCTTGCCCGACCGGCTACCAGTGTAACGATTTTTACACCAGTGCCGACCCGCCCCAGCCGCCCTTCTGCCAGAAGTGCCTGGGAGGCGCTCCGCGCGGCATGGGCGAGGAGTGCCTGTGCGACTCAGACTGCGGCCAGGATGCCCCCGACTGCTTCAAGGACCTCACCGACGACACGGCACTGGCGATGTGCACCATCACCGGCTGCACGATTGGAAACGGCGACCAGTGCCCCGGCAGCTACGAGTGCTCGCTGTCGATCGACATGACCCAGCAGGACAACCCGGTCATCAACTTCTGCAAGGCCTGCGACCCGGGCGACCATAGCCTGGCCGAGGGCTCGGAGTGCGGCTGCAACAAGGACTGCGCCGGCACGGCCATCTGCACCAAGGACATCGGCTCGCAGGATCCCAAGAAGTGCGTAATGTGCCTGGGCGGAGAACCGCGCGGCTTCGGAGAAACCTGCGAGTGCGACTCCGACTGCGGCACCGACTACCCCATGTGCCTGGTCAACGCCAACTACTGCTCCGTCCTCGGCTGCCTCGACGATCCCAACATTGTATGCCCCGCCGGTTCGACCTGTACGGACGTCTTCGGGGTCTTTTCCTACTGCAAGAAGGACTGAGCGTTAAAACCGACAAATACGGTGTTTGAAGCCTTTGTCTAGGGGGTCATAAGCGTGATTCATATTTTACGCGAACGGGCGACAAAGAAGCAACTTGAAGAAATGCTTCAAGAGCTTGAATCGTATGTCAAGTTTGCGGTTGATATCAGCCAAAAAGTGGCTGCCGGGGGCGGAGAACTTCATGCGGATTGTGAGGAAGTTTTACTGGAGCAGGGCAGCAGACAACAGGACATTTGGGGGGCGGACTGGATTCCCGCAAGCGGTCAGGTTACTTTTGAAGCATTGATCAATATTCGTTCCGCGCAGGACAATCCCTCAATGGAAATCCAGAGCGATTCGATCAGGCAGAAGGTAGAGAAAATCATTCGTCGTCTCGTGGAGGGGACTTGAACCGGTTTGCTCATCGCAAGGAACGGTTTTTACATGATTCAAACGCGGTTCGCTTGGGTAACATTGCTGCCAATCTCGCGCGGATAAAGTCGTTCTCCAATAATCCCGCCAACCAGGCAGCGGTCCGGGACCTTCTCGGAGAAAGCCGCTATTTCATCGAATGGTCGGCGGCGGAGCTGGAGTTGAAACAACAAATTTTCTTGCGACTTCTGATGAGAAGGCTGACACGCTGGATGCGTACCCAGCATTACTGGAACAGCTCGCCGCAATCGCGCCTGCAGCTTTCCATGGAAGCTGGAGTATGGTCTGAAAGGATTCTAGCTCAGTCAAGATTGGTTACAGGAGAATAACTCTCTCCGGATCAGGGGCCTGGCAGCGCGACCTCGCGGGCAATGTCATCCTTGGTTCCGGCCAGCCCGGCCGCAACAAACAACACTATCCACTTGCGCCTGGTCATCTCGTATAACCCCCCTCAGCGGCCCGGTATTTGTATGCTGATCTTTTTGTTGCCGGCGGCCTTTACTGCTTTTCGGTATTGTTGCGCGGCTTTTTCGCACGAACCGAGCTTGAGATAGACTTCCGCAAGGTGTACCAGCATGTCCCCGTCATTCGGAACGAGTTGGACGGCTTCTTCCAGTTCTTTACGCGCCTTTTCGTACAGGCCCTGTTTGTAAAACAGCCACCCCAGTGAATCGATAAAAAATCCGTTTTCTGGCTCGATGGACAACGCCTTTCTGATAAGGCGTTCGGCCTCCCCGAGGTTCTTGCCCTGTTCGACAAGGGCGTAACCGATAAAGCTCATAGCCTTGGCGTTATCGGGATCTGACTTCAGTATGCGGCGCATCATCGCAATGGACCGATCGGCCTTGCCCATCTGCCGGTAGACTTTGCCTAGGGCAAAGAGAATCGAAGTGTTGTTCTTATCCCTGGCCAGGGCCAGCAATAATATCTCTTCGGCCTGCCTGGGCCTGCCGATTTGGGCAAGCACGAGAGCCTGCGGGACAACCCGGTTTAATGACTTTTCTTTCTGGGTGGGAAGTTTGCCTGCCCGAGCGAGTTCGATGATCTTGCTTTTCCGCTTGATGTAAGTCTTCTTGCTGATTCCTGATTCAAAACCCAAGAAGCTATACATCTTGCCTTTGGCGTCTATGACTACGAGGAGCGGCAGCTGCATGTCAGGTGGCGATTTGGAGACGGCAACCGGTTTGGATCTTGATTTCTTTTTACCGGGATTGCCCCCGCCAGGTGAAAGGGTGCGGGCAAGCGACATTTCGTGATCCACGAGGACCGGCATTTCTAGGCTTTTGACCTGGTTTTTAATTAGCGGCAGGCTATCTTTGGCATCGCTGAAATCGACGTTAACTGAAAGGACGCTGATCTCTTTATCTTTCTTGTAACGTTGAAAGAGAGCCTCAACGAAGGGGATCTCCAGGATGCACGGTTGGCACCAGGTCGCCCAGAGCTGCACGACTGTAACCTTCGCGCGATAGTTTGCGAACTCGACCTTCTTGCCGTCCAGGGTCAGCAAGGAAATTCTTTCAAAATCATTTTTCGGTCGAGGACCAGCAGCAGAGATGTCAGGGTAAAAAAGAGCGAGAGCACAATAAACCAACATGATCTTCTTCATGTCTGGACCTTTCTTGATTCAAAGATACGACCGTGCGATCTTACGGAATCTTTTTATACTTTTTCCTGGCCACGTAGTTGGGGGCGCAGTTGAAGTGCCACCACTCGGAGGCGATCGGCAGGAAGCCGGCCCGGATCATCACTTCTCTCAACAGCAGCCGGTTGGCAAACTGTTCGGCTGTCAGTTTGCCGCTGCGCAGCATGCTCATCTCGTGTCGCGGCTGGGCGAGCTTTCCGAAGAAGTCAAAGGGAGTGCCGAGATCGAGCGACTTGCCATCCCGTGTGGCCAGAGTCAGATCGACCGCGCAGCCGTAGTTGTGGATCGAGCCGGTCTTTGTGTTTGGATTGGCAACGTAAGACTGCTGCGGGGTGCCCTTGACGATCTCCCACATCTGGCGCTGGACGGAAGACGGCCGGGCGCAGTCGTAGGTCAACAGTGTCAAGTCCGGCCGCATGCGCTTCAGGTCGGCAGTGGCCTTGGCCAGCATCCGCAGGGCGTCTTTTTGCAGATAGCATTTCTCAAGATCACCGTAGACGTCCCGCTTGAGAAAGTTGTCCGTCGTAGAATATTTGAGTTCGACGAGCAGGCCTGGAATCTTGACGCCGGCATCATCGAGGCCCGGAACGTTCGAGTAATCGATCTTGGCACTCTTGCCCCCGGCCGCCGTGAGCAGTGGGACAACTAGCACGAGGACAAGAAACGCCATGCTCGAGCGAGACATTGCAAACACCTCCAGTGCTCTCAAATCCAATCACTATCCTATGAAGCGTACCATGGGGCATCCAGACCAGAGAAATCTTTTGTTCCCGACCGGCGCGCTGAAATGGTACCATGCTTTCCTGATTCGAATGATTACCAGCGCTTCAAAACAAGTGGACGGCAGGGAGGCCGGCGGGTTGAGCCGGCGCCGGCTGATGGCGATACTGGTTTGCACACTGACAGGTTGCGCGCTTTCGGCATGTGATAAAAAGTCAGAGTGGTCCGAGGACGCTGATACGCCGGTGGAATACGCCGCGCCGGCGAGCGACCGGGCCGATGGAGGGGAAAAGGGCGGTTCGATCCGCATTAGCAAGCCCAAGCCCATGAAGGGTGTTTACAAGTACGTTGACGACCATGGGGTGGTGAACTACACAGACGACATCCGCAAGGTGCCCAGGAAATACCGCAAGCGCGCTCGCCATCCCATGGGCGGCTCCTATACCGTCTACAAGGTCAGCCCGGTCGACGACCTGATCGAGAAATACAAGGTCGACGCCGACAGCTACAAGCGCGCCCCGGCCGAGAAGAAAGCCGCCCGGGCAGGCGGAGGTCCGATCATCCTCTACTCCACGCCGTGGTGCCCATACTGCAAGAAGGCGCGCAACTACCTTGTGCAACGCGGAGTGAAATTCCAGGAAAAGAACGTAAGCAGCTCCCGGGCGGCTCTCGAAGAGATGCTTCAGAAATCCGGCGGCGCCCGCGGTGTGCCGGTGATCGACGTCGGCGGCAAGATCATCCGCGGCTTCAACACCCGGGCAATCGACCAGGCACTGGGCGGGTGATTTCCAAAACGTCATTCGTCTTATGAACTTTTTAGTCTCGCTTGACGAGCAATCCCAGCAAGAGCACGAAGAGTAGGCCGCAATTTCCCGCGGTGCTTGTCGAGCAACCCGCGCAACCGCCCGAGACCGTGATTTTTTCGTCGCTGTCGATTCGAGCGTCGTTGCCGGCGTCCGCCAGGTTGTCGTCCGCGCCGTCGTTGGCGCCGTCAGCCAGGTCGCCGCCCGCATCATTGGCGCCGTCATCCTGGTTGCCGCCGTCGCCGTCCGCTTGCGGCTCTTCGTCGACCCAGTCCATGATCTCGATCCCGGCCTCGAAGACGTCTTCGGCGCTTTGGGCTTCGAGCTGCAGCCCATTACCATCCGCCACGGTTACCTGGAAATCCTTTACCAGCGCCCGGTTGATTCCCCCGGCCTCGGAGGAGATGTCGAAGTCTTCGAGAATCTGGACTCCCTCGGCGAAGTAGTTCATCGAGCGATCCGTGTACCGGTCGGCGAAGTGCAGCCTGAGCAGATATCTGCCGTCGGGCAGCGGGATATCATAGCCGTGCGGGCTCTTGTTGCGCACACTCTTGTACACCTCGGCGGGAGCCGCATTCGCCACACCCGCCGTGGCGACCGTGTCGGGGTTTACATAGTCTCCACCGCCGTTGACGAAAGCATCGTCCCTGATCCATCCGGAAACGTCGTAGTCATTGCTGCCGCAGTTGATTCTGATGGGAAGCTCCAGGACTGCATGGTTCACCCAGATATCCGGGTAAGAATCAAGAGCTGTCGAGAAAGTATATTTTACGGGTGTGCCGGTCTCGAGGAACGTTTGCGAATCGATCGAAACCACGAAGATGTCGTAGTCCGACTCCCAGTGATCGTGCTCTGAGCGATCGCGCGAGACGCCCATGGACAGGAAGCGCAGATCGAGGCTTAGCTGCGGAAAGTAGATGTAGTTTTGATCGGCCGGCAGGCTGTCGCTCGGGCACTCGAAGAAGACCTCTTCTTCCCAGCTTCCAAGACGCATGCGCGTGAAATCGTGTCCGGGCCAGCCGCCCTTGACCCGGTAGGCATACAGGCCGTCGGCCGACATGTTGCCCTCGCAGCCGTCGAAGTCCTGCTCTTCGGTGAGAGTGCCCGAGGGGCCCGGGTTGTTAATGGTGAAGACTCGGTTCTCGCCGTCGATAGCAAAAGTCAGCTGCCGGTTGGGAATGGCGCCGAAATCGTCGTAGGGGTAATCGAACAATTTGCTGCTGCTGTCTTGCGAGATGGAGTGCACATAGCCGTCGTGATCACTGCCGATGTAGGCGATTCGGTCGTCATCGAGCCAACGCGCCACCCGGCACTCGAAGTAAGTTCGAACTCCGGAGACCAGCAGGCGCGAGCTGGACCCGTCCGTGTCGTCGGCGTCCACCAGCATCAAATCCCCGACGTGATCGGAGTAGTAGTTGTCGCCGATCAGCGGAATGTTGGTCTGAAAATAGAGTATTCGTGTCCCGTCGGGAGAAATCAACGGGGCCAGATGATCCTTGCCCGGCGCGTCGGGGGATACCTGCCGCAGGCCGGCTCCGTCGAGATCGCAGGCGAAGATCCTGAGCGCGCCCGTGCGCCTGGATTGCCAGCAAACGATACCAGTCTGTCCGTTGGCCAAGCTGGCCATGGCCGCAAGCGCATTGGCATCACGCTCACCGCGGCCGTAAGAAGGCCCGGCGAATGAAGCCAGAGACACGAAGACGATCGAGAAACGAAGCATGCCTCTCATTCTATCTCAATAGATAGTTGTTGCTCAACAGGTCTTGGGCTTCAGAAGCGCTTGGTGCGGATGTGGCAGTAAGGCTCGGAGTTATTCTTGCGGTAGTAGTCTTGATGATAGTCTTCAGCCGACCAGAACGTCGTCGCAGGCTCCAGTCGGGTGGCGATGTTCAGTCCCTTTTTCTCGAGGGCATCGATCAGCGCCTGGGCCGTGTCTTTCTGGCGTTGGTCGAAATAAAAAATCTCCGAACGGTACTGGTCGCCGATATCCGGGCCCTGGCGGTCGAGTTGGGTCGGATCGTGAATCTCGAAAAACAGGCGAGCCAACTCCTCGAAGCTGGTCAGGCGGCGGTCGAAGAGGACCTCGACCGCCTCGGCGTGTCCCGTGGTGTGCGTGCAGACTTCTTCGTAGCTGGGGCGCTCGCCGGCGCCGCCGGTATAGCCTGCAGTTGTCGAGATCACTCCCGCTGCCCGCTCCAGTCGGTACTCGACTCCCCAGAAGCAGCCGCCTGCGAAAATGGCCCGGCCGACCTGTTCTGCGGGGATGAACTCCATGGAGATCGAGTTGACGCAGTGGCGCAGGTTGTTCGGTGTAAGATTCTCGCCCTCGAAGACATGCCCCAGATGGGCGCCGCAACGGGCGCAGACGATCTCGGTGCGCACCCCGTCAAGATCGGGGCGGCGCTCGACGGCCCCGGGAATCTCGCCATCGAAACTCGGCCAGCCGCAGCTCGATTTAAATTTTTGCTCCGAGAGAAAAAGAGCGGCACCGCAGCGTTTGCAGCTATAGACGCCTGTTTCGAAGTGCTGGTCGTACTTTCCGCCAAAAGGTGCCTCGGTGCCGCGCCGCTCTATGACTCTTACCTCTTCTGGGGTCAGCTTTCTGTTGCGCATGTCTGCATCCTCCTGTGCCGGACCGCCGCGCGCCGATGCCACCAACACGCCGGCCAGCGCCAGAATATAGATTATCTTACGGGCCATCGGGCCTCCAATCTTCCACCCGGAGAGCAATCTTGCTCCGTCGGAGCGGATGACACCATAAAGGTAAGTCTATTTTGTCGATTGACAAGCTAGGCGGATGATTCGACGCTCGGCGGGTTCACGTCTGGCAGCGCTGGGGCTACGACGAAGGGCCTCCCGATCATCATCCCTTGAACCCCAGTCGTCCTCAAAACATTTCGTAGCGGGCCTTTTCGAATGTCTGGTACGCGCTGAAGCGCGGGTACTCCGAGTCGAAGCTGAAGGAGATGACCTCGGTCTGCCCCTTCTTCAGATCCAGATCCCAGATGAATAGCTCGCCCGGACGCCGGTCGGGTTCCTGCTTGAACCGGTAGAGGGTTTTGTGCTTGGAGCCGAACATCTTGGGCATGACCGTCTCGAGCCTGACCCGCTCCGGACCCCGGTTGACCACCTTGAATTTAACGTCGTGGCGGAAGGGCCGCGTGCGGTTTGCCCGGTTCTCGGTGGTGTCGACGGATCGCTCCACCTCGATATCGGAGGCGTGGCCGGCGGCCATTACGATGTCGGCGCCGGGCGGCGCCCACTCGGCGTGGTCCAGGCTGATCAGCACGCTCTGCCGGAGCAGCCTGGCGGGTGCCGGACAGAGGGGCCGGGAAAACGGATTCGGGATGATCAGCACGGCCTGGATTCGCTCCCGTGTGTCTGTGCGCCAGACCAGGCGTTTGTCGTAACGGCTCCGGGCGGAGAGCACGGTCAACAGCGTGGTCCTGTCCTTGATAATGGTCTGCGAACCGGCATCGTACACCAGATCGGCCGAGCGTGTACCCGAGTTGATCGAAGGCTGGTATCCATGGTGCATGGCCGCCGAGAAGTACAGCTTGGAGGGCAGCTGACCCGCGCTGCTGGCGAGATAGATCCGGCACTTTTCTAGATTGAGCGCCCGGTTCGTGATCAGGGCGGTCAGCGTGACGGACACCCGCTCCTCATCCAGGATCTCGGTCACCAGCTGCGGTTGCCAGCCGATGCCGGTGGTGCCGTACCGCAAGGTCAGGCGATTCTTGGCCCCCGAACCGGCAGGTGCCGGGCGTAGCAGGTAGCCCACCCGCTTGATGGTGTTCACCATCCTCTCGACCGCGACGCCGTTGACGAAGGTCTTCTCGGTAGTCGATTCTTTCTCGAAGAGTTCCTCTAGCTGAACACTGCCAGCTTGGTTGCCGTCTCGCAGGACCTGAACCGAGGTCGGATCGGTCTCGGCGGGAAGCCGGATTGCAGCACCGGGTCCGTCCGCCGAAATCTGTTCTTCCAAAACGGCATAGCCGTCTCGGTACAGAGTGGCCAGTTGCGGTCGGCTGGGTACGATTACCCCGTCGTTCGCAACAGCCGTTGCGCCGGTCGAAAGGATCAGCATGGCGATTATCAGGATACTGGTTTTCATGACATACACCTCGCATGTGTTCGTTGACAAATATCGAGCCTAGCAGCTGTTTCGCCAGGAATGGTCTCATACCGGTAAATATTCTGTAAAAAATATGTCAAGACCCTAGGCTCTGAAATGCTTCTATCGAGGTGCTAGTCGTCTTCGAGCAATCCCAGCCGGGACAGATCGTCTTCGAGCCGCGCGGCGTCCTGGAAGTGAAGAGCCGGCATTCCGGATGCACGAGCGGCGTCGACGTTTTCGCAGGTGTTGTCGATGAACAGGCAGCTGTCGCAGGCGACGCCGGCCCGCTTGGCGGCCAGGCTGTAGATGCGCGCGTCAGGTTTTACAAGGCCGACGTGGCTCGATATTACGATCGGGTCGAATATGTCGTCAAAGCCGAACATGTCCCGCCTGGCGCGCGACATCGTGGCCGAGTCGTTCGACAGAATTGCAAGACGCAGGCGTCGGCCGAGGCGTACTGCCAGCTCGAGCGACCCGGGCACGGCAACCAGGTAGTTCTCGAAGAGCAGGTCATCTGGGCGGGCCCGCAGCCCGGCCTCGGCCAGGATGCGGCTCCAGAACTGATCCTCGTCGATCTCTCCCAGGTCGGCCTGCAGGCGCAGGGCCGGCTTGAGATCGAGCAGCTTGCCGGGCGGCAGGCCGTAGTTCTTGGACAGGTCGGTGAGTTTCTCGTCGATCACGTCGGCGCACAGCACGCCGCCGACGTCGAAGAAGACGACCTCGATCTGTGTTCGCTCTTGAGTCATGCCGGCACAAGTTAGCATCTCGTGCCCAATGCCGCAAATCTCTCGGAGGAGAATTGCCTTGACAGCCGGGCTGCCGGTTAGCTAGACCGGAAGGCCTGGGATTTTACAAACTTTTTTGTTTCGCGAGCAGGCAGGATATGGGCTCGATTGGCGAACTGTTGGCTGGGCGAGACACGGCTGGCGTTACGCCCGCGGCCGAAGGGACTGCGCTTGCAGCCAGGCTGAAAGACGCCTGCGCGCTCGATGTCTATCCGCGTTCAATCGCCGTGGCCGGACGGAGGCTTTACTTTCTCGGCCGGCGCGGCACAGGCAAACTGCTGGGGGTCTTGTTCCCGGATGGCGCCTCCCCGCTTCGAGGCAAACAAGAGAAGATCGAGATCGATGGGCTTGCTTTCAATCTGGCGCTCGGGCCGACGACGCACGAGAATGCGATCGTGCTGCGGCGAGAGCTGCCTTACACGGCCCCGGGCCTGGTCGGCTCCGGCGCTTCGTTCGGGTTGGGCGACAGGCTCGGGCTGGCCACCCCGGGCCACGTCAGGGCGATCAGGCGCGGGCGGCTCGTCCCGGTCTTCGCCCAGCAATCCATGCGCGAAATGCAGCGAACGGGGCGCACGCCCCGCGAAGTCGTCGACGACGCGAGTTGGGGCGTCTTCCAGGAGGGCTTTTGTGAGCCCTGGGGAGCCGACGCGGATCACCTGAAGACAATAGAAGACATCGACCGCTGCCTCGATGCCGGATTCGGGTTTTTCACTTTCGATCCTTCCGGGCACGTAACGGCCGCTCGGGAGCTGGAGAGTGTGCCCTGGGATGCGCTCGAGACGAATCTTTCCGATGCACGCCGCCTTTACCTGGGTAGACATGATCTGGAAGGCGGGTCAGCCGTCGAGATCGACGAGACAAGTCTGTTGCGCGCCTACGCGGGCTATGGCCGGGCGCTTGTGCATATCGTCGAGATGCAGCGCTACCTGGCCGGCAGAATGAACGGCCGCCCGTTCGAGATCGAGGTTTCGGTGGACGAGTCAGAGGCCGAGACCTCGATCGAGGAGCACTTCATCGTGGCCTCCGAGCTTGGCCGGCTGGGCATCGAGCTTGCCAGCCTGGCGCCGCGCTACCCGGGCAGATTCGAGAAGGGTTGCGACTACATCGGCGACCTGGGGCGCTTCGAGCAGTCCTTCGCCCTGCACGTGGCCGTGGCCAGGACGCTCGGATCATACAAGCTCGGTGTTCACTCCGGCTCCGACAAGTTCAGGCTCTACCCTTCCATGGCGCGCCTGGCCGATGGAAGGCTGCACGTAAAGACCGCCGGCACCTCGTATCTCGAGGCGCTGCGGGTGATTGCAGTAGTGGATCCCGATCTGTTCGTGGAGATCTTCGAATTCGCCCGCAGGCGCTACCCCGATGACAAGGCAAGCTACAAAGTCTCGGCCGACCCGGCCCGTCTGCCTGCGTTGCATGAGATGAAGTCTGCCGACTTGCCCGGATTGCTCGACGACCTGGATGCCCGCCAGCTGCTGCACGTGACTTTCGGTTCGGTGCTGACGGCTCCGGCACAGGCGGGAGAGAGTCTTAAAGAGAGAATCCTGGAATGCCTGCGGACAGATGAAGAAAATTATTACTCGGCGCTCGAAGCGCACTTCGAACGGCATCTTTTACCGCTCGCGTGCTGAGCGCCTTTTAGGAGGAAGTGCCATGAAGGGACTCGTTCTGGATGCGAAGTGGGATCCCAAGAAAGATTACAAGCCCAGCGATTGGGAGAAGCGAACGCGCAAGGCGATAACCGGCAACAGCGTCTGGCGCGAGCCCAAGCTCGAGGTCCAAAAGCGTCCCAAGCCGGAGATCAAGCCGGACGAAGTGCTGGTCGAGATCAAGGCCTGCGGCGTGTGCGGCTCGGACATGCACTTTTACGAGACCGACGCCGAGGGCTACATTCTCTACCCGGGCCTGACGCGTTTTCCCGGCATCCTGGGCCACGAGTTCTCGGGCCGGGTGGCCGAGGTCGGAGCCGATGTCGAGGACCTCAAAAAGGGCGACCCGGTCACCGTCGAGGAGATGATCTGGTGCGGTCATTGCAACCCGTGTCGCAACGGCTTTCCCAACCACTGCACCAACCTGGAAGAGATCGGCTTCACCATCGACGGCGCCTTCGCCGAGTACATAGCCGTCGGCGCAAAGTTCTGCTGGAAGGTCGACGGTATCCTGGAACGGTTCGGTGAAGAAAAAGGTTTCGACGTGGCCGCCATGACCGAGCCGACCTGTGTCGCCTACAACGGAATGTTCACCCGTGCAGAGGGCTTCAAACCGGGCGCCTACGTTTGCGTTTTCGGCGCCGGCCCGATCGGGCTTGCGGCGGTCGGCCTGGCGCTGGCAGCCGGGGCCGGCAAGGTGATTGCCTTCGAGGTTTCACCCCAGAGAAGGAAGCTCGCCTCCAAGCTCGGCGCCGACGAGGTCTACGATCCCAAGGAGGTCGAAGCCCACAAGGTACTATTGGAGCTTTCCGCCGGCGAGGGCTTCGATTTCATGGTTGAGGCCGCCGGCGCCCCGCATCTGACGATCCCCGAGATGGAGCGTGCCCTGGCGATCAACGGCAAGATCGTGCAGATCGGCCGCGCCGCACAGCGCGTGCCGATGTATCTCGAGACGTTCCAGGTGCGCCGGGGACAGTTCTTTGGCGCCCAGGGCCACTCGGGCCACGCCAATTTCCCGAACGTGATACGGCTGGTGTCGTCGGGGCGCCTGGACCTGTCGCCGGCGCATACAAAAAGCTTTCCACTCGATCAGGCCGTGGACGCCATAGCCCGCAGTTGCGAGCGGCGGGACGGCAAGATCATTGTTCATCCCTGAGTCAGGCTGGGAGATACGACATGAAAGCCAAAGAGACAAACGCCCCGCGAGGCTGGCTGGCGAGCGATCAACCGGATCTTTTTTTCGAGGACAACCCGACAGGCCGCATGAAGAAGGAGATCTGGGAAGCCGACGACGAGCGCATCGACGAGATCCTGGCCGACTATGGCGTCCCCACACCGGTGGAGTGGGCCCGGCCGGGCGCGTACATCCAGACGACGGTACGCCACCGGGTCGAGGCGAACCGCCGCAAGAACGACATCGTGCTGATCCCGGTCGGCTGCACCGAACTGCACGGGCAGCACACCATAAGCGCCATGGATACCCTGTTCGTCAGCGCCATAGTCGAGGGCGTCAGGCGCTACACCGAGAAAAAGGGCGCCCCGGTCAACCTGGCCCTGCCGCCCCTGATGTACGGCGGCCACCCTTACCATCATTTGGGAATGCCCGGTACGGTGATCGTCCGCGAGCACGTCGTGCGCGAGATGATGATCGACGTCATGCTCGGCTTGTGGAACGACGGATTTCGCAAGCAGGTGATCGTCAACAACCACGGCCAGTTATGGATGCTCGAATCGGCTATCCAGGAGTTTCAGAAACGCTACCAGTTGCCCGGCATTTTCCGGGTGATCGATTGGCACCGTGCGGTGCGCGAGTTCTTCCGCACCCGCGAACGGGGCGGGAAATGGGAGACGAACTTCGTGCACGCCGACGAGTCGGAGACGTCGCTCGGCCTGTTTCTGTTTCCAGAAATGGTCGACATGAGCCGGGCCGTCGACACCGAGGGCAAGTCTTATCTGCCCGAGGGTCACTTCGACAAGTCGGTTGATCCGTTCGGGCGGCCCAGCCGCTGGTCAGAGGGTGAAGGCCACTTCGCCATCGAGATCGCTGCTACCCCCGAGGGCGTGGTGGGCAAGGCCCGTTCTGCCTCACCGGAAAAGGCCAAGCGGCCCCTGGCAGCAATTCTGCGTTACCTGACGCTGCTCAATGACCAGATACTCGAGGCCTTCCCGGCCGGCTCTGTGCCGCCCGTAGAGGAGGTCACCCTGCGGACGGCCCGGGAGATGGAGCCCTTCTTGCGCGAGCCGCTGAGCGAAGGCTGGAGATCAGTCTACGCGCTGCCGCGCATGGGACAGGGCACGGAAGTCTAAGGCAAATGAAATTCTCCGTCGTGCTCTCCGTCCAACCGGCCAGCTTCAGGGCCGCGACCCTGCAGGGCGATATTGCCGCCAACCTGGCGCGCCTAGCCGCCTGGGGGTACGACGGTGTCGAGCTTGCCATACGCGATCCGAGCGCGGTCGATTGCCAGGCACTCTTCGAACTGGTCCGCGGGCACGGGCTTCAGCTTGCAGCCATCGGCACCGGGCAGGCTTTCGGCGAGGATGGATTGTCTTTCTGCGATCCTGACCCCGGTGTTCGACGGGCGGCTGTCGAGCGCATCGAGGGGCACTTACCGCTTGCGGCTTTAGCCTGCGCGCCCGTGATCATCGGGCTGATCCGGGGCCGGACACGTCCGGGTGTTGCCAGGCAGAAGGCCATGTCATGGATCACCGAGGCGCTGGGCGAGTGCGCCGAGGCCGCCGGCGCCGCAGGAGTGCGCCTGGCGATCGAGCCCATCTGCCGGGCCGAGACCGACCTGATCAACAACGCCGCAGAGGGAATGGGGTTGATCGGAGAAGTGGGCGCCGAGAACCTGGGGCTGCTGCTCGACAGCTACCATATGAGCCGCGAGGAAAGCTCGATCGAGGACACCTTGCGGCGTTGCTTTGGAAAACTGTTTCACGTGCACCTGGCCGATTCGAATCGCTGTAGGCCGGGAGCAGGCGAGCTGGACTTCGCGGCAATTCTGGGTACCCTCGCCGGCCTCGGTTACCGTGGCTGGGTCAGCGGGGAGTTCTTGCCCGAACCCGACGCCGACACGGCGGCCCGCGAGGCATTGGAATATCTTTCGAGCATCAAGCCAGGAGGTATGCAATGAGTCCGGAGGCACTGGCCGAGTTGTTCTCTCTTGAAGGCAAGGTGGTCGTCGCGACGGGCGGGGGGGGAGTTCTGGTGGCTGAGCTTTGTCGGACCCTGGCGCGCCTGGGCGCGCGGTTGGCGGTGCTCGACATCAACGCCGAGGAGGCCCGCAAGGTGGCTGCGGAGATTGAAGCCGCCGGCGGGCAAGCCGAGGGTTATCAGGTGGACGTGCTCGACAGGACGGGCCTGGAGGCCACGGCCGCCCGGGTGATCGACCGCTTCGGTGGCGTCGACGTTCTGATAAACGGCGCCGGAGGCAACCGGGCCGGGGCGACTACTTCAAAAGAGTTGTCTTTCTTCGACCTGTCTGCAGACGACGTCCGGGCGGTGTTCGAACTCAACTTCACAGGCAGCCTGATCCCCTGCCAGGTCTTCGGGCGGGCGCTGGCCGATCGCGGCGCGGGGGCTATCGTTAATATCTCGTCCATGAATGCCATGCGGCCGCTCACCAGGATCCCGGCCTACTCAGCGGCCAAGGCGGCCGTCAGCAACTTCACCCAATGGCTGGCGGTGCACATGTGCACCGAGTATTCGCCGCGGATCCGGGTGAACGCGATAGCCCCGGGGTTCTTTCTCACCCGCCAGAATCGCTTCTTGTTGACCGAGCGAGAAACATCCGGCCTGACCCCGCGCGGGCGCACCATCATTGAGCACACACCGATGGGCCGCTTCGGAGAACCCGCCGATCTCGCGGGGTGCGTGGCCTGGCTGCTGTCTCCGTCGGCGAGCTTCGTGACCGGGATCGTTGTCCCGCTGGACGGCGGCTTCTCGGCCTACGGCGGTGTGTGAGGAGAACCCATGCTCGCGGAATCGCTAGAGCCGCGGGAGATCCACTCGCTTCTTGAAGAGGGCTTCGGGCGGTTCGACGTTGCCGGCAAGCGCCTGCTGCTGATAGTTCCCGACGGCACTCGCACGGCGCCGATCGGACAGGTCTTCCGGGCGCTACACGAGTTGCTGCACGAACGGGTCGTCGCTCTCGACGTGCTGGTGGCGCTCGGGACGCATCAGCCGCTTTCAAGACGTGAAATCCTTGCCAGGCTGCAACTCGACGAGAGCGACCTGGCCGGGCGTTTCGCGGGAACGCGCCTGTTCAACCACTGCTGGGACAGGCCGGACACCTTCAGCACCCTGGGCGTTATTCCGTCCGAAGAGATCGGGCGCCTCAGCCGGGGACTGCTGGCGGTGCCGGTGCGCGTCACTGTCAACAAGCTGATCTTCGACTATGACCTGATCGTCATCTGCGGCCCGGTGTTTCCGCACGAGGTGGTCGGATTCTCGGGCGGCAACAAGTACTTGTTTCCGGGCATCTCGGGAAGCGAGATCATCGATGCGACTCATTGGCTGGGTGCGCTGATCACCTGCCGGGAGGTGATCGGCAAGAAAAACACTCCCGTAAGAAACGTGATCGACCTGGCGGCTGGGATGATCGAGCTTGAGAAGATCTGTATCTGCCTGGTTGTCGGGGACGGCGGCCTGGCGGGACTGTTCGTCGGGTCGCCCGAAGAAGCCTGGTCTCGGGCGGCCGACCTGTCCGCCCGCATCCACGTCCGATACAAGCGGCATGCCTTCGAGCGGGTGCTTTCGCTGATGCCCGAGATGTATAAGGACATCTGGACGGCGGCCAAGGGAATGTACAAGCTGGAACCGGTCGTGGCCGACGGGGGAGAGTTGATCATTTATGCCCCGCACATTAGCCAGTTCTCCCACACTCACGGCGCGATCATCGAACGCATTGGTTATCATGTGCGCGACTATTTCGTAAGCCAGTGGGATCGCTTCGCGGGTGAGCCATGGGGTGTGCTGGCTCATTCCACCCACCTGTGCGGCAGCGGAACGTATTCGGGGGGAACAGAGAATCCGCGCGTCAGGGTCAGCCTGGCGACCGGTATCGCGCCTGAGCGCTGCGCGGCCGTTGGCCTGAGATACCGCGACCCCGCCAAGATCAGGCCCGACGATTGGCGCGGGCATGAAGACCAGGGTATGCTGCTGGTCGAGCACGCCGGCGAGATACTTTATCGTTTGAAAGGGGAATCATGAGCCGGGCCACGGTCGGGGCCGACAAGGCGCAGGACCCGCTGGTCATGGCGCTCGACGTGGGATCCTCGAACGTGCGGGCGATCCTCTTCGACGGACAGGGAAGAATGGTGGAGGGCTGCGCGGTGACGCGGCCGAGCGAGCCCGCAGCGGGCGAAGGTTCGGAGTTCGACGCGGAGCGCCTGCTCGAAATCGTCTTCGACTGCATCGACGACCTGCTAGGCCGCTCGCGAGTGTTTGCATCGAAGATCGGGGCCGTCTCGGTGTGCACTTTCGTCGGAAACATTTTAGGCACGGACCGAGCCGGCCGGGCGGTGACGCCCCTGTTTTACTACGCCGACGACCGGGGCGGGCGGCAGGCGGAGAGGCTGCGCGCATCGTTGGACCCCGGTATTTACCACCAGCGAACCGGGTGCTTCATTCACCCGGCCTACCTGCCGGTGCGCCTTGCCTGGCTTGCCGACAAACGCCCGGACGCTTTCGAGAAGGCCGCGGACTGGATCTCATTCGGTGAGTACCTCGAGCGGCGTCTATTCGGCGAGGCGGCCGTCTCGCTTTCGGTGGCCTCGTGGACGGGCTTGCTCGACCGGCGGAGGCTTGCCTGGGACACGGAGACATTCGAGGTCTTGCCCGTCCGGCCTGAGCAGTTCTCAGCGCTGACCGACGGCGACCAGCCGCGCCTGGGGCTGCGAGGCGCGTTCGCATCGCGTTGGCCTCGGCTCGATCATCTGCCCTGGTACCCGGCCGTCGCCGATGGAGCCGCGGCAAACATCGGCTCGGGCTGTGTCGCGCCCGATTGCGTCGCTTTGACCATCGGCACCAGCAGCGCGGTTCGCGCAGTCGTGCCCGGGACACCCGAGCATGTGCCAGACGGCTTGTGGTGTTACCGTGTTGACGCGGGGCTGTCATTGCTCGGCGGTGCTTTAACCGAGGGAGGCGGGGTGTTCGCCTGGTTGAAGCGCGTGCTGCGCCTGCCCGCGGACGAAGACATAGATCGGGCCGTCGCGCTCCTGCCGCCCGACGGGCACGGCTTGACCGTCTTGCCGCTTCTGGCCGGCGAGCGCAGCCCCGGCTGGGCGGGCAAGTCAGTTGGGACGATCCAGGGACTGACCGCGGCAACCACGCCCGAGCAGATTGTCAGGGCATTTCTTGAGAGCATAGCCTGCCGGATAGCCATGGTTTTCGATTCGTTACGGCCGCATCTGGCCGCCCCGGCGCGGGTTATTGCTAGCGGCGGAGCGCTGTGCGCATCGGCCGCCTGGCAGCAGGTTGTCTCCGATGCTCTCGGTGTTCCCCTTGAAATCTCGGAAGTCCCGCAGGCCTCGGCGCGCGGGAGCGCCTTGATGGCCTTGAAGGCCCTTGGTGTAGTTGCCGATTACGAGCAGGCGCCTAAACCGCAGGGGCGCATGATCGAGCCGATTGGCGAGAATCACGAAAAATACAAGCGGGTAATCGAACGGCAAGATCGGCTCTACCGGGCGCTTGCAAGGCGCGCGGCAGGCGAAAGGGCGGCAGGCTGAGATGCGGGGACTCCTCGGCAGGATAGCCGCCTTTTACGCGCCCAGGCCCGACCGCCCGCAAATCGACGATGGCCGGGAAGTGGACGGTTTGTTCAAGCGTTATCGCTTGTCGGTCATCCTGACGCTCACTTTGGGTTACGGCTTCGCCTACACCTGTCGTCTCGGTCTGAGCGTGGTCAAGAAGCCGCTGATAGACATGGGCATCTTCTCGCCAGAGCAACTCGGCTGGATCGGCGCGGCTTACTTGTGGGGCTACGGCACCGGCAAGGTGATAAACGGTTTTCTGGCCGACCGCGTAAACGTGCGCCGCTTCATTCCTACCGGCCTGGCCGTCTCGGCGATTATCAACCTGTTCATGGGGTGCAACACTCTCCTGGTGGTCGCGGTGGTGCTCTGGGCCGTCAACGGCTGGTTT
Organism: Myxococcota bacterium; assembly: GCA_035528415.1. GTDB lineage: Bacteria > Myxococcota > B64-G9 > B64-G9 > B64-G9 > DATKYQ01. Next base: position 73,468 of record DATKYQ010000091.1, on the reverse strand, counting down.
CAGGGTTTCCTTGCCCCGGCCAGCGTCGTCTCGATCACGCACTGGTTCGGCGGCAAGAAGCGCGGCACAATGTACGGCCTGTGGTCGACGGCCCACTCGCTGGGCGAAGGGCTGACGTTCTTCGGCTCGGCCGGACTGGTTTCGATCAGCGTCTGGAACGCAGCTTTTATCGGTCCCGGTATCACCTGCCTGGTGGTGGCCGGAGCCATGTACTTCGGGTTGCGCGAACGGCCGCAAGCACTGGGGTTGCCGCCGGTATCGGAGTGGGAAGGCCTGGCGCCGTCGTCAGGCGGCGGGGCGCCGCAGGCAGCGGGTGCTGCCCAGCGCAAGCTGCTTGCGATGCCGGCCGTCTGGTTGATCGGTCTGGCCTCGGCTTGCATGTACATGACCCGCTATGCCGTAAACAACTGGGGTGTGCTCTACCTGCAGGAGGCGCATGGCTTTACATTACTCGAGGCGGGCGGCCTGGTGGGGCTCAATACCATTGCCGGTATAGGCGGCTGCGCCGCCTACGGATTTCTCTCAGACAGGTTTTTCGGCGCCCGCCGCCCACCGTTGACGCTGATCTTCGGCCTGATAGAGATTCTTTCCCTGCTGATCATCTTTCTGGCTCCACGCGGAAACGCCACTTGGCTGACCGTCGGGTTGGTAATCTACGGTTTCACGTTGAGCGGATTGCTGGCGGTGCTGGGAGGGCTGTTCGCCGTCGACATCGCCCCCGGTAAGGCGGCCGGAGCGGCCATGGGCCTGGTGGGAGTGTTCTCATATCTGGGCGCCGGATTGCAGGAACTGGTCAGCGGCAACCTGGTGGCCCGGGGCACGACGATTGTTGACGGGGTGCGCCATTACGACTTCACCAGGCCGATAATCTTCTGGATCGGCGCGTCTGTTATATCGATGCTATTGGCGGCCTCGCTCTGGAAAGTAAAGGCCAAAGGCTAAAGGAGGATTTTCATGAAGCTTGCACTTCTGGGAGCCGGCCGTATCGGCCGGGTTCACGCCGGCAACGTCTCGGCCAACCCACGGGCGGTGCTCAGCGCCGTAGCCGACGTAAACTTCGAGGCGGCCAAAGAGCTGGCCGACAAGCACGGGGCGCGGGCGTATGCCGAGGCGGAGCAGGCCATGGCCGATCCCGAGATCGACGGGGTGATGATCTGCAGCTCGACCGACACCCACGTCGAGATGATCGAGCTGGCCGCGCAATACGGAAAGCCGGTCTTCTGCGAGAAACCCATTGATTTGGATCTGGCGCGGGTCGACGCCTGTCTCGAGAAGGTCGCCGCGGCCGGAGTGCCGCTGATGATCGGCTTCAACCGGCGCTTCGATCCGCACTTTTCAGCTCTCGAGCGGGCGCTCGCGGCGGGCGAGATCGGTAAGATCGAGGTGCTCAAGATCACCAGCCGCGATCCCGAGCCGCCGCCGGCCGGGTACGTGGCGGTCTCGGGCGGCATCTTCAGGGACATGACCATCCACGACCTGGACATGGCGCGCTTTTTATTGCCCGACGAGCCGCGCGAGGTCTACGCCGCTGGAAGCTGTCTGGTGAGCCCGGACATTGGGCGGGCCGGCGATGTGGACACCGCCGTTGTGATCCTGAAAACGGCCGGCGGCGTCATTTGCCAGATCGACAACAGCCGCCGGGCTGTCTATGGCTACGACCAGCGCATAGAGGCGTTAGGCGAGAAGGGCATGCTCCAGGCGGGTAACCCGAGCCCGACGACGCTTGCGCGCTATACTCAGGCGGCGGTGACGACCGACAAACCGCCCTATTTCTTCCTCGAGCGCTATGCCGAGGCTTACCGGGCTGAGCTGGATAATTTCCTCGACGTGGTCGCGGGCAAGGCCGAGCCGGCGGTCGACGGGCAAGACGGGCGCGCGGCGCTCATGCTGGCCGATGCCGCCGCCAGGTCGCTTGCGGAGAATCGAACGATTCAGCTGGAGGTGTGAGATGAGCGGCAACGATTACTTGAACCTGTCCGGCAATGTCTACCTGATCACCGGAGGGACTCAGGGCCTGGGCGAGGCGATCGCCGGGCACCTTACGGATCTCGGCGCGGCCGGTATATGCATTTGCGGGCGCAACGTCGAAGCGGGCAGGCGAGTCGCGGCAGAGTTGGCGGGGCGGGGAACGCAGGCGCATTTCGTGGCGGCAGATCTCCTGCGGGTAGAGGACTGCCGGCGGGTGGTCGAACAGTGCCAGGAGCATTTCGGGCGCATCGACGGGCTGGTCAACGCCGCGGCGACGACGGCCCGCGGAGGAATCGAGGATGCCACGCCGGAGGTCTTCGATCGCATGATGGCTTTGAACGTCCGGGCGCCATTCCTGCTGATGCAGGGCTGTGTCAAGGCAATGAGGAGCCAGGGAGGCGGCGGCGCGATCGTCAACATCCTCAGCATCTCAGCCCACGGCGGCCAGCCCAAGCTGACGATCTACTGCACCTCGAAGGGCGCTCTGCTGACCATGACCAAGAACCTGGCCAACGCGCTGCGCGGCGATCGCATCAGGGTCTACGGCCTGAATATCGGCTGGATGGCCACTCCCGGCGAGGACGTGGTGCAGAAGATCGAGGGCGCGCCCGCCGACTGGCTGGATGCGGCCGACCGGGCGGCCCCCTTCGGGCGCATCCTAAGGCCGCTGGACGTAGCGCGCCTGGTGGGTTTCATGGTCAGCGAGGGAGGCCGGATGGCAACCGGCTCGATAATAGATTTCGACCAGATGGTGATAGGCGCCTTCGATTGAAGCGGGGGGGCCTTCAGATCAGGGCGGCCAGGAAGCGATGGGCCGGTAGGCAGCGGATGCCTTCTTTCTCGAAGTCACGGCTGTTATTGAGAACTACCTGGAAGGCCGCGGGCACGTTCAACTTATCGCGGAAGTAGGGCAGCGATCTGTCGATGCGCGTTTCGCTCAGTTTGGCCTCGGCCAGGAACCAGGGCTTGTTGTCACAGGTGACCAGGAAGTCTACCTCGCGCCCGGCCGTGTCTCTCACGTAGTGCAGCGACATGCGATGTCCCTCTCCGTCTTCCAGGAAGTGGCACAGTTTCAAAAGGTGCAGGGCAACAACGTTCTCGAAACGGGCCCCCGCGTCGGACACCTGGCTGGGATCCCATAGATATACCTTGGGCATCTTCTTGAGACCATGAAATGCCCGGTTCAAAAAGGGTCGTATCCGGAAGACATGGTAAAGCCGTTCGAGAATGTCTACCCAGTGAGCGATAGCTTTGTGGCTTACTTCGAGATCCTCACGCAGCGAGTTGAGCGACAACGGCGAGGCCACCCGCTCTGCCAGCATGTCCGAAAGAAGCTGCATTGACGAAAGATCACGAATTGTCTCCAGATCCCTGACGTCCTCGCGGAAGAAGCGATCAAGATGTTCTTTCTGCCATCGCCTGAGGCTACGTGTCGAAGCAGCCAGGAAGGGCTCGGGAAAGCCGCCGAACTGAATGATCTGCTTCAGTGTCTCGGCGGAGGCATGCAGCGGAATTTCTAGCGGCGCGCCCGGCTCGGGGAACATCTCGCGGGGCCCTTCGAGTTCGGCCAGTGTCAGAGGGTGGAGCCGATAATGATGATAGCGGCCCTGAAGCGAGTCGCCTCCCCGGCGGTAGATATCTAGACGGGCACTGCCCGTCACCAGGAAACGGAGCCGGTCGCCATGCCTGTCGTATTCACCCTTGATCCAGCGCTTCCAGTTGCGCCACTTGTGCAACTCATCCAGGACGACGAGCGCTTCACCGGAAGGCCAGTAAGCCGCTCGGATTGTCTTGCGATCTTCCCGCCGATCCCAGGAGAAATACTCGCCCGGACCGGATTTCTCGATGATCTGCTTGGCCATGGTGGTCTTGCCCACTTGCCGTGGTCCGGCGACGAAGACCATCTTTTCGGCCAAATCCGAAGTCACGGGATCTGTCAGGTAACGAGTCAACATGCTGTGTATTATTTTACCCAGAGGCAAAAAAAATAGCAATATTTTTTTCCTGAAGGTAAAAAATATCAGGGGCGGGGGACTGCTGTTACTACAGAGCCCTAAGGAATTCGGGCCTGAGCAGCGGCGAGTCGGGGTCGGACAAGACCTCGTCTATCGTGTCCAGCAGGCGCCGGCGGTCTTTTTGCAGATCGCCCTTGAGCGCCAAATAGTTCGAGGCGTGGTTGGAGCGGAAGGTGATCCCGTCGGCGTGCATGTTGTCGAGCAGCACGCGGCACTCGACCAGGATCTCGCGCTGGTCGAGCATGCGCCAATCCGGGTCGCCGTAGACTTCCTGGTAGCTCGGCCGGCGCGGAGCCAGCATGAGAGTCAGCGCCGAGGCGTATTTCGGCTTGATGCGATCGAGCGCCGCGGCCGTGGCTTTGGCGTGGCGCTCTGAGTTCTTGGGCCCGGCCGCGCCGAGGATGACCGTGATCGACAGATCGAAGCCGGCCTTGTGTGCCTTGCCGCAGGCGGTCACCATCTGCTCGCAGGTCGCGCCCTTGTCGATGCGCTTTAGCACCTCGTCGTCGCCCGACTCGAGCCCGAAGTAGAGCATGCTCAGGCCGGCTGCTCGAATCGACTTCAGATCCTCAATCGATTTGCCCAGCAGGTTCTGCGGAGAGGCGTAGCTGGTGACCCGCTCGAGATTTGCGAACTTGCGGTAGAGCCGTTCGAGGATGCGAGTCATGCGCCGGGGCGAAAGCGCTAAAGCGTCGCCGTCGGCCAGAAAGATGCGCCGCGTGCCGGGCATGTGCGCCGACGCCCAGTCGATCTCTGCAAAAAGATCCTTCTCGGGCCGGGCCCGGAAACGCTTGCCCTGGTAGGCCACGCAGAAGGCGCACCTGTTGTGAGTGCAGCCGATGGTGGCCTGGAAAATGAGCGAGCGGGCCTCCGAGGGCGGCCGGTAAAGCGGCATGTCGTATTCGATCTCTTTCATCCATCATCTCCGGGGTTCCGGGCACTCGATTCCGCCGAGCTTAACACGCACAGCCTGCGAGATCCACGACGCTCTTGCGGCTTAGTGACCCTGGTGATATCTTTCTCGTATAAGTGGAGGAAAACATGACCAGCAAGAAACTCGAGCGCTACCTGGAAGATTATCAGTTCTCAGACACGAGCCTGATTCGCTCAGACGGCGATCGCATGTGGATCCCCGATTTGTTTTGCCACAACGGCCACAACCTCAAGGTGACCGCCGTCAAGTTCGACGATCTACCGGCCATGCACATCGAGGCCGAAATCGGCGAGGGCGGGCCGATCGAAGATTTCTACCTCTCGCCGATCATCAACGATCCGCGCAAGGAAGGCCTCGATCTGCCGGAAGGCACCCGGCTGAATCTGCGCTGTCCTGTCTGCCACGAGGAGCTCCGGCAGCTCATTCCCTGCACCTGCCGCATCGGCGCCCACCGCCGGGCGGTCTACCTGACGACCGACCCCGACGAACTGGGCGCGGTCGGCATCTGCGACACTTATGGTTGCCCGCAATCGTTCGTCACCGAGGACGGCGAGTTGTTGTACGAAGTGGTCGTCGAACAAACTCAAGAATGAAGCAGCCCGACTTCGCCAAGGCTTCGTCGGGCTAACGAAAGTCCCCTGCCGAGAGCTGGCGGGCCACCCGGTCCATCGAATCGAGCAGCGAATCGGCGTCGCAGTCGGTCTTGACCAGGGCCGAAGCGTCGGCCGTCTCGGTCTTCAGATCGTACATGGTCGAGGTTATTGCGCAACGCCGGCCGACTTTGAGAATCTTGGTGGCCAGGGTCTTTCGTGCGGCCAGCGCCTTGCCCAACTCTATCTGGCAGCTCTCGTCGTAACACTTGCGATAGCTGCCCTTCTTCTGTTGCGCCAGGCGCGCGTGGATCTGATCTCGGGGCAGGATGCGGAAGCGCGTCACCTGGGTCAGGCGGGCGGCCAGGTAGTCGGTCAACTGGTCAAGGGCCCCGGCCCGCATTTTGCCCGAGGCGTCCTGGACGTCGAATACGGCCAGCACCTGGCGGGAAGAGCCGGCTGAGGGGGTGAACGCCGCGCGCGCAACCGTTGCCGGCCGCGGCCGGGGCGGGTGAGCCGGGTCGGGTGGCAGCACCAGGCTGACGCTGCTGTCCTGTCCGGGGATCATCAGGCTGGTCTGCTGCTCGAGGTAACCATCCAGCCTGGCGCCCAGCGTTACCTCGCGGGGCTCGGCCGGCGTCTCACCCCCGATCCAGCGTTGCAGGAAGTACCAGGTCATCAGCGACAGGCCCAGCGCCGCCGAGCCGGCATAGGTGACGTACTTGCCGGCGTCGGAGTTGCTGTTGTAGAAGGCCACGCCGACCCCGGCCACCACCGCCGTGCCGCCCACCACCGCCCACCACCAGGGGTTGAGCTTCTTCTTGACCACCTGGTAGCGCGTCCTGGCAACCAGCGGCGCCTGGCCCAGGACGTGCTCTCCCTTTTCGTCCTTCTGATACACCCAGGCGCGGGACGGGTTGGTGACTACGCGCACCGGCTGGACCCGCTGCTCGGTGTATGTCGTGGCGCAGCCGAACGAGAAAAGCACGGCCAGCAATGCCGCCAGGCATCTGCGGGATCCTGTACCTGTGTATTGCGCCTTCATAATGAACTTGCTATCATCACCCACTTGCTCACGTCAACGTCAACTATGATCAATTGTATACGGACAAATATGGGTCATTTTTTATATGCGGCGGAGCCGCGATGGGAGGAACCCAGGTGAAATCCCGATTGCTCGTCACCGGCCTGCTCGTACTGACCGCCATCGTCTGGATGACGGACAGGCCTTCGGAAGCCATCCCGGCTTTTTCCCGCAAGCACGGAATTTCCTGCAGCGACTGCCACAACCCGTTTCCCCGGCTGAGAGAGTACGGCAAGCAGTTTATCGCGAACGCCTTTGCGCCCGGCGACCAGGAGATGCCGCCGCACTATTTCCAGGATGTCGGGGACGACAAGCTGTCGTTGCTCAGTTACTTGCCGCTGTCCGTCCGCGCGGATCTGTATTTCGACATGCGCATGCGCACCGATGGCCGGAAGGGAGACGGCTTCAGCGACTTCAAGCTTCCCTGGGGCCTCAAGCTGCTATCCGGAGGACGCATCGCCGACGACATCGGCTACTATTTTTATTTCTACCTGAACGAAAGGGGCGAGGTGTCCGGGGTCGAGGACGCTTACATCCATTTCAACGACATCTTCGGCACTCCGCTGGACATAATGGTAGGCCAGTTCCAGGTCTCGGATCCCTTGTTCAAGCGGGAACTGCGGATGACCTTTCAAGACTACCTGGTCTACAAGGTCAAGCCCGGCCAGAGCCAGACCACCCTGACCTACGACCGCGGCCTGATTATCACGGCGGGCTTCGACTTCGGGTTGGACCTTACTGGAATCATCGCAAACGGCAACGGCAAGGGAGAAGCAGATATCAACCGCGATTTCGACATGGACAAGTTCAAGCACTTCATGCTTCGGGTTTCACAGAAGCTGGGCCCGGTGCGCTTCGGTTTTTTCGGCTACTACGGCAAGGAGGAGCTTCACAACGAAGACGACGACCAGCGCTGGAGCAACGAGCTCAACATCTGGGGCCCGGACATCACACTCTGGCTGGGCCGGGCGATGTTGAACGTGCAATACCTGCAGCGCAGGGACATCAGGCCCGACCCGGACACCACCCGTCAGAGAAGCCCGATTCTAACCCACGGAATCATGGCCGAGGGCATCGTCGACCTGCTTGGCGACCCGGCCGAAATGTTCGTGGTGCTGCTGTTCAACTGGGTCGACAGCGAGTCCGCGGAACTCAAGCAGGAAGCCTACACGGCCAACTTCAGTTGGCTGCTCAGAACCAACATCAAGCTGATGGCCGAGTACACTTTCGCGCGCCTGGTGGACGGTGTGGAAAAGAAAGAGCACCGAGCCACACTGGGCATTGTGACCGGTTTCTAGTGTGCGACGACAACCGTGATGCCCGCTTCCTCGAACACTTGCTTGCAGCGGGCCACCTGCTCGGGGCTCATCAGCGCCTCGTGCCGGTAGGGCAGATCCATCCCCAGCGCCAGCCGCTTGGATATCCATAACGGATTGTAGGGCAGAAGCGCCACGCGCTCCAGGCCGTTTGTCAGAAGCAGCTCGGCGATGCCCTGAAGGTTCTCTTTGGTGTCGGTAATTCCGGGAACCAGCGGAACCCGGCAGAGCAGGTTGCAGAAACCGCTTACCGCGATCTTGCGCAGGTTCTCCAGAATGCGCTCGTTGCCGACGCCCACGTAGCGCTTATGGGCTGCGGAATCTGCCAGCTTGAGATCGAAATAAACGGCGTCGATGTTTGGCAATAGATGGCGCTCGAAGTCGGCCCAGTCGATGTGCCCGGCGGTTTCGATCAGCACCTGGATCCCCCGCGCGCGCAGCAGGCGGGCTAACTCGCAGGCGAAAGCGGGATACATGGCCGGCTCTCCGCCCGAGAGAGTCACCCCGCCGCCCGAGTTGCGATAGAAGGGCTCGTCTTTTGCGAGCAACTCGAAAAGCTCGTCCGCTTCGTAATGCACGCCTGCCACCCTGCGCGCACCGGCCGGACAGGCGGCCACGCAGGCCGCGCACACCCGGCAGTCTTTTGTGCGCTCGGTTTCTTCGGGAGTGCCTGCGATCTGTTCGGGGCAAGCTTGGGTGCACTCTCCGCAGCCCAGGCAACGCTCGGGTCTTAGCTGGATCTGCGCCCGGGGCGAGAGCGCTTCGGGGTTCTGGCACCAGACGCAGCGCAGCGTGCAACCCTTGAAGAAAACCACCGAGCGGATCCCCGGCCCGTCGTCGAGCGAATTGCGCTTGACGTCGACCACCAGCACCGAGTTGTGTCCAGAGGCGGCCTTCATTATCTCAAAGCACGTGCTCCATGCGCTCGATGATCTCGTTCTGGATGTCGCTGTTGAGCTCTACGAAGTAGGCGTTGTACCCCGAGATGCGCACCATCAGGTCGCGGTAGGCCTCGGGATTCTCGATAGCGTCTTTGAGAGTGGCGGTGCTGGTGACGTTGAACTGCATCTGCATCCCGCCCAGCTCGAAGTAGCTCGAGACGTAGGCGCTCATGCGATCGAGCACCGCCCGGTGGCTGTCTTCGGCCCCGGGCACCACCTTGACGTTGAAGGCGATGTTGTTGGGCATCTTGACGTTGTCCAGCGCGGCCACGCAGCGGATTTGAGAGGTTAAGGGCGCCTGTGCCAGGTGGCTGGGAGTAAGCCCGGGGGTGAATGCCTTGCCGCGCAGCCTGCCCGAGGGCAGCGCCCCCGAGAGCAGGCCGAAGGCGACGTGATTCGACATGCTCCAGTAGCCGGGCAGGTAGCGCCCGCCGCGGTAGTTCTGGTGAGCCTGGAAACGCTCGAAGATGAAATCCTGCAGCTCGCGGGCGATCTCCCCGGGCAACTCCTCGTCCTGGCCGAACTTGGGCGCCTTGTTGAGAATGCGCGCCCTGATATTATCGAAACCTTCGAAATCGGCCCGCAAGGCATCGAGCAAGGTCGACATGTCGAACTCGCCGCGTTCGAAGACCAGCGTTTTTACCGCCGCCAGGCTGTCGATCACGTCGGTCAACCCGATCATGGCGGTGCCCGAGCTGTTGTAGATCGCGCCGCCGTCGATCAGATCGCGGCCCTTATCGAGCGGGCCCTGGAAGATGGCTGACAGAAAAGGCGTGGGCTTCAGAGCCTGGTGCGCCCGGCCGAGCATGTTGTTGGCCTCGACCGAGAGGTCGATCATTTTTCCGAGCTGCTGCAGGTAAGCCTCCCTGAACTCTTCGTAACTTTTCATCGCCCGCGGATCGGGCGTCTCGGGACCGACCCGCTCTCCGAGCAGCGGGTGGACGCCTCGATTGAGCGCCATCTCGAGCGGGGCCACCATGTTGAACATCATGCTGTTGGTGTGCCCGAAGTGCTTGCCGCAGACGGTCGGCTCGACGCAGCCGGTGGCGCTGTAGTCGCGGGCGTCCTGAATCGGAAATCCCTGGGCGACCAGCGCCGGCAACACGGCGGCGTCGTTGTGCAAAGAGGGTGTCGCGTGAGTCAGCAGGTTGACCTCGCACAGCCTGCGCAGGAAAGCCTGTGAGTTGATCTCCGGGGCGAAGCGGGCGTTGATGTTTGGATCGCGCAGCCTGAGCATCTCGACAGCCTTTAAGAAGATCCAGGTCATGTCGCAGACGGCCGACGACCCGTCGGGCTTCTGGCCGCCGAGCGTAATAACCTGGTCGGACGAAGAACCACCGAAGAGGCGGTTGCCCAGGTCTGGCACCAGCGGTAAGTGGTCGGTGTGCTTCAGTAGGTAGGCGCAGGTCAACTCGATGGCCTGCTCGACGCGCTTTCGAAGATCTTCGGCGTCAGTCGCGCCGGCAAGCGAGCGCTGCAGGTAGGGCTCGAACCAGGTATCCAGGCGTCCGATCGACAGGCCGGCGTTCATGTTTTCGAGGTGCTCGCACAGAAACACCACCCAGGCGGCCTGCAGCGCGTCGCGCAGATCACGCGCCGGGTGAGCCGGGACACGCTCGAGGCTCTGGGCCATCTCGATCAGAGTTTGCTTGCGCTCGGTGTCGGATTCTTTATCGGCCTGCAGCCCGGCAGCCAGCGCCAGGCGCCGGGCGTAGTCAATAACGCCGTCCAGAGTGTGGCAAACGCCCTGGTAGAAGGCGCGCTTGGCGTCGTCATCGCAGGCCTGCTCGCGCTCGGTCGCATCAGCACGAATGTCGAGCAGGCCGCGCGAGAGCACTTGGGGCATGTCGGCCACGGTGTGCGAGACCGCCTGCGTCTTCCACATGAAGTAGAGTACGAACTTCTCGTCGAGCAGCAGCGCGCGCGGGTTGCCGTTTGTTCTCTTGGCGTAGTCGCGGATGTTGTCTTCCATCCAGAAGGGAAACACCTGGCGGTCGAGAATGGCGATGTCTTCCGCCGAAATGCGGTAGGGGTTGAGCCGGCGGGCCTCGACCGTGAGCAACTCGGGCCAGATGCCTACACCGCCGGTCTCGGGATAGACGACCACGCCGATGCGCTTGCTGGTGGTCGTCCCGGCCAGCAGGTCGTCCGGGTGGATGATGGCCAGCTTGCGCTCGAGCATGTACTCGAGGGCCTTGCCCTGGCGCAGGACGACTGCATCCGACCCGCCGCCGTTCGTCCGCTGCTTGAGCATGAACTCGGTCAACAGCCTGGCCCGCTCGGAGCAGATCTCGGGCTGCACTGTTCGAAATGCCCACAGCAGTTTCTTCGCCTTGGGAAAGTCGTCGAGCGTGTAGCCGGCCAGGTAGGGATCGTCCAGATGAGTCGTCTCGCCCGAGGGCCTTTCGGGGCACGGCTCTCCGGCCGCCGGGGCTTCGAGATCCCGCCAATCGGCCGGACCGTGCGTCGCCGACCAGGGAGCTTCGGGCCGGGCGGGCCGGTTGCCGAGGTTCACCGCGGTGGACATGTGGCCGAACTTGAGCAAGTAGCTCAGGTTGCCCTCGAAAGACAGGCTGTTGTCCAGCAGCATTCCCAATGTGTCGGCGCCGGCGGTGAAGAAGGTGCGCATAACATCGAGCCCGCGAAAGCGAACGGTCAGGTCTGCCTTGTCGATAGGGCCCGAGCCGACCTTCATCTTGCCGCCCTCGAAGATCGCGTGGGCGGCGGTAGCGCCGTTGTCGAGAGTGAAAAGAAAGCGCGCCTCGAAAGAAAAGGGCACTCCCACCGGGTGGGTATCGGTCAGGTGATGCCGGAAAGCCGGGCGGTGATTGAGCATCAAGGCCAGCCCCCTGAGCTTGGTGGTTACCAGGGCGGGAGTGAGGCGACTCGAGATCCAGTTCTTGGCAGTCGAGACTGCAGGCATTTGTCTGCTCCTCGATAAGATTCCGTGCCCAGAATACCCCCTCTCGTGAAAAGGCGCAACGGCCGTCCGTCCCCCTATCCGGCAGGCCTGGGATTGATGGACACTGAATCTATCTTCTTGCCGATTCGCTTCTGGGCGTCGCGGGGTAGGGATTCCAGATCACGGAGGGCGACCGGGGTTAACTCGATTGAGTAGGTCTTGCTCGTACGTATAGTACGTCACGTACAAGAATGTCATACATATATCTCCATGTCAGTGTCTAAAAAGCTGCCTGTTGCTTGGATAGCCATGACGGATTGCAGGGCAGCGGCGCAAGTACTAAAAACTTCTGATGCAATGCCCGAGTGCCGTGATACGATTCTTGACTAGCATCTCGAAAGTAGGAGAAACATGGTTTGACGCCGGAATTCCCAAGCGAGCTCTGGCTGGGCGCCTGTCGGTTGTACGCTTATCTGTCACAGTACGGTCTCCTGGTGACGGGAGCGGGCGCAATCGCCTTCGTTCTGTTGGCAACCAGACTTTCTTCCAAAATAGCTCGCAGGCTGTTTCTTGGCGGGTGCTGGACAATCGCCCTGGCCGGCCTGGCGGTTGGCCTCTTCGGCCTGATCATGTCGGTTCTCAGGGCTTTGCAAGGCGACAGTATCTGGATGCTCTTTCGCCACTACGCAACGGCCACTCTGCTCTGCTCGATATCGGTGCATCTGGTCGTAAACATCCTGTCTGCGAGCCGGGAGAGAAACTCACGCAAACGAATATCATTAGCCGTCCTTGCCCTGGTCGTGATTGCCTTCCTGTCGTTCACATGGATCAAGTGCCGAATTGATGCAAATGAGTTCGAGGCCTGGACCAGGAACTTGATCACTTACATCGAAAAAACGGGCGTTGTAGGTCTGTATTTACCAGAGGGCATTGACGTTCCAACCTTGGGTTCACACTACGAAGGAGTTCCGAACAATTGGGCACCCATGATCTCAATTGGGAAAAAAGATGTAGCAGAAATTGAGGGACATTCAATACAACTCGATGAAGACGATGGCTGTAAGTCGGTAATGAAAATCCTGAAGAATATACGTAGTAATTATAGCCAGTTGCACCCAAATGAGTCGTTTCCAGGCAAGCTCATGCTGGCCGCGGATAAAGACGCTAGTTGGAAATCGATAGCAACGGTTTCTGATTGCGCGGCCAGATCGGGTTACAATCACTATTCGGTCTTGTTTCGACCGCGCCAGAGATCGCCGGTATCGAAGATCGAGCCGTCGTACATCGACTACGTATACGAGTCTCTAGGCGATGACTATTCAGATCGTATGAACGGCTTTTTTATTTCACTTGCTAGAGCGTGTTCCTTTTGTCCTCAGTTGTGGGATCTGCTCGAACTCGATCCCTGTTACTGGGATGAAAATGAAATCAACATCTATATAATCAATCACTATTCCGAGGCGATCAGGGCGTGCAATTGCTTTCTCGATATCGCTGCTTTAAAGAAAATTGCCTGGGAGATGGTAAAATCGGATTGGCTGACGTCGATTGAAATTGATGTGGCGAGAGACGACGATCGGGACGCCGTTACGGTTGTCTTCAATGCCCTTGCTCCCTGGTCCGAGACCAGCAAGAAGGTGCTCGAGCTTGCCGGGGCCAAGAAGCCGCTGAGGTTCTTGGTGGAGTAGCCGATGCACGTACCGATTTACGCGGGCAGGAAATACGAGGCCAGTTACTTAGGCGACTACCTGGTGGAATATGCCTGCCCCAATTGCCAGTACGAATGCGACGTGGAAGTCCGGGCCAAGGGACTCGGAACGGGCCATAGCCCATATTTCACTGACGACGGGGGCGCCAAGGAAGAAGCCCTGGACAACGCCCAGTATGCGTCTGCCAAGAACGCCAGATGCACTGTCAAGTTGCTGGCCTGCCCGCGCTGCAAACAGCGCAGCAGATCAGCCATATTCAGTTTCATCCTCTTCGCCATGCTAAAGATGATCCTCGTCTCCGTTCCCTTCGTCCTCTTCGGCGCCTATTTCCTGTCGGGACACTACTACCATGGCTTCGGCTGGTTGATGGTGGCCGTGGGAGTCATAAGCGCACTGGCCGTCTACATCACTTCGGTCCACCCCCGCTGGCACAGAGCCGGCGCTCGCAGCCGGTTCGTAATACCCGATCCCGGCCAGAATGCGCCTCTCTAATCCGGCGCCGCTAGCGGCGTCATGGACCTCCCGGTCAAAAGGAAAGTGTGATATGCAGAAACCGTTTTTCCGACTTCCTTCGGAGGTGGCGAGAATGAAACAGTATGTGTGTTGTTTCGTGATGGCGATGATATTCCTGCTGGATTCCCAATATTCCCGGGCCGAGCAATCTTCCATGCCCAATCTGTCTATCATGGTCAAGGCCAAGGCCAAGCCCAAGGACGGGAAGAACATCATCATTTCCATGTCGATCAACGACTACCTGATGAAGAACAAGATGCCTCAGTGGGATATTTTCGATTCTCGCGATGGGGCGGCTGCTGTGGACGAAGAATCTGGCGCGGACGTGATTGTCGAGTTCGGGGCGGAGACCAAGGACGCCGAAAACGTCGTGGTATTGACCGTCTCGGCCCGGGACACCTTGCGGGACAAACAGCTGTTTGCGAAATCTGCGTTTTCCTCCCCGCGTAACCTCAAACAACCGGGCGCCTGGAGCGCGGCCGCGAGTGAAGCGGTCACGAAGGTGATGCCCGAAGTCATCACTGGGTTGAAGAAGCACTACTGGAGCCTGGCACGCAACGGCACCTGGAGCCGGGTGACGCTCGAAGACGCGCCCAAGGATCTCGAGAGGAATGTGGAGGAAAAACTCAAAAAGGATTGTTACCAGACCGAGCGCTGCCAGGGCAAGCCGGGTTTCCTTGTCCAGTGCAAGCTCGATAACTTAGAATTGTTCGAGCGGATTGATAATGTCATCAAAGCGGCGTCACCTGGGGCTAGCTACGATGTCCGAGCCAGGACCAACAAGAATATTAAACTGGAGTTCCGATCCGTAAAGAAGAAAGACAGGAAGAAAAAGAGCCGAAAGAGGAAAAGATAGCGCTCATGTGTCAATTGTTGGGGGCCGACTCCATATCCATATTAGTTTGACAAGCCCGTAACGGCCTGGTAAACACTGACAATTCTCAGTACAGTGGCCAACGTTCCTGAAGTCTGTAGGCAGGCACTGTTTGTACGCAGTTGAACCTTTTAAAGGAGGCTGGAGATGATCTGGATCACCATCGGCGTAATGTTCTGCGGAGGCGTTCTGGCTGCCTCGAACCTCATCATTGCCAAGAAGCCCGATGCCAAGGAGTTGATAGACAAGCTGGTGCCGTACCAGGGGTGGATTGGCATTGTCATGTTCCTGTGGGGTATCTGGGACACCATCCACGTTCTGACCACGGGTTGGTTCGCGGTCGTCTCGGTCATTCCCGTGTCCGCGATTGTCATCCTGGTGGCGGTTCTGGTCGAGGTGGTGCTGGGATTCCTTTTGGGATTCGGGCTGATCAGTAAGTATGCGCTCAGCAAGAACGAGCAGGCCTTGGCCAAGGGGCAGGAGATCCGGGGCAAGCTGGCCAAGTTCCAGGGCCCGCTGGGTCTGATCGCCATTTTCGTGTCGATCTACATCCTGCTCTGGAACCTCATCCACTGGGGCTTCTGACGCAAAGCCGTTCTATTCGACCATTTCGACTTGCTTCTGGTTGATCTGCAGCGTGACTTTGCGGGCAGTTGTAGCTGCTCCGTCCCCGTACGGACCCAACTACTTTGTGATTTGCTCAAACAGCATTTCTTCAATCTGCCTGGTGAAGCGCACCTCGATTTTCTTCTGTAGCATGGTGGTGACATCAGACCGGATCTTCTCGAGCATCGGAAAGCCGGTGGTCTCGACAGCAGGTTTAATCAGCGAGACCTTTTTTTCCGCGGGCTTTGCCTTCTCGGCGCAATTGCCGGAATCTGCATTCACGCACTTGGCCTGCTTTTCCGGGATGTCCACTGCTTTGGCGTTTCCGCTCGCAAAAGCCAAGAGGAAAACCGCGATCGCCGAGAGTATTGCGGTTTTCACATAGCGTTTCATCTTGCATTCCTCCCCGCGAGCCCTCAGTTGGAATTCGTGCAGAGTATGGTCGAATCGCCCAGGTTCTTGCAGCGGACCTCAGCCTCGGGTTGCCCGTCGAAGCAAACCAGAACGGCGCCCATCTCGACACACGGCAGCGCCCTGGAGGTAACCACTGGCTTTCGCTCCCAGCCCCAGCCGGCGAGAACGCCCAGCGCCACCACCGCAAGCACCAGCACCGCTCCCAGCTTAAGCAGCTTCTTCATGGCTTCCTCCTTTGCTTCAATACGACTGGTCATAGGCCTTGCAAGGGGCAGGCCAAGCCGGCCCTGGAGACGAACGTGTGTAATTTCAAGGAAGTAGAGTGCTAGCGGGCTGCGTTCCGGCGAGGATCGAACCAGACGCGGGCAAGATCTTGCCGGCCCCTGCAACTTCTTGCCGGGCCGCCGGGGGCGCTGTTGCCGTGCGTCCCCTTTGACAATTTGACGCGGCCGTTCTCTACACAAGTTCAAAGCATGTCAAATTGTCAGACTGATCGCGTCGTCTTTTTTGAATCTCGCAGGTTTCATGCGTCGTTAGGCGTGCACAGATCGTGGTGTGGTTTTTGCTTGGCTATTTGGTCAATCACCACACCCGATGTGACGAGAGAGGAGGGTTATGATGCTCAAGCGGTTGCTTCTGATCGTGATGGCCGCGTTCTTCTGGATTGCAGGCTCTTCCTCGTATGGACTGGCCGAGGAGAAAGTCAAGCAGACCCGCGAGCCGCTGTGGTCGTTGGGAGCCGGGGTCGGCTTCGGCTATTCGTATCCCGTCTTCTTCGGTTCGAGCCTGGCCAACCTGGCGAACCTGTACGGAGGAGATAGCCTGTCCGGCGCGGGCGCGATCGCCTTCCTGGCGTTTACATGAATCAAGTGCCGAATTGACGCAAGCGAGTTCGAGAGCTGGACCAAGAAGCTGTTTAGCATCATCGATAAGGTGGGCGTTGAACGTCTTTTTATTCCAGAAGGCATTGACATTCTGACTCTGGATTCACGGTTCGAAGGTGTTCCGGCTACTAGTGCACCTATGATCTCAATTAAGAAAAGTGGCGTAGCAGAAATAGAGGATCGTTCTATACGACTCGATGAAGACGATAGCTGTAAGTCGATTTTGAAATTCATGAATTTTATCCATGATAACTTCTTATTTTTGCATCCGAACGAGCCATTTCCGGGGAGACTTATGCTCGTTGTTGACAAAGACGCCAGTTGGCAATCGATTGCTACAGTCATTAGTTGCGCGGCCAGATCGGGTTACATTCACCATTCGGTCTTGTTTCGACCGCGCCAGAAATCGCCATTGGCGAGGCCCGATCCATCATACATTGATTACCTGTTCGAACCTCTCGGCGATGACTATGAAGTTCGCGTCCTCGGCATTTGCGTTGACGCAGCTAGTCTTGTATGCCCCTTTTGCCCTTGGCTGATAGGATCGGCAATGGGGATTTTCGAATGGGGGTATATCGACGTGATGAAAAAATTTCCCGAGGAAGTCAGGGCCTGCAACTGCTTTCTCGATATCGATGCTCTCAAGAAGATTGCCTGGGAGTTGGGAAAGAGGGATTGGCTGACGTCGATTGATGTCACGTCGGCCGGGATTGACGATCGGGACGCCGTCACGATAGTTTTCGGTGCAGATGCTCACTGGTCCGAGACCAGTGAGAAGGTACTCGAGCTTGCCAAGGCCGGGAAGCCGATGAGATTTTTGGTGAAGTGAGCGTTCCTCAGATTGAAGTTCAAGCGGGCGAAGAAAGAGGTCCGGAAGAAAAAGAGCCGAAAGAGAAAGAGGTAGCGCTCACTCGACCAACTCGACCTGTTTCTCGTCGATCTGCAGCGTGACTTTGCGGGCTCGGCGGGCAAGGCGCGGATTGGATTTCAGTGCCGACGAGGCCCAGTTCTGTACCGTGAGTTCCAGGTTGCGCACCTTGTCGTCGTTCTTGCCGGTCAGCGTTATCTTTACAAACTCCCCGACTTCCCCCAGGTCGTAGGCATGGATCTCGGGCGCCTCGTCGAATGAGGAAGTGAGCAACACGTAGTGGTGGCCGCAAACCTGGTGGGTCTCCGGGATGCAGGTTCCAGACACGCTGAAGCCGTACAGCCGGATGATCAGTTGGGAACTTGTGAAGAATTGCATGTTGCCCAGAGCGGCCGCCCGCACCAATACATCCCGGGAGGCCTTTTCGACCTTGACTTCGACACTGCCCGGCAGCTTGAGTTTCTTTGCATGAACCGAACCGGCCACAATCAGCAAACCGACCAACAGGGCAAAACGACCGCTCATGTTCTCCTCCTTCCAGAATCGCGCTCGGCACAGACCCAGTATAGTGCTGGACGCTCCCGACCGGAAGTGTGATATACAGAAATCTGCTTTTCAAATGGAAGGGAGATCGTTGACCTTGATTTCCCCGGGAATTGACGACTTCGAAAAACAGCGCCGGCTGCGTGAAACCAGAAACGAAGTCATCATCAACGGAATCTTGGCGGCCTGTCTGGCGGTTCCGCTGGTTCTTCACTTGCTGTCATATTTCCGGTCCGATCCGACGGCTTTTCATCCCCCGCTCGGTTTGGTCATCCTGGTGTGTTTCGGTGTCCTGGCCAGCACCAGCTTTGCCCTCTACCATCGCCGTAATCCTCCCTATCGCTGGCACCGCAAATATGTAACCACGCTGACTCCAATCTTGTGTAACTTCCTTTCAATCGTATTTTTGCGAAACGAGGTTCCGCTTGGCTCTCTTGGTTTCATATCGATCGCAACCCACTCGCTGGCGATCGTTCTTAGCGGGCTTCGTTTCGACACCCGGGTGGTGGTCGTCGCTGGAGCAACCACACTTTGCTTGCAATTGATCTTTCTTGCTTTTTTCGTACCGGCCGGTTCGTCTGTTATTCCGTCGCTGATCCTGGCAGTGATCCTGCTCGGTGCCACGACTGCCAGTGTGACATACGTCGTGTCCAGCATGATCGAGCTGCATCGCGAATCCGTCCACAAGGAGCACTTGAGTCGCTTCCTGGCGCCGGAAGTTGTCGAGGAAATTTCCAGAAAGCCTCAACTCCTCAAGCAAGCGACCGAAACCCGGACCGCCACGATCTTGTTTGCCGACATTCGCGGTTTTACAACTCTCAGCGAAAAGCATCCGGCTGCGGAGATCGGGCGGATACTGAACGTCGTCTTTGAAGAATTGACTTCGGCGATCATGGACAACCAGGGCATGGTGGACAAGTACATAGGAGACGCGGTCATGGGGGTATTCGGCGTACCCGTAGCCTCCGAAAACCACGCCCTGCAGGCGGCTCGTGCGGCAATAGATATGCACAGGCGTCTCGAAGCACTCAACCAATTTCTGCCCAGGGAAATAGGACAACCTCTGGCCATCGGGGTGGGCATTCATACCGGCGAAGTGATAGCCGGAGCGATAGGCTCGAGCCGCAGGTTCGAATATACCGTCATCGGAGATACGGTCAACGTGGCTTCCAGGATCGAATCGCTGACCCGCAAGTACTCGACTGGCATCCTGTTGTCCGCACAAACCGCGCAGCTGATTAAGGAAGACCTGCCGCTTGAGGAAATAGCAACGGCCCAACTCAAGGGCCGCAAGCAACCGGTGACCCTGTATTCGCCGGTTCTGCCGGAATCGGGTGCAGAGTCCTTGCCGAGCTTGACTTAGAAAACTCAATCGTGGTCTGCTTCCTCATGGAAACTCGATTCCGATGCGCCAATTGAGGAAACTTACCATCCATTCAGGGGAGGTCGATATGTTTAGTTCACGAATCTGGTCGTTATTGGTGGCAGTTTTGTTCGCCGCCTGCTCGGGTCCGCAGACGGTGTCCGAGCCGCCGCCATCCAAGGCGGTGGAGACGGCTCCGCAAAAAGCCGTGCAGGCGCCCGAGGCGCCCAAGGCGCCGGTGGCACTGGAAGAGTACTTCAAGGTCCATCGGGTCGGCGGCGCGTCGTTCTCGTACGATGAGAAGCTGGTGGCCTTTGTCAGCGATCAGGGCGGCCGCCTGGATATCTGGGTCAAACCGCTTGCCGGCGGCGAGGCCAGGCAACTCACGCATGTCAAGGGCTTCGTGCATTCGTTCGCCTTCTCTCCCAAGAAAGACCAGCTGGTCTACGAGGCGGACGTGGGCGGTACCGAACTGGCCCACCTGTACCTGACCGACTCGACCGGCCAGAAGCATAAGGACCTATGCACCGATTTCCCGCCCGGCGCACGGACCATGTTCGCCGGTTGGGCGCTGGACGGAAAGACCTTCTTGTACTTGTCATCCAAGCGCGATCCGAGCTTGCTCGATCTGGTCGAGTACAACTTGGCAAAAAACAAATCGAAGATCCTCTGGAAGGCCTCGGGCAAGCTCTCGTTTGCCGCGGCCAGCCGCAATCACAGGCGTTTCATAATCACGGAGACGCTCTCGGACATCAACAACAACCTCTACTTGCTCGACCGAGGCAAGAAGAAGCCCGTCCTGCTCACTCCCCACAAGGGCGACGTGCAGACCTACCCGACCACGTTTTCCAAAGATGCCCGCACCCTCTACTACGCTTCGGACGAGGGCAGCGAGTTCACCGCTGTTTTGGCCATGAACTTGAAGACCAAAAAGAGCAAACCGGTGCTCAAGGCCGACTGGGACGTCGAGTACGCCGGCTATTCGGAAGATTGGAAGTACTTCTACACGATCACCAACGAGGACGGTACGCCCAAGGTGGTCATCAGCGACGCCAAGACCAGAAAGCCTGTCGAGCTGCCGGCGCTGGGTGGCCCCGGAGCGCTGGTCCCGCTGGGCTTCTCGCCCAAGGATCGCTACCTGGCGGCTACCATGGTGACCGACCAGGTCCCGGTCGATATTTTCGTGGTAGACCTGAAGCAGAACAAGGCCAGCAAGCTGACCAACGTGTTGCCCGAGTCGTTGGCCGGCGTGACCATGGTCACGGCAAAGTCGGTTCGAATTCCCTCGTTCGACAAGCGCGAGGTGCCAGCTTTTGTGTACGAGCCGGCCGGCGAGGGACCGCATCCGGCGGTGATCGACGTGCACGGCGGGCCGACCTACCAATCCAGACGGCGTTTCGAGCCTTTCCGCCAGTACCTGGTCTCAAAAGGCTACGTGGTGCTTGTGCCCAACGTGCGCGGCTCGACCGGTTACGGCAAATCGTATACCAAGCTGGACAACCTTGATCTGGGCGGCGGCCCGCTCAAGGACGTGGTGGCTTGCAAGCAATGGTTGGTGGCCAACGCGGCGGTGACGGCCGACCAGGTGGTTGTCATGGGCGGCAGCTACGGCGGCTACATGGCCTTGGCCGCTTCCACTTTCACTCCAAAGGAGTTCGCAGCCAACGTGGACTTCTTTGGGCCTTCGGATCTGAAAACGTTGGTGGAGAGCTTCCCGCCCTACTGGGCCGCGTTCGCCAGTTCCATCTACGCCAAGTTCGGCGATCCCAAGAACCCCGAGCACGCCAAGTACCAGCACGATCGCTCACCGATCCACTTCGTCGACAGGATCGAGCGGCCCCTGCTGGTGGTCCAGGGAGCCAACGACGCCAGGGTCAAGCAAAGCCAGTCCGATCGGATCGTCGAGGCGCTCAAGGGTCGCAAGGTACCGGTCGAGTACATGATCCTGCCGGACGAAGGCCACGGCTTCTCAAAGGACGAATCGCGCCTGAAGACCTACAAGCTGACAGACCGCTTTCTGGATTGCTACCTGTTTGGTGACACGTCGGTGGTGGTTCAAACAAAGTAGACTATCGCCACGACTGCAAATTCGGGTTGTGCTTCGGCTGACCCCTCTAACCGTTGGGAGGAAACATGAAACGCTTATTGATGTTGCTCATTTTGCTGCCGATCCTGTCTCTTGTCGGATGCAACAAAGAAGAAAGCGGACAGCCAGACGAAAAGGCGGCCGCACCGGCGGCGACGCCGGCTGCGGCGACTGCGACCGCGCCCGCGGCCAAGTTGGTCATGGACCAGCTCAAGCTCAAGGCCGCCAAGGGCTGGGAAGGCGAATTCAACAAGGCCATGACCAGCTGGACATATGAGAAGTACGTCCCGGCCGGCGACGGCACCAACAACCTCGGGGGCCGGTTCTACGTAGACAAGTGGGACAGCGATATGCCCTCCAGCGCCCAGGCCTACGCCGAGAAGCTCAAGACCAAGCAGGGCTTCCAGGACATGGGCTACATCTGGACCAAGGCGGAGCCCAAGGACATCCAGGGCGGCTGGCTGGTTATGGGTGAGTGCATCGACAAGACCGACAAGGAGGCCAAGTCAGAAAGGGCCTTCGTCGCCAACATCGGCGGCTGCTCCTGCCGCGGCTCCGGGTTCAAGAACGACGTGCTGCGCGACGAGGCCATCGCCGCCTGCCAGAGCATCAAGCCCTAGCGCCTGACGTACGTCAGAGCCGGGCGACGATCTCACTGGCCGGCTTTCGTTCACGCGGCTTTTTGGCCAGGCCCTTGACGTGGTCGGGCAGGTGGTCTTCGTCCAGAGCCGGTTTGCCGATGGCCAGCATTACCAAAGGCTCCTGATCCAGCTTCAGGCCGAAGAACTCGCGGGCCTTTCCGGGGTCGAAGCCGGCCATGGGCCGCGCCACCAGGCCCTGTTCCGTGGCTGCCAGGACAAGATTCATTACCGCCATGCCCAGATCGAACTGGTGGTAGGCGCGCCCGTCGGGCAGCACGCAGTCATCTTCCTTGCGGGTATAGCCGATCACCAACAATGGCGCCCGTGAGGCCCATGGCCGATTGCCGTCGGCCAGTGCCTCGGCGCCCTTCGATCTCGCCTTATCGCTTAGCAAGAACTGAAAGCGCCAGGGCTGGTTGTTGAAGCAGGACGGTGTCAGTCGCAGCGCTTCGATGAGCCCGTCCAGCGTATCGTCATCCAGCGGCTCGGGAGATATCGAGCGGGTGGCATGACGTGCCTTGAGAAATTCTATTATCGCATTGTTCATGGCATTTCTCCTTTCTTCGATGTTTTCAGGATTTTGCAATATGCAAGCCAAACCCGCTAAAAATGCATTTCTTGGAATATATGCCCGAAATACTTGGATTGTTGCGCTGCACCAGCCGAACTTCTCGAGCCTGCGTGTACCGGCGAGTGTCCAGGTTGTATCAAGAAAAGTGTCTCAATCCTTGAAGGTCTGTGAATTTGAATTTCTCCAGGCAACCTTTTTGGAGCAACGCCGGTCTATGGGGTAAGATCGGGGTTCTGATGCCAGACACACAGACGGCAAAACTCGATGAGCGGACCCTGGTCGAAAGCTCTGTCAAAGGTGACGAAGGAGCGATGCAAGTGCTATACCGGCGACATTCCGGGAAAATATACGGCCTGGCGCTCAGGATGACCGGCTCGCCGGCCGACGCCGAGGACATCGTCCAGGACACCTTCATGCGAGCTTTTCAGCACCTGGGCAAGTTTCGCCGTGACTCTTCTTTCAGCACCTGGCTCTACCGCATCGCCGTAAACCGCACGCGTGACTGGGCCAAGAAGCGTAAACCCACATCGCCCGAAGTGGAGATTGCACAAGCGCCCCGCCAGGCGGACGCCATGGTCGGGAAAAGACTGGAAAAAGCTCTAGGCAGATTGCCTTTCGGTTACCGCGAGGTGTTGGTATTGCACGACGTGCTTGGCATGAGACACGCCGAGATCGGGCCGGCTTTGGGAATCAAGGCCGGCACCTCCAAGAGCCAACTGCACAAGGCCAGGGCCAGCATGAGACAGATGTTGACCAACGCGCAGGGGGCGTCATGAGCGAGCACAGACATTTTTCGGACGAAGTTCTAAGCGCTTACATCGATCAGGATCTCGACCGGGAGCGCAGCGCGGAAATAGCAGACCAGCTGGGTTCGTGCGCGGCATGTCGCGCCGTGGTTGCCGAGATCGAGGCTATCAAGAACGATCTTACGGATCTCGGCCAGGCCCAACCGCAACGAGACTTGTGGCCAGCCATCCGGCGGGATATGGCCCGGGCCCGCGAAACCGTATCTTGGTGGCGGCGCTTCTGGATGGTGCCGGTCGCGGCGGCAGTCGGTGCCGCGGCGGCTGTGTTATTGGTGCTGGTCTTTACGGGCCCAGCGCGGCAGGGATCAGTCAAGCCCGCAGGCAAACTGGATGCGCTTGCCAGCGTACAGAAAGCCGAGCTGGAATACCGCGGGGCGATCGCTTCTTTGCAGCAGGCGCTACGTTCAGACAAGCCCGCCTGGGGCCCGCGGACGCAGCAAGTTATAGAGGACAGCCTGGCCGAGATCGACAAATCGATCAGGCGCTGCCACCAGGCCATCAGGGCCGAGCCCGAAAACATCCAGGCGCACGAGATGGTGCTGGCCGCTTATCAGCAAAAAGTGGATCTGCTGACCGAGTTGGTCGCCGAGTCCATGTAACCGGAGGAGTGCCAGATGAAAAATACAAGCCGAATTTCTTTTGTGATGACTGCCTGCCTTACCGCGCTGGGCTTGGCTTTGCCCGCCGGGGCAGGGGAGTTTGTAAAAACAATTCCGGCGGGCGACAAGCTCGAGCTGACTGTATTGATGCGCACGGCCGGCGTGAAGATCGAAAGCTGGGATCGCGCCGTAGTAGAAGTGCGCAGCAAAGAGGACATGAGTCGCGGCATCGAGGTCAAGGAGTCGGAGATACGCTTGTCGTACAAGTCACGCGCCGGAGACATAGTTGCGCCCGACGAAGATCTTTTTCTGAAAGTGCCGAAGACGACGAACCTGATTGCAACAACCGTGAGCGGCGAGCTGACGCTTGCGGGGCCGGTCGAGCGCGTCAAGTTGACCAGCATCAGCGGCGAGCTGGTCATGAAAGGCTCAGCCGGGCGGATGACTCTCAAGACGGTCAGTGGGGATATCGAGATCAAGACGGCAACAGGCGACCTGACCGCCGGGACGGTGAGCGGCGAGATAAAGGGCGGCTCGATAAGCGGCAAGCTGATCGAACTGCGGACCGTCAGCGGCGATATCGTGCTCAATGGATTGAGCTCCGAGCAGGTGCGGGTCAAGACTGTCAGCGGCGATATCACACTCGGCTGTCGGCTCTCGCCGGTCGGGACGGTCAAAATCGCGACAGTCAGCGGCGACGCCGAACTGAGGCTCCCGGCCGGGGCAGGATTCACGGCCGCGCTCAAGAGCCGCAGCGGTGATTTATCGACCGACTTCGACAAGGCCGAACAAGAGAGCCAAGGCGCGCGCACGCGAGTCAAGGTGGGCTCCGGCGAAGCCGAGATCGAGATGGCCAGCCTCAGCGGCGACCTGAAGATAATTAAAACAAAGTAGAAGATGAACGGCGACGGGCAGCGCGGCGTTTCGGGCGGCTCATGGACGACCTGCTGACCAGCCCCACCCCGCCACATGTTGATACTGAAGATCTCGTATCTGTGGAGTTGAGAAGATACGAGAGATGCCTGCAGTTGCCTGCTTGCCGATTACTTAGCGCCGCCCTCGAGCACCTTCAGGCACTTGTTGTAGCCCATGGCTGTCAGACCGCCGCGATCCTTCTTCTTGGCGGCCTTGAGCAGCTTGATCACTTCTGCCTTCTTGTCCTCGGGCAGTTGCTTGACCACACCGGCCATGAAGTTGGCGGCGTCCGAACGGTCGTACTGGTCTCTGGACTTGAGACCCTTGATCAATATGTCGAACTTGCCGTTGTCGCCCATGGCGATGGCCTTAGAGGCCAGGCGGTGTCTGGCCATGATGTCCTTGACCTTGGGGATCAGATCCTGGATGGCCTTGAGCGAATCCTTGTTGGCCAGGTCGACGATGATGTCTGCTACTTCAACCTGCTGGCCCTTCTTGGTCTTGGGCAGCTTCTCGATGGCCCAGTCGAGCGCCTTCTTCTGGTATAGTCGAATGCCGGCGCGGAGCTGCATCTGGTGCTCCTTACCGGCCTTGCTCAGATAGAGATTGGTCAAGGCGGCAAAGACCTCATCCGAACCGCCGGCGGCCGCCGCCGAGTACAACTTGTCGCGCAGCATGAAATCCTTTTCCTTCTTGGCCGCCTCGAGCATCTGCTTGCCGACGGCCGGGTCCTTGATCGTGATCAGCGCCTTGGCCGCGATGGCGCGGGCCTTTTGGGGCTTCGCGCCGTCGGCGGCGAACTTGGCCAGGTCGACCGAGACCTTGTTGCCGAAAGACAGCAGTGGCTTGTAGGCCTTGCAGTTGAAGTCGTACTCGCATTTTTCCATGTCGCCGATCAGCTTGGCGGCGTTTTCGGCCGAGTATTCGAGGGCCTTGGGTTTCGCGGGCTCTACTGCTTTGGCGGGTTCTGCGGGTTTGGGCGCCTCGGCCACCGTATCGGGCTTCTCGACCGGTTCTTTGGCCTTGTTCTTGTCGTTGCATCCAGCGCAAAGCGCCAGACAGCCGGACATACAGATCGACAGGAATGAACTGGTTCTCATGGAACACCTCCCTTGAATGAATGAAGGACTCGAATCTTATGCAGAGTCTGTATCACCGTCGCCGGTGGATGACAAGAGATGAAAATATTACAGCCTGTCGCCCGGCATGTTACTATCGGCGGGTCATGTCGGTTCGACTCACCACATTCCTGGGGTTCTTGATTGTACTGGCCATCATCGGCGGGGCCGTCTGGGTGATTTACGAGGGCCGCTGCGCGAGCCGCTGCAACAGCGCGATCGGGGAAGGCAGCAGCCTTTCAGCGCAGGGTCAGACGAGGAGAGCACTGCTACAACTGGATGAGATAGACGACGACTGCGATTGCTCCCGCTTCACCCAGGGTGACGAGCCGCCCGAACTGTCAGCAGCCCGCGTATGGTTCGAACGCTACCGGCAAGCCTACGGCGAGGCCGCCGCGGCCGAGTTGGCGCGCAATGCCGCAGGGCCTATCACCCGCGGATTGGAAGAGTAGACGTTTCAGTTTCAAGACGGACACCTGCTTACCAAGAAACGGGTGGGGGTCGAGTCTCCATGGTTTTCGCTGCCTTTTCGGCTGGTTGAAAAACGAACAGAGATTGTGGGTAGTGGACTCACCCAAAACCGGTCTGGATGGTCTTCGTCCGCGGGCTACCCGGGGATATATAATAAAGTTATTCCGGTATGATATGATTTCAGCTGGTTCCTGGCGCGAATCTTGCTTTTGTAGCACATGAAACTACGTCAACTAATGAATGGAGGAGATGAAAATGAAAATGAACCGCTTTTTACTTCTCGTTGGGTTCGCGGCCGGCCTGGCTTGCGCCGCATGCTCTGAGTATTCGAACAAGATCAAGGGAGACCTGAACGGAGACGGTCACCTGACACAGGCGGACATCACCTTGCTCTCCAACTGGATCGCCTCCGGTTCCACCGACGCGGACGGGGACATCAACGGAGACGGCAAGGTTGACGGCTCGGACCTGGAGGCGCTGCGGAACATGGTCTGTCGCAGCAACGGTGGAAGCATGGATGCCCCGATCAAGGGCCAGTGCTGCCTGACCAACAGCGATGGTTCGATCTGTTGCGACAGCAACTTCGACGGTGACTTCAACGACTGCGTGATTGACAAGGACTGCCAGGAAGATGCCGATTGCGACGTGCTCAACTGCCCGGCCTTCTGCACCAGCGAGGGCAAGTGTCGCTGTACCGGCATGTGCGATTCGGACGACGACTGTTATGCACTCAACTGCCCGGCCTTTTGCAACGGCAACGGCGAGTGCGAGTGCAAGATCTTCTGCGAGACGGACATTGACTGCGGCTTCATCGAGCATTGCCCCTCCATCTGCGGCGATGAGGGCTACTGCGTCTGCCAGGGCGACGACTGCCTGGGCGAGGGCGAGCGTTTCATGGGAGGCGACAAGCATTGCTGCGCCGGACTTACGGCTGTCGACGACGCCGAATACAACGCCGGCGAATGCTATTTCTTCGACTGCGCCTGCTTCGTTTGCGCCTACTGCGAAAACGGCGAATGCGGACCGGGCGAGAACCCCTGCAACTGTCCGGCCGACTGCGGAGAATGCATCCCCGGCGACACCCGCCCGTATGCCTGCCCGGATGGCAGTAACGTGTCCTGGTGCGAGTGCGACGAACATCACGCCTGGCAGTGCATCATCTCCCCCGAGAACCAGTGCGCCACCCAGTGCCACGCTGTCGGCGATCATTTCATGGACTACGAGGGCGATCAGGTCTGCTGCGCGGGGTTGACCAAGGCCGATGACTGCGTGCCGGACGTGGTCAACGGAGAAGTCACCTGCGCCTGCTTCGACTGCCCCTGCTTTGTGTGCGTCGAGTGCGGCGATGACGTTTGCGGACAGGCCGAGAACTCCTGCAACTGCCCCGCGGACTGCCCGGTACCTGAGTGCACCGAGGGCGCCACCTTGCCCTGCAACTGCATGAACAACCTGGTCGAGGATCCGGCCTGCTGGATGTGCGACGCCAACGGCACCTGGATGCCGATCGAATACGCCGCCGATCCCTGCAACTGCCTGTATTCGGCCGGCTGCCGGGAAGGCTACGTTTGCGAGGCTGACACGGGCCAGTGCCAGCTCGACTGCCGCCTGGTCAACTGCGACCCGGGCACGAACTGTGTAGACTATTGCGGCGATTTCCAGGTGTGCCACCCCGATACCGGTCTGTGCGTAGGCGATTGCCGCCTGCTCGATTTCGCCTGCCCCCAGGGCCAGCGCTGCGATGAACAATCCGGCATCTGCCTAGCTGACTGCCTGGGCGAGGGCGGGAAGTTCGAGGACTTCGACCAAGAGGGCAAGTGCTGCGACGGGCTGGTCGCGGTTCCCGATTACTTTCCGGAGAACGGCCAGTGCATCGGTCCCAACTGTCCTTGCTTCGTGTGCACCCGTTGCGGCACCGACGAAGGAGTCTGCAGCCTGGGAGAGAACCGCTGCAACTGTCCAGGAGACTGTGTCGGCGCCGTCAACTGCGAGGCGGACAAGTGCGAGACGGTCAGCGGCGACTATGCCATAAGCGGCGACTGCCCGGGCGTTCCGGCGGACGGTGACCCGTTCACCATGTACCGTATCTCGCAAGAAGGCTGCGGTCTGGCTTTCCACGACCTCCTTGAGACGCTGCTGGGCCCCAGCGGCTGCATAGACGACCACGTCATCTTCACCGCCCGGCGCTGCAGCGGAGCGGTGACCGTCACCGGCGTATCCCGCACCATGTACTTCACCTGCCCCTTCCCCAACGCCGACAACGGCAACGACACCTGCAGGGTGTTCCTGGACGACATGATCGATTGACGGGCAACGCTACCGTACCGGCCCCGGCATGGGAACCTCATCCGGTATGGAGTCGGGTCTTGTCAGACTGTACGTGATCTTCCAGAATCAGGCAGTTCATCTCTCTCACCTTCTTGAATGATAAATCATTGCAGATGAATCCGGTGGCATCCGATGAGAAGGCGGAGGCAAGTTGAACGGCGTCCGGGGTCTTCAGGCTGTATTCCGCCCTGAGCCTGGCGGCCTTGTCTGCAATACCTATTGTCAGGTTGACCCAGTTCAGATTGGGATAGGTCACAAACAGCGAGTAGAACTTCAGGGCCAGGTCGTCGAGCTTTCGGCGATACGGCTGGACCAGAATCTCCAGCAGAGACACTGTCGAAGTGAACGCCTCGATTTTCCCACTCTCGATGGCTTTGAAGATGGGCTCACAAAGAGAATGGTATCGTGGATGTCGTTCGACGAAGTAGATGAAAATGCTGGTGTCGATTGATATGCGGGAGTGTTTTTTCAGGAAGTTTTTCAAAAAGGATGCCTCTACCAGGAGTCCCGTTCTGTCTCCAGGTAGTTCTCTTCGTAGAGACCCTTGCCTAGACCGGAGAGGGCTTTTCGATAGTTTTCAGGTTTGGGCATCAGGATGGTGATGCCGTCCTTGACGACCACCAGAACTTCGTCCCCACCCTTCAAGCGCATGGCCTGTCTGGCTTCTTTGGGAATTACGATCTGATTCTTAGAGCTGATCTTGACAACGGTCATGTCACACCTCCGACGATCCCTTCCTTTACAATACTACAAAAAGTAAAGCAGGTCAAACATTGGAGCTCGGGTGCTGGGGAGCCGCGCTGTGTTCTTGGCGATTTCACGGGCATGCTTGGTCAATGAACAGCAAAGATCCTGTTTTTTAGTGCTGTACGCCTTCTCTTCTCAGGTTGACAAAGCGCTTGATCTTCTGGTTCTTTGCGATCCTCAGGCTGAAGGTCAAAGACAGCTCGAGCCCGGGGTTTTCGAGCCTGACGCGATGGCGCCCGGACGGCAGGCGGATTCCGTCCACGGTGGGCGTCGTGACACCGGTGTCCCTGCCGTCTATGTAGATCTTGGCCCATGGCTCGGAGTTGATAAACAGAGTGCCCATACTTTTCTTGACGACGATCGCCTGGCGATCCCCGCCATGCTCTGCCGCTGCGGTGCCCGCATCGGCAATAGCGCCGCTTCCGGCATCTTCGGTATCGGCGAGCTTTAATCCTGCGTCCGGCGCTATGATAGCGGGGGAAGCCATCGTCTTCGTCCCGTCCGGTCCTGGCGGCGGTGCTGTCGTTACACCCGGCCAAAGAAACCACAGCAGGTAGACGAGCAACCCGACGATCACGGCGCCCAGGCCGAGCCAGGCATGCCGGGTTGCGGGTTTCTCCTTGGCAGTGGTCGCGTCCGGCGAGATCTTCTGGGTTCCCTCCGCCGCGGGTACGGACGGGACGCCGAATGTGATCAGATCGCCGCTGGCCGGCAACGGGTCGACGCGCCGCTCGGATATGATCGGCCGCAGCCATTCTTGCAGGTCAGTGTCGGAGGCATCCAGGTCCAACTCGCGCACGGCCGTCTCCAAGGCCTTGTCGAAATCCCGGGCGCACGCAAAGCGCTTGTCGCGCTCCCGCTCGAGGGCCCGCATCACCAGACTGTCTATTTCGGGGGGAACATTGTGAGCGCCGGCCGAAGGAGGATCGATGCGCGCGTCTCTGACCTTGCGCAGCACCTGCACCTGGTCGTCGCCGTCGAACAGCCTGCCGCCGGTCAGCATCTCGTGCAACACCACCCCCAGCGAAAACAGGTCGCTGCGCTGATCGAGCTTGTCTCCGACGGCCTGCTCGGGCGACATGTAAGCCACCTTGCCGCGGATCATCCCGGCCTCGGTGACGATGGCCCGGTTGGCCGCCTTGGCGATGCCGAAGTCGGTCAGCTTCACCTCTCCGGAGCGGGAGATGAGAATATTGGGCGGGCTTACGTCGCGGTGGATCAGATCGAGCGGGCGACCCGAGCGATCGCAGCGGGCATGCACGAAGGCCAGCCCGTTCAATACCCGCCGGCAGATCAGGCAGGCCAGGCGCAGCGGCAAACGGACGCCCCGTCCGGCGGCGTTTATCAGGATTTCTTCCAGGTTGGCCCCGTCGACGTACTCCATGACGATGAAGTAGCGATCCTCCAGCTGCCCGAAGTCCAGCACCTGGGCGATATTGGCGTGGGTCAGCAGGCTCGCGAGCCTGGCCTCCTCGACCAGCAGCGCGGTCATGTGGGCGTCTTTGGTGTAGGCCGGCAGGATGCTCTTGATGGCGACTTCCTTCTCGAAGCCGGCGGCGCCTAATACCCGGCCCAGGAAGACCTCCGCCATGCCTCCGCAACCGATACGCCCGAGTATGCGATAGGAGCCCATTTCTTACCTGGGGTGGGTGACGATAACCCTGTAGCCGGACTGACTTGCATCGGAAGACAGTACCACGCCGAGCGTCAAGCCCGTGGCCAGCGCAACCCCCCCGACT
The DNA here is from genome assembly GCA_035528415.1 of Myxococcota bacterium. Taxonomy (GTDB): domain Bacteria; phylum Myxococcota; class B64-G9; order B64-G9; family B64-G9; genus DATKYQ01. The sequence goes on along the minus strand of DATKYQ010000091.1, from coordinate 41,926 downwards.
ATGCTCAGAAACCACCAGCTACGGTACCACCTGTTTGCGCCTGTTTTCTGTTCGGCGGATGCCGGCACAGGGGAGGGTTCGCTATTACCCGCTGTCAGATTTGCCGGCGGACCGGTTAGCCGATTGCGACTCGAAGACGCGAAATCACGCACGCAGCCCGCAAAGCCGTCTACCGGCGCCAACTTGCAATTTTTGGGGCCCGCGACCTTACCGCTGGCGCCCGAGACGAGCCACAACATCATTCCGTCCGGACTCATCTTGCCATACAGCAGCCAGTCCGTTGAAAACAGGCGCGCCAATTCGCCGGGATCGGCAACTGCCATGATCTGAAATCGATCTTCGAGCATGCGCCGCGCCGCCTGCGGAAATAGCACAGCTCTCAGTCGCAGGCTTTTCCCCTCGAGAACGGTGACCGCCGCAATCCAGGGGCTGTGAGCCTCGGCCGTAACCTCCAGGCAATGGCGGCCTGCTGCCAGCGCCTCGACAACCGCCGGCAGATTACCCGCCTCTCGGCCGTCCAGCCGCACCCTGGCGCCGCTTGGAATTCCGGAAAGCACCAGACTTCCACGCTTGCGGCTCAGACTTTCTCGTCTGGCTTTCCGGTAGAGGCCGACTATCTTGGGGGCCAGTCTCTTTTCATCCGGTTCGAATTCCGGGTCGATCGCCGCAAGCTTGCAAAAAGCCGCCCCCGCCGCGTCGCTATCCGCAGCCATGAAATCGACCAAACCGTCAAGCAGCAGCAGTGAACGCCAGAAGGCAAGATCTGCACCGCCGCAACCTTGCACCAGGCTTTCCCGTGAAGCCCGAATGGCCCGGAGCGCCCCGTCCAGGTCGAATTTGCGGTTGGCTGCCTGCGCCTGTGACAGCAGTTCACGGGCTCGCGACGCTCCCTGCATGACGGCCTGCGTCTCGATCGGCGCCGCCGGGATTACGCCCATCAGCCCCGGAACATCGTCCAGCGCCTTGGCGATGTGCCGGCTCCGCTCGCGACCGGCAAGCGCGTCGGTTTGTCCGTCGGAGAGCACGATGCTCACCGTCTCCTGGGCCCGGGCCGCTCCCGCCGCGAACAAGCAAAGCAGCAACACGACGGCCGGCATGCCATCTGTGAAACGTGACATTGGTGCAAATCTACACTTTTTAGCCAAAGTTGCCAACAAGCGCCGCAGCTTGCTTTGACACTTCGATCGGGCGCGGGTTAAGATCACATCTCATGAGCGTAGAAGATTGCAATTCCACCGAGCTGATACGCGATCCAGACGTGTCTATCAGGCGCGATCTGGCTTCCTTGGCGCTCGTAGTCGCTGACGGCCCGGATGCGGGTCGACTTTGCCGGCTCGGCCCGGAGCCCGTCTGTGTCGGCAGCGATCCGGAGGCAGGACTGGTGCTGACGGACACGACCGTCTCTAGGCGTCACATTCTGGCTCGTCAGACCGAGGCCGGAGCATGGATCCAGGATCAGGACAGCACCAACGGGACTTTCTTCGGCGGTTCGCGGGTCAAGGAACTGGTACTCGGCCCGGGGGCGACCATCCGCGTCGGACAGACCCTGCTCAAGGTGGTTCCGCATCAGGAGTGCCTGCGCCCACAGCCTGCATCCGAGAACAATTTCCACAGCGTGCTGGGAAGCAGCCTGCGCATGCGCGAGATCTTCGCTACTCTAGCGGACGTGGCGCCGACCGATCTGACCATTCTGCTCGAAGGTGAGACCGGCACAGGCAAGGAGGCCCTGGCCGAGGCGATCCACACAGAAAGCCTGCGCAGCGCGGCACCTTTCGTGGTCGTAGACTGCACCACCATCGCCGCGAACCTCGCCGAGAGCGAGCTGTTCGGGCATCGCAAGGGCGCCTTTACCGGCGCCACGGAGGACCGAAAGGGAAGCTTCGAGCAGGCCCGGGGCGGGACCATTTTCATCGACGAGGTCGGCGACATGCCCGCCGAGCTGCAGCCGAAGCTGCTTCGGGCGATAGAGCGGCGCGAGTTCAAACCGCTGGGCGCGGACAAGACATCGAAAGTCGATGTGCGGGTGATCGCCGCCACCAATCGCAACCTGGAAGAGGAAGTCGCCCGGGCCGCTTTCCGCGAGGACCTGTTCTACCGCCTGGCCGTGATCACCGTAAGGCTTCCCCCTCTTCGCGAACGCGGCCATGATCTAGCCCTGTTGGCCGGGCACTTTTTGAGTTCGGCCAGCGGCGGCGACATGGTTCCCGTAATCCCGCCCGAGTCCATGCTGCGTTTTGCCGACTACTCCTGGCCGGGAAACGTGCGCCAGCTTCGCAACGTGGTTGAGCGCGCTTTCGTGCTGCACCGTAGTGAGCCATTCGACATGGAAATGTTTTTAGCCGAGTTGGCACGCGGAATCGGCGAGAGCAACGCTCGGCTTTCGGGCGGACGCGAGCCATTCAAGCAGGCCAAGTCGCGAGTGGTTGATACATTCGAGCAGGCCTACTTGAGCGATCTGATCCAGCGCCATGGCGGCAATGTCTCCCAGGCGGCCCGCGAAGCGCGACTCGATCGGCACCACCTGCGAGACCTACTTATGAAACACGGGATCGAAGCCAAGTGATTCGACACGTCGACAGGCTGCGAACTTCTGTGGAGCTTGCAGGATGTTGGCCGGCATTGTTGTTATGCTTAGTTGCCGCTTGCGGCCACAATGAAAATCCAATCTTCCACCTGAACCTGTTCACCCAGGCCATTCCCGGTGAAGATCCGCTCGACGGTGTAAGCAAGATCGACATCGCGCTCGACGACGGAAGCCATTCATGGACCATCGACGGTCAGGCGAGCGTCGATTCCTTCGGCCCGCTCAATGACGGTCAGGCCCACAGGCTGCGGCTTGAAGGCACTGCGGCCGACGGACAGCGTTTGTCCTGGGGCTTCGGTTCCCCGCTGCGGCTGAACGGCGGCGCCCGTAAGGCAACCGTGTTCTTCACGGGCGATCATTCGGCGGTGGCGTATGCAGTCCCGACCTTGATCGATCCCTTGACCGGACTGCAACCGACCGGCATTCCGGTAAGCCTTAAAGTCGGCCCGGCGACGGTCTACATCGGCTACAATCTACATCACCTGTACGTCGAGATGCAGGTAGCAGACGAACGCGTGGTGCCGAACGACGGCGACTGGTGGGACGGCGATCTGGCCGTTGTAGTACTGGACGGCAACGGCGATTCACAGGAGCAGGAGCGCGGTTTCGACGACATCGCCATCGCCGCCGGCGCCGCCCGCTTCGTCGAGATCTGGAAGCCGCAGAGCGCGGCCGGGCCGATCATACACAACTTCCGGCCGACCGATTCCGGCTACGACGTCTTCATCGCAATCCCCCTGGCCTCGCTGTCGGACAATTTCAGCCCCGGTCCCGATCGGGTCATGGCTGTGGGGATCGAGATTCAGGACGATGACGGCGTCCAGCCGGTTACGGACTGCTGGCCGGCCGACTGGCAACCAAATCCGGCAGGCGAGCCCCCCCGTAGCTATTTTGCCTACGGTGCAGGAGCGCTGGCTTTAAAGACCCGACTGCTGGACGCCGGGTTGGTTGGACTCAACGAGGTCGGCTTCGAAAAAGGTATAGACGATTTTCTCGACTCCGGAGCGGTTGCCCTGCATAGAGTACCGCAGGCGGGTGAGGACGGCTGCGACCTATACGCCGTCCGTGACGGAAGCGCCCTGCTGCTTGCTCTTTCGACGGACGACGAGTTCTTTTGCGCCCAGGATCGAAGCGACGGGCAGCGCCCGGAGATTCTGGAAGACGATGCGATAGAGGTGCTGATCGGCGTGTCGGCATCGCCGGGTGTGGTGACCACTTATCGCGCGCTTTTCAGCCTCTCGGGGGCCACGGCTTTCGACAGACTCGACGGCCAACCCTGGTCGCCGCATGAGATATACTTTCGCATCGATCTGAATGGGCCGAGCCCCCAAAACGACTGTCAGCACGGTGCCGGCTATACCTTCAAGGTGCGCATTCCCTGGAACGAACTGGGCTTTTTAGACAAGCCGCCGGCGCCGGAAGCCTTGTTCGCCTTCGACCTGGTGGTGTACGACAACGATAGAGGGGCACGCTCGGTTGCTGCCTTTTCGCCCCTTGGGCCCACCGAAGAAACTCAGGCACTGGGCGAACTGCGAATGTTCGACTACTGAGCGGGAATCGCCTATTTTACTTTGTCGAAGATGTATTGCCCGTCTGTACCAATTCTGAAGTGAGCGGCGATCTTCTCTTTCTCGAACTGGGCGTAGCCCGGGACGAGTTCCTCCCAGAAGGTAATAAGCTTCGGCAGTTTGGTGAACTCTTTTTTCAAGCGGGACAGGCCTGCCTTATCGAGGCGGGTTGGAAATATCTGCACCAGCGTGCGCTTGCCAAAGCGCCAGTGCGAGTCGAGACAAATCAAGTACAGCTCTTCTATACAGCGATCGGTGATCGGCAGGCAGCCGATGGTGACGCACGAACCGTGGATGAAGATGTCGCCGCCCGGGTTAGAGCGATTGCCGCGAATGCGATCCGATCGATTTGGATAGCTCACTTTCATCGACAGCAAGAACTCGCTGTGGGGGTTGAACCAGGCAATCTCGTAGAAACCCTCGGGAACCTGCATGTCGCCGCGGCGGCGTTTGGGGCCGGGCGAGCCCGAGCGCATGCAGACGGCGTAATCCGTAAGGTGCACGAACCTTTTGCCGCGGCGCGGCGCCACCCACAACTCGATCGTGTCGTTGAGCTTGAAAACGCGCAGCAGAGTTTTGGCCGGAGGGTAGTCGAGGCCGGCCTTTGCAAACAGCGCCCGGATGTCGTCTGTGCGCCGTTCGCGGGCCGCGCGCACCCGGGGATATTTTTGCTGGGCGCTGGTGGGGCGGAAGGCGGGAGAAAGGGCCTCTGTTTTCACCTGGCCGGCCGCCAACATCGATATGGCCAGAAGAGCGCCCAGGCAGCCTGCAAACAGTAGACGTTTCATTTCTTGATAGGATATTTACTGAAGGCGAAGGCCGCGATGAGTAGGCACACACCGGCCACCGGGCCGCAAATGCGAATGCCGAGGTTCTCGGCCGTCGATGCCCCGAAGATTGCGAAGATCAGCCCGGCCACCAGCGGACCCAGCCCGGCGGCCACTTTCATAATAAGCCCCTCCATGCCGTTATAGACGCCCTCGCGGCGCAGGCCGGTAAGCTTCTCGTCGGCGTCGATCACGTCGGCCAACAGCGGGCGCGTGACTACCAATGCGATTGCCACCGGCACGGCGGCCAGGGCGAACATGAAAAGCGCCTGGGCAAAGGGCGACCAGAACGGCAGCAGGCCTATTGCGGACATCAGGCCGAGCACCAGCCCCAGCCAGGCCAGCGCCAGCACGAACAAGAAGCGCTTGCCGGTCTTGGCGGCGACGATGGACACCGGCACGAAAAAGAGCAGGGCGCCGAGCAGCACCACCATCATCAGGTAGCCCGCCGCCTGTTCCCAGTCGGGTAAACCGCTGTCGCCCACTACGCCCGGCAGGTAAGAGAGGATGCTTAGGTCTGTTTTAGTGGACGGGTACGAACCGATGATCTTGGTGGCCACGAAGGGAGTCAGGGTTAAAGTAATCATGATCGCCATACGGTAAAAGAACACGCCCACAAGGTAAGGCGGAAAAGCGGGGTTCTTGAAGGTGGTGCCGAACTCCGAAAGGGCGCTTTTAATAAGCCCGTGCCCAGAGCGGGTCTCGGCCTCGGGCTGGACGTAGCTTTCCTTGACGAACAACACCGATGAGACCGAGAGCACTAGCGTAACCGCCGCACCTATTACGGCCACTTCGCGGTAGCCGTCCGAGAAGAAGAGCCAGCCGGCCGCGGCCAGGGCCACAAAGACCGGCAACAAGTTGCCGGCCAGGGTACCCAGCACGTCGCCAAAGAGGCTCATTATGGCTGACAGTTTAACGCGCTCGTCGTCGTAGGGTGTGATCTCGGGCAGCAGCGAAAGATATGGCCCGACCACCACGGTGAAGAAAAACCAGAAGCCGAACAGCGAGCTGAACAATACCACCTGATTGGCGATTGTCGGTCCTTCGTCCGGTGGGGCCCAGACGAAAAAGAAACACACCGCCAGAAACGGCGCGCCGACGATCACCCAGGGCTTGCGCCGCCCGAGGCGCGAGCGGGTGCGGTCGCTCAGGTAGCCCACCACCGGGTCGGTGATGCCGTTCAAAGCGTTGCACAGGAACCAGATGATGCTATAGGCGCCGATCGAGACGTAGACGATCTTCTCGCCCGAGGCCGTCTCGCGCCCGTAGTAGAAGTAAGCCAAAAAAGCGAAGGTAGCCGCCCCGTAGTTGACTCCGAAACTGCCGATTGCGTAGCTTAGCTTCTGCAGCAAATTGAGTTTTTTGCCCCTGGTGGGCACACTCTCCTCGGGTGGTTTTGGGGCGGGCACTATGTGGCTTTCTCGGCCGGATCGTTTATTTCTGTGAATGGATCCACCCAGCGCAGGTCCAGCTCGGTGAACAGTGATCTGTTTTTACGCACCGTACCCATGTCGTTGTGCTGGGTGCGGTGGGCGTGGGTGGCGCTTATCATGAAGTCCACACAGCTCTTTTCGGGGCCGGCCGGCAGCGTGGCATCGAATGTTTCGCTAGTCGGACCGGGATCGGCGCGACCCAGCAGCACCAGTAGCCAGACCCGGTTCAGGACATAGTAGACGCGCTGAACCTTGTGTGCCTCGAGTCCGTCAATGTCCTGCCCGGAATCGGCGCTCAATCTGACGGCCGCAGTGGCGCAGCGCGAGGTGAGCTGGTGCTCCGGGTGGCCTGTTGCGCCCCAGTCGGGATGAAAGGTCAGCACCAGGTCGGGCTTGAACTTTCTGATGGCCCGGGCGATGACCCGCACCGGATCTGCACGCTTCTTCCAGATATCGTAGATCTCGTGCCTTTTAGGAAAGCTAGAGACCGGCAGCGGGGCGTTGAAAAAATGCTCGTGCTGCAACTCGCCGTGGTAGATGCCGGCAGCCTCGGCCATCTCTTGTCCGCGCACAGTGGCCACGTCCGGCTCGCAACCACGGCCGAGGCCGCACTCGCCGCCGTCGCCGTGAGTCATTATCATGAAGTGGATTGGGTTGCCGTAGTGGATGCCGGCCCGGGCCAGGATGCCGCCCGGGAAGCACTCGTCATCAGGATGCGCTGCGCACCACATCACACGTGCACCCTGCGCCAGAAAATCATCGAGCCGCACGGTCTCGGGCGAGCCGTCGGGCCTGACCGGCACCACGGCGCAGCCGGGAGTCACGGCCGGCAAGGCAGCAGCAGCCAGCACCGCCTTGATGAACTGCCTGCGATCCATGACTAGCATGATAGTGCCCAGGTGCGCCGGAGACAAGTCGAAAGAACGTGAACCAATGCTGAAAAAAAAGGCCCCGGAAAACCGGAGCCCCTCTCATCAACCGGCGCGAACGCCGGTGTCATCCATTTTCTGCAGGCAGAATATCGTAGAGGATCTGCTGGCAGTATTCGTAGTGCGGCACGCAGTCGGTGGATTCGCAGGCAGTCGGTAGGTAATGCGGCTCACAGTCGTTCGGCCTCCTGAGACACTCGTTCTCGCTAAGGTCGGCACACGGGTCGGCCTCGACGTCGAGGCATTCGATGTACTGATCGGGGGGCACTATGCAGCGCGGGCCGTAGCCGTCCAGCAAATTCCAGTCCTCGGGAAAACCGTAAATCGTGCGACACAACGGCTCGGCCTGGCAGGTTGCCTCGTCGAACGAGGCGCAGTCGGGCTTGTTCTCGCAGCGTTCGAAGACCTCTTCAGAGCCGATGCATCTCAGCCCATCACAGCCGCCCCCGAAATCGCGCCAGGTGGCGACGTAGACCGCGTTGCAGTTGTCGGCCGCTAAGCAAGCGGCCTCGTCGAGATCGGCGCAGGGCGGCGGGATGGTAAAACAGCCGCCGTCAGCGCCGCTGAGCAGCGTCCACATGCCGACAAGCGCGACGAGTACTACGGTTCGAATTCCCAGGCGTCCCATAATCATCTGTCTATCCTCCATCTTGCCAATCTTTGTTACCGTGCTTTATGCCCGCTATCTATGCAAGCCTCGTGCCGAGCACACATCGGGACAGATCATGTAGATATTATTGAATAAAAAAGGATCGACCGGGAGTCGGACGCCACGCGGGCCTCAGTATTCTGAAAAGGTCGATTGGATTTTTGTCATTGGTGCGCGCCGTTGTAGGGCTGACCCAGTTCTCTCGATCGCCGCGTGGCGGTCTCCACCGCCTCCATCAGCACTGCCCTGAGCCCGGTCTTTTCCATGCTGTACAAGGCGTTGATGGCCGTCCCTCCGGGAGAGGTTACCAGATCCTTGAGGAAGATCGGGTGCTGGCCTGTGTGCTCGACCATTTTTGCGGCGCCAAGCACGGTCTGGGTGGCCAGGTGGGTTGCGTCCTCGCGTGAGAGGCCCATGCGCACCCCGGCGTCCGAGAGCGCCTCGATGATGATGAAGATGTACATCGGCCCGGTGCCCGAAAGCCCGGTGACGGCGTCCATCAACCCCTCGTCGACCTCGATCACCGTCCCGCAGGCCTCGAGCAGCCGGTGCGCTAAAGCGACCTCGCTGCGGCGCGCGTACTCGCCCCCGCAAATGGCCGTGGCCGCGGCGCCGACCACGGCCGCGATGTTGGGCATGGCCCGCACTACCCTCGGGCGGCCGCCGAGCAGGCTTTCGATAAGATTCGTGGGAAAGCCCGCGGCGATCGAGATCAAGAGCGCCTTTGCGGGCACCACGTCCTTTATTTCCGCGAGCACCTGGTCGAGGATCTGCGGCTTGACCGCCAGGAAGATCACATCGGCACGGCGCACCGCCCGCACATTGTCTTTCATCGTCTTGACCCGCAGCTCGCGGTGCGCAAGGGTAAGCCGGGTGTGGATCTTGTCGCTTACGGTAACGCGAGCGGGCGTGACGATTCCCGCGCCGACCAGGCCCTTGACCAGCGCCAGGCCCATGTTGCCGCAACCGATGCAGGTGATCTTGGTGTTAGACATGCTCATCTCCCTTCATGTGTTCGAACCCACGATACCAGCCAGCCGCCGGTCTCGCAAACCTGCAAGTGATTATTGACGCCAGCCGAGGGGCCAGGTATAGACTTGGCCGACATCGTACAGGAGGACAAGATGCGACACTGCCCGGTGATCGTGACAAACTGGCTGTTGGCCTTGGCGCTCTCTGCTGCGCCTGCGCGCGCCGCCGAGGGGCCGATCGTAGCCGTCTTCGACGTCGAGGATTGCGGGGCCGGCATTGACGAGAAAGTTCTCGGCAACCTTACCGACTACCTGTCCGCCATGTTGATCGAGGGTGGCTACCAGGTTATCCCGCGTACGCAGATCCGCGAGCGGCTCGCGGCGGCCAAGAAGGGCAGCTACAAGAAATGCTTCGACCAGAGCTGCCAGATCGAGTTGGGCCGCGAGCTGGCGGCGCAGAAGTCGCTTGCGACCAAGGTGCTCAAGATAGGCAGCGAATGCCGCGTGACCGGGACGCTTTACGATCTCAAACGCGCCGCCGCAGAGCGCGCGGCCACGGTGGCCTCAGCCTGCGGCGGGAACGATCTGCTCAAGGCCGTCGAGGAAATTGCCCACAAGTTGACCTTGGGGAATGTCATGCCGGAGAAGACAGCCAAGGTCGAGGTGACAGGGGAAGGTGCGAGCGCGAAACCCGAGCCTTTGCCCGAGCCGGAGGCCAAGCCCGAACCGCGGCCCGCGGCAGGCGCGAGCGCCAACCGGGGCTATCGCTGGGGTATCGCTCTCAAGGCCGGATTGCTGTTCCCCGGGCTGGGCGATGAAGCCGGCATCAGTCTCGAGAAGGTGGGCGACCTGCGCACCAAGGCGGGATCGGTTTCCATGCTGCAGGTCGACTACCGCCCTCTTCGGTGGCTGTCGCTGGGCCTGTTCGGCCTCTTCCTGCACACCGAGGCCGAGCCGGTCAGGCTGGCCGTCAGGACATCAACGCTCAACTTCGCGGCCTTTGGCGCGCGCGCCTACCTGCGTTTTTTTCCCGCCGAGCGGATGGAGTTGCGCCCCGGTGTGTCCATCGGTTTCGGATCGTTCCTGGGCGAGTCACAGATCAGGAGCGACCTGAACGTAGACCTGCAAGGGTCAAAGGGCATGGCCACCGGCCTGTCGCTCGAGTACGCCTGGTATTTCAGCGATTCGTTCGCCTTGCTGGCTGACCTGGGCTTCTGGTCGCAGGCCCTCGGCCGGGCAGGCACTGGCAACGAGGACCAGGAGTTGAGCTTCAAGCCTTTGCTTTACCTGTCGGCCGGGATAGAGTGGGGCAGCTGAAGGTTGTCTATCTGCCTTTTTCCTTGAGCACCATGTCGATGCAGATGCCTGCCGCGTAGATGAGCTTCCTGATGTTGCTGTCCCTGGCGACGCCGTCGTCGACGGTGATGATGTAGTTGTCGGCCGAGGTGAACAGCTCTTTACCTATCCCGGCCCATTTCTTGGTGATCTGCCCGACCTCGCGCCCGTCGGCGTCCGCGACCTTGAAGTCCCAGCCCTTCCAGTTGCCCTTGACCTCGCCGATCTGGTGATCGTCGTTGTCCATGATGTAGAACTTGCCGCCCAGCGAAAGCAGCTTCTGTTTGAACCAGCCGATCTCGCGCCCGTCGCCGTCGGCCGCGTGGACCTTGCTGCGGAACATCGAGAACTTGCGCCAGATGGTCATGAAGATCATCCCGTCCTCGTCGTAGAAGTGTACCTTGAAAGGCAGCATGGTTTTGAAGTCGGTAAACTTCAGAAGCTTGCGAAAAAAGCCCGGTACAGACTCCTTGACCTCACCGATCTTGTTGCCGCTCTCGTCGAACAGTTCGTAGGCGTTGGCCGCCTTGAAGTAGCCTACCAGCTCCTTGACAAAGACCTGATTGCGTCCGATGACGTCGCCCATTTTTGTCTCCTTTGTATTAACGTCCTGTGAACATATACGACAAAGAACGCCGACCTCCAGTGTTTTTTGAAAAAAGGAATATCTTCCGTCCGAGAGTTGACAGGCGGCGGTTTTTTTGAAACGCTGCACCAACCACTTTCCACGGGAGGAATTCATGAAATACGCAGCGGGAATCATCGGTATTCTGGGAGCACTGGCTGGTCTTTTCCTGGGCTTCAAGTGGCTTTCCGATCTCAACTCCGGGCTGGGACAACTGGCCACCGCCATGGCCGGGTCGAGCAGCGCGGCCAGCAGCCAGCTATCGGCTCTAAAGGGCGGCACCTACTCGCTTATCGCCTGCGGAGTTGTCGGCCTGGCGATCTCGGTAATGATCATCATGCGCAAGTTCAACCGCTGGGCCAACGCCGCTATCCTGATAGTCTGCGGCGGCTTGCCGCTGGTTTTCACCACCGACGCCATCTTTGGCACGCCGATGATCTTGGCGGGTCTTTTGGCCCTGGCTGTCAAATACGACAGCGGCTCCGCCCCGGCCGCCCCGGCCGCCCCGGCCGCCCCGGCCGCCTAGGCCGGCGAATGGCTATCGATTGCCTTCTCCGGCAACCACTGACGAAAGAGGGTCAGATAAATCCGCCTTGCCGCTAGTCTTTCATGCTTGATTGACTGATCTGTCTGCAAGCAGTACATTACCGGGTGGGACAGAACTGCCTGTGGGCGATCGAGAGAGCCACGTATTTCCGGGGAGGTTTGCGATGTTGGATGTGAAAACTGGCATGTTGGCCGTTATGATCGTGGTGATCGGTCAAGCCGGCTGTTTCGAGGAAAGCCACCAGGAAGTGGATGCCTTTGCCGGCCTGGTTGCCGAGGAGATCCACTTCTACAAATCGACACAGGGCAGTTGCGAAGATGCGCTGGCGCGATTGAAGACTTTTTACGACGACACGGCCAGGCAGAAGCGCCTGGCCGATGCCGCCGTGCAAATCATCACCAACGAGAAACAGGCCCAGGATGACTACCTGGTGACAACCGTCAACAAGCTCCAGCCGCCTGTCACCAACTTGACGGACGCAGTTTTCGCTTTCGTTCTCCAGTGTAAGGACTCTACCCGGCTCAACGCCCTCAGGACGGCCGCGGGCCTGCAGGTGAAGCAGTTGATGGAGGCCGCGGACGAGAACTCCGTAACGCGCCTGTACATGATGGACGACAAACTGCGCGATCTTTTACAGACCGTCCTGTGCGTCCATGACCAGGAAACCGAGGAGCGCATCGCCAGGCTGCAGCGCGTGAGGTCGAGAGAAGCCGACGGAGACGGACTCTCCGACGGCATGGGTGTGATGGGCAAGGTGCTGAATGTGGCAGGGAAGCTGGTTCCTCCCGGCGACAATAAAGCCCGCGAACGGATCAATCAGGTCCAGAAGGCCTTCCGGATTCAGCAGCAGTTGGTAAAGGGTATGCGGCACAAGGACTCAAACCGATAGATTTCTACAGCTCATGGCATAGGCAATATCAGCGCCCCGGGGCCATTTTTACCAGACGCGGGTCGAAGCGCGCAATCTTCTCGACAAGATCTTGCTGGTCGCGCATCACCTGCTCGATGTCCTTGTAGGCCATGGGCACCTCGTCCAGGCCGGCGCTGATCAAGGTCACTTGACGCTGTTCGAGAAAGTGCCGCGCGTCCTTCCAGTTGAATATCTTCTTGGCCTGCTTGCGGCTCATCCTGCGACCGGCCCCGTGCGCGGCCGAGTTCAGCGAAGCCGGTTCTCCCTTTCCGCGAACCACGTATGCCGGCGTGCCCATCGAGCCGGGAATGATACCCACTGCGCCCCGCCCGGCCGGCGTGGCACCCTTGCGGTGGACCACCACCCGCCTGCCGGCGTGCTCTTCCTGCCAGGCGAAGTTGTGGTGGTTCTCGAGATCTAAAATAACCGCGGCGCCCAGATTGCCGGCCAGATGGCGATGAATCAACTCGTGGTTGGCGGCGGCGTAGCGGCCCATGAGTTGCATCGCCCGCCAGTACTCCCGGCCCTCGGCGCTGTCCATCTCGAGCCAGGCCAGGTGGGCCAGTTGTGTGGATAGTTCCGGGTGCAGCCGCCGGGCCAGCTTGCTGTAGTGAGTGGCGATCTGGTTACCGGTCCCGCGGCTGCCCGAATGGCTCAGAAGCGCCAGGTACTCGCCGGCCGCGAGATTCAGCTCGGCGTTTTCGAGAGTCAAGATCCCGAACTCGACAAAGTGGTTGCCGCTGCCGCTGGTGCCGAGTTGGCTCCAAGCCTTGTCCTTGAGGCTATCGGCGACCGGACTGCAGGACCAGTCGTCGTCCATGACCGCATGCCTCCTGCGGCGTTCGAAGCTCGCCCCGACGCCGAAACGGCACTCCTGCTCGATGGCCCGGATAAAGCGGGCCTGCTTGGATGACAGATCAGCGGGCGGTATGTCCAGTACGCTCATCTTCATGCGGCAGGCGATGTCGACGCCCACCGCGTAGGGAATCACAGCCCCGTCGGTGGCCAGCACGCCGCCGATGGGCAGCCCGTAGCCCTGGTGGGCGTCCGGCATCAGAGCGCCTGTGACCGAGACCGGTAGACTGACGGCGTTTTCCATCTGGGCCACACAGCCCGCATCGAGGTCGCGGCCCCATTTCTTCCAGGGTGCTGGTGTCGTCATTGACTGAGGGCGCGTCGTATAACGTCGAGCAGCTCCGCGGCTTCCTCGTCGCCCAGCTTGGCGGCTCGTTCGAGTAGGCGCATGGCTTTGGACTTATTCTCGGCCACTCCCTCTCCTGCCAGGTACATGCCGCCCAGCGAGAAGAGCGCGTCAGGGTGATTTTGCTCTGCCGCCTTTTCGAACCACTTCTTAGCCAGGCCCGGATTGGAGCGCACCATTTCTCCGCCCAGGTAGGCCAGGCCGAGGCTGGTCTGGGCCTGGGCAAAACCTTTTTTGGCGGCCTTGCGATACCACTTTAGCGCCTGGCCGGCGTCGGGTTCGACTCCCCATCCGTTTTCGTACAAGAGCCCCAGGGTCCACTGCGCGTCCGGATCACCAGAGGCGGCCGATGAGCTGATCATCTCGACGCCGCACTTTTTCTGCCGGGCAGTCTTGCCTTCCTCGATGTAGTAACGACCCAATTCTGTTTGGGCGTCCAGGTTGCCTCCCCGGGCGGATTTCTTAAGCCACTCGATCGCCTTGGCGTCGTTAAGCCGAACGCCCGTGCCGAGGCTGTATGCAACATACATGTTGTACTGCGCCGTCGGCTCTCCCTGGCTGGCCGCTTTCTCGGCCCACTTTGTGGCCACGACGTGGTTTTGCTCGACGCCCACTCCCTCGTAGTAGCACCAGGAGAGATCGAGCTGCGCCATGGCATACCCGGCCGCGGCGGACTTCTTGAGCCACTCGGTACCGCGCCGGGCGTTCTTGCGAACGTCCTTGCCGCGCAGGTAGAGCACTCCCAGGTTGTACTGCGCCCGCGGATCGCCCCGGCGCGCCTTTTCGCGGTAGCCGGCAATCTTGGAATCGAGCGCGGTTTTCTTTCCGGCACTTTTCTTCTCAACAGGTTTCTTGGCAGTCTTTTTCTGCGAGTTCATCTTGGCCTCGGCTTTCTTTGTAGGATAAAGTTCAGGTCAGTTTTACCCGCATGCCTGTATGCGGATCAATCTAAATTCGCAGACACTAGATTATTCCAGGCCCCGCAGGGGATGGTCGAAGTCGAAACCGAAAAGAGCGGGGTTTTCGCCGATGACCGCGGCCGAGACTATGTATAGAACATAGTCGTAGGTTTCTCGGGGAATCTTGTTGCCGGCCAGCAGTTTCCAGAAATTCCTGGCACGCGGGTTTTCGGGCATCTTGCGCAGCAGGCGGCGGATGTTGTTTTGCCCCCAGTTGTACGAGGCGATCACCAGCAGGCCGGATGCCTGGGCCTCTGTGTTGTAGATATACCTGAGATACTTTGATGCGGCGATGGTGGCTTTATTGAAATCGAAGCGCTCGTCGCGCGGGTCATAACGCCGCAGTTCCACGAGCGGCCCGGTTTTGAGGCCGAACTGGGCGGCGGTGGTCGGGATCATCTGCCAGAAACCCTTGGCGATGCCGAAGCGCGTCTTGGGACCTAAAGCACGTGGCTTGAAGTCGCTCTCCTGAAGCGCGACGTACAGAAACTGTGGCGGCAGGTTGGCATCGACCATGATCTTGAAAACATCGGCGGCGTAGCCGTTTTCGTCGATTCTGCGCACGGCCTCGCGCAGCCGGCTGGTCGATTTCCATTTCTCGATATAGTCTTTCACTTCCTCGGTGAACTTGCGCGGCATGTTCAGCTCGCACTCGCCGAACAGGCGTGCCACCTTGAATATCAGGCGGTCCTCCGGGTCGGAGTAGACCGACAGGATCCCGGTCTCATCGACGTAGCTACTGTAGCGTTGCCTCATCTGCTCGAGTTGCTTCCGTTCCTCGGCCAGCGTCTCGAGCTGAGCTGTGTCGCCGCTGCGCGCTGCTTTCTCGAGCAGCCGCTCGACCTGGATCTCGAGCGTTTTCATGTTGTAGAAGATGCCGACGCCCATCTCGGTGAGCTTGGCCAGCCTGACGTGCTGGTAGACGGCTATCACCACTGCGATAGCCAAAAGCAAGCAGGCGGCCGCGACGATCACCCGATACCGGGCTTTTTCGGTTCTCTTGACGCGCTTGAAAGCCCGCCGCATGAGGAGAGTGTGCGGCCCGGCGTCATGGTCGGGCTCGTCGG
The DNA here is from genome assembly GCA_035528415.1 of Myxococcota bacterium. Lineage (GTDB taxonomy): Bacteria > Myxococcota > B64-G9 > B64-G9 > B64-G9 > DATKYQ01. The sequence goes on along the minus strand of DATKYQ010000091.1, from coordinate 26,321 downwards.
CGGTGTACTTTTCGAGAAGCTGGGTGACCGACCCCTGGGCTTGCTCCTCTTGCGGCTCGGACGAAAGGTCGGGTACGGTCTCCGGCCGATGCTCCTCGAGTTGCCCGCCATCCGCTGCGGGCACGCTTGTCTGGACGGCGGTGGCGTCTTCCTGCCTGACGAGTTCCACAAGCAGAATCGGGCCGTCGGGGGCGATCTGGATCTCTGAATCACGCGTGATCAGCGCATGCTGCACGCGCTCGCCGTTGAGGAAGGTGCCGTTCATGCTGCCAAGGTCACGCACCCACCAGCCCTCGTTGTCGCGGTAGACCTCGAGATGTCGCTTGCTGACCACCTCGTCCGCCAACAGGATCTGGCAGTCGTCCTCACGCCCAACGCGGAAAGGCTCGCTGAACGTCAAAGTCCGCCTGCCGCCGTCCGGCGCATCGAATGCAACCCTTATTTCCATGGGAGCGGAAGCGGCCTTCATGATGATCGTGTCTTTACCCACCGGCAACCCCGTCGAAGTACCAAGTGAAAATACCAGAGCCGGTCACTAGGAGCAAGACACCGGATCGCTGATGGCTTGACGGCGGGGGTCGATTGGTGGAAGTTAGGCGCAGTTCAACCATACTCGTGGAGGTCTTGCGCCATGAAGAGACTGTTATTGATCTTGTTGCTGGCCGTCCTGTTCGCGCTTCCCGCAGCCGGCGCCATTGGGGCCACCCATGCCTTAGGCTGGGAGGACATGTTCGCCATGGTGCGGCTTTCCGATCCGCAGCCTTCTCCGGACGGGATCTGGGTGCTTTTCTCGCGCACGGCCTACGACGTCGATTCCAACAAGGGCAACACCGACCTGGGGTTGGTGTCGCTCGACGGGAAGATCGAAAAACGCCTGACTTCGACGGCCGCCACGGACACCAACGGGCGCTGGCTGCCGGACGGCAAGACGATCGTGTTTCTCTCCGATCGGTCCGGCTCGACACAGATCTGGAGCCTGTCACTCGGCGGCGGCGAGGCCGAGCGGGTCAGCGACCTGCCGCTGGATATCGACGGTTTCGAGCTTTCGCCCGACGGTCATAAAGTGCTCTTCTGGGCGGGAGTGTTTCCCGACTGCAAGACTCTGGCTTGTAGCGCAGAGCGTCTCGAGCAACGCAAGAAGAGTCCCATCAAGGCCCGTATTTTCGATCGGCTCTTCATTCGTCACTGGGACACCTGGAACGACGGCCGGCGCAACCATTTGTTCGTCATGGATCTGAAGGCTGGAAAGCCGCGTGACCTGATGGCCGGAATGGACCAGGACAGCCCGACAAAGCCCTGGGGCGGATCCGACGAGCTGGCCTGGTCGCCCGACTCCGCGAGCGTGGCCTTCTCATCCAAGCCGTCCGCGGGCGAGGCCTGGCACACCAACAGCGAGATCTACCTGGCACGGGCCGACGGGCGGGGGAAGCCGCGCTGCCTGACGGCAGACAACCCGGCCTGGGACACAGGCCCCGCGTTCTCTCCCGACGGCAAGCGCCTCGGCTACCTGGCCATGGATCGGCCGGGCTGCGAATCGGACAGGTTCCATATAGTGATCATGGATCTGAAAAACCGCAAGAAGCAGCCGTTGACCGCCAAGTGGGATCGCTCGGCGCGCGAGGTTATCTGGTCGGCCGATGGGCGCACCATCTACACGACGGCCGAAGAAGATGGACGCGTACGTCTTTTCGCCGTCGACACGGGAAGCGGCCAGGTGCGCACCCTGGTGAAGGATGGCTGCAACAACTATCTTAAGCTGATAAGCAGGGGCAAACTCGTTTTCCTGCGCGATCGCATGGTTCATCCGCGCGAGGTGATGAGCTACGATCCTGTTGGAGACAAGACGACCCGGGTCAGCCATGTGAACGACGCGCGCATGGCCCAGGCGCGCGTCAGCGAGCCCGAAGACGTCTGGTTCGAACACGACGGTTTTCGCATTCACGGCTGGCTGCTTCGGCCCGTCGATTTCAAGAAGGGCAGGCTTTACCCGCTGGCCTTCCTGGTGCACGGCGGCCCGCAGGGATCCTGGGAGGACGATTTCCACTACCGCTGGAACCCGGAGTTCTACGCCGGCGCCGGCTACGTCGTGGTGGGCATCGACTTTCGCGGCTCGACGGGCTACGGGCAGGTCTTCACCGACGCCATCCACGGAAACTGGGGCCCGGGACCATACTCCGACCTGATGGCCGGGTTGCGCCATGTGCTCGAGAAATACAAGTTCATAGATCGCAAGCGAATGTGCGCCCTGGGCGCATCTTTCGGCGGCTACATGATCAACTGGATCGCCGGACAGGATCATCCCTTCAAGTGTCTGGTCAACCACGACGGCGACTTCGACACGACCAGCTCGTATTTCAACACAGAGGAACTCTGGTTCCCCGAGTGGGACATGACCGGTCCGCCCTGGAAGGTGCCCGAGGTGTATGCGCGCAACTCGCCGGTTGCCAACGTAAGCAAGTGGAAGACGCCCATGCTGGTGATACAGGGCGGGCTCGACTTCCGCGTGGTAGAGACGGAGGGCTTCTCGACCTTCAACGCCCTGCAGCGCCAGGGCATCCCGAGCAAGCTGCTATACTTTCCAGACGAGAATCACTGGGTGAAGAAACCGCAAAACTCCAGGTTATGGCACCGGACGGTGCTGGAGTGGATCGATCGCTATACGCATACCAGAAGGCCGCGCTTCCACTGATTAACTCGCCTTTTTGCGCTTGGGAGTCGGGTTGTGCGCCACCGGGCACTTGCAGATCGAGCAGACAGTGCCCGCCTTCTGGATAGTGCGGCAGTTGGGGCACAGTGTCATGCGAATCATGGCTCACCTCCAGTTGCGTCCACAGGGGACATCGATACTTTGCTATGAGCAATTTACGTGCCAGGAACAAGAAAGTTTTAGACGAGAAACCATCCGGGGCGGTTGTTACATGTATACCAGCGCTTAGCCAAACAGCCGCTCGGGGCCGCGTGATCCCGCTCACAGGGGTTTGGGAAAACGTAGTCGCTATGACACGACAGGTGTGTCGCGATTAGTCACGCTGCCGGCGGCGGGCCGCTATCAGAGAGCTTCTTGTTGGTGTCGCGCAGGCGGTGGGTCAGCACGCGAATGACGCCGTAGGCTATCTCGATCTTCTCAGACATCAACTCGTAGAAATCTTCCCTGGCTACCTTGAGACAGGTTGTGTCCAAGTTGGCCGTGACCGAGGCGCTGCGCGGCTCGTTGTCGAGGATGGCCATTTCTCCGAATGCCTCGCGCTCGCCGAGGTGAGTCAACTCCTGACCCAGGCGGTGAACCATCACCTGGCCTTCGACTATCAGGAACATCGAGTCGCCCATCTCGCCTTCCTGGATGACGAGTTCGCCGCTCTCGAAGACTACTTCCTGGGCGATGTCGGCTATCTGGGCCAGGTCTTCCCCTGGAATCCTGGAAAACAGGTCAACAGATTTTAAGAACAGAACTTTTTCTACGGTGGAGATCATCGGTTGGAGTTCGCCTGCGAGTTTTCAAAAAAGTCGGCCGGACCCTGCGCGGCGATGGCCGCGACCGCCGCACCCAGCAAGGGAATACGGTCTGGATCATTTGCGCAAACGATAGCCGCCTCGGCATTGCGCGGCAGCGCTTTTTCACGGGCGGTCTTCAGTAGTGACTTATGGAAAAGCGACCACGAACGCATGACGCCGCCGCCCAGCACAACCGTCTTGGGGTTGAGCACGTTGAGCAACACTGCGATGCCCAGTCCGAAGAGCATACCTTGTTCTTCCCAGATGGTTCTGGCGGTTTCGTGGCTGGCCAGGCCCAATTCGGCCAGCTCTTCGGGCAGGTCGGGTAGTTGATGGCCGGCGGCTTGATATTCGCGCAGCAAGGTTCTAAGCGCTCCGCCGCCGGCGTGCGCTTCCCAGCATCCGCGCCGGCCGCAAGAGCATGGCCGGCCCTGGAAGAAGAGCGGCATGTGTCCCGCCTCGAGGGCGGCCTGTCCGGCCCCGCGCACTATCTTGCCGTCGAGGATGTAGCCGCACGAGATGCCCGTTCCGACGGTGATGGCCAGCAAGTTGTCGTGGCCGCGGGTGGGGCCAAAGGCGTGAACCGAGAGTGCCGCCGCGACCCCGTCGCCCTCGACGGTGACCGGACGCTCGAACGAAGCCTGCAGCGGCTCTTTGACATCGATGCCCACCCAGCCGGGAGTTGCCGAGGCCACGATCACGCCGGTTTCGGGATTGACACAGCCCGGCGTGCAACAGCCGACGGCGGCCAGATCTTTGGTTGTCAGCCCGGCCTCGCCCAGGACATCGCGGCAAACCCGCACCAGCACTTCGGAAACGCCCCCCGCGCCTTTTTCGATCGGGGCCTCGCGCGCCGAGTAATGGCTGATACGCCCGTATCTATCGACCAGGCCCGCCTTGACGTTGGTGACCCCAACGTCGATGGCCAATACCGTTGCAGCCTCGTTCACGCTCATCTGTAAAACTCCAGCCGAAGCGGGACAGATCAGAAGTCGTAAGCCTTGTTGTCGGGATCGAAGTCCTTGGCCGTCAGGCCCACGTTGAATTTCAGAACGGGGTACTCGTAAGACTCGTAAAGACGTCCGTTCCAGTCCCAGGTTGAGACCTTGATCGGCATGCCGGTTTCCTTGTTGACGATGAACTCGCTGCGGCCGCCGTAATAGCGCGGGATGAAGACCTTGTCTCCCTCGTCGGGGTCATCCGGGTCATCGAAGTCTTTATTGGCGTTCATGATGATGAACGCGTCCTGACCCGTGCGCTTTCCGATATCCCAGAGAGTCTCGTTATCCTTGGCGGTCGTGAAAGTGCCGCCCTTCGGAAAGCGGGCCTCGATCTTCCAGGCCGGCTGGCCCAGCACCTGGCCGGCGTCCGTGACCTTGAATTCTCCCTCGGATCGTTTGATGGCCTTTCTGAGGTTGTTGCCGGAAATTAGGATAGTGTTCTCGAGACCGAAGTCGGTGACCGGGTGATGGTTCTCGTCCATGGCGGTGCTGCCGAGAGTGTCGAGATTGAGAGTCAGGTCGGGAAAGTCGCCCTTGTGCACCTTGACTTCGTTGTCGTTCCAGCCGCGTTTGAAGATCGCCTCGCGTCCCTTATGGGGCGAGATGTACTTGATGTAGACCTTGAAAGGCCGGGCGAACTTGAACTCCATGACGGCCTTCTCGACGTCCTTGCCGAAACGCTCGTGCTTGATCATCCGGCCGGTGTAGTCGTTGATCTTGGCCATCGCCGCCGCTGCCCGCGTAAGGATCTCCTCGACGGTGGGAACCTTTTTCTCGACAACGGCCGGCTGAGCCTCGGCAGGTTGCTGGGCCGTGGCCGGAAAGCCAAGCACGCACAAGACACTGATGGTAAAAAGAAGAGTGCAGATTCTGGTCATGCTTTGTCTCCTTCCTGGTTGATTCGGCAAACATATCACAGCACGGCTCCTCAGCCGCAACTAAAAAATCCGGCGCTTGCCAGCAGGAAGCGAGCCGCCTCGCGCACCTTGGGACTGGGATCTTCCACCAGACGAGAGAGGTCTTTCTGGCAGCCCCCCGGGACGGGCAGTTTTTTGAGACTGAAGGCCGCCGTCTGGCGCACGAGCGGCGAGGCGTGCGCCAGCAGCATGCGCGCCAGGGGTACGAAACGGGCGTTGCCCAGGCGGCCGATGGCGTCCAGTGCGCAGGCGGCCGTCCAGGCGTGATCGCTTCGGGCGAGTTCCTGCAGCCAGTTCTCGGCCATCATGTGCAGCAGCGGAAAAAGCTCAGAGCCCAATGCCGATATTGTCCCGGTATCGTGTTCGTCGAGTAGCGCCATCAGGCAGCGGCGTGTTCCGGCATCCAGTATGTTGTCGAGAAGTTCGACCGAGTTGGACCTGATGGCCGGGTCGGGACTTGCGACATTGCGCTGAACCGTATCGAGATGCTTGCCCGGATGAAGAATGCGCAGCAGCTTGAAGACGCGATCCAGCGTCTGCTCGATGCGGTGGCGAAAGTTTTCCATCAGCAAGTCATGTCCCAGGGGCGCGAGATCGGTCAGGGTAGCGTGCAGTTGGAAAGAGTTCTTCAGTTCCATGTGCAAGGCCCGGCGCAACATCTCGCGATCGCGCCTGAGGTCGGTTTGCCCCAGATGCAGCTGCAAGATGGCCTCAAGGGCCCTGCTTCTCAGGTAGGTCTCGTCGGCCTGCAGGATGTTGGAGAGCACGTCCATGCTCATCTGTCCGCCGATTCGGGCGAGTATCTGGGGTATGGCCTGGCGGATGGCCGGGTCTTCCTGTGGATTGTCCAACACCGTGCGCAGGGTGGTAATCAGCGAAGCCCCGTAGGCCCCAAGCGCCCCGATGGCGGCCCTTGTAGTGTGGGGATCGGCCAGGCTGTAGATCAATGGAAGCATGAGTTCCTGGCAGCCCAGGACACCGGCGGCGCGCACCGCCGCCACGCGGACCAGCGGCTCGGGATCGGCCAGCAAGATTAACAGGCGGCCATACAGGCTGCGGATGCCGACCTTGCCGATGGCCCAGGCCCCGGCCCGGCGAACATCGGGATCGTCCGACCCGACCAGATCTCTGAGCACCTCAGCCGCGATGACGATTCCGTCCAGGCCGGCCGACCCGATCAGGCCCACCACCGCCGCGGCCTTGACCTCGATCGACTCGTCGCGCAGCAGCGGCTCGACGATCGGCAGGGCTTTTTCTTTCATGGCGGCGCAATACGAGAGCACGGCCTCGGCGCGAACGGTCTTGTCGGGATCGTGAAAGCGCGCCAGCACTCCGTCGAGTTGTGTCTGGCCGTCTTCCTTTTCCAGCAGCCGGATGGCCTGCAGGCGAACCCGTGGGGATGCGTGGTTCAACAGGGGCCCCAACTCGGGCGACCAGTCATGCCGGCGAACGAAGGGCAACATTTCCAAAGCGTGCAGAACCGTGTTCTCGTTTCGATCCGTGAGTGTCTGCCGCAAGGCCTCCACGGCCTGGGCGTCGGGGATGGCCGGGCTGGACTCGCCGAAGTGAAGCTTGCGCTGGCGGAGCGTGCTCAGCAGTGTGCGAACGTATTCGTTTTTCATACCCAGCACGATGATCGTCCAGACGCACAAGACCGCCAGCGAGCCCAGGGAAAGCCAGGCCGCGCGGTAGCCCACCAGGGCCGCCGTCCAGGCGATGACCAGGCCGGTGCCTCCCTGGGCCAGCGGCTTGAGGATGCCGTCGATGAACGTCTTGGCCCGTCCGCGGATCCTGGCCGGGATGGGCAGGAAAAGCACCTGGGTTGCGGCGTCGTTGATGCTGTAGCGCAGGACATTATCGGCGCCCTTGAGCAGGGTGACTGCCCACAAGACGGGCGCAACGAACAGAAGCATGCTGCCGACCGCCAGCCAGGCTGGCAAGAGCAGCAACGAAGCGACAATACCGGCCCGCTGCATCAGCCTGCCTGTAAAAAGAATTTGGATCAGCAGACACAGGATCCCGGAGACGGCATAGAAGATACCGAAATAGCGGGCCAGGTCGACCTCGCGGTTGAGGTAGGTGAAGCGGGAAATAATCTTGAACTGGTAGTCGACAATGGTCACAGCAACGAAGGTCAGCATGACTAACCAGGCGATGACTTTCAGGTGTCGTGACGAGAAGACCTTGCCCCAGTCGGCGCTAAGCGAGATGGCGCCTTTTTTGCCCGGCCCGGCGTTGGATCCGGCAAAGCGGCCGTGGAGCGAGCGCGACAGGACGCTGACCACCACCAGGCAAGCTGCCAGCAGGCCTGCGCTAATAAAAAGCAGGTTGCCGGTGCCGATCGATTGCGCCAAGACGCCGACGATCGAGCCGAAGACGACGGCGGCCGCGACTCCCCCCGAGCCTACAAGTCCGAAGAGGCGTTTGGCCTCGCGGGTGTTGAAGACGTCATCGGCGAACGTCCAAAACTGGATCAGCAGCAGCCCGCCCATGACTTCGACGAAGACGTAGAGCACCGGGTAGAACCACTCGCCGCACAGCGAAAGCATCGCCCGGGCGCCGAGCATCAGCACCAGTAGTAAGGCGGTCACCGTAAGCACCAGCCGGTCGCGCCGGAACCGGTCTGCGAAGTGCGAGTATACGTAGCTGCAGACGACCATGGCACCCGCCACCCAGACATACATATAAGGCAGGTAGTCGACGTCGTAGCGGCTGAGAAAGATTGCGTCCCGGGCGATGCGGCCGGTAATGAAGGCCCCGACGGCCGTGAGCATGTAAAGAAACATGCCGGCCGTCTTACCCACCTCGCCGGGCCGCAGCCCGAACCACCTGTAGACGGCGACAGACAAGGATTTCTCCGTTCCTCTCATTCATGCCGCCGTCAGGCGGTTGCCAGCCAGCCGGCATAACGGCTGACACTCTTGTCCGAATCGTTCAGGTGTTTTTTGGCGGTTGCGACGGCCCGCTCGGCGGGCAGCATTTTCGCAAGCACGGACAGAGTCGTCTGGCGCACCAGGGGGGAATCGGAGCCCAGGCAGAAGAGCAAATCAGCCAGCAGTTCCCGACAACCGAATGAGCCGCAGGTCCAGATTGCGCAGGCGGCCAGCCAGGCGTTTCCGTCTTCTAAAAGCACCGATAGCCTGTCGTTACGGCTCATTCTCTTGAGCCCGAAAACATCGGAGCCGATTTCGAGACGATCGTCTACCAGTGAGCTGTCCATCAAAGGCAGCAGCAACCGTCGGAATTCTTTTTCGAGCAGGCCGTCGAGCAACTCGATCGCGTTGGAGCGTATTCTTCTCAGGGGCGCCGAGAGGTTGTTGTATATCGCATCCACGGTGCGCACCGGGAAGAGGCAGCCCAGCAGTAAAAAGACACGCCGGACCGTTTTCTTGCGATGTTGAACGAGCGCCTCGCCGAGCAGGCTGTCGGCGGGGAGATTGAGATCCAGCCCGGTGTAATACTGGTGATAAAGGTTGCGGATCTCCATCGTCACCGCCCGCTTGATTTTTTCACGCGGGGTGCCCAGGTGCGGCTTGCGAAGCCTCAGGCGGTGGATTGCCTCGAGGACGTGGCAGCGCATCTCCTCGTCGGGATCCTCCAAGTGTGACACCAGAGCGTCCATGGAGTGCTGATCGCCAATTTTAGCCAGGATGCCGGGCACTGCCAGGCGGGTGCCGGACTGCTCGTCCGGGTTGCCGAGCACTCGTAGGAGCAACTTGACGGCGGCGGGGCCGAAGACAGCCAGCGCCTCGGAGGCCGCGGTGCGGCAGTCGTGATCTTCGATCCGGTAGACCAAGGCCGGCAGCAACTCGGGGCTCTGCATCTTGCCGGCCGCGCGGATGGACGCCCGGCGCACCTCGATGTCGTCGTCGACCATGAGTTTGAGCAACGGGTGATAGAAATTCTTGACCCCGATGTCCCCGAGAATCCTGGCCCCCACGGCCCGCTCGGCGGCCTTGTGGCTTGCCAGCATGTTTTTCAGGTTCTCGGCCGCGCTGAGCACGCCGTCCAGGCCGCCATAACGGATCAGGCCGACCACGGTCGCCGCTCGCACCGAGGGTTCTTTGTCCAACAGGAAGCCCGCGACCACGCGTATGGCGCGCTCTTTGCCGATGGCGCAGTAGGCTTCCACGGCGGCGGCCCGTACGGCCGGTGCCGGATCTTTTAGACATGCGTGCACGTGGGGGCCGTCCTTGAGCGAGCCACGCTCGCGCAGAAGTTGGAGGGCGTTGGTGCGCACAGCCGGCGAGCGGTGCGCCAGCAATCGTACCAGGTCTGCGCTCCAGTCGACGCTGGGGCTGAAACAGGTCATGTCGATGGCGTGAAGCACGTTCTGCTCGTCTGGATCGGTCAAAGCCTGCCTGATGACCCGGGCGGCCGATTCATCCGGAATCACGCGGCCGACCTCGCCGAAATGAAAGCGACTCTTCTGCAGTGTGCTCATCAACGAGCGGTAATACTGGTTGCGGGCGCCGACTGCGAACACGATCCAGGCGCCGAGCAGCACAAGCAGGATCCAGCCTAAAGCGCTCGGCGCCAACTCGGGCATCACCCAGGCCAGCACCACGCCCGAGATGCCGATCGACACCGGGCGCAGGATGCCGTCGACGAAGGCCTTGGCTCGCCCGCGGAAGTGGGCCGGCACGGGCAGGTAGAGAAGTTGCAGCGAGGCGTCGTTGACGGTGTAGCGAAACACCGCCTCGGAGCCCTTGAGGGCCGTGGCTGTCCAAAGGATGGGCAGGATCAACACGGCGACCGTGCCCATCATCAAGGAGATTGGCAGGATCAGCAAGGTCACCAACACCCCCAGCCGTTCGAGCAGGCGGCCGGTTACAAAGAACTGGATGAAACAGTTGATCCCGCCGGTGATGGCCCAGAAGGCGCCGAAGAAGCCGGCCAGTTGGTCTTCGCGGTTGAGATAGGCCAGCCGGGCGGCGATCTTGAAGTGATAGTCGACGAAGGTGATCACGAATCCCAGCACAACCACCAGCCCGGCCACGTAGACCAACTGCCTGTTTTTGAAGAAACGGGTCCAGTCGGAGGTCAGCTTGATCCTGGCCCGGATCTGGCGGCTGGCTTCCGAGATGTTGGCCAGCAACTCCTCGCGGCAGGCCACCGAAAGCTTGAAGACGAGTCCCAGGCCGACGACTAGGACGCCGGCGGCCAGGTAGAGCAGGTTTTCGGTGCCGATGATCTTGACCAGTCCGCGCACGGTCAGGCCGACGATCACGGCCGAGACGACGCCGCCGGCGCCCACCAGGCTGAACAGCCGCTTGGCCTCGCGGGTGGTGAAGACGTCGTTGGCCAGCGTCCAAACCTCGATGATCAGTAGCGTTCCGGCCAACTCGACGAAGACGTAGAGCACCGGGTAGAACCAGTCGCCGGCCCAGTAGAGACAGGCGCGGGCCAGCAGAGTCGCGACCAGCACGGCCAGCAGGGTGAACCTGAGGATGCGATCGCGGCGAAAGCGGTCTGCGATGCGCGAGTAGAAGTAAGATTGGATGCTGACGCCGATAGCCACCCAGATGTAGACGTAGGGCAGGTAGGAAACCTCGTAGCGGCTGAGGAAGAGGCAGTCCCGTGCCACCCGCCCGATGATGAAGGCCCCGACCGTGCACATCAGGATGCCGAACATCAAGGCGGTCTTGACGCCTTCCCCCGGCTGGATGCGCAGCAGGCCGACTATGAGCTTCTTGATCTGTTCTTTTGCGGCTCCCATTAGAACCTATCGTATAAACCCATGTTCGGAAATATCTTCCCGTAACCCGCCCCGAATGTCCAGCGGCGCCGGCTATTGGCCCGCCTGTCTCCAGAAGATAGAATGTATTGGCTGCCGGCTGCGTCGAAAGCTTGACCGCTGGTCTGCCGTTGTAGGTTGTTGTAGGTTAATGATCGATACACAGATGACGGGAGAATGAACCCATGCCGCGTGCTCTAGTCGCAGTGCTCATTTTGGGAGCCAGTCTTCCGGCCGGTCCGGCCATATCGCAGGAGAACAGGCTCCCGATAGTTGCCATCTTCGATGTCGAAGACAAGGGCGCCGGCTTGTCCGGCGACGTGCTGGAGCGGCTTTCCGATTACTTGGCTTCCAAGCTGGCCGCCACCGGGGCCTGGGCCATGGTGCCGCAAGACCAGTTGCGATCAAAGCTGCTGACCCAGAAGAAGGGTTCCTACAAGAAATGTTATGACCAGGCCTGCCAGATCGAGCTGGGCCGCGAGTTGGCCGCCGAGAGGGCCCTGGCCACCAAGATAATAAAGTTGGGCGAACGCTGTACGGTCTCCTGCACCTTGTATGACCTGCGCAAGGCCGCCAGTTCGTCAGGCGCCACCGCCAGCGGGGCCTGCGACGAGGACGGCCTGGTGGCCAGTATCGATCGGGTCGTGGCGGATCTGTCCGGCTCACCCGTGCCAAAGGCCCAAGGTCGGGCGACCGCCGGAGACCACCCGGAGTCGGGACGCTTCAAGGTAAAGCTCGAAGTGATTTCCAAGCCTGCCGGGGCCTGGATCCTGCTCGACCACCGTCGCATGGGACGAACACCACAGTCGGTCGGAGTAAGACCCGGGAGCCGACACCTGTTGGAGATAACCAAGGAAGGCTACCAGGCGAGGAAAAAGACGATAAAGCTGGAGGATGACAGCCGGCTCGAGTTCGAGTTGATGGACCTGGCCTCCTGGCACAGGGCACTGTCGATGGAGACCGAACTGTTCGGCCTGCGGCTGGTCGGCGGCATATCCCCGCAGAAGCTTGGCACCGGCGGAGCCATCCTGTCTGTGCTTTCCCTGAAGTGGCGCTACTTCAAGCTGACCTGCCTGGAGGGCGGGGGCGGCTTCGGCGGTTCGGGTGGCCTGATCTTCGGCATGATCGGCGCCAGGCCGAGTTTTCCGCTATACTTCGGCGAGTGGCTCGAGCACCAGCTGGAGATCGGTATGGGTATGGGCTACGGGGGCATGACCATCTACCCCGATCCAGAGGACGCCTCCGGCTTCGCCCTGTGGCCCACCATCGGCTACCTGTACAAGCCGGCGGGTTCATCTTCTTCTCTGGGCGTCATGCAGCGCCTGTTCTACCGCCTGACTTTTCAGGTGCTGATCGTTCCGGATAAGTTCAACCAGCAGGTTCTCGACGGAGGCGATGCGGTGATCTTTCTTTTCGGCCTGGAAATGGGTCTGACCTCACTGCCATATTGATGTGTGAGATGTTGTTGGCAGGTTTGGTTCGGGAGATACGGCTTGAGCAAAAATGACTTTGCCGACCGTTACGGACCCTGGGCGCACTCGTTACCACCGGGTGGAGCTTTCGGGCCTCCAGCCCCACCCGTCCTGATCAAGGTGAAGCCCAGATCGGGGCGGCGATCATGAAGCCGCCGTTGGTGAAGTTTGCCCGGGCGACTATATAGGTGCTGACGCTGACCGGTACTATAAGGCTGGCCTCGCAATAGGTGGCCCCGGCACAGTCGTGGGTATATTCTAGGGTCTGCTCCGGGCTGTAGAATTCGATCGAGGCGAAGGTGTCCTCTGCGTCCGGATCTTCGGCAACCACCAGCAGATCCATGCTGGTCACTCCGCTAAGAATCGAGCCCATCCAGCACTCGCCGTCGGCCAGCATATATATGCTCGAATTTTTATCTGTAGTGGCAAACGAGCGCCTCTCCAGGATGGCCTGGCGCAGGGCTTCGCGCGAAAGCTCCGTCATGAAAAAAGCCGAGCGGTTGTCGTTCTTGGTGCCCCAGTCGGTGCCGTGATTGTCCTGGTTGTAGGTCGGCGATATATGCCAGCCCGTGTCCATGGCCTGGAAGAACAAGCCCCAGGCATCGCCGTCAGTGTTGAATTCGAACAGGTTGAGTGTCTCGTCGGCGGGGGCGTCGTAGACGAACTCTTTCCAGGTGTGACCGGCGCTGTCTCCGGGATGGTTGAAAGAAGCCACACAAGTTCCGCAGGCTGCCAGGCGCGGGTAAAAGGCCTCGAAGTCGGCCTCGAGCGGAAACAGCTCGGGCGAGAAAAAGACATTATTGTGGCCGAGCAGCCCGACTATCGCGACGGCGTACTCGAAGGCGCAGTCGCTGAGGTACTCGCCCGGCACGTAGTATGAATCCGACACCCCTTGGCAAGTAGCGTATTCGCTCAGCGGTATGTAGAGCTGCTCGATATGATCCGAAAGGATCATGATATCCAGCCCGGCTTGGTCGCGGGCCCAGGTGAAGGCCTCGTCGGCCGTGCCGTCGCCGTCGGAGTAATCGGTGTGAGAGTGCAGGTTGCCGTAGTAGACCTGAAAACCGGTTCCGCGGATGCAGCCCTGCACGGTTTGCCCCTGGTCGCCGTTGCTGTCGCCCGAATCTGCTCCGGCATCTTCACCGGCGTCGGTCCCGGCGTCCCAGCCGCTATCCGCTCCGGCGTCCTGTCCGGCATCCGATTGGGTGTCACCGCCGGCATCTTCGCCGTCCTGACCGGAGTCGGCTCCCGGGTCGCCGGCATCTGTCTGATCGGCCGGGGCCGAGCCGTCATCGGCAGGCCCGGTTCCGTCGCCGGCGTCTTGGGCGCCGTCGGTCGAGCCGTCCGGGAAAGTGGAGTTATCGCCGCAGCCGATCAGGGCCAGGCCAAGCAGAAGAGCCAAAAGAAAGCGCATATTGTTTTCCTTGGTAGATTTTGTACCTCTCTATTGTAGATTCTGCTCGATATCGAGCGAGAGTACAACTCTGGCAGAAAAAAGACTGCGGCCGCAACTAGTCAGTGCGGTGCAGCAGAGCTTTGTTGTTGCTCAGGTAGATGTGGCAGCGCTTGGGCAGCGGTTTGAAGATCAAGGGCGGCAGCGACACCAGCCGGTTGTGATTCAGGCTCAGGAAGGTCAGCGAGTTCAGGCCCTCAAGGGCGCCGACCGGCAGTTTTACCAGCCGGTTGTGGTTCAGGTATAGAGACTTTAGCGAGCCTAAGTGCTTGAAGATTCCCTCGGGGATTGTGGTCAGGCGGCAGCCCTGGAAGTTGAGCGAAGTCAGCTTGAAAAGTCCATCGAACGCTTCGGCGGGGAGCTTGTTCAGGGGATTGCTCATCATGTCCAGGTTGTTCAGTTCTGAAAGACCGGAGAAGTCCCCGGGCTTGAGCTGCTTGAGGTCTTTTTTGTCCAGGCTCAGGCTTTTGATGCGAGCCAGTTGATCGGGGCCGATCTTTTCACAGGCAACACCGGTTCGCTGGACGATCGCATCGCGGACCTGGGGGGTTCGCTTGCAGACCGGCACTAAAGGGGGCTCTTTGTATCCGCGGGTGAGTGCATCCCGGCTGCGGGGTTCCTCGATCTCGAGGGGCTTGAAACGTTTACCATCCCAGGAATAGCTGGACTTGAGCAACTGCCCGTCAACTTCCGTCTCATAGAAAACCCGGGTGTTGGGCGGGCCGCCCGAACGGGTGGTCTGGTAAGAAATGTGCTGCAGCGTGCAACGTCGCCGGCAGACCCAGCGCACCGGCAGTTGCTCCCAGCGGGCTTGCTCAATCCGATAAACGAACACCAAGGTGTGACCCTCGAACTCACGGATCAACGGCAGCCAGACCAGCACCTGCTGCGCCAGATCGAGTGTCCTGAACCGTTCCAGCTCGAAGCTTTCGCCCTCGGCCAGGGTTACCTTGATATCGACCGGTTTCTTTCGTCCCGGCTGGTTCATGCGCAGCGAATAGTCTGTCTTCGAATTTTTCACAGGCAAGATGCAAACCTTGCCGCGCGGTCCTTCGAAGTTCAGATCCTGGCAATACTCATCGGCTTGAACCTGAGTAGGGCACAAGGCAGTCATGATTACAAACAGGATAACCATACGAATCATACCCAAGGAGCCTATGCGCAACCCGAATAGAAAGCAATGGTCAGGCCGTATTGATGCTATAATCTTCCCATGTCCATGAATCGCCGCAAGTTCCTTCAGACCGGCGGCCGGTTGGCATTAGGAGCGGGCGCCGCCGCGCTCTTGCCGCGCCGGGCGCGCGCCCAGTCCGTAGCCGATGTCGAGAACGCCGAGCTGGTTACGATAACCGAAGATGGCGCCGTGATCACCTGGGAAAGCCTGCAGGCGACCGAGGGCTTGGTGGCCTACGGCCCGTCGGCCGACCGGCTGGATTCCGAGGTTGGAGATCCGGCCGGGCGCACGCGCTACCACCGGGTCGAGTTGACGGGTCTTCCGCCCGGACAGCCCGTTCACTATGTCATCAGAGCGGACGGAGCAGATGCCGACCCCGTCGAATACTCGCCCGGCGTCTTCGACACCCTGGGCCCGCCCCCGGGGACGTACCTGTTTACCTTCGCAACCATAACCGACATGCATGTCGGGTTGACCTCCGCCGGGGCGGTGAGCGGTCTGGGCGACTTCGTGCCCGTCGAGTGTCCCTTGGTCGGCGCCGACTGCTGGCAGGTGGCCAACCAGGCGGTCGTCGAGGCCATCAACAAGAGCCAGGCCGAGTTCACGCTGGTCAAGGGAGACCTGTCGCACGAGTACGCAAGCGAGCAGTTCGAGGCCGCGCGCTCTTGTTTGGAGCAGCTCGAAAAACCCTATCACCCGGTTCGCGGTAACCACGATCGCCAGGGAGAGCGACCCGAGGACTACTACAAGAAGGTGATGCAGCAAGACGTCACGCATTACGCCTTCTCGCACCAGGGAGCGCGTTTCGCCATCCTCGATTCCTCGAACCTGGCGACCGGCTTTCCCGAGGTAGGCGAGGAGCAGTGGGTCTGGCTTGCGGATCAGCTCGACAACCTGGGCGACGAGAGGTTGTTTGTAGTCCTGCACCATCCGGTGACCGACGAAGCCTCGGTCATCTTCACACTGTTTACCGAAGATCAGCAGCGGCTTTTCTCGCTGCTCGAGCGGGAGAAGAATGTTGCCGCCATCCTCTCGGGGCACAGCCACCGCAACATCGTCACGCACCAACCCGAGCTGGGCGACGTGCCCTGCATCGAGACCGCCTGCTCCATTCATTACCCCGGCGGCTACAATCTCTACCGCGTCTACACCGGCGGTTTCATGCAGACCTATCATAAGATAAACGGAGAGCAGTGGCGCCAGTGGGAAGAAGCCGGCCGGCAGATGTACAACGGCGATGCCCAGGAACTCTTGCTGGGCTCATCATCCGACAGGAACTTCGTCTGCCAGTTCATGAGGCCGCTCCCCGAGCCGGAGACGCCCCAAGAAGGCTGCGCCTGCGGGCGTGCGCCACACGGCGGCGGCCTGGCGCTCGGAGCGACGGCCTTGGCGGCCATGAAACTAGCCCCCTTCACCCGAAAGGAAAAATGAAAGCAATACAGGCGGACATAACTACTCTCCGAGTTGACGCTATCGTAAACGCGGCAAATGCTTCGCTCTTGGGCGGCGGCGGAGTAGACGGGGCAATCCATCGCGCAGCGGGGCCCGAGTTGTTGGCCGAATGTCGATTACTCGGCGGGTGCAGCACTGGAGAGGCCAAGATCACCAAAGGGTACAGGTTGCCTGCGAAGCACGTCATCCACACGGTCGGACCCGTGTGGCACGGCGGGAATGCCGGAGAAAGCGCCCAGTTGGCTAGCTGCTATCGGCGGTGCTTGGAGGTTGCGCAGGAGAACGGAGTTACATCAATTGCCTTCCCGGCGATAAGCACCGGTGTCTACGGTTATCCAATTGAGGAGGCCACCGAGATCGCCGTCAGCACAGTAAGGGACTTTCTGAAGGGCAGCGAATGTTCACTAGATGTGATCTTTTGCTGTTTTTCGGAACGCGATTTATCGCTGTATAAGAGATGTGTGGCGTGAAACTCCAGGAAACTAGGAGACGGTCATAACAAAATAACAAATTCCATTTGTTCTCCTGTTCTCTGCTTTTTTCTCAGGGAATGAGCTGCAGGAACAATCCCCCGATCCGCTGGACGGCGATCAGTCGGCCGCCCGGGTGGAGAGCGTAGTCCTGGCCCCACAGCCAGCCGGGCAGGACGTCGTCGGCCACGACGTATGTCTCTTGTGAATCCACGGCGGCGGCGTGAAGCGTGCGGGGTTGGCCGGTGGCGCTGTTGTCGGTGAAAAAGACCACCCGCCGGCCGGAAGGGCTCCAGTCGAACCCAGCGCCGGACATCAGGTTGTGACCCAGCACGCGTTGCTTGGCCGAGGCGATTTCGGTCAGCATCAGGTCGGCCGGGCCGTCGCGGTCTGTGGATTTCAGATGAAGAATGCTGCGGCCGTCGGGCGAAAGATTGACGTAGAGCCCGAAGGCGCCCTCGGACAACGTCCAGCCGTCCCGGTCGTCGAGGTCCAGCGCCATGATGTCGTAGGTTTCGCGCCGCAGGTAGAGCAGAATGTTGTCGGCGGCGAGTATGTAAGGAATGAAGTACATACAGGTCTGCATGTTGGACATCACGTTTTCGGCGAGCATCCGGGTGCCTGAGCCGTCCGTCCTGGTGGCCCACAATTCCGAACGGTAATCGGCCGGATCGTCCCCGTAGGACACCATCGCATTCACCAAGAACCCCAGTTCGGGAATCTCGAGCATGTCCGACGGGGCGAATGAAGAGGTCGTCTCGGGCAACAGCGTGCGGCCGGATCCGCCGCTGAGCGAAAAGCTGCGAAGAACCCGGGTCTGGTCGACACAGTCGTAGTCGGTGGTGGCATAAACCCGCCGGCCGTCGGCCGCGACCAGGAAAGACCAGGCCAGGATGTCCCGGCCGACCGTCGTAAGCGACCCAGCATCGATCGAGAAAGAGCGCAACCCGGCCGTGTTCCAGTTGCAGGTGTAGTCGGGTGCCTCTTGCGTGTGTGCCACCGGATCGGAAAGAAATACCAGCCGCTTTCCGTCCGCCGTGAACGAGGGAGAGCCCATCACCAGCCCGGCCACTTTTTCGACCGTCGGCGGCGAGACGTCCAGCCGCGCCAGGTACAGGTCGGCCAGGTAGGTTTCATTGTCATAGTCTTTCAGGTAGGCGACGGATTTCCCGTCGGGGGCCTGCACCATAGTATGGTTGAGGTTGGAGTCGATCTTGAATACCCCTTGTTTTCCGGCCACGAACAGTTCGAATGTCTGATCGGTTTGTTTGAAAAACAACACCCGCTCGGAATCCTTGGTAAACTGGGCGGTGTACACAGTCCTGTCCACTTCGAGCGTGGTGCGCTTTTCGAGATCGCTCAGGCGCAGAATCCCGCTGTCCGCCTCGATGGTAAGGCAACTTCCGCAATCGGCGGAGAACGAGATGAACTGGGCCGGCCGGTCCATGATCAAAAATGGTTCCTGGAACGTCAAAGCGAAATCCTGACCGCAAGCGTAGGGCAACACAGGATCGGGCCCGGGATTAGGACCGGATGTCGAATAGCCGCAGCCAGCCACAAGAACCAGAATCACCAAAAAATATTTTCCACTCATGTCTTCTCCTCCCACCTGTTTTACATCAGTAGATATCGGGCAATTCACAAACCGAGAAATCGTCGCTGCATCGATCGGACGGCATTCGGATGGCCTGCATGTCGTAATCGCCGTCGACGTTGCGGAACCAGGCCTGCGAGTCGTCGTCGGTTAGCTCCACGCCGAAGCGGGCGGTCCATCCTTCTCCGGAGTCACAAGAAATGTTCAGTGACATGCGGATAAACAAGAAACCGGAATTGGTGATTTCCGGCTCCCAGCTTCCCAAAAGGGGTGAATGGATCTCTCCCCGAGGCCAGCAGGGTAAAGCAGGAATATCGTCGGAAAAGCTCCCGCCAATCTCGTATCGTCCCCGTCGCAAAGTGCCGTCGGGTTCGAAGCGAAAGTATGAGAAGTGATCCATCCCGGCAGCGATGCCCAAAAGCCATGTGCCGTAGAGCACCTCGGGGTTTGGTTCCATCAGGTTGCAAAGACCTGGGGGCAAGCACTGTCCCCACTGGCAATCGTCGTCGCTCAAGCAGTCACCGCAGCGGCCGTACAGGCAGCGACGGTATGGGTAATGCGAGATAACCAGGCAGTCGGTATCGGTCGTACACTCGTGTTGGAACATCGAATCGCAGACACAAACCGGGCAAGGAACCTCGGAAGGCTCCACCATTGAGCAGCCCGACTGCGAACAAGAACCCGCAGGAGTGCAGTCATCCGTCTTGGGCGTTATACATCTTCCCGCACGACAGATCATGTCTGCCGCGCACTGGCTGTCGTTTACGCAAAAGACGCAGTTACCGGCCGCGCACACAGGGCCGGTCTCCAGTGCGCCGCCCAGGGGACAGTCGGAGTTCGACTTACAGCGTTGCGCAAGGCAACGGAACTGCATGCAGGCGCTGGGATCGGTAGTTGATATAAAAAGTTGGTAAGGACAATCGGCCAGGGCGGCAACGTACACCGGACAATCCGGATTTCCTGCGTCACCGGCCATATCCGCGGCACGATCGGCGCCGCCGTCCAACAGGTCCGCCCCGGGATCGCCTCCGCCGTCCGCCTCCCGGCCAATCTCCTCGTCCCCGGGCCCGTCCCCGTAAGAGGCGCATCCTGTAAGGTTTCCAAGCAGAAGCAGGACAGCCAAGGCCAAAAACAGTGTTCTCATAAAGCGAACCTCCCAGGAAAGGCAGCTACACCAATCCGCCCGTGTATGAGCAGGATGTATGCCAACAAGGACGGATCGGCTAACCCACCGGACAGACAGTGATTTCAAATCGACTATTCCGAACACAGGCCTGCAAAGTGGAGGGTATACCCGCCACAATCCCGGCCCATTTTTCAAGCCTCTGCAAAAGAAGGGAAACCACTGGTGGGTCGAGCCGGTTAGCGTCGAGCTTTTTGGGGGCTAGTGTACCCGTCCGACGCTCGATCCGGGGTAGACTGCGGTATAAAGAGCAGATAGCATTCAAGTCGAGTCAAAGAAGCTTCATGACGCCGGATGATGGCCCACGGGAGGACTCTCGATTCGTGGATATTCAAAGGTTTATGAAGAAACCGCATGTGAAGCTGGCTGTGATCGTATCGATCCTGCTGGTGGCCGCGTTTCTGCTGTGGTTTGTGTTCGGCAAGGGAGTCGGGGAAGAGTGTTCGGGTAGCTGGGATTGCTTCGGGTTCGGGACCTTTTGCATTCAGACCCGAGCGCAGCCCTACCGGTACTGCACCACGACCTGCGATGATGATTCCGATTGCCCCGATGGATTAAAGTGCCTGAGACAACCGATGCTCAACCGGCGAGATCTGTCTCTCAAGGTGAAGGACATCTGTTCGCCCTTGCAGCCAGTGCCCCTGTAGTTGCCAAAACTTCCGGTGCAAGGCACACTCCATCCGGAAGGAAGCAACCCGATGACCGAGCAAGAACACGGGGACCGGATTCCCCTGAGCGACAAGATACGTAAACTCTACGCGGGGCGCATCGAGCACAACCGCAGCCTCCACCAGGAACTCGAAAACCGCTCCCGCCGGCTTTCGCTCGTGCGCATGATCATCGCCCTCGGGATAGCGGCCTTGCTCTTCCTCGGCCTGTGGGATCTGTCCAATGTGGAAATCTGGCCCCTGGGGCTCTGCGGCCTGAGCATCTGCGCTTTCTTCCTGGTGGCCAGACTTCACGACAATGTCATCCGGGCAGCCAGACGGCACAGGACTCTGGTCGAGATCAACGAAGAAGCCGCGCTCAGGTTGGAGCGCAAATGGGACCGGCTGCCGGCTCCGGTTGTCCCGTCGGACCAAGCCGATCACCCGGTCGCCCGGGACCTCGACCTGTTCCACCGGGAAGAAAACCGGGCCTCACTGCTTCGCCTGCTCGGCCTTCCCCGTACGCCGAACGGGAGATCGGTCCTGGTCGAATGGCTGCTCGAGCCGGCGGATCCTGACACCATCCGGGAGAGGCAAAAAGCAGTGGGCGAGTTGGCCCCGTTGCTCGACTGGCGCCAGGAAATGGAGCTTGCGGGCAGGGGCCTGCCCGCAGTTGCCCACGACATGGAACCGTTTCTGAAATGGGCCGAAGGCCGGCCCTGGTTGTCGGGGCGTGGCTGGCTGGTTTGGACCGCCCGCGTGGTGCCGCTGATTACCTTCGCCCTGCTGGGGCTGAACATCGCCGGGTTCCTGACCGCAGCGCCCTGGATCGTCCTGGCGCTCGTCAGCCTGATCTTCTGCAGGGCTGTGGGCGGGCGGATCAAAAGCATCCTGGTGCGCGTCGACTGGAGCAGCCGCGCGTTCGGAGTGTACGCGAACCTGTTCCGCTTGGTGGGCGAAGCGCCTTTAGTTTCCGGGACGCTCTCCAGCCTGAAGGAGTCGATGGAGGCCGAGGGAGTATCCGCCCACCGGCAGATGGAGCGGCTCGATAAGTTCAACGGATATGCCGAGGCCCGTTACTATATGATTCACTTTCTGCTAGAGGCGTTCTTCTTCTGGGATGTCCACGTTCTTTGTGCTCTCGAAGGTTGGCAGCGCCGGGCGGGAAGACGAGCCCGGGGCTGGCTCAGGGCTCTGGGAGAGATCGAAACCCTATGTGTCCTGGCCGGGCTCGAGCGCGACCACCCCGACTGGGCGCTGCCCGAGATCTTGGATGACGGCGACACACGCTTGGAGGCCATGGGCATCGGGCATCCCTTGCTGCATCCGGACGCCTGTGTGGTGAACGACGTGACCATTGGCCCGAGTGGATCGTTTCTTCTGATCACCGGTTCGAACATGTCCGGAAAAAGCACCTTGTTGAGGGCCCTGGGGATGAACGCGGTGCTGGCTCAGGCGGGCGGACCAGTGTGTGCACGGTCGTTCCGGATGTCCAGCCTGGCGATTGGCACTAGCTTCCGGATCCACGATGTTCTCGAGGACGGAGTGTCCTACTTCATGGCCGAACTGCAAAGGATCAAGGAAATCGTGAGCCTGGCCCGGGACCAAAGCGAAGACGGAGACCGGACTGTGCTCTACCTGTTCGATGAGATCCTGCTTGGCACCAACGTCTCCGAGCGCCAGGTGGCGGTGAAGAGGGTGATTGGCCACCTGCTGGAGCAGGGGGCGATTGGTGCCATCGCCACCCACGATCTCAGCTTAGCGGACGCCCAGGAGCTCTCAGAAGCATGCCGTCCTTTTCATTTCTCGGAGTCATACGAGGAGATCGGGGAGGGCTCGAAGATGGTGTTCGACTACAAGCTGAAAGAGGGAGTGGCGCCTACCACCAACGCGTTGAAGCTGCTCGAATTGGTGGGGATTACGTAAAATCGGGTAACGGGTAAGGACAGGAAAGAGGTTTCAAGAGGGGCCCCATTCGTGTATAAGGGAACATTATGACGGATACGATCGACGACAAGAAAAAAAGCTATCCCTATCATCGGCGCTGTGTTCGGTATCGGGTTCGTTTACGGGTCACGGTCAGCACCTTGGAAGATTATGACACCTGGACGGAAAATCTGTCTTACGATGGTACCTGTTTCGTAATTCCCGGGCAAATCAAAGAAGGCAGTTTGGTCGATGTGCGTATCAGTTTGCGAAGCAAGGAGCCCAACGATCTGATTCGGTGTAGGAGCAAGATTGTCTGGAACGAAAAGTGCGATAACGGACATCGACACGGCGGGCAGTTCGTCTCTTTTGAAGGTGACGACCAAGCCCGTCTCAAAGAATACCTGCCAAGGTTCTAAACTGCGCGGCCTGCCCGAGACCTCATGAGTAAGAAATGAGCGAGGGGCTACCCGGAGTTCAAGAATGAAGCTCGGTGTTAAGGATCTGAAGATTGAAGTACGTGCCGGAACTATCGACGATGTTCCCTTGTTGCTGTCGTTTATACGCTCGATGGCTGAATTCGAAAAGCTCAAAGTCAGTACTAGCGAGGAGATCCTGCGGGAGTCTCTCTTTGGTGAGCGCCCGGCGGCGCATACTTTGCTTGCCTTTGCCGATGGCCGGCCCGCTGCCTATGCCGTCTATTTCTTTTCCTTTGCGACCATGCTGGGAAAGCGCGGCCTATGGCTGGATGACTTGTATGTGAACCCCGACTTTCGCGGGAAGGGTATTGCCAAGAGCCTGATGGCTTACCTGGCCGATATAGCAATCCAGAACGAGTGCGGACGCTTCGAATGGATGGTGCTAGATTGGAACAAGCCTGCGATCGACTTTTACCAGGGTCTGGGTGCGACCGTACTCAATGATTGGCGAATCTGCCGCCTTGATCAGGGTGAATTGGTAAGAGTTGCAGCGCAACATGATATGTAAAAATAAAAGTCTTCAACGGTTGCGGTTCGCCAACGTCTTCAGCCTGGGTGTGGGCATCGGAATAATTATCCTTTTGCCTCCGCCAGATTTCTGAGACCATAAGAGAAAAAAAAACACACACCAAGTTGAGTATTTCGAAAATCAGCGAGAGGTGGGGCCCCACCACCTATATTTGACATACAGCCATATCACTTATATGGTTAACCATATGAAAACGACACTCAATATAGACGAAGTGACCATGACACGCTTGAGAGAGAATAGAGAGGAATAGAGAGGGACGTTGGTACATTAAGAACATTAATGTTAAAGATGAGTTAATGTTCTTAATGTACCAACGTCCCCCTATGCTTTCGGCCTGTGCCTTGACAGGCCTGCCGATGGGTATCAGGATACCGGGAGACTAAGGGGGAACCTCAAGCATGGATCCCAATCCACATTTGAACGAGGATCACCCACCGATTGATTTCTGGCTGCAACCCATCCGGGCCTTCGCCAGCCACAAACTCTCGGGCGCCATCTTGCTGCTGGCGGCCGCGGCCACGGCTATCGTCTGGGCCAACTCGCCCTGGGCGGCCAGCTACCTAGCGCTGCGGGACATGCGGGTGACGGTCGGCGCCGGGGACTTCGCCCTGTCCAAGCCGCTGCTGCTGTGGATCAACGATGGCCTGATGGCCATGTTCTTCTTCCTGGTGGGTCTGGAGATCAAGCGCGAGGTGCTGGGCGGCGAGCTGGCCAGCCTGCGCAAAGCGGCCCTGCCGATCGCCGGCGCCCTGGGCGGCGTGGTGCTGCCGGCGGTGATCTTCACGGCATTCAACGCCGGCGGCCCTGGCCGGGCTGGCTGGGGCGTACCCATGGCCACCGACATCGCCTTCGCCCTGGGCGTGCTGGCCCTGCTGGGCGACCGAGTGCCACTGGGGTTGAAAATCTTTCTGACCGCCCTGGCGATCGTCGACGACCTGGCCGCTATCGTGGTCATCGCGGTCTTCTACACCGACACGATCTTGCTGTTCAGCCTGGCGGCCGGCGGACTCGGTTTGCTGGCGGCGATCCTGGCCAGCCGGCTGGGAGTGCGCAACTCGGTCTTCTACTTCCTGTTGGGCATGGCGGTTTGGCTGGCGTTCCTCAAATCCGGAGTCCACGCCACCCTGGCGGCCGTGCTGATGGCCATGACGATTCCGGCCAAGACCCGCATTCGGCGCGAGGAGTTCGCCCGCCGGACACACGGTCTGATCGACTCCCTGGAGCGGGAGGAACGCGCCCATCTGGGTGTATTCCTCAACCAGACCCAGCAGCACCTGCTGGCCGACCTGGAGCAGGCCATCGAGCGCTCGACCGCGCCGCTGCAACGCCTGGAACACGCCCTGGTGCCGGTGGTCGCCTTCCTGGTCATGCCCCTGTTCGCCCTGGCCAACGCCGGGGTGACCCTGGGCGCCGACCTGGGCGCCTCCGTGGGCGACCCGGTTTTTCTTGGTGTGTTGCTCGGGCTTGTCGTAGGCAAGCAGGCGGGCATCTTCGGCGCGGCCTGGCTGGCGGTCAAGCTGGGGCTGGCCGAGCTGCCGGCCGGGGTGCGCTGGCGCCAGTTGTGGGGCGTGGCCGTGCTGGGCGGGATTGGTTTCACCATGTCGCTGTTCATCGGCGGGCTGGCGTTTTCCGGCTCGCCGCTCGAAGACGTGGCCAAGCTGGGCACCCTGTCCGGTTCGTTGATCTCGGGCCTGGCCGGCTGGGCACTGCTGCGCTTTTCCAAACCTTCCGCGAAATAGCCCGCGACGGAGGGGTGCCGGTCAGCAAGTTTAGGGGGGGATATATATATTTGACATACAGCCATATTGATTATATGGTTAACCATATGAAAACGACACTCAATATAGACGAAGTGACCATGACACGCCTGAGAAGGGAAGCGGCCAAGAGGGGGCGAAGCATGTCCGAACTTGTCGAAGCCGCTCTGCGCAAACTGCTTGCGGAACCGAAGAATGAGGCGGCATTGGCGCCTCTTCCCAAGTTTCACAGCGGCGGAGCGAGGGTCGACGTGGCCAATCGCGATGCCCTTTACGAGGTCATGGAGCGCTGACGGTGTTCGTGGTTGACACAAACATCCTGCTCTACGCGGCGGACGCGGATTCGCCCGACCATTCGAAGTGCAGAGACATTCTGGAATCCTGGCGCAGACAAGCGTCGCCATGGCACCTGACATGGGGCATTGTGTATGAGTTTTTGAGGGTTTCGACACACCGAAATGTATTTCGCAATCCGTTCAAGCCGGCGGATGCGTGGGCATTTATCGAGGCGACCCTCGCCTCTCCCAGCCTCACCCCTCTGGTTCCTACCGAACGCCATCAGGCAGTCGCATCGGAGGTTTTCGGCGAAATCCCCGACATCCGGGGCAACCTGGTGTTCGATGCGCGCACTGCCATTCTCATGCGTGAACACGGGATAAAGACGATCTACACTCGAGACACGGATTTCAACCGCTTCCCTTTTCTGGATGTCGTCGATCCCGTGCAAGGTGTGCGCAGAACGACCGGGACCAGGCAGCGCCGCAAGCCGAAATAGGAAAATAGAGAGGGACGTTGGTACATTAAGAACATTAATATTAAAGCTGAGTTAATGTTCTTAATGTACCAACGTCCCCCTCTGCTTACCCCGGCTGCTTCGGACCTGTTCGATTCGCGTTAGACCGAAGTTCCCTATAACCAAGACAAGTCAACAAGGCTGAAGTCCAGTAGTAGTGTGTCCTTTTGCTGATTACGCGTCAATTTGAAGTGAATTGTGTAGCCATGTAAATGTGTATATTTTGCTTGACAAGGGAACCG